>NZ_JBIAZG010000001.1:390914-943321 GCF_042898885.1 Micromonospora sp. NPDC000316
CACCTCGTCGGCGAACGACGACAACTGGTCCACCATCGTGTTGACAGTGGACTTCAACTCCAGGATCTCGCCCCGCGCGTCCACCGTGATCTTCTGGCTCAGGTCGCCCTTCGCCACAGCCGTCGACACCTGCGCGATGTTGCGGACCTGGGCGGTCAGGTTCGACGCCATCGAGTTCACGTTGTCGGTCAGGTCCCGCCAGGTGCCGGCCACCCCGCGCACCTGCGCCTGACCACCCAACTTGCCCTCGGTGCCCACCTCACGCGCGACTCGCGTCACCTCGTCGGCGAACGACGACAACTGGTCCACCATCGTGTTGACAGTGGACTTCAACTCCAGGATCTCGCCCCGCGCGTCCACCGTGATCTTCTGCGACAGGTCGCCCTTCGCCACCGCAGTGGTCACCGAGGCGATGTTGCGGACCTGACTGGTCAGGTTCGACGCCATCGAGTTCACGTTGTCGGTCAGGTCCCGCCACGTGCCGCTGACGCCCTTGACCTGCGCCTGACCACCGAGGTTGCCCTCGGTGCCGACCTCGCGGGCGACACGCGTCACCTCGTCGGCGAACGACGACAACTGGTCCACCATCGTGTTGACGGTGTTCTTGAGCTCCAGGATCTCGCCCTGCGCGTCCACCGTGATCTTCTGGCTCAGGTCACCCCGCGCCACAGCCGTCGACACCTGCGAGATGTTGCGGACCTGGCTGGTCAGGTTGCCGGCCAACTGGTTGACGTTCTCGGTGAGGTCGCGCCAGGTGCCGGAGACCCCGCGCACCTGGGCCTGACCGCCAAGCTTGCCCTCGATGCCGACCTCGCGGGCAACACGCGTCACCTCGTCGGCGAACGACGACAACTGGTCCACCATCGTGTTGACAGTGTCCTTCAACTCCAGGATCTCGCCCTGCGCCGCCACCGTGATCTTCTGCGACAGGTCACCCCGCGCCACAGCCGTCGACACCTGGGCGATGTTGCGCACCTGGGCGGTCAGGTTCGACGCCATCGAGTTGACGCTGTCGGTCAGGTCCTTCCAGGTGCCTGCCACGTTCGGCACCTCGGCCTGACCACCGAGCTTGCCCTCGGTGCCCACCTCGCGGGCTACCCGTGTCACCTGCTCGGCGAAGAGCCGCAGGGTGTCGGTGAGGTAGTTCATCGTGTCGGCCAGCTCGGCGACCTCGCCACGCGCACCGACCGTGATCTTCTGCGACAGGTCGCCCTTTGCCACAGCCGTCGCCACCTGCGAGATCGACCGCACCTGGCCGGTCAGGTTCGACGCCATGGTGTTCACCGAGTCGGTGAGGTCCTTCCAGGTGCCGGCGACGCCACGCACATCGGCCTGGCCGCCCAGCTTGCCCTCGGTGCCCACCTCGCGGGCCACACGCGTCACCTCGTTGGAGAACGACGAGAGCTGGTCCACCATCGTGTTGACAGTGCGGCCGATCCGCAGGTATTCGCCGCGCAGCGGCCGGCCGTCGATCTCCAGGGCCATGTGCTGGGACAGGTCGCCGTCCGCGACCGCCACGATGACCCGGGCGATCTCGGTCGTCGGCCGGCCCAGGTCGTCGATGAGCGAGTTGACCGCCCGCTGCCCCTCCGCCCAGGAGCCGTCCAGCCCCTCGTCGTCGAGCCGTTCGGTGAGCCGGCCGTCGCGGCCGACGATCCGACTGATCCGCCGCAGGTCCAGATACTGCCGCTCCTGGAGCGAGACCGCCTCGTTGAAGGCGTCCGCCACCTCACCGGCCTTGCCGGCGCGGCGCGGAAGCCGGACCTTCAGGTCGCCGCGACGGACCCGTCGCAGCGCCTCGGTCAACTCACCGAGGAGCGCCTCGTGGTCGGGCGCGGACGGATCCGCCACCGACTGCTTCGCCGTGGTCATCATTCCTCGCTCCACTCGGGGGCACCGGCCCTGCGGACACACCGGCATCCCATATTGTGCCCGCGTTCGCCGTGGTGCCAGGGTGCGCGACCCGCCGAGCGGCCTCCGCGGGCACTCCAATCCACCCGTGGGGGCCCAGACCGACACGGCCGAGCCCAGACCTCGCCCGGACACCACATCTGTCGTACCGACGCCGATCCGCCCCGCCGTCGCAGCGGCGGACCGGGCCGTCAGGTCGACGATCGTTGATCGGCTTGGCACTCGGTGGGGGGACGGTAGAGGATACGAGGGTGTCAGCCGAGGCAGGGCCTGCGACAGCCGAGGCCCGGAACGGGGCGGTCCGGCGTGTCCGCCTGCCCGCTGACCGCCGCACACCCGCCGCCGCCCGTGCGGTCGTCCGCTCGGTGCTCACCGAGGCACACCTGGACGAACTCGCCAACGAGGCGCTGCTGCTCACCACCGAGCTGACCACCAACGCCGTCGAGCACGCGCGCACCGAACTGGACATCGAGGTCATCGCCGACGAAGTCGGGCTTTCCGTGACCGTCTCCGACTTCGCGCCCGGCTCTGGCGACGACGCGCTCACCGTCGGCAGCCGCAACGACGCAACGGAGATCAACGAGGTTTCGGAGCGAGGTCGAGGGTTGCTGCTCGTCGACCACTTCGCCAGCCGCTGGGGCACCACGTACCTGCCCACAGGCAAGGGCGTCTGGTTCCGGCTGGACCGGCCCGGGGCCGACGCGCCGGCCGAGGCCAACTCCGGCGGTACGTCGACGACTACCGACGCCGCCGACAACTCCGCTCCGAGCGCCGGCGCCATGAGCGAACTCATGCAGACCGCTCCCGACGTGTACGCCGACGATCCGCTGCCCGACTTCGCCGCCAACCTGCTCAGCCGGGTCGCCGAGATGGTGGGCGCGGCAGGCGGCACGATACGCCTGGACCGGGGCGACGGGCAGGGCACGCAACTGCTCGCCCGCTTCGGCCGACAGCCCCGCCCCGGCAGCGAACTGCTCCGGGTGCCGTTGACCGTGCAGCGCCCGTACGCCGGTGAGCTGGAGCTGGACGCGGCGCCGTCGGCGTACGCCCAGCCGCTGGCGGTGCTCACCGCCGAGCGGCTGTCGCTGCACCTGGAGAACGACAGGCTGCGCCGGGCCGACGTACGCCGGCAGGCGTGGTTGACGTTCCTGGCCGAGGCGAGCGAGTTGCTTGCGCAGTCGTTGGACGTGGAGCTGACGATGGCGCTGATCCCGCAGCTCGTGGTGCCCCGGCTCGGCCAGTGGTGCGCGGTGCACACCACAGACGAGTGGGGTCGGCTCCGGCTGGCGGCGGCCAGTCACGCCGACGAGTCGGCGCTGCCGCAGTTGCACAAGGTGCTGGAGGAGACCGGCCCGGATTCCATCCAGGCCCGGTTGCGCGGGGCGTCTCGCGGTGCGGCGCAGATCCCGTTGGGCGCGCCGATGGAGGGCTTCGCGGTGCCGCTGATCGTGCGCGGCCAACGGCTCGGCACCCTGGCGGTGGGCCGGCACCAACGGCACCGGCACGACCCGGACCAGGTGGCAGTGCTGGAGGATGTGGCCCGCCGCGCCGCGCTTGCCATCGAGAACGCCCGGATCCACGCCGAGCGCCGGCGGGTCGCGCAGACGCTCCAGCAGTCCCTGCTGCCGCCCGTGCTGCCGGTGGTGGACGGGATCGGCTTCGCCGCCGAGTACGTCCCGACGGGCGACGACGCGGAGGTGGGCGGCGACTTCTACGACGTGGTGCCGCTGCCCGACGGACGCTGGCTCGTGGTCATCGGGGACGTCTCGGGCAAGGGGGTGCAGGCGGCGGCAGTCACCGGCCTGGTCCGGGACGTGATCCGCGTGCTTGTCGGCGACGGCAAGCCACTGCCGGAGGCGCTGGCCCGGCTCAACGAGACACTTGTCGAGCGGGGCGGCGGCCGGTACTGCACGCTGGCCCTCGCGGCGGTCGGGGTGGGCGACGGTGGCCAGTTGGAGGTCTCGTTGCACCTGGCCGGGCACGACCGGCCGGTGCTGCTGGCCGGCGCGGGCGGCGCCCGGTTCGTCGGCACCGGGGGCACGGCGCTGGGCCTGCTCGACACGATCATCTCACCGACGGCGGAGATCACGCTTGCCCCGGGCGATTCGCTGATCTTCTATACCGATGGGGTCACCGAGCGACGGCGTGGCCGGGAGCTGTTCGGCACCGACCGGCTGCGCGATGCCGCGGCGCCACTTGCCGGATACTCGGCCGACGTGGTGGCCGCCCGACTGCGCGCCGCCGCGATCAACTTCTCGGTCGAGCCACCCCGGGACGACATCGCCGTGCTGGTGCTCCGCAACGACGCGGTCTGACCGGGCGGCGTCGAGCCGCTGGCGCTCGTCATGGTGGCGCTGGCGGGCCGGACGTCACCCCGCTCGACCCGGGCCGGAGGATCACCCGCCGCCGGGGAGGCGGCCGGGGGCGAGGCGGTGCTCCGGGTCGAGGTGTTCCTTGGCGGCGTGCAGGCGGGCCAGGCCGGCCAGCTCACCCCACAGGTCGACGGCCTGCCGGACCGCGGCGGGAGCGGAGACCACCACGCAGCGGCCCTGTCGGGCCAGCAGCACTCCACGGACGGCGGCCAGGATGGACGCCACCCGGTCAGGGGCCAGCGTGCCGGGCAGCGCCGCGTGCACCACGCCCAGCCCGGCGGAGCCCCGCACCGGCACGGGAGAGCCGGCCGCGTCGCGCAGCGCGTAGACGGCGGCGTGCAGGTCGGTGATCGGCACCTCCAGGCGCAGCGCCGTGTCGCCGGGCGCGAACGGATAGCGGCGCCACCACGGCGGCGCGGAGTGGGTGACAGTCGCCTCTCCGTGCAGCAGGCCGACAAGTCGTTCGGCGCGCTCGGTGACCTCGGCCGGGCCGCCCTCCAGCAGCACCACAAGGCTGCCCGCCCGGGACGGGGCGCCGGACCGCCCGGACATCGACGGGTGACGCTCGCGAGCGGTCGCGGCCGGGTGGCCGGGCGGGTACGGGCTGCGCGGCCGGGGTGCCCCGGCGGGCAGATCCAGCTCGATGGCCGCCGGCTCCAGCCGGGCGGCGAGGACCATCCGGACCAGGTCGTGGACCTCCAGCGGGGTCCACACCGGCCGGGACACCCAGAGCCGGCTGGCTGGCACCGGCTGCACCCGCAGGCTCGCCGAGACCAGCACGCCGAGCGCGCCCTGCGAGCCGCAGAGCAGCCGGGCCAGGTCGAGCCCGGGCGCGCCGCCACCGGCGCTTACCAACTCACCGTCGGCACCCAGATAGCGGACCCCGATGAGCTGGTCGCACGGGCTGCCGTGGCGGTGCCGGAGCGGCCCGGCCTCCCCGGCTGCGAGCACCCCGCCGAGGGTCGCGCCCGGCGACGGAGCGTCCATCGCGAGCCGCTGCCCGGTGCGTTCCAGAGTGGCCTGAACGGCCCGCAGCGGGGTGCCGGCGCCCACCTCGGCCACCGGCGCGCCCACCGGCTCGTGACCGATGCCCGCCAGCCGGCCGGTGTCGAGCAGGATGTCGACATGCGTGGGGGTGGCACCCCAGTCGATCTTCGTGCCGGCACCGCGGGGCACCACAGTGAAGTCGTGGGCGGCGGCCAGCCGCAGCACCTCGGCCGCGGCGTGCGGACCACCCGGCACGGCCACCCAGCGAGCCGGCCGCCCGGCCACCTCGTCGGCAGGCCCGGCGAGCCGGGCGAACGGCGGGCCGCAGATCGCCGTCAATCGCCGGGTGATCTCGATAGCGCCGGACCGGCCGAGGAAACTCGCTGCTGCCGCCATGGCGGCTATCGTACATCTGTTCGAACGACGTGGTGACGACAATCGAGATGCCGCTGGTCCGGCGCGCGGAGCGGGCCGGCCGGTAACGTGGCCGCCGTGACCACCGAGACTGCCCCGCCCGTGGCGAAGCGGGTGCCCGCCGAGCGCACCCACCACGGCGACACCGTCATCGACGAGTACGCCTGGCTCGCCGCCAAGGACGACCCGGAGACGATCGCCTACCTGACCGCCGAGAACGCGTACACCGAGGAGCGCACCGCGCACCTGGCCGCCCTCCGCGCGGAACTGTTCGAGGAGACCCGCCAGCGCACCCAGGAATCCGACCTGTCGGTGCCGACCTGCAAGGGCGGGTACTGGTATTACACCCGGACGATCGAGGGCCAGCAGTACGAGGTGCACTGCCGGCGCGCGGTCCGCGACGGCGAGACCGACCCGCCGGAAAGTGCCGACGGTGTTCCGCTCGACGGCGAGGAGGTGCTGCTCGACGGCAACCTGCTGGCCGAGGGGCACGACTTCTTCTCGCTCGGCGCGTTCGACGTGAGCCCGGACGGCCGCTGGCTCGCCTACTCGACCGACTTCTCCGGCGACGAGCGGTTCACCCTGCGGGTCAAGGACCTGAGCACCGGCGAACTGTTGCCGGACGAGGTTCCGGACACGTTCTACGGCACCGCCTGGTCGGCCGACGCGTCAGCGCTGTTCTACGTGACTGTGGACGACGCCTGGCGGCCCAACCGCGTCTGGCGGCACACAATCGGCGCCGCCTCCGCCGACGACGTGGTGGTCCACCAGGAGGACGACGAGCGGTTCTGGGTGGGCGTGGAGCTGACCCGGTCGGAGAAGTTCATCCTCATCGACATCCACAGCAAGACCACAAGTGAGGTGCTGGTGATCCCGGCCGGCAACCCGACCGGCGCACCCGCCGTGATCGCGCCCCGCCGCCAGGGTGTCGAATACACGGTGGAGCACCACGGCCACCGCTTCCTGATCCTGCACAACGACGGCGCGGAGGACTTCGCGCTGGCGTTCACCTCGGCCGACGTGCCCGGTGACTGGGTGCCGCTCATCGAGCACACCCCGGGCACCCGGTTAGAGGCGGTGGACGCGTTCGCCAACCACCTGGTGGTGTCCCTGCGCACCGAAGGGCTCACCGGGCTGCGGGTGCTGCCGGTGGGCAGCGACGACGCGTACGACATCGACTTTCCCGAGCCGCTCTACAGCGTCGGGCTGGACGCCAACCCGGAGTACCGCACCGGGCAGGTCCGCCTGCGCTACGCCTCGCTTGTCACCCCCGACTCGATCTACGACTACGACCTGGTGACCCGGCAGATGGTGCTGCGCAAGCAGAAGCCCGTGCTGCCCGGCCCGGACGGTCGGCCGTTCGACCCGGCCGAGTACGAGCAGCACCGCGACTGGGCGCTTGCCGACGACGGCACACGGGTGCCGATCTCGCTTGTCTGCCGGGTCGGTACGCCCCGGGACGGTTCGGCACCCTGCCAGCTGTACGGCTACGGCTCGTACGAGGCGAGCATGGACCCGTGGTTCTCGGTGTCCCGGCTGTCCATGCTCAACCGGGGCGTCATCTTCGCGGTGGCGCACACCCGGGGCGGCGGCGAGCTGGGCCGACGCTGGTACGACCAGGGCAAGCTGCTGGCCAAGAAGAACACCTTCACCGACTTCGTGGCGTGCGCCCGGCACCTGGTGAAGGCCGGCTGGACGGCAAGTGACAGGCTGGTCGCCCGGGGCGCCTCGGCCGGCGGTCTGCTGATGGGCGCGGTCGCCAACCTCGCCCCGGACGCGTTCACCGGGATCGTCGCGCAGGTGCCGTTCGTGGACGCGCTCACCTCGATCCTCGACCCGTCGCTGCCGCTTACCGTCACCGAGTGGGAGGAGTGGGGAAACCCCCTCGACGACCCCGAGGTGTACGCGTACATGAAGTCCTACACGCCGTACGAGAACGTTGCCGCCGTGGACTATCCGGCGATCCTCGCGGTGA
Source organism: Micromonospora sp. NPDC000316 (assembly GCF_042898885.1). Lineage (NCBI taxonomy): Bacteria > Bacillati > Actinomycetota > Actinomycetes > Micromonosporales > Micromonosporaceae > Micromonospora > Micromonospora sp. NPDC000316. The sequence continues at coordinate 398,574 of NZ_JBIAZG010000001.1, forward strand.
CAAGCCTCAACGACACGCGGGTGCTCTACTCCGAGCCGGCGAAGTGGATCGCGCGGCTGCGGGCGACCGCCCCGGCCGGCGACTACCTGCTCAAGACCGAGATGGGCGCCGGGCACGGTGGCCCGAGTGGCCGTTACGACTCCTGGCGTGAGGAGGCCTTCGTCAGCGCCTGGATCCTGGACCGCGTCGGCCGCGCCTGACCAGTCCCGCGCCAGACGATGATCGCGCTCGATCGTGTAGGTGGTCCCCTCGGCGGCCCGAGGGGCGCACCACATCCACGTTCGAGCGCGATCACGCCGGCAGGTCGGGCCTAGACTGCCAGGGTGACCGGGGTTACGCAGGGCGACGACGGGCCGGCCGAGGAAGTTCGCAGGCCGACAATCACGGCAGTGGCCCGCGACCGCCGGGTGTGGGTGATCCTCGCGGTTGTCGCCGGCCTCCTGGTCTGCTGCTGCTCGGCCGTCGTCGGCACTCTTGTCGCGCTCTCGGCCGGCCTGGTCTCGGCCTGACCGTCCGGGTCGCCCGGCTCACGTCGTGCGCAGCTCCTCCACCGCGATGCTCGCGCGCAGGAAGAGCAGGCCCACGCCGACCGTCACCAGCACGGCCGCAAACGCGCCGGCACCGAGCCAGGCCAGGTGCTCCACGGGTACGCCGGCAGCGCGCTCGGCGCCTACGGCCGGAAAGTACCCACGGCCGACCACCGCTCCCACGGTGAGCGCGAGCAGGATCGCCGGCACCGCTGGCGCGAGGGCCTGCCAGGCCACGGAGCGACTCAGCACGCCGCGAGGCACCCCGGTGGCGACAAGCGCCGCGTACGCCCGTCGACGGGCGACGATGCCCTCGACAAGCGCGACCATCAACCCGCAGGCCGCGAGCAGCACGGCCACCCCCACCGCGGCGTCGACCAGGTCCATTGTCGCCAGGTAGAACGGGTCGGATCCGGCGTCCACGCCGGCGAGCCTGTTCTGCTCGCGTTCGAACGTGTCCCGGGCGACGAAGTGGGCGCGCAGTGCCGCCGCGCCGGCCCCGAAGATCACAGCGGCCAGCAGCGCCGCGAACGTACGGCTGCCGGCCCAGGGGTCGGCCATCAGCCGGCCCGCCGCGAGCAGCGCCGGTGCGCGGCGGGCGTGCCGGCGCAGCAGGCGCCCGCAGGTGTACGAGATCCATCCGGTGCCCATCACCACCCCGACCATCGCGGCCAGACCGCCCGCCGTGAACAGCAGCGGCACCAACCAGCTCACAAGCGCCTCGTCGTCATTGAGGCGGTACGTCGCCGGACGGACCGCCACGAAGCAGAGCAGCCCCAGCCCGATCAGCGGCCCTGCCCACAGGCGCGGGCCCCGCTCCCGGGGGACCCTGTGACTCAGCCCCAGCGGGCTTGTGGTGACCGCGCGCAGCATCAGGGCTGTCACCAGTGCCGCGATCATCGGCAGGCCGAGCACCACCGCCACCAGCGCGCCCGTCGACGGCAGCACATCGGTGGGCAGCGCCAACCGACCCTGCGCGTCCGGCCGGTGCAGCACCTCCCGGCCGCCGAGATAGACACCCAACCCGCCGAGGGTGCCGAGCATGCTCGCCAGGCCGGTCTCCAACACCGCCAGGCGCGTCACCTGGCCGGGGGTGGCGCCAGCGAGTCGGAGCGCGGCCAGCCGCCGGTCCCGGGCCGGCGCGCCGAGCCGGGCGCACTGGCCCGCCAACGCCAACACCGGAATGGTCAGCATGAGCAGCGCGAACGCTGTCCCCCCGCGCAACCCCGGCTCCCGCAACAACGCGTTGCGGTACTGCTCGGACTGCATGTAGGCGTCTCCGGCGGGTTTCTCGATGGCAAGCACGGTGAGCGCCGCCAGCCCGGCCAGGGTCGCCAACAGGGCACTGAGCGCCGTGAGCACCACCCGCGCGGTGTCGGTGCGGTTGCCGGCCAGCGCCAGCCGGACCAGCGTCGCCGGCCTCACCGATTGCCGCCGGCCACCGGCACGTCGAGCCCCAGGCCGGTGTGGTCGACAAGGCCATCACGCAACACGATCTCCCGATCGGCGTACGCGGCGATTCGCGGCTCGTGAGTGACCAGGACGACGGCGGTACGTTGCTCACGGGCGAGCCGGACCAGTTGGGTGAGGACCTGCTCACCGGTAAGCGTGTCCAGCGCGCCTGTCGGCTCGTCGGCGAAGAGCACCCGCGGCTCGGTGACAAGCGCCCGCGCCGTCGCGCAGCGCTGCTGCTGACCACCGGACATCTCACCCGGCCGGACGTCGGCCAACTCGGCCACCCCGAACCGATCCAGCCAGGTCAGCGCAGCCGTCCGTGCCTCTCGCCGCCCCGTGCCGGCGAGGAGCAGCGGCAGCGCGACGTTCTCGGCCGCGGTCAGTTCGGCGACGAGTTGACCGAACTGGAACAGCACCCCGAACTCGGTGCGCCGCAGCCGGGACCGGGCCGCCTCCGACCAGGTGTCGATGCGGTGCCCACGCCAGGTGACCTCGCCCGCGTCCGGCCGGAGGATGCCGGCCAGACAGTGCAACAGGGTCGACTTGCCGCAGCCGCTCGGACCTGTGACGGCGACGATCTCGCCCTCGGCCACGTCGAGCGTCACTCCCCGCACGGCGGGTGTCGGGCCGTACGCCCGAACCACGCCGCGAGCTTGGAGTTGCGTCACGGATGCACCTCCCGGTGCCAGTCGGCGACCCGGTCCAGGGTGGTGTGCAGCCACCGCAGGTCCGCATCGAGGTGGGCGATCGCGAAATCGGCCGCGATCACGTCGCTGACGGAGGCGGCCGGGTCGGTCTTGACCGAGGTCAGCTCACGCAGCCGCGCGGTGTGCACGGCGCGCTGGGCGATCAGGTACGACCGGGCCCGGTCGATATCGGCTACCAGCAGCGCCACAACGACCTTCGTGAAGAGCGTGCTGGCCACGTACGGCATCGGTGTCTCCACAGCGGACAGCCATTCGTCCAGAGCGGAACGGCCCTCACCTGTCAACGCGTACGCCGTGCGATCCGGACCGGATGCCCGGTCCTGGCCGGCGGCGGCGACCAGGCCGTCCCGTTCGAGTCGGCCGAGGGTCGCGTAGACCTGCCCGAAGGCCAACGGCCGAGCCCTGGGCAGCCGCTCGTCGTGCGCCCGCTTGAGCTCATATCCGTGCCGACTGCCCCCGGCAAGCAGCCCCAGAAGGACGTGCGAAATCGACACGGCCCAGCTATTCACTCAGCGAATACCCCTGTCAACAACCACCCACTCCGCCCACCCTCGGCTCGGCCCGGTGATCATGAAGTTATTGCCACGCCACGCCGATCCGGCTGACAACAACTTCATGGTCACCGGGCGGGCGGGGCCGGCCGGGGCGGGGCGGGGGTTGGGCGGTCAGGTGGTGGTGGGCCAGGTGGGGGTGCGGCCGGTTTGGGCCAGGAGGTGGTCCAGGTCGGGTGGGGTCGGGGTGGTGGCGGTTGGTGGTGGGTCGGCGAAGACGCCCATCTTGCGGGCTGTCGGGCCCAGCTGCTCGACCAGCCCGTGCAGTTCGGCAACCGCCTCCGAGGCTGGCTGGTACGGCTTCCCGGTCGCCACGGCGAGGTCCCAGCCGTGCACGGTGAGGTCCAGCAGCGCCATGCCACCCACGACAGCTTGTGGCATGCCCATCCCCGGCGACACGCCCTCCAGGGTGGACGGCTCCGACCAGGCGGCGATCAGCCGGTCGACCTCCACGGCGAACCTGTCCCGCCAGCCGACGCCGAGGTGTTCGGGTTTCTCGGCCCACTCCACAGGCCGTTTGGCGGCCAACTCCTGGAAGTTCACCACCACCTCGAACAGGTGGTTGAGCAGATCACGCACCAGATATTCGTGGCACGGCGTGGGCAGGTCGAGTTGGTCGTCGGCGATGCCGCGCACCACGCCGACTGTTCGCGGCGCGGCAGCCGCCAGCAGATCACTAGTATGAGTGGCCATAGGGCCAGCGTATGAGGGTGGTCTTGAAGAAATGCGACAACGACCGCGCGACGACAGCCGGGGCATTCTCGACCCGGCTCGTTTGCTGCGCGAGGTCCGCTTCCGCCGCTACCTGCCGGCCGAGCCGCTGCGCGAGTGGGTCGAGCACTACTGGCTGATCGACTGGGCGTTGGGCGCACCGTTTCAGCAGCGACTGGTGCCGCACCCGGCGGTCAACGTGGTGTTCCAACGCAACGATCCCGGCGCGCACGACCCCAGCGCGCACGACCCCAGCGCGCACGACCCCAGCACGGGCGACGGCCGCGTACCCGAGATCGGGGAGGTGGCCGGGGTCGGCCGCGACCTGTTCCGGATCACGCTGACCGGCACCGGCCGGGTCTGCGGGGTCCAGTTCCGCCCCGGCGGCTTCCACCCGTTCTGGCGTCGGTCGATCGCCGAGTTGACCGGTCGCCGGCTGCCGCTGCCCACCGGCCGACTGGCACGGCCCGGCTTCGAAGTCTGCGCGGGCACCGACGACGAACGCCGCCGCGCGCTTGACGCGACCCTCACCGCCTGGGCACCCGAGCCGGACCCTGCGACCGAGGAGGCCATCCGGCTGGCCGAGGCGATCCGGACGGACCGCACGGTGCTGCGGGTCAACGAGTTCGCCGGCCGGTACGACGTCCCGGTCCGCCGGCTTCAACGGCTGTTCCTCGATCACGTGGGCGTGGGTCCCAAGTGGGTGATCCGCCGCTACCGGCTTCAGGAGGCCGTCGAGCAGGCGGCCGGCGGCCCGCTGAACTGGGCGGATCTCGCCGCCGACCTCGGGTACAGCGACCAGGCGCACCTGGTCCGTGACTTCACCGCCGTCGCCGGTGTGTCACCTGCCGCGTACGCCCGCTCGGTGCACTGACGTCGACTCAGCGACGGCGCACCACGACCACGGCAACGTCGTCGTGGATCTTCGGCGGGGCCAGCTCCGACAGCAGCCGGTCACAGAACCGGTTGAGGTCCTCGTCCACGGTGACTGCCACCGCGGCGAGCGCGGCCAGCCCTTCGTCGATCGTGGCGTCCCGGCGCTCGATCAACCCGTCGGTGTAGAACACGAGCGTCGCCCCGGCGGGCAGCACGAACTCCAGGTCGGCTGGGCGGGGCGCGCGGACGCCGAGCAGCGGCGCCGAGTGCTGCACAAACTCGATCTTGCCGTCCATGGTGAGCACCGGCGGCAGGTGGCCCGCGCTGGCCAGCCGGACCCGCCCGCTCGGCGGGTGCAGCAGCAGGACGCAGAGCGTGGCCAGCTCGTTCGGCAGCAGGGTCCGCATCAGCTCGTTGACCCGGTGCAGGATCTCGCCGGGCTGGTGCCCCTCGACCGCGTACGCCCGCACCGCGTGCCGAAGCTCGGCCATCACCGTCGCCGCGTGCAGCGAGTGGCCGGCCACGTCGCCGATCGCCAGGAGGAGATGCCCGTCGAGCATCACCAGCTCGTAGAAGTCGCCACCCACCTCGGTCTGCGCGCTGGCCGGCTCGTAGCGCACGGCGAAATCCAGCCCGGCCACCTCGGGCAGCCGGCGCGGAAGCAGGCTGCGTTGCAGAGTGACGGCGATGCGGTGCTCCTCGTCGAACGAGCGCTGGGCCTCCACCGCCGCCGCCACCGCCTGCGCGAGCTGCACGAGCACCGGCGTACGGGCTGTCTGGGTGGCGGTCGGGACCACCACGTACAGCGGCGCGCGATCCTCCCGCAGCCGGGCGGCGGCCACCGTCACCGAGTCGTCCGCCGGCCAGTCGAGCAGCGCCCAGTTCGCCGGAGGCTCCACCCGGACCGTCGCTCCGGTCGGCACCCCGGTGTCGTCGACGACCCACGGCACGATGGCGGGCTCGGCCCCCGGGCCGGCACAGATCCCGGCGAGGCAGTCACCGTCGAACGTCTCGGCGATCACCGCCGCCGGGCTCTTGAAGATCTCCGCGGCACCTGCGGCGGCGACCTCGAGCAGCCGTACGAAGGTCGAGGCGGCGTGCACCGCCACCGTCGTGTCGGCGAGCCCGAGCAGCCGTTCGGCGAGCAGTTCGGCGCGCTGCCGTGCCTGGTAGTAGCGCAGCACCGCCCGGGTGGTGGCGATCAGTTCCTCAGGCTCGATCGGCTCGGTCAGGTAGGCGTCCGCGCCCCGGGTCAACCCCTGGGCGCGGTCCGCGACGTCCACCGCGTGCGCGGACACGTGGATCACGGGCACCGCCGGATGGGACGCCTTGATCCGCTCGCACACCTCGTAGCCGCTCAGGTCGGGCAGCCGGACGTCGAGCACCACGAGGTCGATCCGGTCCGTGTCGACCCGGGCCAACGCCTCCGCGCCGTTCTCCGCCTCCAGCACCGCGAAGCCGGCCCGGGTCAGCCAACTGACGAGCAGGTACCGCTTGGTACGGCTGTCATCGACCACCAGGACGGTCGCCGCCCCGCCCTCCACCGTCACGCTCCGCCTGCGGGGAGGGAAACTGTGAAGGTGCTGCCCCGGCCCGGCTCGCTGGTCAGCTCAAGCGTCCCACCGAGCAGGGTCACCAACCGCCGGGCGTACGGCAGGCCGAGGCCCGTGCCGCCGACCCGGGTGGCGCCCGGCACCTGGTAGAACTCCTCGAAGATCCGCTCGTGCTGCGCGGGGGCGATCCCCGGGCCGGTGTCACTGACCTCGAAAATCCACCGGTCGTCACGCCGCTGGGCTCGCAACCGCACCTCGCCGCGCTGGGTGAACTTCAACCCGTTGTGCAGCAGGTTACGCAGCACCTGACCGAGCAGCACCTCGTCGGTGCGCAGGACGGCGGGCGCAACCGGCTCCTCCACCACCAACTCCACCTCCGGCCTGGTAGCCAGCGCGCGCAGCGTACCGCGCAGTTGGCCGAAGACCGGGCGCAGATCGATGTCCGCCCAGTCGGGCTCGATCCGGCCGGACTCCGCCTTGGCCAGATCCAGCAGCTCGTTGACCAGCCCGAGCAGGTCGGCCGCCGAGGATCGGATCAGACCGACCTGGCGTGCCTGTTCGGCGGTGAGCGGGTCGGAGGCGGAGTCGGAGAGCAGCCGCCCCAACCCGATGATCGCGGTGACCGGGGCGCGCAGCTCGTGGCTCACGTTCGCCAGGAACCGGCTCTTGGACTCGCTCGCCGCGCGCAACTGGGCCGACTTCTCGTCCAGCTCGGCATAGAGCGCGACGACTCCCCGGTTGGTCTCCTCCAACTCCTCGGTGAGCTGGTTGTAGAGCGCCAGCACGCCACGGTTGGTTTCGGCCAACTCCTCGTTCAGCACTGCCAACTCGTCGCGTTGGCTGCGCACCTCGTCGAGAGCCGCGATCAGCTGCCCGTTCTGCACCGTCAACTCGTCCAACGCGCTGGACGGAGCGCTCAAACCGAGCTCGGCACGGAACTCGGCGAGGCGCTCCGGAGTCGGCGTCGGCGCGTTGGCCGGGACTCGTCGGGACATCCTCACGACCGTAACGCCTTCGACGGTCGCCGCGCTCAGTCTGTCGACCAGTCGGGACACCGCACCGGACTGCGGCTCGTACCGACCGCCGGGCAGGGGGGTCACCGGGGCGAGGTCGGCGCCCAGGTGGAACCTGCCGTCGGGGCCGGCGTCGATGTGGAAGGACACGTCCGCGCCACCGCACAGGCGGAGCAGGTCCCGGGCGACCTCGCTGAGCGCGGTGGCGATGCGGACCTGGTCCTGGTGTTCCAGGCCCACCACAGCGGCCACCTCGCGGCCCCGCTGACGGATCACGAAGATGTCCTGCTCGACCCGCAACGTCATCTGCAGTAGTGGCAGCGCGCCCGGCTCGCCGGTCATGTCCAGGACCTCGCGGCCAGTACGCAGGCGTCGTCGCGGCGTGTGCCGGCGTCGCGCAGCAGGGTCGCCGCCACCACGAGCGGGGAGCGGCCGGCGATGTCCGGGTAGTCGGTCAACCGCCAGCGGTCCACCACGCCGTCGCTGTGCATGACCAGCAGCGCGCCGGGACCGAACGGGTAGTCGTACCCCCTGATGGTTGGCCGTTGGTGCCCGGCGATGCCGGGCAGCGACACCAGCCCACGACGGTGACCGCCGCCCTCGACGACCATTCCGGAGATGTTGCCCAGGCCGGCGTAGTGCAGCACGCCCTCCTCGGGCACCAACTCGGCCACGGCAAGCGCCGCGCCCCGGGTGTACGACATGGACCGGTGCAGGTGGCTGACCACCGCCGCGGGTGGGCTGGCCGGCGCGTCACGGAAAGCGGCGAGCGCCGCCTCGGTCGCGGCGGCGGCCAGGGGCCCGTGCCCGAGGCCGTCGCAGACCAGCACCTGATGCCGCCCGTCGGCGACCCGGACGGCGTAACCGTCGCCGCTCACCGTTTCGCCGGTCAGTGGCCGGGTGAGAGCGCCAGCCCAGGACGGCCGGGCGGGCGCCGCCTGCCAGACCTGCACGGCGAGGACGGTGCCCCGGCCCGGCAGGGAGTATCCGTCGAACCAACTGGACTGCCGGACGATGGCGCCGAGGCCGATGCCGAGCGTGCCGGTGGTGGAGTGCCCGTCCTGGGACGAGACGGTCAGGTCGGCCATGCCGGGGCCGGAGTCGATGGACACCAACTCCACGCCTGCCTCACCGGCGCGGCGGACCGGCCGGAGCAGCAGGACGCCCTCGTCGGCGTGCTTGACGAGGTTGCTTGTCAGCTCGGCCGCGACGATGGCCAGGTCGGCGATGCGCGCCGGAGTCATCTCCAGTTGCGCGCCGAGGCGTTCGGCGGCACGGCGTACGGCGCTGGCGGTGCTGCTGGCCTCCACCCGGAACCAGAGGCCACTGTCGGTGATCAGGTCCCCGTTCACCGGGACCACTTGGTGACCGTGATCTGCGTACCCGATTCCGCCGACGTCTCGATCTGGAACTCATCGACAAGTCGCCGGGCCCCGCTGAGCCCCAGGCCGAGGCCACCGCCTGTGGTGTAGCCGTCGGTGAAGGCCAGGTCGAGATCGGCGATGCCGGGCCCGGAGTCGGCGAAGACGATCCGCACGCCCCGGCGCCGCCCGTTGTCCACTGTCGTCACCTCGGCCCTGCCACCACCGCCGTACACAAGGGTGTTGCGGGCCAGTTCGCTGGCCGCGGTGACCACCTTGGTCTGGTCGACAAGTGACAGCTTGACCGCCACCGCCACGACACGGACCAACTGTCGAACGCGGACCACGTCCTCATCGCTGCGGATCGACTGCGCCTGCGGGTGGCCCACGTCGATGCCCGCGGTCACAGCGTGGCCGTCTCGGCGTCCGGGTCGTCATCGAACTGGTCGTCCAGCTCGTCGGCGCGAGCCGCGGCGATCAGTTCCATGCCCCGCTCGACGTTGAGGGCGGTACGGATGCCGTTCAGCGACAGCCCCAACTCGACCAGGGTGATGGCGACGGCTGGGCGCATCCCGACCACCACCGTCTCCGCGTCGAGCACCTTGGAGATCGACGCGATCGTGGAGAGCATCCGCCCGACGAAGGAATCGACGATGTCCAGCGCGGTGATGTCGATGATGACGCCGTGGCAGCCGGTGGCGACGATCCGCTCGGCGAGGTCCTCCTGGAGCTGGACCGCCGTCTGGTCGGACATGTCGAGCTGGATGGAGACGAGGAGGATGTCGCCGATCTTGAGGATCGGCACGCGTTCCATCAGGCGTCCCTACGTGACTGACGGCGAGCGCTCTCCACCCCGTTGAGCCGCAGCACGTGACGCAGCGCGTCGGCGAGGCTCGCCTTGGTGGCGATGTCGCCGAACTCGATGCCGAGGGCGACGATCGTCTGCGCGATCTGCGGGCGGATGCCGGAGATGATGCAGTCGGCGCCCATCAGGCGTGCCGCCACCACGGTCTTCAGGATGTGCTGGGCGACCTGGGTGTCCACCGCCGGGACGCCTGTGATGTCGATGATCGCGTACGGGGAGCCCGTGTCGACAAGGGTCTGCAGCAGGCGCTCCATCACCACCTGGGCGCGGGCGGAGTCCAGGGTGCCGACAAGCGGGACGGCGACCACGCCCTCCCAGAGCTTGACCACAGGCGTGGAGAGTTCGAGCAACTGCTCGGCCTGATCGGCGATCAGGCTCTCCCGGGTGCGGACGAAGCTCTCGAAGGTGAACAGGCCCATCTCGTCGACAAGCCCGGAGAAGGCGACGTAGTCGCGCAGCGCGCGGTCGCCGCCGGCCTCCTCGACGAGCGGAACCAGCACGTCCTTCAGCGCGAAGATGCTGATCGCGGTCTCGGTGGCGGAGAACCCCTGCCGGGCCCTGCCCCGGGACAGCTCGGACAGCGCCGCGCGCAGTTCGGCCGCACTGTCGGCGGACAGGTCGATGGCGCCCTGCTCACCTGTGGTGACGATGGCGTGGTGCAGGTCCTGCACCTGCCGGCGCAGCTCGGCCTGACTCAGCCGCCCGCGCAGCGAACCGGCGATGATCTCGGTCCACCGCTGCGTGACCTGCTCGGCGTGCCCGCCGAGCAGCGCGGCGAGCCGACCACTTTCCTCGGCGTTCAACGCCATTGCGAAAACCCCCCTCGACCTGGACCGGCCGGACTCTATCACCGGGGGCTGTAGAGCTAGTTGCTCCGTAGCAACGGAATGACGACGGCCACCGGATCATGGCTCCCGATCTGCGTACGACACTCGTCGTGGGATACCGTTCCCCCGATAACAGGAGGTCTGGCTTATGTCCTTGACGGTGCACACGGAACAACGCGGCGACGTGGTCGTCGTGTCGGTCGCGGGCGAACTGGACATGGCAACCGCACCACAGTTGCAGGACCAGATCACCGACCTGCTCGACAAGGGCCGTAGCCGGTTGGTGTTCGACCTGGCCGAGGTCTCGTTCTGCGACTCGACAGGTCTGTCGGTGTTCGTTCGCGCCAAGAACAGCTGCGACGAGGCCGGCGGCGTGGTGCGCCTGGCCGCACCCCAGCGGGGTGTGCTGCGCATCCTCGAGGTGAGCGGGCTGGTCGAGGTGCTGCACACCTACCCGACGGTCGACGAGGCAGTCGCCGGCGAACCGACGCCCGCCTCCTCCTGACCGCTGCCGCTGTTCACTCGTCCTCGACGTAACGGGGACGAGCGATCGCCATGCCCGCGGTCGTCTGTACGGCGAGCGCGGCCAGCAGGAACCCGATCGGCGCCGTCCAGCCGCCGGTGACCTCGTAGAGGATGCCGACCATCAGCGGGCCGAGGGCGGCGATCACATACCCGGTGCTCTGCGCGAACGCGGAGAGCGCAACCGTCCCCTCGGCCGTGCGGGAACGCAGGCCGATGGCGGTCAGGATCATCGGGAACGCCCCCTGGCCGATCGCCAGCAGTGCCACCCAGAGCAGCGCCGCGCCGTGTGGGGCGATCGCCAACCCGAGGTAGCCCAGCGCCGACGCGGCGGTCAGCCCGAGCACCAGCGGACGCAGGGTGGCCAGCCGGCCGGCCAGGGTCGGCATCAGCAGCGCGATCGGCACGCCGAGCGCTGTCACCCCGGCGAGCAGCAGCCCGGCCGACTCCGGCTGGTAGCCGGCGTCCCGGAACAGCTGGGCCAGCCAGCCCATGATCGCGTACCCACTCAGTGACTGTGCCCCGAAGTAGACGGCCATCGCCCAGCCCAGTCGGGTCCGTTCCGGCCGGATCCGGACCCGCGCGGCGGGGGCCGGCGTCGGGTTCGCCCGCCGCACGCGGGCCCGGGTCCGCAGCGCCAGCGGCACCCACGGGAGTACGGCCACAGCGGCGAGCGCGGCCCAGATGCCCAGCCCGGCCCGCCACGACCCGAAGGCGTGCGCGATCGGCACGGCTGTCGCCGCTGCCACCGTCGTGCCCACGGTCAGCGCCATCGTGTACGCCCCGGTGACCAGGCCGGTGCGGTGCGGGAAGTGCTGCTTGACAAGCATCGGCAGCAGGATGTTCGCCACCGCGATGCCGGCCAGCGCCAGCGCGCTGGTGAGGACGAAGACCCATGTCGAGTCGGTGAGGACCCGCAGCACCTGACCGGCGGCCAGGGCGAACATGGCGACCACGAGCACCCGGGCCGGCGCCACCCGGCGGACCAGCCACGGGGTGAGCGCACCCAGGCCGGCGAACGCGATGGTCGGCAGGGTGGTGACCAGGCCGGCGGTGACCCCGGACAGCCCCAGCCCGTCGCGGATCTCGTCGAGCAGCGCGCCGAGGCTGGTGACGGCGGCGCGCAGGTTGAGCGCCACCAGCAGCATTCCGACAAGTACGAGCGCGCCTCCGGTCGCCGGGTGGACCCGGCGGCCCGCGCGGGTGTCGCCCATCCTGGGGACGGAGACGGGGGCGGGCGCCGCCGGAGCGGCGGTAGGTGGCGGGGTCATGACCTCTAACCTACAATCATGGGATGAATTCGGGACCGGTGATGTAACCAGTGCCACCCTCAGTCGATTCCCCCGCAGCGCCACCGGTGCCGCCTCGTGGGCACCGGGTCCGACAGACCATCGAGCAGCTCCGGTCCCGGATCCTGGGCGGCGAGTGGCCGATCGGCGGCCGCATCCCCACCGAGCCGCAGTTGGTCGCCGCGCTGGGCGTCGGGCGCAACACGGTCCGCGAGGCCGTCCGCGCACTTCAGCACGCCGGCGTGCTGGAATGCCGGCAGGGCTCCGGCACGTACGTGGTGTCCACCGACGAACTGGCGCCGGTGGTGGCCCGCCAACTCGGCGACGACCGCATGACCGAGGTCATCGAGGTGCGGCGCGCCTTCGAGGTGGAAGCCGCACGGCTCGCCGCGCTGAGGCGTACACCGGAGGACCTGGCGGCGCTCGACGGCGCGCTCGCCGAGCGTGAGGCGGCCTGGCACGGCGGCCAGGTCGACGCTTTCGTCGAGGCCGACGCGGCCCTGCACACGGTGGTGGTCGTCGCCGCGCACAACGCCATGCTCGCCGAGCTGTACGCCTCGTTCGGCACCGCCCTGCGCAGCACCGTCGCCCAGGCGATGGGAGACGCGCTCACCCCCGAGCGCTACGTCGACCACACCCGGCTCGTCGAGGCGATCCGGGCCGGCGACCCGGCGTTGGCAGCCATCGAAGCCGGCGCTTTTCTGGAGCCCGTCGCGGGGGCATAGGTTGTCCCCGACGGAAACGGGCCACCTCAGGAGTATGGATGTTCAAGGGCTTCAAAGACTTCATCATGCGCGGCAACGTCGTCGACCTGGCGGTCGGTGTCGTCATCGGTGCCGCGTTCACGGGCGTGGTCACCCAGCTCACCAAGTCGTTCCTCGAACCACTTGTCCGCGTGATCATCGTGTTGATCACCGGGAGCAAGGACGGCCTCAGCGGCTCGACCCCCGAGTTCCGTGGCATCCAGTTCGACTGGGTGGCGTTCGTCAACGCGGCCATCACCTTCCTGCTGACCGCGCTGGCGCTCTACTTCCTGGTCGTCTACCCGATGAACCGGCTGGCCGAGCGGCGCAAGCGCGGCGAGGAGCCGCCGCCCTCCGCGCCGAGCGAGGAGGTCAAGCTGCTCACCGAAATCCGGGACGCGCTGGTCTCCGCCGGCCACACCACGCCGGGCCAGCAGCGCGGGGCACTTGACGACGTGCTGGGTCGCCGCACCGAGCCGCCAGCGCCGCGCTGACCGCGACCTGCGCTGCTGCGTTGCGGTAGGCGCCGTCGGATGCACATCGGCCCCTGCGGGATTCCCGCAGGGGCCGCACTTTCTCGTACGTGTGTTCGATAGAGTCCGGCCATGGAGCAGCGCAAGCACTTGTGGAACGGGAAATGGGGACGGCTCGCCCGGCGGGACATCTTCCTGCGGGTGGACGCCGACCGGTGGCACGTCGAGCAGCGGGCCGGCGGCGCCGAGGGCATCTCCAAGTTCTACGAGTACGGCAGCGCGGACGAGGCCGAGGAGACCATCCGGGCGCTGCTCGACGGCCCGGACACCTGGCGGGAGCTGTCCCCACGTCCACCGGGTGGCTGGGCCCTCCCGAACAGCTGACTGCCGCTACCGCCACCGGGCGGGTTGGCGGCGGCGTTTAGCGGCGTATCACGCTGGGAACCGCGAAGAGATGGACCAGCAGGACGAGCAGCAGGCGACCATCTCGCGGATCACCACCGGAATGCCGGTGATCGACGTCGCGGGCACCGAGGTCGGCACCGTGGACCTCGTCCAGCGGGGTGACCCGAACGCGGTGACCGTGCAGTCGCCGACCACCGACCATCACGGCACGTCCGCCGGGCCGGGTTCGGCCGACCCGGGCAGCAGCCTGAACGAGTTGATCGAGGCGACCGCCGTGGAAGAGCCGGACGTTCCGGCTGACCTGGCGGCACGTCTGCTGCACACCGGCTACCTGAAGGTTTCCACCGAGTCGACCCAGGTCGACGCCGTGTACGTCCCAGCCGACCGGATCGCCACCGTCGCGGACGGCAGGGTACGCCTCACCGTCGGCGTGGCCGACCTCCCGCGCGAGGAGTAGCCCACCACCGCCGCAGGGCGACGCCACCCCCGCCGGGCCGGGCCGGGCCGGGCCGGGCCGGTGATCGACTCCATGTCGGCGATGTGGGGGTGTCTCGGAGCTTGGATACCGCCATGTCGGCGACCTGGAGTGGATCAATGGTGTTGGGGTGTCCGGTCGACGGGGACAGCCCCACTTCGCCGATCTCGTGTGGGTCTCTCCGGGGCCGCAGTCGCGGCAGGCTCAGCGGGCGCGGCAGGTTCGGTGGGCGCGGCAGACTCGGTGGGCGCGGCAGACTCGGCAGGCTCGCTGGGCGCGGCGGGCGCGGCGGACTCGGGCGCAGTGGGCGAGGCGGGCTCGGCGGGGCGGCGGCGGTGGAAGAGCAGCAGCATCAGGCAGCCGGCGACCAGGCCCCAGAACGCGCCGCCCACGCCGATCAGCGTCACCCCGGAGGCGGTCACCACGAAGGTGACCACGGCGGCCTCCCGCGTCGCTGGCTCGGCCACCGCCGAGGCGAGCGCGGTGCCGAGCGCGCCGAGCAGGGCCAGCCCGGCGACCGCCTCGATGAGGATCGGCGGGGCGACCGCGACCAGCGCGGTGGCCACGCCGGCGCCCAGCCCGAGCAGGGCCAACCCGATGCCGGCGGTGACCGAGGCGATCCACCGGCGCTCGGGGTCCGGATGCGCGTCGGGGCTGGCGGCGAGCGCGGCCGTGATCGCCGCGAGGTTCACGCCGTGCCCGCCGGCCGGTGCGGCCAGCAGGCTGGCCAGCCCGGTGGCCCGCAGCGCGGCGCCGAACGGCGGTCGGTAGCCGTAGCCGACCAGCACCGCCATGCCGGGTACGTTCTGCGCGGCCATGGTGACCAGGAACAGCGGGAGGGCGAGCCCGACCAGCGCGGACGCGTTCCAGGCCGGCGCGGTGAGGGTTACCGACGGGATGAGCGTGACCCCGGTCAGACCGGCCGGCGGTGCGGTCAGCGCGATCGCCGCCACCGCCACCAGCAGCGCGCCCGGCACCGCCCAGCGGCGGGCGAACCGGTGCAGCAGCAGCCAGCCGACCACCACCGGGCCGGCCACCGTGGGCAGTTCGACAAGCGCGCGGAACGGAGCGGTGCAGAGCGGCAGCAGCACACCGGCGAGCATCGCGCCGGCCACCGGCTTGGGGATGGCGGCAACCGCCCGGCCGAGGGGCGGAAACAACCCGGCCGCGACGATCAGCAGGCCGGCGACGAGGAACGCGCCCACCGCGACCGGCCACCCGCCCGGCGGCGGCCCCGTCGCCACCAGCAGCGCCGCACCCGGGGTCGACCACGCCACGCTCATCGGTATCCGGTGCCGCCAGCCCAGCCAGGCGGCAGCGAGCCCGCACGCCACGCAGAGGGCCAGCAGACCGGAGGCCGCCTGCGCGTCCGACGCGCCCACCGCGCGGAACCCGGCCAGCACGACGGTGAACGAGCTGGCGAAGCCGACCAGCGCGGCCACCCCGCCGGCCAGCAACGGTTGAGCCCGACCGGCCATCCCACCCCTCCTGTTCCGTTTACGGAACGACAGCGTGTAGCACGATAGCCGGATGCCGCACCCACCACCAGCCCGCCGTCCGGGCCTCGACGTGGATCCCGCCATCGTCGGCCGGCGGGTCCGTGCCCTGCGCGAGGAGCGGGGCATCTCGCTGTCCACACTGGCCCGCCTGGCCGGCATCGGAAAGGCCACCCTCTCCGGCCTGGAGCACGGCACCCGCAACCCGACCCTGGAGACGCTCTGGGCGGTCACCGCACAGCTCGGGGTGCCACTGACCGCCGTGCTGGCCGAGCCGGCCGCCGCAGCCACCGTGCACGGCACCGCGGTCACCGCCACCCTGCTGGAGGTGTTCACCGACACCGACGCCACCTACGAGCTGTACCGGATGCGCGTCGCGCCCGGCCCGGGGCAGCTCTCCCCCGCGCACCAGCCGGGGGTCACCGAACACGTCACAGTCTTCGCCGGCGTGCTGCGCGCCGGCCCGGCCGACGCGCCGCTGACCGTGCCGGCCGGCGGGCACCTCCGCTGGGTCTCCGACGTGCCACACAGCTACACGGCCGTCGGCGACGAGGAGGTCGCCGCGAGCCTGCTGCTGCGCTACCCGCGCCGCTGAGCAAGGGCCGCTCGACGCGAGACCGGCCGAGGGTGGCTCAGCCGTCGACCGGGGTCGGCACCGGCAGCCGGCGCCGGACCGCCCAGAGCGCCACCTCGGTACGCGACACCGAGCCGGTCTTGCGCAGCAGGTTGGACACGTGCACGGTGACCGTGCGTACCGAGATGCCGAGCGCCTTCGCGACCTGCTTGTTGGACATGCCGGCGACCAGGCAGCCCAGCACCTCGACCTCCCGGGCGGTCAACTCCGGGTCGAGCGGCACGTCGGACGGCACGTCGACCGCCGCGAGCGGGGCGAGCGCCGACGCGGGATCGACCGGTGCCGCCGCCTGGCGCGGGCCGGGCAGCCGCCGGAGCAGCGCTTCCGGCCCTTCCCCCGCGTGCGCGGCCAGCAGCTCGGTCAGCGCGTAGGGGTTGCCGCCGGTGCACCGCCACACCGAGGCGACCAGCCGACGCGAAGGGTTGCTGTCCGCGTACACCTGGGTCAGGACCTCGGCGACCTCGGCCGGGCGAAGCGGGCCGAGGTGCTGGCGGACGGCGCCGCGGACGCCGCTGAGCCGGGCCAGCGCGCGGCGGGTGAGCTCCGGTGCCACCGCGTCGGCCGGCGGTCGGCTCGCCACCACCAGCAGAGCCGGCAGGTCGGCCACGGTGGCCAGCTCACCGACCAGGTTGACGCTGGCCGGGTCGAGCGCGTGGAGGTCGTCCACGACCAGCACGGCCGGGCCGGCGCCGACCAGCAACTGGACGGTCCGCACGGCGAGGCGCAGCAGGGTGCCCGGCGCGTACCGCTCGCGGGGTGCGGTGGGCTGCTGAGCCAACCAGGCCAGCGCGTCCGACGGCAGGCCGAGCCGGCTGGTGTCCCGACCGGTGAGCACCGCCGCCAACCAGTCGTACGGCGCGGGGCCGTGCACCCGGGCAGCGCCGGAGAGGATCAGCGCGGGACGTGGGGTGAAGGCGTCCACGGCGGCTGCGACCAGCAAACTCTTGCCCACCCCCGCCACGCCGGTGAGCACCGCGACGGTCGGTGTCGAGCGGCGCAGCGACGCCACGGCGGGCCAGGCCCGGTCGAGCTCGGCGAGCTCGCCGGCACGCCCAACCATGGACACCGGCATCATTTCTTCACCCTACGCAGTAGTGCGTAGAGACGAAGGCGGGGTGTTCTTGGCAAGCTTGACCCCATGACGCTGATCCTCCGCTCGGTCATCCTCAACGACATCGGTCTGGTTCGCACCAACAACGAGGACTCCGCCCTCGCCGGTGACCGCCTGATCGCCGTCGCCGACGGCATGGGCGGGCTGCCCGCGGGTGAGGTGGCGAGCGAGATCGTGATCCGGATCCTGGACGAGCTGGCTCCGCCCACTGACCCCGACGGGGCCGCCGACGCCCTGCGTGCCGTGGTCAGCACCGCCAACCAACGCATCCACGCCGCCATCACCGTCGACCCGGCCCGGGAGGGGATGGGCACCACGCTCACCGCGGCGCTGCTGGCGGGCGACACGCTGGTGCTGGCCCAGGTCGGCGACTCCCGCTGTTACCTGCTGCGCGACGGGGAGCTGACCCAGCTCACCCGGGACGACACATTCGTCCAGGCGCTTGTCGACCAAGGCACGCTCTCCCCCGAGCAGGCCCGGCACCACCCGCAGCGGTCCCTGGTGACCCGGGCCGTGCAGGGCGCCGACACGCCGCCGGCGGTCGGTGTGCTCACCGTGGTTCCCGGCGACCGGCTGCTGCTGTGCAGCGACGGGCTCTCCGACTACGTCGAGGACGAGGCGATCGCGGCGACGCTGGGCATGTACGTCGACCGCCAGCAGTGCGGTGAGCAGTTGGTGAAGCTCGCCCACCACGCTGGCGCGCCGGACAACGTCACAGTCGTGGTCTCCGACGTCACGACCCGCTGACCTGGGCGCAATCCGGTTGCGGCGGATGCCGGCACCGGTTGGGATGGGCGGATGACCATCCGACGGGTGACCGCCGACGAACGTCTCACCACCAGCTTCCCGCTGGCCGCGTACGCCTTCGAGGCGTCGCCGATGGGTGCCGCCCGGGTCGAGGAGTTCCGCGACTACCTGCCCTATCACCAGGGCAACACGACGCTCGTGGTCGAGGAGGGCGGCGAGACGCTGGCTGCCGCCTCGGCCATCCCGATGCGGCAGAACCTGCGCGGGTCGGTGCTGTCGATGGCCGGCGTCGCCGGCGTGGCCACCCATCCGCTGGCCCGCCGGCAGGGGCACGTCCGAGGGCTGCTGCACCAACTCCTCGACGAGATGCGCGACGAGGGGCACCTGCTCAGCGCGCTCTACCCGTTTCGGCCCAGCTTCTACGCCCGGTTCGGCTACACCGGGCTGCCCAAGCCACGCACTGTCACGTTCACCCCGGCGGATCTGGGGTCGCTGGTTCGCGCCGAGTTGCCCGGCGAGGTGGGCTGGGAGCGGATCCGCGCCGGTTATCCCGCGTGGCGCGCGTTCACCGAGCGCTGCCTAAAGGAACGGCACGGCTTCTCGATCTTCCCGGACTATCGGGACGTCGGCCTGCGCGACCGGGACGAGTACTGGCTGCTCACGGCACGGGTGGACGGCGAGGTCACAGGCGCGCTCACCTACCGGATCGACGGCCACGGCGGCACGCTGCACGGCAACGAGCTGCTGGTCACCGATCCGCTCGCGCGGGCGCTGCTGTTGCAGTTCCTCGCCCGGCACGTCGATCAGGTCGACCGGGTCAGCGTCCAGGTCCCGCCGGACGAGTTGCCGGAGCTGTGGCTCACCGACCTGGACGTGCACATCGAGGCGCGGGCGGGCCGGCCGGGCGCATCCGCCCCGATGGCGCGACTGTTGTCGCTGGACGCGCTCAACGGTCTGTCCGTCGGGCCAGGTCGGGTGCGGGTCGAGCTGACCGGGGACCGGTGGCTGGCCGGCACCCACCTGCTGGACGGCACGACCGGCGCGCTGGAGCTGGTCAGCGACACCGGCGGCCGGGCCCCCACGGCCACGCTCACCGCGGCCGGGCTCTCCGCCCTGGCGTACGGGGTGCTGGACCCCGCCGAGCTGCCGTTGCGCGGGCTGGGCGACGTACCTGTCGATGCCGCCGCCGAGCTGCGCGGCATCTTCCCGCGCCGGGTGCCGTACCTCTTCGCCGACTTTTAGCAGCTGGTTAAGACGGCATGGCGGATTCGTCCGGAGGCCGTCGCGGCTCCTAGCATCACGGGGTGCGCCTGTCGTCGCTTGCCGCCCTGCTCGTCCTCGGTGTCGCCACCGCGACCCTGCCCGCCTGCGCGCCCGACACGCCGGCACCGGTCGCCGCGCCGTCCGACGCGCCGGAGGGTCTGGTGACCGGCGACCAGGGCGTCGCACCGGCCGGCCGCGACGGTCTCGGCGGCCCTGGGGCCAGCGCGAGCCCCAGCCCGAGCCCGAAGCCTGCGGCTAAGGCGCTCGCGGCCGGCAACCCGAACGGCAACGCCACAGTGCCGGCGGAGGCACGCGCGGTGGACACCTCGAAGCCGACCCGGACCATCGGCACGGGCACCCCGACGAGCTGCACCTCCGCGGCGGTGGTGAAGGCCGTGGCGGCGGGCGGCGTCATCACGTTCGACTGTGGGCCTGCCCCGGTGACGATCAAGATGGCCGCCACCGCGAAGGTCCGCAACGCCAATGGGCCGAAGGTCGTGCTCGACGGCGGCGGCAGGGTCACCCTGAGCGGTCAGGGGAAGCGGCGCATCCTCTACATGAACACCTGCGACAGCGCCCAGGGCTGGACCACCTCGCACTGCCAGAACCAGGACCACCCGCAGCTCACCGTGCAGAACCTGACGTTCGCCGACGGCAACTCCACGGGCGACAAAGCCGAGGGTGGCGGTGGCGGTGCCATCTTCGTACGCGGCGGGCGGTTGAAGGTCGTCAACTCGCGCTTCGTCGACAACCGCTGCGACCGCACCGGCCCCGACCTGGGTGGCGCGGCCGTCCGGGTGCTCAGCCAATACGACAGCAAGCCGGTGTACGTGGTGGGCAGCACCTTCGACGGCGGCTCCTGCTCGAACGGAGGCGCGCTGAGCAGCATCGGCGTGTCGTGGGTGGTACTCAACAGCCTGCTCAGAGACAACGAGGCCATCGGCAACGGCGCCAACCCGGCCAAGTCCGGCACGCCGGGTGGCGGCAGCGGCGGCGCGATCTACTGCGACGGCAACGAGTTCACAGTCCGGATCGCCGGCACCATCATCGAGAACAACAGGGCCAACGAGGGCGGCGGCGCGGTCTTCTTCGTCAGCAACGACCGCACCGGCACGATGAAGATCGAAAAATCGACCCTGCGCCGCAACCCCAGCGGCAAGTTCGAGACCCGCGGCTACCCCGGCATCTTCTTCCTGGGCGCCCGCAACCCCACGGTAACGAACGCAAAACTGACCTAACGGCCCCCGCACACCGGACCCACCTCGGGGCGGGGCGGGCGGGTCAGTAGGGGTTTCCTTGGCCTGCGGGGCGGGCGTGCAGGAGGCCTGCGGGGCGGCCCGGCAGGGTGGGTGCTGCGGACAGCGGCGGGCTGCCCGTGTGGTCGCCTCCGGCCATCCCCAGGAGCAGTTCCTTGAGCGCCGTGAGCGCATCGACCCTGGGCTGCCAGCCCAGCTCGGTCTCCGCGCGCTCGCTGGACATCAGCGGCGCGTTCAGGCCCAACTCCACCCAGCCGGCGTCGACAGGTTGCAGCCGCGCCCGCCACGTCAGCGCCGCCGCCACCCGCAGCACCGGCGCCGCGACCGGCACCGTCCAGCCGTGGAAGTGCCGGGCCACCAGCTCCGGAGTCAGCACCGGGTCCGCTGCGACATTGAAAGCTCCGCGCGCATCACCCATAACCGCCCTGGTGTACGCGTCAGCCACATCGTCGGCATGCACCGCCTGCATCCGCAGCCGCCGGTTGGTGGGCACCAGCGGGATCCGGCCGAAGCGCAACAGCCGCACAGGTGCCAACGGGCCGAGAAAGTAGCGGGTGATCTCCGTACCGGCGTCCCTCTGGAAGATCAACCCGGGTCGCAGCCGGACCACCCGCAGCGTCGGGTGCTCCCGCTCGACCCCGTCCAGCAGCGCCTCGACCTCCGCCTTGTGCTCGCTGTACGACGACCCGGGCACCCCTGTGGCCGGCCAGCGCTCGCTGATCGGGTGGTCCTTCGGGCCGGGCGCGTAGGTGCCGACCGACGAGGCGTACACCAGAGCCGGCACACCCGCCCGGACCACCGCATCGATCACGGCCCGACTGCCGTCGACGTTCGTCCGGCGCAGCACCCGCTGGTCGTGACTGGGTTGGATCTGCCACGCCAGGTGCACCACCGCGTCCGCGCCGGCGAACACCTCGGTCAACTGCCCCACCGCACCCGGCGCGCCGATGTCGCACGAGTGCCACTCCACCTGGTCGTACGGCGTGCCGGCATCGGGGCCGGGCAACCGCCGGGCCACCCCTGCCAACTCCACGCCCCGTTCCCGGCGCAGCCGACGCAGCACCGCCGTACCGACGTTGCCGCTCGCCCCCACCACCACGATCCGCATGTCCGACCCCGTACCCGCCCAGCAGCAGCTCAACCGCCACCCAGCCCCAGCCCGGCGCGCTGCCGTCTTGATCGACTCGGTTTCCTGGGAACCGGGGCATCCCGGCCACTCGGATACCCCGCCTTCCAGGAAGCCGAGTCGATCAAGGTCGAGGGGAGTTCCGGACCCAGCCGTGCTTCTCCTTGCCACGCCGGCCAGCCGTGGCCGCCAGGCAGCGCGGGCAGATCCAGCCCACCGCGTCGGCCTCGGTGAGCACGTCCGTGCCCGAGTATTCGAAACGCACATGCGGGAAGCGGCGCAACCGGGTCCGGCTGAGGGCCAGGCCGCAAACGGTCTGGTTCTGGCCGGCAGCCAGGCGTGCACCTCCCCACCCGGCTGTCGTACGCCGTCCGGCCCGATCTCCTCCCCGGACGCCGCCACGGCCGGGCTGCCGCTCACTCCCATGCTCCAACCGGTTCCCCAGCCGCCCCCAGCCATGCACAGCGACAGGGCGATATCGCATGATCCACTCCACGTCCCCGACGTTGCGGTATCCGGCGCCCCAGACACCGCCAGGTCGCCGAACTGGTGATGATCAGGCGTGGCCCGAGGGGGTACGGTCAGGCATCGACGGCCGGCGGGAAGCCGAGAGTCGCTGGCGGGGACTGTCGGGTAACCTGAGCGCGCGGGCCGCTAGCTCAATGGCAGAGCTGTGGACTTTTAATCCATAGGTTCAGGGTTCGAGTCCCTGGCGGCCCACTCTTACGCAGGTCAGCGGCCCTTTGTGGGGTCGCTGTCTTTGTCAGCACGGCTCGTACAGCAGCGAAGTACAGCAGTAGCCGCCTCACCGGTCCAATGCGCTGCCGAGCCGCTTGAGGGCGTCGCGGGTGGCCGCCGAGGACACCACCGTGTAGATCTCCATCGTGATGGCGAACTGGGCGTGCCTCAGGATCTGCATCGCCACCCGGGGGTGCACGTCAAGGTCCGCCAGGAGCGAGGCGCAGGTCCGCCGAGCGTCCCGCACCGTGATCCGCCGGACGCCTGCGGCGTCGCAGCGCCGATCCCAGAAGCGGTTGAAGTTGCGCGGCTCGACCGGCCGCCCGTAGCGGGTGGTGAAGACGAGATCCGACGGCTGCCAGGCCGGGCCAGCGGCATCCCGGGCGGCAGTCTGCGCGGTGCGGCGGCGGCCGAGCGCCACGGTGCAGATGTCCGGCAGCGGCAGGGTGGCGTCCGAGGCGGCCGTCTTCGTCTCCCGGTGCAGCAGCTCGGCACCGACTCGCTGAAGCTGACGATCGATGGTCAACTCCCCCACGTCCAGGTCGACGTCCGCCCAGGTGAGCCCCAACATCTCGCCCTTGCGCAGACCGAGCACCAGGACCAGGACGTACGCGGCATAGAGCGGGTCATCATCGGCGCGGGCCGACTCCAGGAAGCACCGCGCCTCATCGCTCGTCCACGCCTTCCGCTTGCGCTTCCGCACCGGGGGCAGCTTCACCAGGGACGCCACGTTGCGGGAGATCAGCCCTTCGGTGATCGCCTGGGACAGCAGCGTCCGGAACACGGTCCGCAGGTGCGTGACGCTGGTTGCGGAGGGCAGATCCCGGCAACAGCGGCCGAGGGCACAGCAGCGACGCCGGATCGGCTTGCGCCGCTCGTCCTTGCCCTGGGCACAGCACTGGCAGGTCCGCCCCACCTCGTTGATCCAGGTCTGGACGTCGCTGACCCGGAGCTTGTCGAGCCGCTTCCGACCCAGCCCCGGCGCGAGGTAGAGCCGGACCACCACCTCGTAGGTGACGTAGCTGCCGGGGGCGAGGTTCGGCTTGACGATCTCGCGCAGCCAGTAGCCGGCGTACTCCCCTACGGTCGGGGAGCGAGTCGCCACCGGGCCGGCCTTGGCCTGGCCGTGCAGCTTGATCCACTTGTCGTGGACCTCCTCGCGGGTCTTGCCGTAGACCCACTTCCGGCCCCGCTTGCCGTCGGGCTTCTCGACC
This sequence comes from Micromonospora sp. NPDC000316, assembly GCF_042898885.1. NCBI lineage: Bacteria > Bacillati > Actinomycetota > Actinomycetes > Micromonosporales > Micromonosporaceae > Micromonospora > Micromonospora sp. NPDC000316. The sequence goes on from NZ_JBIAZG010000001.1 coordinate 422,512, forward strand.
CAGACGTACGCGGCGAAGCCGTTCCGGTACGGGAAGATCGACCCTTCACCGTTGGCTCGGGCACGTCCGGGCATCAGGCGGCCTCCTGGCGCTCGACCTGTTCGCGGATGTAGTCGTCGACCCATTCGGGGAGGATGCGGCGGTACTTGCCATCCTTGATGGAGCGCAGCTCGCCAGTGGCGATCTTCATCTTGACCTTGGAGATGCCGAAGCCGAGCAGCACGGCGACCTCGGCGGGCGAGTACCAACGCGGGGTGAGGTTCTGGCTCATGCGGCGGCTCCGAGAAGCCAGGCTTCGTGAGCGAGTTCTTCCCGGCCGACCCGGCTGCTCTCCCGTCGCTGCCTCGCGGCGGTATTGGCGAGCAGCGCGTCACCTTCGCTGAGCCAGCCCGACCCGACGTAGGTGAGAGCGCCGACGGTGATCGTTTCGGCGGGCTCGTCGTCCTCGGTGCGGCGGTAGGTGGCGCGGGTATCCCGGAGCAGGCCGAAGGTGACGGAGTAGCGGCGGGCCTTGGTGAGGAAGTGGCCGCCGAAGCCGAGCATGTGCGCCCAGCGGCGCAGCCCGCCGTAGACGTTCGGTTTGGCGTCAAGGCCGTCTTGACGGTCGCCTGCTGTTGCGGCGCCACTGCTCGTGTCGGTGTGGGTGGGGCGGCCGAGGTGCCAGCACGCGTCGATGAGGCGGGCGACGTGGTCGCCTTCCGGATCGGCGTGGTCATCGATCGTGGCCGGGGTGACCCGAGTCAATGAGTGCCCGGTGGCTTCCGTGGCCTTGGTGGCGTACTTCGCCAGGTAAGCGGCCACCTTGCCGTCGGTCAACTCGTCGCCAGCGGTGTTGATCCGCCGGACGTCGACCTGCTCACCCCAGCCGACCAACCAGCCCTGCGGCCGGTCCGGATGCGCGGGCGTGGTGACGGTGATTCGCGAAGCGGCGGTGTGGACCGCCTCCTCCAAGTCGTCGACGGTGATGCCGTCCGGCGGCACGAGCGCGTCCAAGTCGTCGGGGTCGATGCCATCGAGGCGCAGGAGGACATGGAAGTGCACGGCTCCCCGGCGCTGCATCTCCGCGACCTTGCCGTGGGATACCCGCACGGGCGGCATCCAGCGGACCTTGCCCGAGGCCGTGACGACTGGGACGAAGGGGATCCCGAGCTTTCGGCAGAGGACGGCGAGGTGGCGTTCGATCGCCTGCTTGGTGCGCCGCCACAGCTCGCCGGAGAAGTAGTTCCATACGACCTGGTGGGCGTGGTCGTAGCAGTCCAGGCACAACGGCTGCCCGAGCCGCGAATCGTCGGCGTCGTGGCGGGCGAAGCACGCCGCGGGCTGTCCGTGCGGGCAGGTGCCGGCGTTGCTGCGGGCGCGGCAGGGTGCGGGTCGGCAGGCGCAGCGCTGCCGGTTGCGGCAGGTGTGGCGGGGGACGTGGCGGTGGTGGACCAGGCCGAAGGACGGTGCGGTGAAGGTGGCGAAGACGACCGGGTGCCGGCCTACCGAGTCCGGGACGCCCTTGCCGCCGGTCAGGCCGCGACAGACGACTTGGTAGGCGTCGCCCTGGTAGACCCATGCGCAGTCCGGGCACGCCGATTCGCGGCGGTTGCCGCATGCCTTGTAAAGCGTCCGGTCGGGCAGTTCGTCGGTGTGCAGCTGGCCGGTGATGCGGCCGGTGTCCCGGTCGACGGCGGCGATGGTGCCGGTGAGGCGGATCGGGCGAGCACAGCCGCCGGCGGGGCGGGTGTGCTCCAGCCAGCCGGAGAACTCCGGCGAGGCGGCGCGGTGCAGGACCTGAGCGTCACGGCCGACGACGAGACCGGGCCGGTAGAGGGTGAGCGGGGTGGTGGACACGACTGTCTCCTCATCAGGGGGTGGCAGGGACGGGAGACGAAGCACCACCAGCCATGGACGTCTCTCCGCTGGTGGTGTTCGTCGTGTCTCCTGGCACCGCCGAGAGGGCGGCTGACGCCGGAGGACGGAAGCGTGGTCGTGCCACTTCCCGCCGATGAGTCGTGTCCTTTCGCGCTGAGTAAGCCTTGGACTGGCACGGGTGGGGAGCCTGGGATACCGGCATCCGGCGGGTTGCCGCAGGCTGCCCCCACCCGTGGAGAGGTACGAATCCGGGCCATCGAGGACGGCGGGGAAAACCGTGCTGGGCCGCTCAGCGGATTCGGGAGGCCGGCACAACGGCCGGTGCGATCGAGAGCCGACGGGACATGGCCCGCATCAGCGGCAGGAAGGCCGCTCGGTCTCCGAAGTCGAGTCCAGCGATCCGGCAGGAAGGCCGCGCTAGCGTGCTCGACGAGCGCCAGCGTAGCACCGGGTACCGACACGTCAACCGATCGTGACTCCTGCGGCCGGGGTGGGACGGTCGGCTGCCGGCCGGTGTGGGAAGACTTTCTGTACGTCTATCAAGGCGGCCCTGAACGGGCCGCACGCGCCGCCGCCTGGGCGCGCGTCCGTCGCTCCGCTGGCGCTCCGACTCCGGCCACGCAACACGCCCGCCGGCTGGCGCGGAAGCGGGAAGCCCAAGGGGCCGCCGCAGAACGACAGGGGCGTTGACCGGGTAGGGGTGGGCCGGCAGCCGGCCGGGCCGCGCGGCCACGAGCCCGCGCCGTATAGGGAGCGCACGCCGGCCGCGTCGGCGAACTGGCGGGGTCGCGGGGCTGCGGTTACTGCGCCTCCGGCGGGGGCGCTCGGGCTCCGAGATGGTTGCAACCCCGTCGGCGGGTTGCGGTCCGTGGGTGGTTGCGCGAGCCATCCCGCCAGCCGACGACCCGGGCAAGCCGAGCAGACCACCACCCGACCCGCCAGCGTCCGAACGTGTGTCAAGGTCCGCTTGACGCGGCGGGCCGGGCGGCGGCCCGCTCCCAGAAGGGCGGGTCGACGGCAGACGGGATGGCGGGCAAGCTGCAATCAGATATCAGACAATAGTATGCTCCCACGATTCGATAGCCTGATCGGGTGAACAAGGAATACGCGGCGCTTATTGCTCAAGTCATTCCGGTTGTGGCGTTGGCTATCGGTGTTGCGTTCACATTCATCAAACCCTGGAGCAAGGGAGTGAATCCAAACCCCAGGGGCATCTATTACGTACTCGAATTCGGTTTCCTCTGGTTAATCTTCTTAGCTGGGGTCGAGTCATATGCTTTGTCTATTGTAGGCAACTACGACTTCCAGCTAAATCCGCTCGCTAATAAATGGCGGATGAGCCTAAAATCCGATCCTGCTAGGTTTGCCCGCAGCAATAGATGTCGGCGTGCTGGTCGCGTTTACGTTCCCGGCGCTCTTGGGAAAGATTCGCTACGTAGGCCTAGTCGAGCAAGATGATTCCTCTGCTGCCGAAAGGGCTAGCGATGCCCGTCAGCGCAGATTGATCAGAATCCAAATCATTTATGGCCTTGTCATCTACTTTTCCGTGCGCTACTCGTTATCCGACTAATTGCGGCCGAAGGGCCGGTAGTCAAGATAGACCTAAGAGTTTTGAGCAATTGCCGCTGACGGAACGGTGAGCGAGGGAATCTTGAATTCATGGATTGCGGCTACTAGCGGGTTGGCTGGCGTACTCATAGGGATTCTCGGAAAATACCTCGCCGATACTAAAATTGGTCAACGCTCCCGGCTTTTCGACGAAAAGCTAAAGTCCGCCTTGCGCTATCTGGATGCGGTTGAGGACTATCGGGAGAGAGTCACTAATGATTATTCAACCAGATCTCAGTTGAAGTTCGTGCAAGAAGAAGAGAAGCGCCAGGAGATTCGAAAAGACGTGGATGTGACCTACGGTGCAATGCGAGAGGCGTTTAAGGTGGCGAGGCAGGCGGAAACCGCTTTGATTTTACTCATCCCCTCAATTGAGGATCCTGTCGTTTCCTATCTCACTGCTGCCGTCAAGTATGCGTGGCATGAGATCGAACACGAGGAAGTCCGCGCAGCGCAAGACGCTGCCAGGGACGCTATCCGCCATGCGCTTGGTGTCTGAGCATGATCCGGAACCGGCGCGGAACGATCGAGTTTCCAAGTGCCGGCAAGCAGCCTGTTGCACCTGGTAGACCCGCTGTGTCGCACCCTGCCGCTGACTCCTTCCTAACTCGTGTGTCTTGAGGGCGGTAACAGCAACGAGCCGGCACGACGACAGCTGGCGACGGCGGCGCACGGACGAGCGCCCGAGGTGGCAGACGTTGGTAGACAAAGGCTCGGAACTTTCAAGCGAGGGCACCATCCGGTCCGGATGAGGATGCCCCTACTCCAACTCTGCCCTGTCCCAGCCCGGCGGAAGCTTTTGCAGGCCGATTAGGACGTCTAGGCCAAGATGCTCTTTCAGCATGTGTTTGAGATTGCGGCCTTCAATAATTTCTATTCTTCCGTTCGCGGCGGCGAAGTCGCGGCTCGCTTTGCCCACCCACGACGTAGTGACGAGAACGCCTTTGGCGGCCCGCTTGTGATCCATCACGCCGGCAAGAGCGTGGACGGCTTCAAGGCCGACGATTTTGCTGTAACGCTTGGCTTGGATAATGCAAAGCCCGCCGACGATTGGATCCTCATTGACAGCGACGCCGTCGACTCCTTCGTCCTTGGAGGCTTGCGTGACCCAAGACTTCATGCCGATGCTCTCGAAGAGACGGCGGATAAGATGCTCGAACTCTCCAGGAGAGAGTGTCAGTAGGTCTGTGCGGCTATCCAAGCCGGCGACGACATCCATCTCGTCAACGAACTTGTACTTTGAAAGGTCGAAGGAAACTACTGGCCTGACGCCTTCTAGGTCGTACGGGTGCGGGGAGACAATGGCGTTCAGATGGCTGCATAGGCACAGCACCGGGTCCAGTTCTGGCTCATCGAGCTGCACCACGGCAAACTTGTCTCGCTCCGCACCCACGCTCATCAGCAACGGGCGAATGGCGCGGCCAGTCGCCTTGTCCTTGGTTGAGACATAGCCGTTGAAGACGATGCTGGTGACGAGGTCCGGTGATGTCGCCTCGAAAGTCTCGGCAATGGTGCGCAATGTCAGCCGTGCAAGGAGGTCGCCGTACAGCTTCTTAGTCTCGGGCTCCTTGCGAGGTATAGCAACCATGCCCTTCGCCGTCGTGTATCGATAAGCGACCACGGTGGGAACGACGTCTCGTAGTGGCAGCTCGTACTCGATGAGCAGCTCCCTGGAGGCAGGGTCATAGTGAGCGGCGGCCTTGCCTGTCAGGCCCTCCGGGTATCGCGACTGAGCGAGGACGTGTTGTAGACGCTCAACAAACGCGGGTGATCCGCCGTTCGACAGAGCCGCCCTAAGTTCGAGGTCAGACTCGGCGGCCCGCTTGTTCCTCCCGGCTAGCAGCTGTGCGTACTCGGCGATCCTCGTGCTGACGGCCTCGGTCCGGAACTCGGCCTCTGCCATCTTATGGGCGTGTGCCTCCCGCTCCGCCAGGCGTTTCGTGGCGGCTGCCCCCTGCGCCTTCTCGCGAGCGTCGGCAGCTAGACGTCGTTCCTCAGCACGCTCGCGTTGGGCGGCCTCTCTCGCTGCCTTCGCCGCCGCTTGGTCGGCCAAACGCTTCGCCTGTACTTCATGCCTCAGGCGCGCTGCCTCGGCCTTCTTTGCCGCAGCCTCGGCTTGCTTAGCCTCGCGGCGTGCCTCCGCTTCCTGACGCTTTTGCTCGGCAACCAACTCGCGGTGCCAGCGCGCCTCCGCTTGCGCCTGGAGCTTCTTGGCCTGCTTACGCGCATCGAGCATCTGAGCAATCAGGCCCTTACGTCGCGCCATTCGCCCTCCGAAGGTCCTCCATAGACAGGCATGACCGTAACGCACTCGCGACGCAGTGAGAAGACTGAACTACGTACGGTAGTTGTGGTTGCGATGCAGGAAGGCCAGTGTGAAGATCGATTCGAAGCGGTTCTATCTGATCGCTTCTCCGAGGGGTCGCTGACAGCAGCGGTGACAGCAACGTGCCGGGAAGAGTGCGGCCGCCGACGGCCGGACGCAGACAGCCGTCCGAGGTCGCGGACGCGGAGGGACCCCGCCGGACGACGCGCCCAGAACTTGTAAGCGAGGCGTCAGGGTCCTGCCGGGCAGCCAGGCGAGCAGCCAAACCGGCGAGCACGAGCGGACGACCGCAAACCGCGACACTGTGTCCGGCACGACGATCAGGCGGTGCACCAGCGCCGGGCCACTGACTCGTCATGCTTCGGCCAGCGCAGCATTCACGAGCCGTCAGTTCTCCGCGCGTTCTGGGAGGAACGCTTTGATGACGTCCATATTGGCGACTACGCCGCCCCGTACCCGGCGGAGCAGGCGCATTCGGACGAGAACATTGATGTCTCGGCTGATGGTCTTGTCCCCCTTGCCGGCGTACATCAATGCCAGCCGGGGAGTCAGCTCAGGTAGCTTGCCGGGTGGGATCGGTCCCTCCTGGCCAGTGAGGTCCAGTACTACGGCTTTCTGTCGGCGCTTCGCCGGGCTGTCCCCGTCCCGGAACGACTCGTGAACGTAGTTCTCCCACGTCACGCGCATCTGCTCAGCTCGAATGACGGCTAGCTGGTCGCGTAGTTCGTCGACGAAGCCTTGGACGGCGTAGTGCACGAAGCGTTCGACTGGGTACGGCGGGCGACTCGTGTGGGCCAACTCCCGATAGTAGGCGGCACGGGTCTTGTTGTAGAAGTCTGAGAGCAGATGCGCCGACGGAACAGGAAGCCCCGCCTGGACTAACAGCTGGAACTCGATGAGACGGGCGGTGCGTCCGTTCCCGTCCCCGAAGGGGTGAATCCAAGCGATGTAGAGGTGCGCGAGGATCGCCTTCAGGATGGCGAGCGTGAAGGTCATCGCTTCGTCGTCGATGTTCAACTGGTTGAGCCAGGTGCACATCCGCTCAAGCAGGTACTCGCAGTCTTCGGGTGCGGGTGCAAGGTAGTTGAGTACGCCGACCCGGTGTTCGCGCAGTTCGCCCGGGACGATGTCGTCATCGAGTTCTAGGCCGTCAAGAACCTGGCGGTTGAAGCTCATGATCCGCTCAGGGGTGAGTTCCATGGGGCGACGCTGCCGCACATCAGCGATGATTGAGTTGGCCGCCTTAACGATATTGTCGATCTCCTGGCCGAGGTAGGCGCGTGATGGAGGCAGCGGGAGGTCTCCCGTGACCCTCTTGCGCACCTCGTCCTCGGACAGGGTGTTCCCCTCGATGCTGGCCGTGCCGTGGACGCCCTTGGTCAGGTAGATGAGGTAGAGATCCTTGGCGACCTCCGGCCGCAGCGGCACACCAGCGACATGCTGACATTTCGACTCAGCTTCACCGAGCAGCAACCAAGTCTTGTGGGTGAGCTTGTTGAGGTCGATGTTGAACGAGATCCAGGGGTGGGTTTGCTGGTAGGGCCGTGACGCGGCGGTGGTGCTCATGGCGGGCTCCCGCGACTCAGGGGGTAGTGCTCCGATTTATAGCACCTTTTTTGTCCTCTGCCATGTCCCTTGAGATGTCTGGTCATTCGGGGCTGCATGCGTGCCCCGGAGACAGGCTCCCCCGAGCTGGGCTTCGCCAGCTCGGAGCAGTTCGCCGCCCCGGTAGCCAGCTGACTGTGCCTGCACTAGGCCCCAGCAACGTCCGGCTTCGAACCCCAACGACGCGGCCGGAACGCTAGATCAGCCTGCCCGAGGTGTCACGCCGCAGGAACTAGTTCCCGAGAGCGAGGCTGCACGTCGTATCACACTGTGCCCTGGCAAGGGGTCCGACGGGTGCCGCCCTTCAGCACGGCCCGGTTAGCTGAAGAGCGTCGGCCCGGCAGCATCAAGCACAGCAACCAGCGGGACCGTGACAGCCCTCGTCGGCGTCTGCTTGCTGCCATCCCTGTAGCTGGTGGCAACGAGGCCCACGAGTAGATGATCCCGTGCGAGACGTCGGGCAGCAGCGAGGCAGCGAGGAGGCAGCAAAAGCCTCGATCCGACTGGGGCCGGATGTCAAAAGACAGCGGTCCACACCTGCTCGCCAGCATGAACGGCTAGAAGGCGGCAACAGCCGGCAACTTCGGTCCGCATTCCCCCCCCGCCGGGGTTCGCCGAGGTTGCGTCAGCGGCCTACGCGGATGCGGTCGGCGGCGTACAGCTCGCGGGAGCCGTCGGCGCGAAAGATCACGATGACAGGGATGCCCTCGCCCATCTCCAGCTCGCGACGCTCGACAGGGGTAGGCATCCGAGCGGTGGCGGTGTCACCCTTGAGGAGGGTCACCGTCTCGGTCGGTTCGACGGCGCGAACGAACGTGCCGCGCGGCGGTTCCACGATCACGAGCCCTTCCGACCGGAGCAGTGCTACCGCTTGTCGGACGCTCGTGCGGCTCAGCCCGTACTCCTGAGCCAACCGCAGCTCGCTAGGCAGTGATGCCCCGGGCGCAAGGTCGCCAGACGTGATCCGGTTTCGCAGGAGGTCTGCGAGCTGCCGGAACACGGCGCGATCCGCACTGGGGTCGATCACGAAAGTGACGCTACGTGTCCAACAGCTCTACATCTTATTGTATCTACAGTCCTACGTCGTTGCGGTGATGTGAGCTGCGGCGTCGCGTCGTGAGCCGGTCTGTGGGATGCCCGCGACCTTGATCCGGAAGCCGGGGGAGCCCGATGCCTCGCATCTCATACGAGGAGTACCTGGTGGCCGTCGCGCTCACCCTGGCCAGGCGGCACCGGCCGGTCTGGTCATGGGAGCGATGGCGGACGGTCTGCCGATGCGGAGGCGAGCTGCCCTGCCGCACAACGCATCGGATCCCGATCAATCGAGGTCACTGGCCAGCAGAGGACGACCGGCAAGGTGCCCGACCAACCGCCAAGCCGGCGGCGAAGGAGATGCGGCGATGACGACTCACCTGCCCGTCACGCCCGCCTGGACCTGCGGTGGCTGCGGCGACGACTGGCCCTGCCAGACCCGGCGGCGCGAGCTGGGAGCGGAGTACGACCGCGCCCCCGTATCGCTGGCCCTCTACCTGGCCGCCCAGTTCGTCGACGCCACCCGAGACTTGGCCCACGTCCCCGCCGGCCACCTGCACCATCGATTCCTCGGCTGGACCCGATGAGCATCCTTCGACCCGGCGACGAGAAGTTCCACTACAGCGATGGCTCGCACAGGTGGGTTCCGCCCGGCCCTGACTACGACCAGGAGGTCTGGGACGAGCAGGTCCGCCAGCACAAGCTAGGCCATCTCCGGAACGAGCAGCCCAAGGTCCGCATCCAGCGCCTCGTTTGACGCCAGCAGTACAGCAGCGAAGTACAGCAACCGTGCCAGCCGAACCCGGCCGTGAAGCACCACAGCAGGACGGTTGACCTCGAATCGCACCGCAGAAGCCCGGCTCGCCGGCAATCCATAGCCTCAGCGAAAGACGCCCAGCCCTACGATCGCGTCGAGGGCTACGACCAGGTCTGCGACGCCGAACGACGCCACACCAAGTAGCCAGAGGCGGTAAGACGACAGCCGGATCCACCAGGGTTGACGGTTCCCAAGACGGAAGCGGCCGGCGGCGTGGGGAGGAACTCCAAGGCGTACCGCAAGGCCTAGCTGCCGTTCAATCCGCTCTGCTAGCCGACTATCGCTCATCTCGAGGTGGCGGTGCTTGGCCATCAATTGCGCCGACAGCGCAGCGAGGATTACGCCGAGGATGGCTGCGACGGCTTGAGCAGCAGGCGAGCCGCCCTGCTGTAGTGCGGTCGTGAGAAGGAAGGCTTGAGCGGCGGTAGCCAGGGCGGGAACTTGCCACATCATCGTGTCGAGAGATGTGCGGCGGGCGCCGACCACGGCGTAGGCCGCCATCAGAACCTCTGCGGATACCTGATCCTCGGCCTGGCTGGGCGACTGGCCTGGCGTCATGACGTCATGGTCGCAACCGCATGCAACGCCCGGAGGCACCAGGATGGCCAGGCGCCCTGCACGGTAGCGCCCTGGGCGGCGACAGCCGGGAGTTCCCTCTGCAAGATCATTGGGCACAAGGCGGGCGCAAATGACTACGGCAAGGGCTATCAACCACTGTAAGGCAACGAGAAACACCGCCCAGGTCAGCGCACCGATCCGCCCCATCTGGGATGATCGACGCCCCACCAGAGGGGTTCAGGGTTCGAGTCCCTGGCGGCCCACTCCGTTCCAGCTCAGCGGCCCTTTGTCGGGCCGCCGCCCTTGTCAGCGCGGCTCGTGCAGCAGCGAAGTACAACAGCAGCGACGGTCCCTACCCCTCGGCGTGAGTGACGACGGGACGGCCAATGCTGGACGCAGGCGTTGAGGCGGCATCTGCGCATGGCACTGCCTCGATACGATGTCGCCCGCCGGCATCGATCGGAGTGCCGCCACGGGGAGGAAAAATCCATATGAGACGCCTCAGAGCGGTCGTTCCGTTGACTGTCGTCGCCGTCACGGCCGCCATGCTGACCACCGGCGCTCCGGCCTCGGCCGCCGATTCGTTAAATCTACCTCTGGCGAGCTGGGCCTATCTCGACTCGCAGAAGCCGAACGCGAAGGTCGTCAATGCGGCGGTGGCGCCGCCGGTCGGCACGTCCCGCGACGATGCCGGTCGGCCGCACACCTACCGCTCCTACTTCACGTACGACCTGACCAAGTTGAAGGGTACGGTCGTCCACAGCTCGTACCTGTGGACGAACGAGAACACGGTCACCGACTGCTCCGCTCCGGCGACGGTCGAGGTGTGGCGGACTGACCCGGTCAAGACCAACACGACCTGGCTGCGCCCGCCGGCCGAGCTCGAGAAGTTGGTGTCCAGCAACCGGGGCGCCGGAGCTATCTACTGCCCGGGCTACCTGGGCATCGACATGGTGGCCACGCTCAACGCGGCGCTGGGCCGGCAGGAGAAGAGCATCACCCTGGAGTATCGGGTGACCGCCAGCCAGGAAGCCGACGCGCGGACCGGTCGTACCTTCGACAAGCCGGTGCTCAGTTCGACAGCGAACCATCCGCCCACCGTCACGAACCTCCATCTGGCGTACCCGGACCGGCCCTGCGGCACCCTGGCCAAGCCGTCACCGGCGGCGCGGAGCGCGGTGTTCGCGTCCACCGCACGCGATGCGGACGAGGGCGACCACCCGACGGTGCTGTACGCGATCTGGCCGGTGGGCCATCCCGATCAGCGTCGCGAGTTCCGTGACTACGGCGGCACCGACCTGAGCCAGTACGCCGACGGCACGGTCCTTGCCTGGCAGGCACAGGCAAGCGACTACTACGACCCGGGTCCGTGGAGTGCGACCTGCTACATCGTCATGGACCGGACCGCCCCGGCGAATCCGCCGAAGGTGTCGTCGCGGATCTATCCCGAGGGCGACACCCCGGGCGGCGGCACTGGCATCGAGGGGAAGTTCCGCTTCGACGGGGATGGCGACCGCGACGTGGTGGCGTTCGTCTGGCGTGATTCCATGGGGCATTCCGGGCAGGTTCCGGCCAAGCGTCCGGGCGGCACGGCGATCCTGACGTACACCCCGACGCCGCGGTACATCAGTTACCTCTTTGTCGCGTCCGTCGACGCGGCGGGCAACCGCGGGCCCGAGAAGGATTACCAGTTCCGGGTCGCCGAGACGGCGCCGTACGCCGATGTCACAGTGAACGGCGTCGGCTTGCCCAGCACGATCACGTTGATCGCGTCGAAGCCCGAGACCACCTCGTTCGGGTATCAGCTCAAGGACGGCGCGGAGGTCCGCCTCCCGGCTGTCGATGGCAAGGCGACAGGTCCCATCACGTTCACGGCCGCCGGCTCGGTCGAGGTGGCCGTCCGGAGCTACGCGAAGAACAAGCTGATCGGGCAGGACACCCTGCAGGTCTGGGTCACCGACGCTCCCGGCGTGGAGTCGGCGGAGTTCAACCTGGACACCGACCAGGTCGCTGGCAAGACCGGCTCGTTCCGGTTTACCCCGCACAGCAACGATGTGGTGGCCTACGAGTACAACCTCGACGGCGAGTGGAAGACCATTCCGGCGGAGGCCGACGACACCGCCGTACTGACGTGGACGGCGACGCCGGGCTGGCATTGGATGGCCGTACGGTCGGTTCGGTCGGATGGCTCCACGTCGATGGAGGCGGACTATCAGTTCCGCATCATCGACCCACGTCCGACCGCGTACGCCCATGGGTTGACCAGTTGGCCGCGCCGGGACGGGGTCGGCGTGCCGCTGAGCATCGAGTTGGGCAGCCAACTGCCGAATCTGACCGGATTCGTCTATCGATTCGACGGCGGCGCCGAGCAGACGGTGTCCAACGAGGGCAATCCGTACGCTTACATCACGGTCACGCCGAAGCACGCCGGCGACAATGCGGTGGTCCTGCAGGCGCTGTTGTCGGACGGTACGCGATCGCCGGCTACCACCTACACGTTCGGCATCTGGTCCGGTCCCGTGGTCACGCACACGCCGGAGGGCAGCGGCACCGTCGGCCGGCCCGCGACGTTCACCTTCCACCCAGGGCTGCCGGATGTCGCCTCCTATCGCTACTCGTTGAACGGCGCCGACGAGGAGACGATCACGGCCGGCCCCGACGGCACCGCGACGGTCACGTACACGCCGGGCTCGTGGGGTTACCACGAGGTGCGGGTGACGAGCATTGGCGCGGACGGCACCGAATCGGACCTACGGATGGAGCCCTTCGACGTCCGGGACAACAGGGTCAACGTGTACAGCCTCTACGACTGGTCACGCAGGGGGATCGGCTGGACCGGATACTTCTACTTCCACACCCAGCTGTTCGGTGAGGTGACCGAGTACCACTACCGGGTCAACGACGGCCCGGAGCAGGTGGTGCCGGCAAGCACCGAGGGCACGTCGACGACGGTCGCGGTGCCGTTCGAGCGCAACGGCACGAATACGCTGCACGTGCAGAGCCTGACGGCCGGCGGCGAACTCTCGCCCGTGACGGACTTCGACTTCACGGTCGGCAACGCTCCCTACGTCGTGAGCGCTCAATATCCGGACAGCGCCTGGTCGGGCGGTGGCGGTGTTCCCGGCACCTTCGAGTTCAGCGGCGGCACTGCGGGAATCGTGTCCTTCTCCTGGCAGATCGACGACGGCCCGTCCACGGACGTGCCGGCCGACAGTAACGGCAAGGCGTCGATCACCTACACGCCGGCGAACGACTTCGAGACGCACAGCTTGTCGGTGATCGGCCACAAGGCGGACGGCACGGAGACCGATGCCACCCGCTACTACATCTACGTGGCAAGCGGCGCCTGACGACGACCGCGATGTGCCACGGCCGGCCCCTTGGTGTCAGTGTTCGGGACGCCAGGGGGCCGGCCGTGGCTCAGGGCTCGCGGAGGCGGACCGCCCCGGGACCGTCGGCGAGGGCCGGCGAGTTTCGGGGCGGTGAGCTGTGCGCGTTGCTCGGCCACTAGTTGTAGTGACCATGAACGTTCACGGTGTTGGAGCCGAGGCTCAACCACTCCGCTGTTGGGCTCCGGCGAGGATGGCGCCGCTGACGGTGTCCACGTACCACCGCTGGTACTGCTCCAGCGGCCAGCCGCGTTGCCGGACGAGCCAGTCGTAGTTGCGGACGTCCTGGGCCAACCAGAGGATGTCCGCCACCTGGTCGACGTCCACGTCGGGGCGGAGGGCTCCGGTGCCGACGAGTTCGGCGGCGAACATGGTCATGCCACGGCGGCGATCGTCGATGTTCTTGCGCCAGATTTCGGCGGCGTCGGAATCGGCCGTGGCCGCGCCGGCCAGCGCGAGCATCACCTGGGCCTGCCGGGCATTGACCTCGGCCAGATGGCGGGCGTAGCGGGTGAGCTTGGCGCGCGGGTCGGCGAGTGCGCGGATCTCGGCGACGAAGGGCCGGTCGGGCAGGGCCACCGGTTCGTCGTCGCCGGCCAGGGTGACGTCGACCAGTTGGGAGAGGAGGTGCCGCTTGCTGCCGAAAACCGCGTAGACGGTCTGGACGGCCACGCCCGCTTCCGCGGCGACAGCGGTCAGTGGCGTGGCCGCATAGCCGGGGTCGACGAACAGGCGGCCAGCCGCCTTGAGTATTGCTCGCCGGGTCTGTCTGGCCTGCTCCTGTCGACGGGAGGAGTCGTAACGTCGCTTGACAACCACCGGTCGAGTGTAGTGCTCTATTGGATAGAGACTCACTCTAATGAGAGGCAGCATCCATGCCGTTCGGTGTGTTGCAGGAGATGCCCGGCGTCAGCGAGGCGGAATACCGGCAGGTGGAGCGACACCTCGGTCCGGACCGGCCGCCGGGGCTCGTCGCCCATGTCGCCGGGCCCACCGAGGACGGTTGGCGGATCATCAACATCTGGCAGGACGAGGCGGCATTCCGTCGGTTCCAGTCGGAGCGGCTGGTCCGGGCTGCGGGCCTGGCGGCGCAGGAGGACGGCTTCGACCCGACGAAGGCGGCCCACTTCCGATCGATGATCGTCGACGGCGCAGAGATGCCGTTCTGATGGCCGACACCGCCGGATTGCGGGCCCGCAACGCCGCTTTCTGGGCGGCAGCGGCCGCCGGCTGGGTCCGACAGGCCGATCGGCAGGACGAGGTGGGCCGACCGCTGGGGGCGGCGGCCATGGATCTACTGGCCGCGCGGCCCGCCGAGCGGATCCTCGACGTGGGCTGCGGCTGCGGCGGCACCACAGCCGAACTCGCCGCGGCGGTCGGCGAGGCCGGCACGGCGGTCGGCGTCGACATCGCCGAGGCGATGGTGACCGCCGCTCGGCGACGGTTCCCCACCGACCGGTACCCAGGCATCCAGTTCCATCTGGCCGACATCGAGACCCTCGACGTCGCGCCGGGGGCGCCGTTCGACGCGGCGTTCTCGCGAATGACGCTGATGCTGTTGGCGGATCCGGTTGCCGGCTGCACCACGATCCGACGATCACTGCGACCGGGAGGGCGCCTCGCCGCGACCGTCTTCCGCGACGGCGGGGTCAACCCCTGGCTGTCCGCGACACTGCTCGGGGCGGCACCGCACCTCGGGCCGTTGCCGCCGCTACCGGTGGGTGACGAGCCTGGTCCGTTCTCCTTCGCCGACCCGACGCGGCTCGCCCAGGTCCTCGACAGGGCCGGCTTCACCGCCGTCACGATCACGCCGTGCGATGTCGTCCTGGACGCTCCAGACGACGCCGACCTGGTGGCCGAATGGCTTGTCGAGATCGGTCCGGCCGGTGCCGCCTACCGGTCGGCTCCCCCGGCCGGGCAAGCCTCGGCCCGGGCGGGGGTGATCCGACTGCTCGACCGGTTCCGTGAACCTGGCGTCGGCTACCGGCTGCCCGCAGGGCTCTGGCTCGTCACCGCGATCGCCGCCGACGCTTACGACACACCCACAGCAGGCCCTACCCACCAACGACCACGTCAGGACGAACACCGATGAGAACGATCCGAATGCTCGCGCCGGTCCTCTGCCTTGCGCTCGCCCTGACCGCGTGCACCGACGCCGACGCACCCGAGGCCTCCGGAACCGCTGCTCCGGACACCGCAACCGCGCCCAGCGCGGCCGGATCCGCTCCGGCCGCCGGCACCGCGGTGCCGGCGAAGGAGGTGTGCGCCTACCTCGAAGGCCAACTGCCGACTCTGAAGGGGATCGGGTCCGAGACGGGCGTGATGGCCAACCTCACCGTGAACCTCTACTCCTGGTACGAGAAGCAAGGCCCCGTGCCGAGCGGTCGCCAGATCGACGACCAGACCCGGCAGGAGTGCCCGGCAACCCGGACCGAGGTGCTGAAACTCGCCGGCATGGAGAGCTTCGAGCGGCTGTAGCCGCTCCTCGGTGCCAGGCAATTGTGATGTCGGCATCCGACGACTGCCCAAGCTGCCCGCAGGAGGCCACCCGCGAGCGGCCGAGCGGATATCCGTCGGGGCCGCGAACGAGAAGGAGGACTGGTGGGCCGCAGGTAGGCGCCGGCCAGCCTGGCGCTGCGCGCCGCCGCAGCTATCCTCTTCAGGTGCTGGGCCGCGTGGAGATCCTTGCGCGCGAGTCCAGCATTTCGAAGGGACTAGCGACATGCCCCGTGTGGTACCGGCAGTCATCCGCGCACTCGACGTCCTGGAACTGTTCCTGGACTGCCCCCAACTGTCGGCCCGACAGGTGATGGAGCGGCTCGACCTGCCCCGCACCACGGTCCACGAGCTGCTCGTCACCCTCGAAGCTCGGTCGTATTTGATCTCTGTCCCGGGCCAGCCGGTGCAGTATCGGCTCGGCATGCCGCTGTTCCAGCTCGGCGCGGCGTTCGCCGGCCGGCTTGACCTGGTCCGCGAGGCGCAGTGCGTCGTGCGGGACGTGGCCGCCGCGTCTGACGAGGCGGTCCACGTGGCCGTGCTCGACGGCGCCGATGTCATCTACCTCGTGAAGTTCGACAGCACGCACCCCGTCCGGATGGTTTCCGCGGTCGGCCGGCGGCTGCCGGCCCACTGCACGGCGGTCGGCAAGATCCTGCTCTCGAGCCTCGATCAAGCGGAGTTGGACGCCGTCCTGACGAAGGGCGCCCTGCTCGGCATGACGCCGGACAGCATCACCGACCCGGACGTCCTACGCGCGCATCTGGAGCGTGTGCGGGTGGAGAGTGTCGCTGTCGACGTCGGCGAGTCCGACAGCGCCATGCGCTGCGTCGCCGCGCCGATCCGCGACCATTCCGGCGCGACCATCGCCGCGATGAGCCTGTCCGCGCCGATCATCCGCTGGACCCCGCAGGCACACGTGGAGTGGGTCAGGCTGATTCGCGAGGGCGCGGCCGCGCTGTCGACCCGCATGGGGTTCCGGGCCCAGTCTCGATAGCCGGCTTGGCGTTTTCAGCCGGAAACGCCATCGAAACATTGACATTCCTCGCGAGGTTGCTCTAGCGTCGCGTCCACTCGATACGGTATCTCGAACTCAGTTCGAAATCTCGAACGGCGGTGGTCCTCCGTGGCCGGACCGAACTGGTACGTCAGCACCGTTTTCACAGCACAATCGCCGACTGCTCACGCTCGTCGCGCCACCCGGAAGTCGGCACGGGAGATCCCTCGCGAGGCTCGCTCGAATCCCTGGGGCGCGCCGAGCGCAATCGCGCGGTTCGCATACCCACCGCCGTGACATCCGGGCCTCGACCTGCCGACGCTGTTCGTCGAGGTCAGGGCCGTGATGCACCTGATGGGTCCACGCGAACGAACTGACCGGTGCGGGTCATCTGTCCATGGTCACCCACACCGAGACACACCTGGAGCAGGAGCATCGCGGTGTTCGCCAGGAGCGCCATCGGCGTGCAGCGGTGCCGGCAGACGAAGGAGGCGAATATCCATGCAGGACAACCCGGTGTGGTCCCGACGCGGCTTTCTGGGGATGGGGGTGGGGGTGCTCGGCGCGGCCGGTCTGGCAGCGTGTGGGGACACCTCCGAATCACCCACCAAAGTGCAGCCGGAGGTCCCGCAGGAGCTCATCGACGCCGCTGCGGCGATGAAGGGCTCCGCGATGGGGATGCTGTCGCAGAAGTTGTATTCGACGGCGGCGAACGATGCCCTTGACAGCTCGATCAAGAAGTTCGCCAGTACCACCGGGACGAAGATCGAGAACAGCCTGGTCCAGGCCGATGCCGGTGACGTGGTGGCCAAGATCGACGCCGAGGTCAAGGGCGGGGTGGCACGGGACCTGGCGTTCATGACCGACTCACGGTTCGTCGCGCAGTTTCAGGCGCTGGGCGACCTGGAGGACGTGACGGACGTCGTCCAGGCGCTGACGGCCAAGTACGGCGAGCCCTGCGCCGAGGCCAAGAACTTCTGCGTCTTCGACGGCAGGTGGTTCGCGATCCCGTACCACTTCATCGGGATCGGGTCGTTCCTGCGCAAGGACTGGATGCAGGACAAGGGCATCACACCCAAGGACATCTACAGCTGGGAGGAGCTGCGGGATCTGTGCCTGGAGATCTCCGATCCGACCAAACGCCGGTTCGGCTGGGGCATGACGGTGAACCGTTCCGGTGACGGCAACGGCATGATCGAGGCACTGATCAACGCCTACGGCGGGTCGATCGCCTCCAACGACGGCCGGAAGGTCACGTTCGACTCGCCCGAGACGGTGCAGGCGGCGACCTTCCTCGGCGACATCTACACAAATCCCAAGTTCAAGCCGATGCTGCCGCCGGGCATCGCGAGCTGGACCGACACCAGCAACAACGAGAACTGGCTCGCGGGGGTCCTCGGCTACACCCGCAACCAGTTCAGCGTCTACGCGGACTCCAGGACCAAGAAGAACCCGGTGTACGCGAACACCCACGTGTTCTCCGACTGCATCGGGCCGGCGACCGACAATCCGCTGCTGCTCGGCCAGTCGCAGGGCTTCGTCGTCTTCAAGGGCGCCAAGAACCCCGCCCTCGCCAAGCTCCTGGCGCAGTACCTGGTGAGCGCGCCCGCGCTGCTCGGGGTGGCGAAGGAGGCGCCCGGCCTGGTGATGCCCGCCTGGGAGAAGGTCTGGGACGCCGACCCGTTCTTCACCAGCGGCGACCCGGCGTTCCCCATGCTGCGCAAGATCACAGAGCTGAAACTGCCGCTGAACACGAAGAACGGTCTGTCCTTCCCGCAGAAGGCAAGCGCGGGTCAGCAGGCAGTCGCCGCGGCGTACGTCCTCACCGACATGATGCAGCAGATCGTTCAGGGGACGGCTCCGGCGCAGGCAGTGAAGGCCGCCCACGCGAAGATGGTGCAGATCTTCAACCAGCAGGGGCTGCGGCAGTGAGGTCAGTTCGCCCTGCGCGGGTCCCGGCGGCGAGGATCTCCCCGCCGCCGGGGCCTGGCTCACTCACGCCGACCCAGCGACGACTGGGTCGTGACTGGCGGCTGGCGGCGCTGTTCCTGACGCCCATGGCCGTGCTGGTCGGCAGTCTCGTCCTCGTGCCGATCGGCAGGTCGGTATTCACGAGCACCACGGAACGGCACGGGCAGGACACCGTCTTCGTCGGCCTGGGCAACTACCTCTCCCTGGTCGGTGACGAGCAGTTCCACACGGGCGTGGTGAACTCGTTCGTCTTCACGGCGTACGCCGAGATCTTCAAGGTGGTCCTGGGGCTGGCCGCGGCCCTGCTGCTGCACCACAGACGTCGTGGGCGGGCCGTGCTGGCCGGGCTGCTGCTCGTGCCGTGGGTCGTGCCGACGGTGGTGACGGCGTTCAGTTGGCGCGCCCTACTCGACCCGATCTTCGGCAGCGTCAACACGCTGCTCACCGCTACCGGGATCGGGCCGCTGCTGGCAAGCGCGCACCTGGTCGACAGTTGGCCCGCCGGCTGGCTGTCCGACCCGTCGCTGGCCATGCCCTCGGTGATCCTCGTCAACGTCTGGAAGGGCGTGCCGTTCTTCACCGTGTGTTTCCTGGCGGGGTTGAAGGCCATCCCGGCGGACCTCTACGAGGCGGCGACAATCGACGGCGCCTCGTCGTGGCAGCGGTTCGCCAACGTGACGCTGCCCGGGCTGCGTCACGTGATCACCGTGACGGTGACCCTGTCGTCGATCTGGACGTTCAACAACTTCGATCTCGTCTGGTTGCTGACGCAGGGCGGCCCGGGCGACGTGACAGCGCCGTACGTGCTCGTCGCGTACTCGAAGGCGATTTTGCAGTTGCAGTACGGCGCCGGCGCGGCTGTCACGCTCGTCATGTTGCCGATCATCGGCGGGCTGGTGTTCGTGCTCGTGCGGTTGTTGCGCCCGGACACCGGCAGCAAACGGCCCCGGCGACGCCAGGCAGCGTGGTGGCTCGGGGCACGGCGGTGGGCCGGGTCGGTACGGAAGGCGCTGCCGTGGATCGTCGCCGCAGCGGTCACCGGCCTTCTGCTCTGGGCGTCGCCGCAGATCTTCTGGAAGGCGGCGGTGGTCCTCGGGGTGATTCTGCTGGTCGCGGTGGCTGTCGGCCGGGTGGTCTCGGCCCTCCAGTCCCGGGGCGGGCGCCGGGCGTCGTCGGTGGTGTCGAGCGTCGGCTCCGGTGTGACGCTTGCCGGGTTGCTCTTCTTCGCGCTGGGCCCGCTGTACTGGATCGCCGTCACGGCCTTCAAGTCCGAGGGTCAGGTCGTCATGCGCACCGACGACCTGTGGCCGACGCCGTGGACTTTGGAGCAGTTCGGTGCCCTGTTCGCCAACCAGCCGTTCGGCCGCTGGTACCTCAACACCATCCTGGTGTCCGCGGCGTCCACAGCTGTGGCGCTTGTCTGCGCCGCCCTGGCCGGCTACGCGCTGGCACGGCTGCGGTTCCGTGGGGCGCAGGGCTTCACCGTCACGGTGCTGCTCACCTACGTGATGCCGGGCGCGCTGCTGTTCATCCCGCTCTACCAGATGCTCATCGGCGCGCGGCTCACCGACTCGTTGTGGTCGCTCGTGGTGACGTACCCGACCTTCACGCTTCCGTTCGCGACCTGGCTGCTGGTGGGGTACTTCTCGTCGATCCCCATCGAGTTGGAGGAGGCCGCACTCGTCGACGGCTGCACCCGTATCCAGGCGTTCGGCCGGGTCGTGCTGCCCCTCGCCAAGCCAGGTCTGCTGGCGGTCGCGCTCTTCACCCTTACCAACGCCTGGAACGAATTCCTCTTCGCATTCGTGTTCATCACGAAGGACGAGTACAAGACGCTCCCGGTGGGAATGCAGTCGATGATCGCCGGAGACGTCGTACCGCAGGGACAACTCGCCGCGGCCTCGTTGCTCGTCAGCATCCCCGTGGTGATCATGTACGCCCTCGGGCAGCGCTTCCTCACCGAAGGCCTCACCGCCGGGGCGGTGAAGGGCTGACCCGATCCGCACCACCGTTCACCTGGGCCGCGACCGGTAGCTGACGATGCCGGCGTGGTCCAGGACGGTCACCACGAGCAGAACCCCGGCGGCGACCGCGCTGACCGCCAGCAGCGGAAGCCGCAGAACGGCCGCCGCGCCGGCCAGCACCAACAGGCCGACCACCCGCGGCCAGGAGAGCCGCCGGTGGATCGCCAGTGAGAAGAGGATCCGCCCGGCCAGGAAGAGCATCGGCCCGCCCAGGATGGCAACGACGGCCGTCAGGTCGCCGACCTCGGTGGGATGGGCGATGCTCAGTTCGGACCCGACGGCCGTGACCACGATTCCGGCGACCATCACCAGGTGCAGGTATCCGGTGAGGACGCCGAGCCGGGACGGGCCGGCGTGCTCGATGGCAGGGCCCAGCCGCTGGCCGGCGGGTGTCGCATAGAGCAGGCCGATCAGCACCGCCGTGACGAAGACCAGCAGGAAAGCGGCGGTCTGCGGCAGGTCGAGGCGGGTGTCGCCGTACGTCAGGCCGGCGACCAGCACGAGCTCACCCAGCGCGATGATCATGATTTGCTGGTACCGCTCGGCGAAGTGCTCTCCCGCGAGGTGCAGCTCCTGCCAGGTGGTCGACCCCAACCGCGGAGTGGGCCAGCCGATTCGAGGCCCAGCGAGGTCGATCGCCAGGGCGAGCACCCAGAGCGGCACCCGCCACCCCGGGAGGAACGCACCGGCCAGCCACGGCACCGCCGAGACGCTGAACCAGCAGAGAATCCGCAGCGCCCGGGTCTGGCGCGGGTGGCCGCGCATGGCGACGACTGTGACAGTGCCCCGGATGAGGTGAACCGCGACGTACGCGCCGGCGAAGAGCACGCCGCGCCCGTCCAGCGCCTGCGGGATCGCCACCCCCGCCAGAAGGCTGCCGAGCGTGGCGGCGACAAGCACCGCCCGCACGACCGGAGACTCCGGGTCGTACCAGTCGGCGAACCAGGTGGTCGTCACCCAGATCCACCACACTCCGGCCAGCAGCAATGCGGTGCGGAGCACGCCGACCAGCGTGAGGTCGTGCAGCAGGTGCTGGGCCAACTGGCTGAGGGCGAGGACGAACGCGAGGTCGAAGAAGAGCTCCAGGAATGTGGCGCTGAGCGGCGTCTCACGTCTCCGCAGCAGCCGCTCGGGCCTGCTCACCATCAGCGCTCCTCCCGGTGGCACGCCCTGCGTCCGTTCGTACCATCCGGGGGCCGCCGGCGGCAGCGAAAGCGGGTCAGCGGCGGATGCCGACCCCTGCGTAGCCGTGCGAGTCCACGAGGTCCGACTCGCCGTCCGGCCGCCACTGGGTGGTCTCGACCAGGCCGGGCTCCACCAGGTCGTACCCGGCGAAGAAGCGCAGCGTCTCGGCGTGGGTGCGGGGCACAAGCGGGGCGCTGCTGTTGCGGTAGATCGCCTTTCCACGCTCGGCCAGCTCGGGCGGGATGCCGTCGAGCGTCAGGTGCGACAACGCCAGGTGGCTGCCGGGCACGGTGGCGTCGCGCAGCCGGGCGATGGCACCCCACGGGTCGTCGTCGTCCGACACGAAGTGCAGCACCGCGAGGAGCAGCACGGCCACCGGGCGGTCCAGGTCCAGCGTGCCGCGGACGTCCGGGTGGGCGAGCAGGTCGTCCGGCCGCCGCAGGTCGCCCCGCACGACCGCCGTGCCGGGCACGTCGGTCAACAACCGCCGGGCGTACGAGACAGCCACCTCGTCGTAGTCGACGTAGACCACCCGGGCGTCGGGTGCCACGGTCCGCACCACCTCGTGCACCGTGCCCTGGGTGGGTAACCCGGCACCGATGTCCAGGAACTGGCGGATGCCCTGCTCGGCGGCGTACCGGACGGCGCGGCGCAGGAAGTGTCGATTGGTCTGGGCGGCGACCCCGGTCT
This sequence comes from Micromonospora sp. NPDC000316, assembly GCF_042898885.1. Classification (NCBI taxonomy): domain Bacteria; kingdom Bacillati; phylum Actinomycetota; class Actinomycetes; order Micromonosporales; family Micromonosporaceae; genus Micromonospora; species Micromonospora sp. NPDC000316. Next base: position 445,067 of record NZ_JBIAZG010000001.1, read on the forward strand.
CCGGAAAGATCTCCAAAACCCGGTCGGCGGCGGCCCGGTCGGCGGCGAAGTTGTGGCTGCCGCCAAGGAAGTAGTCGTACATCCGGGCGACGTTTGGTTGGGCGGTGACGTCGGTGATGTCGGGTGCCGGCTTGTCGGTCACGAGGGGTCCCTTCGACGCGGTCCGATCTCGATGTCTAGCACCCGAGGCGACGACCCGCTGACCCCTCGTGTCGTTGATCCGGCTGCACCCCTGGTCACTGCCGACCACGGTGGGGGCACCGACGCACCGGGGAGGAACGCCTATGACAAGTCAGCGGGAGACCGTACGGGTCGACCACGACCTGTTCCGCGCCGTGTACGACTCGCCCGCCGCGCTGCCCGGCCGGCACCGGTGGATCACCGGCGAGTCGGACGTCCGGCGGTTGGAGAAGCTGCTCGGCATGCCGGCGCGCAGCATCGGCGCACCGCTCTGGGTCAGCGGCGACGAGCCGGACTGCCCGAAGTGCGGCAGGCGGATCACCTGGTACGACATCGTCTCGTCGGCGCTCTCCGGCCTGCACGACAGAACCATGATCGCCACCGTCATCCTCGGCGAGCACAAGTACGTGAACACCGAGGTCCCGGATGCCATCGCCGGCGTCCGCTGCTCCGACTGCCACACAGCCATCGACGGCCTGCGCAGCTTCAAGTGCCACAACTGGGCGTATGCCTTCGAGGCGTTGGAGGCCGTCCGCGAACGAATGGCCGGCGGGCCGCTGCCGACCTGACCGGGCGCGAGCCCGGGCCGGCTGAGCGGGCTGGACGGTCAGTCGGCCGAGCGGCGGGTGGGACGGCGACCGGGCGGGGACGGCGGCTCCGGCCCGGGATCGGGCACCGGCGGCATCGGCCGGGTGACAGGCGTGGCGCCGGTGACTCGAACGTGCTCGCCGTGGTGCCACAGCTCGACTGTGGCGTCGGGGGTGGCGTCGGGCAGTTCGTAGCGAGCCTCGGCGGGCGTCAGCGTGACCCGTACCCGGTCGCCGCGCCAACGCAGGCTGAACGCCAGCCGGTCGATCCGCCGGGGCAGCCGGGGGTCGAAGGAGAGCACACCGCGATCGTCGCGCAGCCCGCCGAAGCCCTGCACCAGCGCCAGCCACGCCCCGGCCAGCGAGGCCAGGTGCAGCCCGTCGGCGGTCTTGTCACCGAGATCCGCAAGGTCCTGCGTGACGGACTCGGCGAACAGGTCGTACGCCAGATCCAGGTGCCCGACCTCGGCGGCGAGCACCGCCTGCGGGGCTGCCGACAGGGACGAGTCGCGGACCGTGCGGGCCTCGTAGTAGGCCAGGTTGCGGGCCTTCTCCTCGGCGGTGAACTCGCCCGGGAAGAGCTGCATGGCCAGCACCAGGTCGGCCTGCTTGACCACCTGCTTGCGGTACAGCTCCAGGTAGGGGAAGTGCAGCAGCAGCGGGTAGTCGTCCTCGTCGGTGTTCGCGAAGTCCCACTCCGGCTGCTCGGTGAACCCGGCGGCCTGCTGGTGCACTCCCCGCTGCACGTCATATGGGATGAACACCGCATCGGCGGCGGCCCGCCAGCCGGCGACCTCGGCCGGGTCCACGCCGAGCCGGTCGGCCAGGTCGGGGTGGCGTTCGGCGGTGTCCGCCGCGCCCCGCAGGTTGCGCCGCGCCATCAGGTTCGTGAAGACGTTGTCGTCGACAAGCGCCGAATATTCGTCCGGGCCGGTCACCCCGGGTATGTGGAACGCGCCGTCGGCCGAGAAGTGGCCGAAGCCGTGCCAGAGCCGCGCCGTCTCCACCAACAGTTCCAGCCCGGCGTCGGCGAGGAACCGCTCGTCGTCGGTGGCCGCCAGGTAGCGCAGCACCGCGTCGGCGATGTCCGCGTTGACGTGCAGCGCGGCGGTGCCGGCCGGCCAGTAGCCGGAGCACTCCCGGCCGCCGATGGTCCGCCACGGGAACGTCGCGCCGGTCAGCCGCAACTCGGCGGCCCGCTCCCGGGCCTCCGGCAGGTGACTGTGCCGCCAGGTCAGCGCCGAGCGGGCCACCGCAGGCGCCAGGTAGGTGAGCACCGGCAGCACGTACGTCTCGGTGTCCCACAGCACGTGCCCGTCGTAGCCGTTGCCGGTCAACCCCTTGGCCGAGATGGTCCGGTCGCCGTCCGGGCGGCCCGCCTGGATCAGGTGGAACATCGCGAACCGGAGCGCCTGCTGAAGTTCCGGGTCACCGTCGAGCAGCACGTCGGCGACCTGCCAGGCGGCGTCCAGGCTGGCCCGCTGGTCGGCGAGCAGGGCGTCGAAGCCGTCCGCGCGGGCCGCGTCCGCCTCGGCGGCGACCAGGTCGGCCAACTCGGCTGCCGGTGCGCCGTCGACCGACACGCACTCGTACGCGGCGAACTTCGTCAGCCGCAGCCGCTCGCCCGGGTGCAGCCGGCCGGCCACGGTGAGGCGTACCCGGTCGGGGGTGTCGTCACAGGTGGCGGTCACCGTGGCCGGCGCGTCCAGCAGGTGGCTGACCGCCACCGCGACGCGCTGGCCGCTGCGCTTGGTGCGGTGCACAAGCACCCCGTCGAGGCCGTTCGCGCGATGCGTCTCGGCGGTCAGCGGATCGGTCGGCACCGAGGCCGCGCGAGGGTCGTCGGAGCGCTCCGGCACCCGCTCGTTGGCCAGCAGGTCCGAGCAGACCCGCAGGTCGACGGGGGCGTCCAGCGGCTCGACCTCGTAGCGGACGGCGGCGACCGGACGGCGGGGCAGCGACACCAACCGGGTGCTGCGGATCAGCACCCTCCGCCCGGCCGGTGAGATCCACTCGGTTTCCCGGCGCAGCACGCCCGCGCGCAGGTCGAGCACCCGTTCGTGGCTGTGCAGCGTCCCGGTGCGGATGTCCAGCGGCTCGTCGTCGACCCAGAGCCGGATCAGCGCGGCGTTCGGCGCGCTGATGACGGTGTCGCTGGCCTGCGGAAACGCGTACCCCTCCTCGGGGTAGCTCAGCTCGCGCCGCTCGTGGAGGCCGTTTACGTAACTGCCCGGCATCTCGCAGGGCGCACCCTCGTCGAGGACGCCTCGCCAGCCGATCCACCCGTTGCCCAAAGCGAAGATCGACTCGGTTTCGCCGAGCCGGTCCAGATCGGCCTCGGTGCGCCGGATCCGCCAGGTTGCGTCGTCCGCCGTCCCGGCGACGGGCGGCGGCTGGTCGGTGGCCGAACTGGTGTGCACGGAGCCTCCTGTCGATGCCGACGTCGATGCCCAGCCAAGCAGAGGCGCCTGTGCGGTTGCTGGACGAAAGTCGTGTGGCTGGCCTGACCTTTGATCTCTGCGGCACCCGCTGCCGCGTTCCTGGGTTGTCTCCAACATGAACGCGGTATGAACATCAGGTGAGGTGATTCATGGCCGAGACCGGCAGCACTGACGTTCCGGAGATCAGCTCCGAGTGGTACCACGACGTGGTCGACGTCGCCGCCCGCAGCCCGCAACCGCTGCAGTGGTTCGTCGGGCACGCCACCGAGGGGGTGATCCTCCTGCTCGGCGCGCTGCTGTTGGTGGCCGCGTTGAGCCGCCTGGCCGGCGGCCGGCACGACCGGGCGGTCGCCCTGGTCGCGCCGCTGCCGACAATCCTGGCGTACGCCGGCAGCGAAGCGCTCAAGACCGTGGTGGACGAGGATCGGCCGTGCCGGAACATCGGCCGGGCGATCATCGCGGGCACCTGCCCACCGCCCGGCGACTGGTCGTTCCCCAGCAACCACGCCACAGTGGCGGGAGCGCTTGCGGTCACCACGCTGCTGCTCTCCCGCCGGCTCGGCCTGCTCGCGCTGCCGCTCGCCGCGCTGGCTGCCTTCTCCCGGGTCTTCGTGGGCGTGCACTACCCGCACGACGTGATCGCGGGCGTCCTGCTCGGCGCCCTGGTGGCCGTCGTGCTCACCCCACTGCTGGCCCGCCCCACCGCCGAGGCGCTGCGCCGTCGGGCCGACCGCGCCCGCCGCCCGGTCCCCGACCTGGCCGGCCGACCGCGCCCCTGACGGCACGTTACGGCCGGGCGGCAGGCTCGTGCGCGGCCCGGTGGCAGCGCCCCGTGGAGCAAGCGATCTTGGAGCGGCGGTCAGGTGGCCAGAAGGAGGGCGCCCGCCGTGCCGAGCAGCAGGAACGGGCCGAACGGCAGATGGGTGGACCACCGGACCCGTCTGGCGACGAGCAGGACCACGCTGACAAGTGCGGACAGCCCGAACGCGAGCAGCAGCCCGAGCACCAGGACGGGCCAGCCGTACCAGCCGAGCAGCGCACCCACGCTGAGCGCCAACTTGGCGTCGCCGAGCCCGAAGCCACGCCGGCCGAGCACAAGTGTGCTGCCAGCGAAGAGCAGCGCCAGCCCCGCACCGGCGCTGACGGCTCGCAGCCAGGGCGCCGGATCGGCATCGCCGAGCGCGGCCGCGCCGAGCAGCAGCCAGGTCCCCACCGCCGCTGGCAGCGTGAGCCGGTCGGGCAGCCGGTGCGCGGCCAGGTCGACGAACACCGCTGGGATGGTCCAGCCGAGCCACCAGGCCAACGCCGGCAACGCCCCGCCGGCCGGGCCGACAAGCACCAGCAGCGCCACCGCGGCGAGCGCGGCCACCTCCACCGTGCCGGGCGGGGGGCCGATGCGGGCGTGGCAGCGGCCGCATCGGCCGGCCGGGCCGAGCGCCGGCCAGGGCCGGGTCAGCACGACGGGCGCGCCGCAGGCGTCGCAGCCGGTCCGGTCGGCGCTGCCCGACGGTACGGCGTAGCGCAGGGCAGCCAACCGCAGCAGCGGGCTGACCGTCAGGACGGCCAGGGCCGCCGAGAACCGGCCGGTCGGGCTCCGGTCGGGCGGGTCCTGCTGACCTGGCGCGGCCATCGGGGGGCCGGTCAGCGCCATGTCGATCCCACCGACGGGTCGACATCCCTCACGAGGGCGAACACGTATCGTGACTGAACGATCGCTCTGGTGTCGCGGATGGCGCGGAAAGCGACCTCGACAACTGGACGACCGATCGAACCGCCGGCCGGGTCGACGCCGGCCACCGAGCCGGGCGGCACGGCTCCCCGATCGACCACCAACCCCACCCGGATGCCGGGATGAGGGCGCGATGTCCCACTCCCGAGCCCGCCGGAGGGGCGGTCGGGAACGCACCCGGCCCGGCGAGAGTCAACCGTTGCCAGCCCTCCGGTCGACCACCACTCACAGCGCAGCGCGGCCACTCGTCACCACCACCCATCATTACGCAGAGTGTTCAGTCGGATTACCTCTGTTGCATCGGCGAACGTGAGCTTATGCTCGCCCCTTGGGTGTGACGCAAGCCTCACCTCGACGACAAACATCACGGGGCCCTGCATTTGTAGAAGATCTATAACGGTGAATGCAGAAGCGCGCTGAACGGTTCCGGATGGGCTGATCCGGGTTGCGCTTCGGCAGCCCGGCGGCGGTGATCCCTCGCCGCACCGGGCGATCACGAGGAGGGCTCGACGGTGCGCGGACGGCAGCTCAACAGAGCGGCAATCTGCCTGCTGGTGGTCGCGGCTGCGGTGCCGGTCGCCGCCTGCGGCAGCGGACGGGAGACCGTCGAACGACCGACGGCAGCACGAGGCGAAGACCGCCAAGTGGTTTCGGACGCCGATCGACAGGCAGCCGAAAAGGCGGCGCTCGACGCGTACGCCGGTTATCTCGCGGCCTCACGCACGGCGAGTCGACGCAGCGATCCGCAAGCGCCGGAACTGTCCCGTTTTCTCGCTGATCCGCTGCTGACCCGGGTCCAATTGTCCATTCTCGAGGCCAAGGAGCATGGCGCGATGCGTACCGGGACGTTGAAGTCCGACCCGACCGTGACCGCAGTCAGCCTGGACGCTAAGCCGGCCACCGTGGACATCCAGGACTGCCTGGACACGACCGGCTACCGCCTGGTCTACGCCAAGGACCAGCGGGTCGTCCCGGGCAGCGGTGGCGGCAGGCACCTGGCCACCGCCACCGCCACCCGCTATCCCGACGGCCGATGGCTGATCAACTCCGGCGCGGCACACCAGGACCAGCCGTGCTGACCTGGGGAGGAAGGGGCGCCCCGGCCCGTACCGCAGGGGTGCCCCGCCGGGTGCTCGCCGGGGTCGGTCTGGCGCTGCTGCTTGTGGTCGGCACGACCCTGCCGGCCGCCGCCGCCCGGCGCGCCGACCCGGGCGTGGAGTGCCCGCCCGGCCAGCCGGACTGCAACGTCTGGGACGACGAGCCAGGAACTCCGGGCGGCCCCGGTGGTGGCGGGGACAACGGCGGCGGTGGGGACTCCGGCGGCGGCGGGGGCGGCGTCTGCCAGTGGGGAGGTCGGACCATCCCCTGCTACCACGAGGTGCTCGGCTGGTTCGACAACGGCAGTGGTTGCTACTACAAGCTCGCCCAGCCGCAGGACGAGGCACCCGAAGGTCAGCAGTGGTACGTGCAGACCTGCAACGGCGGCGACCTCGGCGCCCAGGACACGGTGCTGCGCAGCACCCCGCCACCCGGCTTCGGCGCGCCGCCGGACCCGGAGGAGTTGGCCCGGCGGGCGCTCGCGTCGATCAAGCTGCTGCCCGCGCGGCTCAAGGTGGCACCCCGCAAGGACATCGGCCCTGGCCTGGTCGGCCTGCCCGTCTGGATGTGGGCGACCCCGAGCGCCAGCTACTTCGGGCCGCTGGGCGCTTCCGCGTCCGACCGTGGGTTGACGGTCACCATCGAGGCGAAGGTCAACCGGATCGTCTGGGACATGGGCAACGGCGACAAGGTCACCTGCACCAGCCCCGGCACCCCGTACGACGCGAAGGGCAGGCACGCCGGCCGGCCCTCCCCGGACTGCGGCTACCGCAACGGCTACCCGAAGGCCGGCACGTACCGGGTCGGCGCCACCACCTTCTGGACGGTGCGGTGGTGGGCCGGCGGCGTCGAGGGCGACCCGATCTCCCAGACCCGGACGAGTGGCACCGTGCCGGTCCAGATCAACGAGCTTCAGGTGGTCACCAGGTGAGAAGCGAGCGAACGGAGCAGGGCCGGTGAGTCTGGCGACGCGCAACGGAACCGGGCAGGTGGATGCGCCGGTCAGCCCACCCAAGGTGGTGCGGCAGCGGCGGGTTCGACCAGGGCTGCTGGGTCTTGCCGTACTCCTGATCGCCCTCGGTGGGCTGGGGGCCGCGTTCGCGGTCACCTCGGTCCGGGCCACGGGCAGCTACCTCGCGGTGGCGCGGCCGGTCGAGGTCGGACGGGAGATCAGCGCGGCCGACCTGATCACCGTGCAGGTCGCCGGCGGGCAGGGGCTGCACCCGGTGGCCGCCGGCCGGCTGGACGAGGTGGTCGGCAAGCGGGCCGCCGTGGCGCTGGTCCCCGGCACCCTGCTCACTCTGGGGCAGGTCACCGACGCGCCGCTGCTCGGCCCGGGTCAGCAACAGATCGCGCTCGGTCTGAAGACCGCGCAGGTGCCGGCACGCGAACTGCACCCCGGCGACAAGGTCCTGCTGGTCAGCACCCCTGACGACAACACCACCGGGGCGACCGCCACGAGCACCCGGTTCGCGGCCACCGTGATCGACATGGTGAGCCCGACGGACAACGAGAGGGTCCTGTACCTGGCACTTCCCGTCCGGGACGTCCCCGCAGTGGTGGCGCTGGCAGCCCAGGAGCGGATCGCCGTCGTCCTGACCGAGGCGGCCTGAACATGGCGATCATCGCGCTGGTGTCCGCGAAGGGTTCGCCCGGCGTGACCACGTCGGCGCTTGCCTGCGCGCTGGCCTGGCACCGCCGGCTGGTCCTCGCCGAGTGCGACCCCGCCGGCGGGTCGATCCTCGCCGGCTATCTCGGCGGCCAGTTGGACGGGCCACGCGGAATCGGCGAGTTGGCCGTCGGTGAGCTGCGGGACGGCAATCTGGAGACGGCGTTCTGGTCGCAACTTGTCGACCTGGACGCGCCCCGCCGGGAACGGCTGCTGCTGCCCGGCCTGGTCGACCCGACGCAGGCCGGCAGCGTCACCCCGCTCTGGCAGCGCTTCGCTGACTACTTCGACGCCCTGGACCGTGGCACCCCCGGCTATGACGTGCTCGTCGACTGTGGACGGCTGCACGTCGCCAGCCCACCGTGGCCACTGTTGCGGGCGGCGTCGGCGGTGTTGCTGGTGACCCGCGCCCACCTGCCGGACCTGTCCGGAACGCGGGCCGTGGTCACCGCCCTGGAACGGGACTTCGCCGAGCACCGGGTGCCACCGGGCACCCTGCGACTGCTGCTGGTCGGTGACGGACACGGCCGCGCGGAGATCAGCCGCGCGTTGAAACTGCCGGTCATCGCCCGGCTGCCGCACGACCCGCGTACCGCGCAGGTGCTGGCTCTGGGTGGCACGGTGCGCTCCGGACGGCCGCTGCTGCGCGCGGCGGCCGGGTTGGAGGTGCCGGTCGGCGCGCTGCTGGAACGGCGGCGGGCTCGCCTGGCCTGGCCTGTGCAGCAGGGGGTGCCGGATGCGTTTTGAGCCGGTCTCCGCCGACCCGCGCCAGCCGCCGCCCGGCGTGACGTCCACCGCGCCGCCGCTGCCCACGCCGAACGGCCGGCACCACTCGACGCCGCCGGCACCCGCGGTCAACCCGCCACCGGAGCCGCCACCCCGGCAGCGGATGGACTTCCAGGTGGTCCGGGAGTTGCGCCGGGAACTGACCGAACGCCTCACGCTGTGGCAGCGCGGCCGGGAGTTCACAGTCGACGAGGAGGACACCGAGCGGGCGCGGCTTGCCGTCGCGGTGGTCGCCGAGTACGCGGACGCGGTCCGCCGGGCCGGCACCCCGATGGCCGCCGGCGACGAGCGTCTGCTGCTCGACCAGGTGACCGCCGAGTTGGTCGGGCTCGGCCGGCTACAGACCCTGCTTGTCGACGACACGATCGAGGAGGTGCACATCCTCGGCTGCGACCAGGTGCGCATCACCCGGCACGGCGGCGGCGTGGACTGGGCCGAGCCGATCGCCGACAGCGACGCCGAGCTTGTGGAGATCCTCCAGGCTGCGGCGCGGCGAGCCGGCGCGACCGAACGGTCACTGTCGACAGTGAAGCCGACCCTCGATCTGCAACTGCCCGACGGCAGCCGGCTGGCCGCGGTGTTCCTGGTCAGCCACCGCCCGTACGCGGTGATCCGCAAGCACAACACGCTTGACGTGAGCCTTGACGACGTGGCCGGTGCCCGGGGCGACCTTGACGAGATGATCGACCCGCTGCTGCGCGACTTCCTCCGCGCGGCGATGCGCGCCGGGTTGAACATCATGGTCGCCGGGCTGGCCGGTGCCGGAAAGACCACGATCATCCGGGCGCTCATGAACGAGATCCCGGCCGACGAGCCGTACGTGCTGCTGGAGGAGAGCCGGGAGTTGTTGCCGGCCCGCCGCCGGGAGCGGCACCGGGCAGTGATGAGCTTCGAGGCACGGGAGGGGCACGGCGAGCGCGGCTTCGACGGTCGCCCGGCCGGTGAGGTGACGATCGCCGACCTGATCCCGCTGTCGCTGCGGATGGGCGTACTGCGGATCATCGTGGGCGAGGTGCGGTCCCGGGAGATCGTGCCGATGCTCCAGGCGATGACCACAAGCCGGGGTTCGATGTGCACGATCCACGCCCGTACGGCCTCCGGGGTGGGTGAGCGGATCGTCGAGTTGGCGCTGGCACACGGCCGCGAGATGACAGTCGACCAGGCCCGGCGGATGGCCGGCAACGCCCTCGACCTGATCGTCTACGTCACCATCGAGGACGAGACCGCTATCGGCGGGCGTAAGCAGCGGTTCGTCTCGCACGTGGAGGAGGTGATCGGGGCCGGTGAGGCCGGACGGATCACCACCACAAGCGTCTTCGGGCCCGGCCCGGACGGTCGCGCGGTCCCCCAGCACCTGCCCGAGCGGGTCCGCGACCAGTTGCTGCGGGTGGGCTACGACGCCCGGCTGCTGACCCGGTGGATCGAGGCCGGCACCGGGGCGTGGCGTCGCCCCCGGCAGACCCGACTGGCCCGGCGGTGACCTGATGGGCAATAGCCTGGAGTTGATCGCGGTGGTCTCCGGGGCCGCCTGCGTCGCGGGACTGCTGCTGGCAGTCGTCGCCCTTGTGGGCACCCGCCGGCCCGCCGGCCCCGGCCCCGGATCGGGGCCGGGTCTGAGCCGGCTGTGGCGCGGCTCCAGCACCAACCCCGCCGAGCAGCGGGCCCATCAGGCGCTGCTGCTCGCCGCGGTGGTCGCCGGCGTGCTTGCCTTCCTGCTGACCGGGCTGCCGGTGGTGGGCCTGCTGGTGGCGGTGGCGGTGCCCGGCACGCCGTGGCTGTTCGCTGTGGGCAAGGCCGAGCAGCGGGCCATCGCCCGGATCGAGGCGGTCGGCGAGTGGACGCGCCGTCTCAAGGACGTCTCCGGCATCGGGCAGGGCCTCCAACAGTCGATCATCGGCACGATCGGCAGCGTCCCGCCCGGCATCGAGGACGAGGTACGGCTGCTCGCCGCCCGGTTGCAGGCCGGCTGGACGGCGCGTACCGCGTTGCTGGCGTTCGCCGACGAGATCGGCGACCCGGTCTGCGACCAGGTGGTGGCGGCGTTGATCCTGCACCTCAGCGACAGGGGTGAGCGGCTCGGTGACGTGCTCGGCTCGATCGCCGGCGCGGCTGCGGCGGAGGTCGCCACCCGTCGGGAGATCGAGGCCAAGCGCACCCAGCCCCGGTTCGCGGTCCGCTTCCTCACCGGGATGACCGTGGCGACGCTTGCGTACGGGCTGGTCAACACCGAGTACATAAAGCCGTACGGGACGCCGACGGGTCAGTTGGTGATGGCCAGCCTCGGCGCGGCCTTCATCGGCCTGCTGGCCTGGGTGCGCTCGATGAGCCAACCGCAGCGCCCGGCCCGGTTCCTGCCGGCGCCCGACCCGCAGGAGGTGATCGCATGAGCATGATCATCAACCTGCACTTCGCCGTCGCCGTGGGCGGCGGGGCCGCGATCGGGTTGGGGCTCTTCCTGGTGATCCGGGAGTTGGTGCCGGCGACCCCGGCGCTCGGGCCGGCGCTGCGCCGGTTGCACCAGCCGCCCAGCCTCGGCCGGGTCGCCACGCCCGCGACCCGACGGCTGGACTGGTTGACCGGCCTGTCGCGCTGGCTGCGTCCGCCGCACCGGCAACTCGCCCTGATCGGTCAGACACCCGAGCAGTACGCGCTGTCGGTGCTGCTCTCCGCGCTGATCGGGCTGGCCACACCGACCCTGCTCAGCGTCGCGCTGTACGTACTCGGCATCTCGTTTCCCCTTGTCATGCCGGTGCTCGGCAGCCTCGGTATGGCGCTGATCGCCGGGTTGGTGGCGCATCGGTCGGTGCTGGCCAAGGCGAACGCCGCCCGGGACGAGTTCCGTCAGGCCGTCTGCACCTACCTGGACCTGGTGGCCCTGCAACTCTCGGCCGCGCACGGGCCGGTGCAGTCGTTGGAGCGGGCCGCCGCGGTCTGCGACGGCTGGGTCTTCGACCGACTCCAGGAGTCCCTGCGGATCGCCCAGATGCAGATGCACGCGCCCTGGGACGAGCTACGCGACCTCGCCGACAAGATCGGCATCCCGGAGCTTGGGGACGTCGGCGCGATCATGCGGTCCTCCGGCAGCGAGGGCGCGCAGGTGCACGAGACCCTGCGCAGCCGAGCCGACTCGCTGCGCGACCAGATCCGCACCGACAACCTCGCCCGCGCCGAGGGCGTGACCAGCCGGCTCGACATCCCGGGCGCACTGCTCGTCTTCGTGCTGCTCGGCTTCGTCGTCTATCCGTTCATCGCCCGAGTCTGACCCCGACCCCCAGAAGGAGTACGCCATGTCCATCCTCAGCTACCTGCACGTCGTGCTGACGACGCGCCTCGCCGAGGTGCGCCGCGACGGCGAGCGCGGTGACAGCCCGGTGCCGACCGCCGTGATCATCTTCGGTCTGGTCTTCGTGGCGACAATCGTCACCGGCCTGGCCCTGAGCAAGGCCAACGACTGGATGACCAACATTCCGACCCACGTGAACCCCAAGTAGCCGGCATGCACCGAGCCGCGTACCCGTGCTGGTGCCGGGCGGTGTCGACCGCCCGGCGCCGGCTCGTGGCCGGCGACCGGGAGCGAGGTGCCAACCCTGTGGAGTTGGCAGTGGTGATGCCGCTGATCCTGCTGCTGCTCTTCGGGTCGATCCAGGTCTCGGCGGTCTTCCTGGCCCGCTCCACGGCGTTGAACGCCGCGCAGAGCGGGGTCAACGCCGAGCGGCTGTACGACGCGTCCGACGGTGCCGGGGCTGCCAGCGCCACCCGGTTCCTCACCGCCAACGGCGGCTGGCTGGTGGGCTGGAACAGGACCGGTCCGAGTTGCGTGGCCACCGATGTGGAGGTGACCTGCACGGTGCGCGGCCGGTCCCTGTCCGTGGTGCCGGGCGTGGACTTCGCGGTGCAGCAGACCGCCCACGGGACAGTGGAGCGGGTGACCACGCCGTGAAGCGTTCCGCCGAGCGCGGCTCGGTCTCCATCGAGGTGGCGGTGCTCGCGCCCGCGTTCATCGCACTGATGGTGCTGGCCGGCGTGGCCGGGCGCAGCGCGGTGGCAGCCGAGGCAATCGACACCGCCGCGCACGACGCGGCCCGTGCTGCCTCGATCTCCCGGGACGCCGCCACCGCGCGGGCGGAGGCCCGTGACGCGGTCCGCCAGCAGTTGGACTGGCGAGGGCTGGCCTGCACTGGCGCCCCGACGCTGACGTTCACCGGCTCGGTGGCGGGCAGGGCCACCAGCTTCGACGACGCCTTCCGCAGCCCCGTCGGGCAGAACGCCACGGTCACCGTCCGGGTCGCCTGCCGGGTGTCCTTCCGGGACCTGCGGCTCGCCGCGCTGCCCGGCATGCCTACCGACAACCGCATCGAGGCGAGCTTCACCTCCCCCCTGGACCGCTACCGGAGCCGACGATGAACGCGCCGCGCCCGCTGACGGACGACAACGGCCGGGTGAGCATCTTCCTGGCGGTGGCGATGATCGGCGTACTGGCCATCATCGGGCTCTCCTTCGACGGCGCCGGGCAGCTGCGCACCCTGCAACGGGCCGACAACCTGGCCGCCGAGGCGGCCCGCGCGGGCGGGCAGGCCATCGACCGGGCGACCGCCATCGAGGGCGGGCCGAAGCGGATCGACGAGCCGCAGGCACGCGTCGCGGTCGCCAACTACCTCTCCGCCGCCGGCACCAACGGCCACACCGTGAGCTTCCCGCGCATCGCCGGGGAAACCGTCGTCCAGGTACGCGTCACGATCACCTACCGCCGCTCGATGCTCGGGCTGTTCGGCTTCACCGACCGGGTCACCGTCACCGGCGAGGCCACCGCGCGGGCCATCACCGCAGGACCGTAGGAAGGAAGGCAGCCATGTCCGCATCGGATCGGTCCGCGGTACGCCGGACCGGACGTATCCTCACCGGCTTCGGCGCGCTTGTCGTGCTCTGCGCCCTGGTGGTCGGCGCGCCGATCGCGCTGCTCGCCTTCGCCGGCAACCCCCTGCCCGACCACCTTCCCACCCTCGCCGAGGTGGGCACCGCACTGACCAGCCGGGACGATGGTCAACTCTTCCTGCGGGCGCTGGCGCTGGCCGGCTGGTTCGGCTGGGCCACGTTCACCTTCTCGGTCCTGGTCGAGTTGGGCGCGCAGAGCCTGCGCCGGCCAGCGCCGAAACTGCCCGGGATGAGCCGCCAGCAGAAGGCCGCCGCCGCGCTCGTCGGTTCGGTCGCGCTGATCCTCGCGGCTAGCCCGGCCGCCGCCAGCGCCGCAGCGGTCTACGCCGGCCCGGCGTACGCAGGCTCAGCCACCTCAGTCGCCTCGGCCGCCGCCCCACCCGCGACGACCGGCAGCGGCTCTCTCGCGGCCGCCGGCAGCAGCTCCCTCACAGCCGCCGGCAGCGGCCCCCTCGCGGTCGCCGGGGGCGGCCGGGTCGGGGTGGCTGGCAACGGGCCGCTCGGGCTCGCCGGGACCGGCGGGGCGGGTGCGGGTGACCAGGCGGAGCCGGTGTACCGGGTGGCGCGCGGCGACTACCTCGGCGAGGTGGCAGAGCGCTACCTCGACGAGTTCGCCGACTACCGGCAACTGGCGGCGCTGAACCGGCTGGACGACCCGGACCGCATCCGCCCCGGCCAACTGCTCCGGCTTCCCGCCGAGGCCGCCGACCAGGGCGCCCGGCCGCACGCCACCGGGAAACTCGTCGGCCGGCCCGCCGCGCCCAAGCCGCCGGCACCGCGACCGGCGCCCGAGCAGGCCGCACCGGAACGTGCGGATACCGCACCGGAACGTGCGGAGACGGCACCCCGCAGCGGTACGGAGTCGAAGGGCCAGGCACCCACGATGACAGTCGGCGCGGCCCGGGCCGGAGCCACCGACCGGGTGAACCGACCGCTGGCGGTGTCCGCCGTGCTGGCCGTCGCGAGCATCGTCGGCGCTCAGATCGGCGCGGTACTCGGGCTGCGCCGCCGCCCGGCCACCGCCGGTGCGACTCCCCGGCTGTCCACGGCCAGCCGTGCACCACGACGCGGAGGGGCCCGCAGCGGCGCAGCCAGCGGAGCGGCCCGCAGCGGCGCAGCCAGCAGCAGCTCGGCCGGCGACCGCGCAGCCAGCAGCGGTACTGCCCGCGGCGACATGGCCGGCAGCAGCGCGGGCCGCAGAAGCGGTGCGGCCCGCAGCAGCGGCACCGCGCTGGCCGCCAGTCGCGCAAGAGCGGCCATCGGGGCCACCGCACCGCCGCCACAGGGCACCGTGCCCGCCTCGGCAGCGGGCTGGCCCGGCGACGGTACGGCATCTGCCGGCAGTGGCGGCGGCACCGCCGGCGGCGGCAGTAGCACTGGCGGCAGTGGCGGTGGCGGCACTAGCAGCGGCGGCGATGGCGGCCTGGACTTCCTGCCGGACGTACCTTCACCTGGTCGACACCGACGCGGCTGAAACGGCGCTGCTCTCGCGCTGCGGGGCGCGGTAGGACATGCGGCGACTGACCACCGCCTCGACAGCTGGGACAGGCGGTCCGGAGAGCGTGATGTCACTGGGACGTCAATATGTCTCAGCGACATCACGCTCTATAGCGATACCCACCCCGGCACGGCCAGCGGCACCCAACGCCGGGCACACCGCCTTGCGGGCGGTCCGATATCGGTCAGGGCAGGCGGGTCTGTAGAACGCCGTTCTGGATCCGCGTGGGCAGGATCTGCTGGTCACTGCCGGACGGCCCCTGCATGACCTCGCCGCCATTGAGCCGGAACGCGCTTCCGTGCCACGGGCAGACCACGCACGCGTGGCCGTCGATCTCCTGTACCTCGCCCTCACCGAGCGGCCCACTCTGGTGCGGACAGCGCTCCAGCATCACAGTGACCTCGTCACCGTGGCGGTAGAGGATCACCGAGATGTCGTCGTCCACCTCGCGGGTGATCAGCGTGCGCTGCGGCAACGTCGCCATGTCGGCCAGCGAGTGCCAGCCGTCGGTCATCCGGTGCAGCTCGGACACGCTCTGGTTGACCTGAGCGCCCTGCTTGTACGCGAGATGGCCACCGATGTAAGCGCCGAGGCTCACGGCGGAGAGCCCGAGGAAGCCGAGGGCCTTGCCCACGCCGTTGCGCCCGGAGAGCCGCGCTGCCAGCGAGCCGGCGTAGAGGCTGACGCCGACGGTGTTCGCGGCGGCGTGCACCAGGCCGACGCGACGCTGATCCCGGGAGAGGGCCGCCCAGTCGTTAAGCCCGGCGACCGCTGCGGGAAGCGCGCTGACGGTGCCCAGGCCGACAAGCACCGTGGCCGGGCGGCGTTGCCCGGGCATCAGGTCCAGCACGGCGGCGCTGATCCACGCGCCCACCGGCACCTGCACCATCGCCGGGTGCAGTGGATGCCCCAGCGTCACACCGTGCAGCAGGTCCCGCAGCCGCCGCGGACGCAGCGTGCCCAGAACCACCCGTTGCAACCGATCGCCCGTCCGGTCGAGCCCGGCTGCCTGCTCAACTCTCGTCAGAAGTGCTCGCACCCGTACCGACTTCCCGGCGAAGCCGGTCGCAAACCGGTCTCCAGTGACATTCCCCGACCCAATTCCCCGTCGATCTTGCACTTTCTGCCCCGACAATCCGGGCACCTCCGGACAGAACAGCGACACAAACTGCAAGATCGCCGAGGGGTGGGGGTGGGGTTTGGCGCAGCGCGGGTGGGTGGGTGGGTGGGTGGGGGTGGGGTGGGGTGGGTGGGTGGGGGTGGGGGGATGCTGGGGTTATGGGTGTTTGGGTGGAGCGGGTGGGGCCGGTTACTACTGTGGTGCTGGACCGGCCGGCGGTGCGCAACGCGGTGGACAGGCCGACCGCGCGGGCGCTCGCGGACGCCTTTCGGGCCTTCGACGCCGACCCGGACGCGGCAGTGGCCGTGCTCTGGGGAGCGGGGGGCACGTTCTGCGCCGGTGCCGACCTCATGGCGATCGGTACGCCGAGCGGCAACCGGGTCGAGCCCGAGGGTGACGGCCCGATGGGTCCTACCCGGATGGTGCTGAGCAAGCCGGTGATCGCGGCGATCTCCGGGTACGCCGTGGCCGGCGGCCTGGAGCTGGCGCTCTGGTGTGACCTGCGGGTCGCCGAGTCCGACGCGACGCTCGGGGTGTTCTGCCGCCGCTGGGGAGTGCCGTTGATCGACGGTGGCACGGTCCGGCTGCCCCGGCTGATCGGGGAGAGCCGCGCCCTGGACCTGATCCTCACCGGCCGGCCGGTGGCGGCCGAGGAGGCGTACACGATGGGGTTGGTCAACCGATTGGTGCCGCCGGGCCAGGCGCGGGCGGCGGCCGAGGAGTTGGCGGCCACGATCGCCCGGCACCCGCAGACCTGCCTGCGCAACGACCGGGCGGCGGTGCTGGCCGGCGCGGGTCGGCCCGAGCCGGAGGCACTGGCGACGGAGTTGACATACGGGATGGCGTCGCTGGCCAGCGACGCGGCGGCCGGCGCGGCCCGGTTCGCCGCCGGCGCCGGCCGGCACGGCGCCGCAGCGGACTGACGACGCTGGCGAGGCCGGGCGGCGTAACAGACGCACGACACCACGGCGGACTGAACGACAGGCCGGGCGGTGCGGCCACCGTGTCGAGTGGCCACACCGCCCGGGGAACCGGCCGCCGCAGGGGCGACCGTGTGGGTCAGTTGCGGTTGATGGTGAAGGTCGAGGTGGGGTTCTGGATGTCCACCGCGTTGTTGCTCAGCCGCAGGTTGTTGAAGGTGACCGACCCGACGGCCGGACCCTGCCCGGCCTCCGGCATCGGGTTTGCCCAGATCGCGAAGCCGGACTTCGCGTCGTAGGCGTCACCGCTCTTGCGGGCTCCACTGATGGAGATGTTTGTGAAGACCGTGTCGGTGATGGGGAACTGCGGCTGCCCGTTGACGTAGTTCGTCTGGAACATGATGCCGCTGTAGGTCGGGTCGACGATGTCCACGTCGCTGACCCGGATGCCCTGGAACACCTTCGAGGCGGAGAAGACCCAGATCGCCGGGAAGGTCTGCCCGCCCCAGAAGTGCCCACCGGCCCGGACGATCGAGATGTTCTCGAACCGGGTGGGCGGGCTCGCGCCGAAGCCGTTCATCGGGTAGCCGAAGTCGAGCGAGCTGATGGTGATGCCGGAGTAGACGAGCGTGTCCGCGATGTAGATGTTGCGGAACGTGTTGCCGTAGCCGCCGTAGACGGCGACACCGGCGGCCCGCCAGGTGAGCGTCGACGTCAGGTTCTCGTAGACGTTGTCCCGCATGTCCGCGCCGCCCGCGTCGATTGCCGAGAACAGGGCGAAGCTGTCATCGCCGGTGGCACGAGCGTCGTTGTTGCTGACCAGGTTGTTGGTGCTTCCGTTTGTCATGTTGATGCCGTCGGCGAACATGTTCCGGATCCGGGAGTTCTTGATCGTCATGTAGTCGGTGTTGGCGCCCCAGTAGAGGCAGACCATGTGCTCGTTCCAGATGTTGTCGATCACGATGTTCGACACGTTGGCGAAGTCGAACACCTTGCCCGGGCCGTCGATCCGCGAGGTGTAGTTACCGAAGTACGCGAAGTTCTTGAACGACGATCCGGCCGCCGAGTTCTCGGCCCGGAAGCCGATGTCGGTGTTGTCCTGGCCGGATGGGGCGTTGAACCGCGTGTACCAGGGGCCGGCGCCGGTGACCTGGACCGCCTTGCCGTACACCTGAAACTTGGACGAGGTGGAGTAGTTGCCGGCCGGCAGGTACACCCCGAGCAGGTTGCCTGTGGTGTCCATCCGCACCCGGTCGAGGGCGTTCTGCACGTCCTGGTGGGTGAAGCCGGTCGGCGTGGTGTACCGCGCCGGGTCCGGGTTGGCGATCGGCGCCACCTGCTCGGTGTTGATGAAGTCGATGGCGTACGTAGTGGTGTTGGCCGGGTCCTTCTGGAGGCGGATCCTGCTGCCCGCCGGGACCGTCGAGTTGAGCATAACGTTGGCTTCGTCGTAGATGTGCCGTGGACCGCCCGCGCTCGGCGTGTTACCCGGGCTTGTCTCGTTGCCGTACAGCCAGGCATACCGGGAGGTCAGGTCGATGGCCTTGTGGAACGTGCCGTCGACGTAGATGTTGAGCGTCGAGTTGATCCCGCCGCCGCCGGGTGCATCCGGGATGGAGAAGCGGGTGACGAGCGTGTTGGTGCTGGCCCGGGTGGTCCACTCGACGTAGCTGCCTGTCGAGTTGAGGGTCACCGCCCGGCGACCGGACGCCTCGCCGGCCACGTCGCCGACGGTCCGGTTCGGCCCGACGACAGTCGCGCCGCCGCCGACCACGCCGTCCTCGGCCTCGTACATGTCGTACGGCATGTTGGCGCCGCGACCGACGAAGAGCGGGCGTTCGCTCGTGTTGTTTGCCTGCTTGACGGGCAGTTCGTTGCCGTCGGCGGCGAGCACCACCCGGACTGTGTACTTGCCGTTCGCGGCCGTCCAGGTGCCCAGGTTGACCGGGCCGACGGTCGCCCCGGCGTTGATCACTCCGGAGTACGAGCCGGTAAGGGTCCGCACCACGGTGCCGGCCTCGTTGAGCACGGTGAGGGTGATGCCGTGCGCCCCGGACGCGGATGCCACGCTGCCGGCGTTGCGCACCGACACCGAGAAGGTGACAGTGTTGCCGGCCGACGGGTTGCCCGGTGACCAGGCGACCGCCGAGGCGACCAGGTCGGAGCTGGCGACCTGGCTGACCACCAGCGGGTTGGGGTTGGTGTAGCTGTTGTTGGTGTCGTCCTGCTCGACGACTGTGTTGCTCTCGTCGACCTTCGCGCTGAGCGGGTAGCTGCCCGCGTCACGGGTGCCGATGTTCGCGCTGACAGTCGTCGACGCGCCTGCGGCGAGACCGCCGACGGACGCGGTGCCGACCCGGGTCGCACCGAGGTAGAAGTTGACGTTCGTGGCACCGGAGGCCGCCGAGCCGGCGTTGCGCACGGTGGCCGACAGGGTGACGGCACTCGTCTCGACGGGCGCGGACGGGCTGAACGACATGCCGGTGACTGTCAGGTCCGGGTTCGGCGCCGGAACGCCGATGACCTGGAACTCGGCTACCTGTCCGGCCGGTGCGCCCGTGTTCGAGGCGATCGAGAGCCGTACGTCGGCCGCCGCGCCCGACACCGGGATGGTCACCGTGTTGCCGGTGGCCGGGTTGAATGTGTAGTTGGCCGCGCCGAGAAGCGTGGTGAAGGTCGACGAGCCCTGGTCACGGCCGAGCACTGCGATGTTCTGGGTACGCGTGCCCCAGGCCGAGTCCGGGTTGAGCTTCACCACGATCTGGCTGAGGCTGGCGTTCGCGCCGAGCTGCACGGTCAGCGTGCTCGGGTTGCCGTTGCCCTCCCAGTAGGTGGCGACGTTGTTGTCGTTGGCATTGGTGGCCACGTACGTGTGGACGTACCCGGAGGCGGTGATCGGCTTGCCGACCGCGAGGTTGGTGCCGACCGGCGGGTTGCCGGTGCCGGTGCGGGTCACGGTGTTGCTGTTCGCCGACTGGTTGCCGGCCGCGTCCCGGGCCCGCACGTAGTACGAGACAGTCGCGGTGTCCGGCTGGCTGTCGGTGTACGTGAGCGTCGAACCGCTGACGCTGCCGCGCAGCGCGCCGCCCGCGTAGATGTCGTACCCGGTCACCGCGACGTTGTCGGTGGACGCGGCCCAGGTGAGCCGGATCTGGCCGCTGGCGGGCTGGGTGTAGGCCAGGTTGCCGGGGGCGCTTGGTGCCTGGGTGTCGGGGCTGCCGGCGGCGCCGTACACCTCGACCTCGGAGATCTGGGCGGCGGGCCAGCCGGTGTTGGCGGTGACCTGGATCCGCACGTAGCGGGTGCTCGCGGCGGTGAAGCTGACGGTCGCGGTGTTGCCGCTGGCCGGGTTGAACGTGTAGCCGGCGGACGCCTTCAGGGTGGTGAAGGTCGAGCCGTTCGTGGAGCCGAGCACCGACAGCGTCTGGGTGCGGGTCTGCCAGGCCGACGACGGGGGCAGTTTGAGCACCACCCGGTCGACGCTGACTGTGGCGCCGAGGTCGGCCTGGATCCATTGCGGGAACGCGTTGTTGGCGCTCTCCCAGTAGGTGTCGGTGTTGCCGTCGTTGGCGTTGCCCGCCACGTAGTTCTGGTTGTAGCTGCTGGCGGTCATCGTGGCGGAGAGCCCGGCGAGCAGGGCGGCGCGGGCGGCGGACGCGGACGCGTCGACCGCCGGTGCGGCGCTGGCCGCGGGGGTGAGGGCCGGTGCGGTGGCGAGGAGCATGCCGGCGAGCGCGCCGGCGAGCAGCCGCCGGGCTCGGGTGGGACGGCGACCGGGCGTGCCGGTCGGTGGGGTGCCTCGTCTGGTGCCGGTTCTGGACATGGGTCGCTTACACCTCTTTCGGGGGTGGTGGGTGCGTTGCGTTGCCCGGTGACGGGTGCAGGGGATACGCCCGTCGTGCCGCGACAGGTGGAGACGGTGCGATTGCGTTCCTCGTCTCTCCTCTCTCTCGATGTCAGGTCGGGTGGGTGGTGCCGGCGGGGACGGGACCGCCGGCACCACGTGCGGTCAGGTCAGTGCGGCGCCGTCCGCCGCGTGCGGCCCGTCCGCCAATTCGGGGGTACGCAGCCAGACGGCCGTGTCCGACGGCAGCAGACCGTCGTCGAGTGGGCCGCTGGCCAGCAGCAACTCCCCGTCGGCGGGCAGCGGCACCGCCGTGTCGGAGAGATTGACCAGGCAGCGGAAACCACCGCCCCGGCTGAAGGCGAGCACACCGTCCGGGGCGGGCAACCAGCTCAACCCGCCATCGCCGAGCGCCGGGTCGGCCCGCCGGAGGGCGATCGCCGTCCGGTACAGCTCAAGCATCGACGTCGCGTCGCCGGTCTGCGCACGGGCTGTCCGGTCCTTCCAGTCGGCCGGTTGGGGCAGCCAGGGTGCCGCCGCACCCTTCGGGCTGAACTCGAACGGCGGCTCGTCACCGGCCCAGGGCAGCGGCACCCGGCAGCCGTCCCGCCCGGGGTCGACCCGGCCGGAGCGTTCCCACATCGGGTCCTGGCGCAGCGCGTACGGGATGTCCTCGACCTCCCACAGACCCAACTCCTCGCCCTGGTAGACGTAGGCCGCGCCGGGCAGCGACAGCGACAGCAGCGCGGCGGCCCGCGCACGACGGGTTCCCAACTCCAGGTCGGTGGGGATCCCCTCGCGCTTGGCGGCGAAGCTGAACGTGGTGTCCGCCCGGCCGTAGCGGGTGACGTGCCGGGTCACGTCGTGGTTGGACAGCACCCAGGTGGCCGGCGCGCCGACCGGTGCGTGCGCGCTCAGCGTCCCGTCGATGCTCTCCCGCAGCGCCGGGGCGTCCCAGGCGCAGCCGAGGAAGTCGAAGTTGAACGCCGCGTGCAGCTCGTCGGGGCGCAGGTAGTTGGCGAACCGCTGCCGGTCCGGCAGCCACACCTCACCGATCAGCGCCCGCTCGCCCGGGTAGGAGTCGGCGACCCGCCGCCAGCCCCGGTAGATGTCGTGTACGCCGTCGAGGTCGTGGAACGGGTGCGGCTGGTCCGGCTGGACCTCGGGCAGCGTCCCGTCCTTGACAAGCAGCCCGGCCGAGTCGATCCGGATGCCGTCCACGCCCCTGTCGAACCAGAACCGCAGGATGTCCTCGAATTCGGCCCGCACCCGGGGGTGGTCCCAGTTGAAGTCCGGCTGCTGGGGGGCGAACAGGTGCAGGTACCAGTCGCCGGGTGTGCCGTCCGGGTTGGTGGTGCGCGTCCAGGTCGGGCCGCCGAACTCGCCTACCCAGTCGGTGGGCCGCTCGTCACCGTTCGGGCCCCGGCCGGGGCGGAACCAGAACAGGTCCCGCTCGGGCGCTCCCGGGCCGCCGGCCAGCGCGGCCTGGAACCACGGATGCGCGTCGGAGCAGTGGTTGGGCACCACGTCGACGATCGTCCGGATGCCCAGGTCGTGCGCCTCGGTGATGAGCGCCTCCACCTCGGCGAGGGAGCCGAAGACCGGGTCGATGTCGCGGTAGTCGGACACGTCGTAGCCGGCGTCGGCCATCGGCGACGGATACCAGGGACTGAACCAGATCGCGTCGATGCCAAGTGCGGACAGGTGGTTCAGCCGGGACCGGATGCCGGCGACGTCGCCGACGCCGTCGCCGTTGCCGTCGGCGAAGCTACGTGGATACACCTGGTAGATAACCGCTCCACGCCACCACGGACCGCTGTCTGCTGTGGACACGAGCACCTGCTTTCTGCGTCAGTACGTCGACGGGTCGCCGACCTGAATATGTGTCGGGCGAACCACAGTTGTTCGCCGCAGGAAGTGGCAGTGATTGGCTACCCCTTGATGCTGCCCGTGGTCAGACCGGACATGATGTTCCGCTGGAAGATCAGGAAGACGATAACTGTCGGGATGGCGGCGATGACCGACGCGGCGATCACCACGTTCATGGGCGTACCGCCCGCGAAGGCGTAGATGCCCACGCTCACCGTCCGGGTCTCCGGCGACGGCATGACCAGCTTGGGCCAGAGGAAGTCCTTCCACACCGCCGTCACCGCGAAGATCGAGACCACGCCGAGAATGGGACGCGACAGCGGCAGGATGATCGACCAGAGTGTGCGCAGCGACGTCGCCCCGTCCATCAGCGCCGCCGCCATCAACTCCTCGGGAATCGAGTCGAAGAACCGTTTCAACAGGAAGATGTTGAACGCGTTCGCGACGAGGGGCAGCCAGATGGCGAACGGTGAGTCGAGCAGGTTGATGTGCACGATCGGCAGGTCGATCACTGTCACGTACTGCGGGACGATGAGCACCATCGCCGGAATCATCAGCGTCCCCAGCATCAGGGCGAGAATGACGTTGCCGAACATCGGTCGAAGTTTCGACAGCGAGTACGCGGCGGCGGTGTCGAAGACCAGTTGGAACAGCACCGCGCCGGCCGCGTAGTAGAACGTGTTGAACAGCAGCTTGGCCAGGGCCAGGTTGTTCCACGCGTCGATATAGTTCTGCGGCTGCGGGTCCTTCGGAAACAGCGACGGCGGGGTCTGCGCGATCTCCTGGCCGGATTTGAGCGCGCCGGTGACCATCCAGTAGAGCGGCCCGAGGAAGACGAGCGTGAAACCCGCGACGACGACCGCGAGCAGCGTCCAGTAGATGATCCTGCCGCGCCCCCGACTGAGCTGGGCGTGTGAGATGAGGGTCCGGGTGCCGGAGTCCTGTGCCATGTCCTCGCCCCGTCCTAGTCCTGTTTCGCGCTCAGCCGCAGGTACGCGGCGGAGAAGCCGGCCAGCACCACGAGCATGATCACGCCGAGCGCCGCAGCGCCGTTGAGGTCGTTCTGGAAGAAACCGTGCTGGTAGATGAGGTACGCCACCGAGGTCGCGGAGTCCTCCGCGCCCGCACCGTTGGCGAGGATCAGTGGCTCGATGAAGACCTGCATCGTGGCGACGATCTGCAACATCGCCAGGAGCGCGAGGATCAGCCTGGTCTGCGGGATGGTCACGTGCCGGATCCGCTTCCAGATCCCGGCGCCGTCCAGCTCGGCTGCCTCGTACAGCTCGCCGGGAATGTTCTGCAACGACGCCAGGTAGATCAGCACGGCGCCACCCATGTTCATCCAGGTGGAGGCGACCACCATCGCCGGCATCGTCATCTGGGGCGACTGCATCCACTGCGACGTGGGCAGGTGCAGCGCCTTCAGGATCGCGTTGAACAGCCCCGCCTCGCTGGGGTCGTACGCGTAGAACTTGAACAGGAACAGCGCCGACGCCGGCGGCAGCATCACCGGCAGGTAGACCAGGATGCGCAGGTACCCCTTGGCGTGGCGGAACTCGTTGAGCAGGACCGCCACGAAGAACGGCACCACGTACCCGAGGACGAGCGCGAGCACCGTGAAGGTGAACGTGTTCTTCCAGGCGGTCCAGAAACTCGGGTCGCCGATGATGCGGGTGTAGTTGTCCCAGCCGACCCAGGTCGTCTCACCGCGCCGGGTCCGCTGGAAGCTCATGACGATGCCGCGGATCATCGGGTACCAGGAGAAGACGACGAAGCAGAGCACGGCGCCGATCAGGAACGCGTGCCCGGTGAGGTTGTCCCGTACCTTGCGGCCGAGGCTCGTGCGTTGCGGCCCCGCCGAGTACGGCGACGTCGGGCGACCCGGTTTCCTGGGGGTCTCCGGGACGGTGGTGATCGCCAAGGCAACTCCAAGTCAGTGACGCGGACGGTGCGGCGGGCGGTGTGGGGGCCGGTGCCACGGCCCCCACACCTGCCGATCAGCTCTCGGCGGCCAGGAGCTGGTTGACCTTGTCCTCGGCCGTCTTGAGCAGTGCGTCGATGTTCGAGTTCGGGTTCGTCAGCACCCCGGACATCGCGGCGTCGAGCACCGCGTAGATCGCCTGCGCGTTACGCGGCTCACCCTTGATCGGGACCGGGGTCGCCTCGAAGAGCGCGAAGTTCGCCGTGTCGACGTTCGCGTTGGCCTTACGCAGTTCGAGTTCCTGCTTCTGCGCGTCGCTGCCGTTGGCGAAGAGCAGCGGCTGGGGCAGACCCACCGGGTAGTTCTGCGGCTTGGCCCGGACGTAGTCGAACTGGCCCTTGCCCGGGGTCAGCTTCTGGTACGCGATCCACTTCAGACCGGCCTTGACCTGCTCGGGAGTGAGGTCCTTCTTGAAGAAGTAGCCCTCGCCGCCACCGAGCGTCCCCTTCGCCGCGCCGTCCTGGCCGGGCAGCGGGCTCATCGCCCAGTCCTGGAACTTGCCCTGGAACTGGCTGACGATCGCCTGGGTGGCGTCCGGCGCGCCGATGAACATGCCGACCTTGCCGGCGCCGGCGTTGGTCAGCAGGTCGCCCCACTGGAGCAGCTGCCGGGCGCCCATGCTGTTGTCGCCGTACCGCATGTCCTTGATGTTCTGCAGGACCTGCTTGCCCATGGCGTTGTTGAAGTCGGCCTTCTTGCCGTCCTCGGTCAGCACCCGGCCGCCCTGCGAGTAGAGCAGCGAGGTGAAGTGCCAGCCGCCGGTGTTGCCGGCGCTGTACTCCGAGTAACCGGCGATGCCGTCACCCAGCGCGGAGATCTTCTTGGCGGCGGCCCGGACGTCGGCCCACGTCTTGGGCGGGTTGTTGACGTCGAGCCCGGCCCGCTGGAACAGGACCTTGTTGTAGACCAGGCCCATCGAGTAGTTCTTCACCGGAACGGCGTAGAGCTTGCCGCCGTCGGTGAAGACGCCCTTGAGCGCCGGGTCGACGCTGTCCCAGGTAGGGATGGTGTCCTTGTTGGCGTACTGGCTGATGTCCATCGCCTGACCGGAGTCGAGCACCTGCTGGAGATCGGTCATGTACCCGTAGAACACGTCCGTCACGGTGCCGCCAGCGAGGCGGGCGGTGAAGTCCGGCGGGTTGTTGCACTGCTCGCCGACGCTCACGCTCTTGATGACGATGTCCGGATTCTGCCGCTGGAACTCGGCGACATCGTCGTTCCAGTTCTTCAACAGCTCTTTCTGCGCGCCGACGGGCTGACAGTCGACGGTGATGGTGACCTTGCCGCCGGCGGTCGCGTCCTTGTCGTCGCCCTTCGTGGAGCACGCCGTGAGGCTGAGCCCCAGGCCGGCCACGAGCGCTAAGGCGGCAGCCTTTCGGTATTGCGGTACGGACATCTGTCCATCCCTTCGGGAACGGGTGTCTCCGTGAACTTCGCTGATCTGCGGTGATGCGACCTGACGCCGAGTAACGGCGCCCGAGCCAGGTGTGAGTGAGGTCACTGTAACGACGTCGACTCATCCCGGCAAGACATCGACTTGAATTTGAAAGGACACGACTTCTTAACGGCAGATGCGGACAGCAGCGCGCACCACGCCGGCTCTGGGGGCTTTTGGAAGCGTTTGGACCATCGGTGTTTGGGCTGGCGATGCGGGGTTGCAGCGTCAACGAAAATGGCCGCCGACCGCCGGAAGCGGTCGACGGCCGAGCGTCGTCCAATGGGGACCAGACCGGCATAACCGGAGGTCGGGCTAATGATCGACTCGATATCGCCGATGTTGCGGTGTCCCGGTCACGCGATACCCCCATGTCGCCGACCTGGAGTCGATCAGCGCTCAGCGCCGCGGGGCGCGGGTCAGCGGCCCGGCGCGGGGCGCGGGTCAGCGGCCCGGCGCGGCGTGGGTGCGAGGGCTCAGCGGCGAGGGGCTGGGGCGGTGGAGCCCCGAACGACAAGCTCCGGCTCGAACAGCAGCTCGTCCTGCAGGACGCCGACGCCCTCGATCTGGGTGACGAGCAGGTCCACAGCGGCCTGGCCCATCGTTTCGATGGGCTGCCGGACCGTGGTCAACGGCGGGTCGGTGCAGGTCATGAACGCCGAGTCGTCGAAGCCCACCACCGAGATGTCGGCCGGCACCGCACGACCCAGCCGGCGGGCGGCCCGGATGGTGCCCAGTGCCAGCACGTCGCTGGCGCAGATGATGCCTGTCACGCCTCGCTCGACCAGTTTGGTCGCGGCGACCCGCGCACCCTCCATCGAGAAGCTGGAACGCTCGACGCACTCCCGCTCGCCGTCACCCCAGCCGGCGGCCTGGACCATGGCGTCCAGCTTGCGGCGCGACGGCACGTGCCCCTCCGGGCCGAGGACCATCCCGATCCGTTCGTGACCGAGCGAGCGCAGATGCCCGTACGCCTGCTCGACCGCCACCGCGTCGTCGGTGGAGACCCGGGGGAAACCCAACTCGTCCACACCGGCGTTGACGAGCACCACCGGAAGGCCACGATCGGTCAGCCGGCGGTAGTGGTCGTGCTTCGCGTCGGCGAGCGCGTACGAGCCGCCGGCGAAGATCACCCCGGAGACCTGGTGGTCGAGGAGCATCTCCACGTAATCCATCTCGGACACACCGCCGATGGTGCGGGCGCAGAGGGCCGGCGTGTAGCCGCGCTGGGCGAGGGATCCGGTGACCACCTCGGCGAGCGCCGGGAAGATCGGGTTTTGCAGCTCGGGCAGCACCAGCCCGACCAGCCGGGCACGCTCGCCGCGCAGCTTTGTCGGTCGCTCGTAGCCCAGCACGTCAAGTGCGGTGAGCACAGCCGTCCGGGTGGCCTCGGACACCCCGTCCCGGCCGTTGAGCACCCGGCTGACGGTGGCCTCGCTGACGCCCGCCTTCTTGGCAACTTCAGTCAACCGCTTGGTCACGGCCGCAATCGTACGTCACGGAACTGCAAGAAATGAACAGCAGATCCGCCGGAATTTGCTGTCTCGCTGCCGCATCTTGCCGCCTCGGCCGCCCTCGCTTGGCACCTGTCGGCACCGCCAGCGGCAAAGTCAGGAGAGGTCGCGGAGGGCGTCCTCGATGGCGCGGTGGAAGGTCGGGTACGCGTAGATCATGTGCCGGAGCTGACTCAGCGGCACCGCCGCGTGCACCGCCACGACCAGCGCGGAGAGCACCTCGCCGCCGGCCGGGCCGACCGAGGTCGCGCCGACAAGCACGCCCTCGTCGGCGTCCGCGATGAGCTTGATGAAGCCCTCGTCGCCGACCTGGTGGATCCACCCACGGGTGGAGCTGCCCAGCTTGGTGAAGCCCACCTGCACGTTTATGCCCCGCTCGCGGGCCTGCCGCTCGGTCAGACCGACCGCGCCGACCTCGGGGTCGGTGAAGGTCACCCGGGGCAGCGCGCGGTAGTCGGCGCGCGGCACGCTGCCGGCCGACCCGCTCGACCCGCTTGCGGCAAGCGAATTGGAGGCGCCCATCGCACCGCCGACCACGCTGGCGGTCCCGCTGGCGTCCGGCCCGGCATTCGCCTGCCGAACATGGGCCAGCACGTCGGCCACCACGATCCCCGCCTGGTACATGGCGATGTGCGTGAACGCGCCCTCGCCGGTCAGGTCGCCGACCGCCCAGACGCCGTCGGTGACGTGCAGCCGGTCGTCCACCGGCAGGTAGCGCTGGGTGGCGCTCACCCCGACCGAATCCAACCCCAGCTCGTCCAGGTACGCCCGGCGGCCGGTCACCACGAGCAGACGCTCGGCGGTGAACTCCGCCCCGCCGGCCCCGTGCAGCGTGAACCGGCTGCCGTCGTGTTCGACCCGCTCGGCGCGTACCCCAGTGTGGATCTCGACGCCGTCGGCGCGCAGCGCCGCGTTGGCCACCTCGGACGCCTCCGGCTCCTCGACGGCCAGCACCCGGTCCAACGCCTCCACCACAGTGACCTGGACGCCGAAGCGGGCGAAGACCTGGGCCAGCTCCAAGCCGATGGCGCCGCCGCCGAGCACGAGCATCGACACGGGCAGCCGCTCGACCTCGATCGCCTGGTGGTTCGTCCAGTACGGGGTGTCGGCCAGCCCGTCGATCGGCGGCACCGAGGGCCGGGTGCCGGTGCCCAGCACGACACCGTGCCGGGCCTGGAACACCTGGTCACCGACCCGGACGCGGCCCGGCCCGTCGAGCCGGCCGCTGCCCCGGACGAACCGGCCGCCCTTGCCGGTGAACCGCTCGACCGCGACCCGGTCGTCCCAGGTGTCGGTGGCCTCCTCGCGGATCCGCTTCGCCACAGGCGCCCAGTCCGGCTGAACCTGGGCGGTCCCGGCCAGCCCGTCGACCCGACGTGCCTCGGCAAGCGCGTTGGCCGCTCTGATCATCATCTTGCTCGGGATGCAACCCCAGTACGGGCACTCGCCACCGACCAGGTCCCGTTCGATGCCGACGACGCTGAGCCCGGCCTCAGCGAGCCGCCCGGCCACCTCCTCGCCGCCGACCCCGAGCCCGACCACGACCACATCCACCAGCTCCGGCTCTGCCACTCCGACAGCATCCCCCAGTGGCCCCACCCCGGCCACCGAGGTGCGGAAAAGTCGGCGAGCCCATCGGGCCGCGCCGCCTACGGTGGCCTGATGCACGCACGCTTCGCTCCGGTCCGAGACTGCTTCCACGACCTGTTCACAAGCGGTCGGGAAACCGGCGCCAGCCTGGCCATCTGGTACGACGGTCAGCCGGTTGTCGACCTCGTCGGCGGGTCGCGGACCACCGACGCGTCCGGCGGTGAGCCGTGGCGGCCGGACACGCTTGTGAACGTCTACTCGGTGGGCAAGCCCGTCGCGGCGCTCTGCCTGCTGATGCTCGTCGACACGGGGCGGGTCGATCTCGACGCGCCGGTGGCGCGGCACTGGCCGGAGTTCCGTGCCCCGGCGACCGTGCGCCAGGTGTTGTCGCACACCGCCGGGCTGCCGGCCTTCCCGGTGCCCCGACCGGCCTCCGCGATCAGCGACTGGGCGCTGCTCGCCGGCGACCTGGCCGCCGCCGACCCCGAGTGGCCGCCGGGTTCGACGGCCGGTGAGCACGCCTGGACGTACGGGCACCTGGTGGGCGAACTGGTCCGCCGGGTGGACGGTCGGTCGGTGGGCCGGTTCCTGGCCGAGGAGATCGCCGGCCCGTGGCGGCTCGACCTCGCCTTCGGGCTGGCCGCCGCCGATCAGCGGCGCTGCGCGGACCTGCGCTACGGCGACCCGCAGTGGCCGACCCGGGCGCTCGGCGAACCGGGCTCGTTGCGGGCGCGGGCGATGGGCAACCCGACCGGCGGGCTCGACCTCGCCGTGCTGAACAGCCCGCTCTGGCGGGCCGCCGAGATGCCGGCGGTCAACCTGCACGCCACCGCCGCCAGCCTGGCCCGGCTCTACGCCGGTCTGCTGGCCGGCGGTGTCCTGGACGACGTACGCCTGTTCAGCCCCGAACTGGTGGCGGAGGCGACACGGGTCCAGTACGACGGGCCGGACCTGGTGCTGGACCGGGTCGCCCAGTGGACGCTTGGCATGCAGTGGGAGCCGGACGGCAGCTGGGGCATGGGCGGCATCGGCGGCAGCAGCGCGTGGGCCGACCCGGGCCGGGGCTACGCCCTCGCGTACGCCACAGCCCGGCTGGCCGAGCACGACCGTGTCGACGAGCTGGCGGATGCCCTGCACTCCTGCCTGTGACCGCTTGTTAGGAAGGGCCCCTTTTGCAGGTGCCCTTGCTTTCTCCGCAGCCGGCGGTCAGCGGATCGTCGGCCCCGGAATCGTGACGGGGGTGCCGGTCGGGGTGAGCAGTGCGCGGGCGGCCACCGCCATCCGCCGCCGCTTCGGCACGAGGGCCCGCCGGGCGAAGACGTCGTAGTCCTGCGCGGCCACCTCGTCGAGGATGCCGCCGTAGAGCGCGTACGCGGTGCGCATGCAGGCCTGCGAGGCCGGCGCGAGCATGGTGATGCCCGGCGCTGCGGCCGCGTAGTGCGCCTGGGCACGGGTCACCTCGTACTCGATCAGCTCTCTGGTCCGGGACGTGCCGCGCCCCCGGGCGCGGGCCTCGAGCAGGTCGTCGCGGGTGACGCCGAACTTCGCCAGGTCCTCGTCCGGCAGGTAGGTGCGGCCCCGGTCGAGGTCCTCGGCGACGTCCCGGATGAAGTTGGTGAGCTGGAAGGCGAAGCCGAGCTGCCGGGCGGGCTCACGGGCAGCCGCCGGGTCGGAGCTGCCCAGGATCGGCAGCATCATGGTGCCGATGACGGCCGCCGAGCCCTCCATGTAGTCGAGCAGGTGGTCGTACGTCGGGTACGCGGTGACGGTCAGGTCCATCGCCATGCTCTTGAGAAACGACGCAAAGTCGTCCCGGCCGAGGTCGAAGACGGCGATCGTGTGCAGCACGGCCGGCAGCAGCGGGTCGTCGACCGGCGCGCCGTGCAGGCCGGCGACGAACTGCGTGGACCAGTCGTCGAGCAGGGCGGCCCGCTCGGCCGGCGGAAGGTCCTCGGTGCGGTCGACGATCTCGTCGGCGTACCTGGTGAAGCCGTAGAGCGCGTGCACGTGTCGCCGTTTCCAGGCGGGGAGCAGTCTGGTGGCGAGATAGTAGGTCCGGCCGTGGCGCTTGTGCAGCTCACGGCATCGGTCATAGGCAGCGGTGAGATCCGTTTCCACCGGCCCTCCTCAATTATCGACGCACCAATCGACGCAACTCGTAGCCTAGGGTACGCTCGCCCTCATGGCCAACGACGCAGCGGCGGGCAACACGATCCGGCTGGCGCCAACCGGGCCGGCCGACAGGGACGATCCGGTCCGCGCCGTCCTGGCTGCGTACACCCATGACCTGAGCACCGCGGTGGATGGCACCCTCACCACTTTCCTCACCGCCGAGGTCGCATCACTCGCCGACATCGACGCAGCGATGGGCACATTCGCGTCCGCCGCGCGGGACGCCGTCCTGGCCGGCGGCAAGCGCCTCCGATCCACCTTCGCCTACTGGGGCTGGCGGGGGGCGACCGGCGGCACCGAATCACTCGTACCGGTGCTGCCCGCGCTGGCAGCCCTCGAACTGCTGCACACCTTCGCGCTCGTGCACGACGACGTGATGGACGCCTCCGCCACCCGTCGCGGCCGGCCGACCGCCCACGTCGCGCTCGCCGCCCAGCACGTCGCCGCCGGTCATCGCGGCGACCCCGGCCGCTATGGCGAGGCGGCCGCGGTGCTCATCGGGGACCTCTGCATGGTCTGGGCCGACCGGCTGCTGGCGCGCGCCGCGGTGCCGCCGGCCCGTCTGCTCGATGTGCGCCGCTGCTACGACCAGATGCGTGTGGAGACGATCGCCGGGCAATACCTCGACGTGCTCGGCGAGAACGACGCGGCCAACTGGTCGGTCGATCGTTCGCTGCGGGTGGCCCGCTACAAGACCGCCTGCTACACGGTGCAACGACCGCTGCTCTTCGGCACGGCCCTGGCCGGGGTGAGCGCCGATGCCCCGCTCGTTGCCGCGTACTCCCGCTACGGCCTGGCCGTCGGCGAGGCGTTCCAACTCCGCGACGACCTGCTCGGTGTCTACGGCGACCCGGCCGCCACCGGCAAGCCTGCCGGCGACGACCTGCGCACCGGCAAGCCGACCACGCTGCTCATGCTGGCCCGTCAACTGGCCACGCCAGCCCAGCTCAGGGCGTTGGATCGCGCTGGCGGTGGGCCGATCGACAGGTTCGCCGAACTGATCGCCGACACCGGCGCTGTCGCGCGGGTGGAACGGATGATCGCCGAGCGGGTGGGCGATGCGCTTGCCGCGCTCGACGCCACACCCGTGGACCGGACGGCGCGAACGGCGCTGACCGGGCTGGCCACCGCCGCCACCAACCGGCAGGCCTGATGAGCGACTCTCTCAAGGAGGTCACGTGCGCACGGTGACGGGACGAACGGATCGGGTGGTGGTCGTCGGCGCCGGCCTGGGTGGGCTGGCCTGCGCCCTGCACCTGGCCGGCAGCGGCCGGCAGGTGACAGTGCTGGAGCGGGAGCCGGTGCCCGGTGGGCGGGCCGGCCGGCTCTCGGTGGACGGCTACGACTTCGACACCGGCCCGACGGTGCTCACCATGCCCGACCTGATCGCCGAGGCGCTCGGTGCCGTCGGCGAGGAGCTGCGCGACTGGCTCGACCTGACGCCGCTCGACCCCGCCTACCGGGCGTACTATCCGGACGGCTCGACGCTTGACGTGCTCACCGACACCACGCGGATGGCCGCGGAGATCTCCCGGGTCTGCGGGCCGCGCGAGGCCGACGGCTACCTGCGTTTCGTCGAGTACGCGCGGGAGCTGTGGCGGCTGGAGCGGGCCGACTTCATCGAGCGGAACCTGGACGCGCCCACCGACCTGATCACGGGCAACCTGCTCAAGCTGATCACCGGGGGCGCCTTCCGCCGCCTCCAGACAAAGATCAACCAGTTCTTCCGCGACCCGCGTACCCAGCGGATCTTCTCCTTTCAGGCGATGTACGCAGGGCTCGCCCCGCACGACGCGCTTGCCATCTACGCGGTCATCGCGTACCTCGACTCGGTCGCCGGGGTCTACTTCCCGCGCGGCGGCATCCACGCGGTCTCCCGGGCGATGGCCGGCGCCGCCGAAAAGCACGGCGTGCAGATCCGGTACGACACCACGGTGACCCGTGTGGAGACCGCGAACGGCCGGGCCACCGGCGTGCTCACCGCCGACGGCGAGTTGGTGCCGGCGGACGTGGTGGTCCTCAACCCGGATCTGCCGGTCGCCTACCGGGACCTGCTGCCCGCCGCCCCCAAGCGCCGTCTCACCTATTCGCCGTCGTGCGTCGTCCTGCACGTCGGCTCGCGGCAGGGATATGCGAAGATCGCCCACCACAACATCCACTTCGGCCGCGCGTGGAAGGGCACCTTCGATGAGGTCATCCGCAGGGGCGAGCTGATGACCGATCCGTCGCTATTGGTCACCAACCCCAGCCGGACCGACCCGTCGGTGGCCCCACCGGACCGGCACACCTACTACGTGCTCGCTCCGGTGCCCAACCTCGACCGGGCGCCGTTCGAGTGGCGTGGCGACCTGACCCGACGCTACGGCGACCAACTGATCGGCACCCTTGAGGAACGCGGCTACGTCGGCTTCGGCGACGGGGTCGAGGTGCTCCAGGCCATCACCCCCGCCGAGTGGGCGGAGCAGGGCATGGCCGCTGGCACCCCGTTCGCCGCCGCGCACACGCTCTTTCAGACCGGCCCGTTCCGCCCGTCGAACCTGCACCGCGACCTGGCGAACGTGGTGTTCGTCGGATCCGGCACCCAGCCCGGTGTGGGCGTGCCGATGGTGCTGATCTCGGGCAAGCTGGCCGCTTGTCGGATCACCGGGGAGGGCAGATGAGCAGCCGCGAAGAGCACCTCGTCGAACTTGTCGACGACGCCGGGCAGGCCCACGGTGAAACCACAGTGGCAGCCGCCCACCAGCCGCCCGGGCAACTGCACCGGGCCTTCTCCGTGCTGCTTGTCGACCCGGACGGCCAGGTGCTGCTACAGCGGCGGGCCGCGGTCAAGACCCGGTTTCCGCTGCGCTGGGCCAACTCCTGCTGCGGCCATCCCCAACCCGACGAGTCGCTCACCGAGGCCGCCAACCGGCGGCTACGCGAGGAGTTGGGCACCGGCCCGGTCGAGCTGACCGAGGTCGGCGTCTACGTCTACTACGCCGAGGACCCCACCACCGGGCGGGTCGAATTCGAGTACGACCACGTGCTGCGCGGCGAGTTCCTGCCCGCCGCCCCGCTGCAACCGGACCCGGACGAGGTGGCCGAGCTGCGCTGGGCCGACCCGGCCGCCCTCGAGGCCGAGTTGGACCGTGACCCCCGGTCGTACGCACCGTGGCTGGGCGGGGTGGTGAACCGGCTGCTGCGCCCCTCTGGCTCGACGTCGGGCGCCCCCGGCCCGACCGTGACCCCGCCCGGATCGTCGGCGGATGACGCGGCGGAGCGGCCGGGTGGCCGATGAGGAGCTGAGCGCTGGCGCCGTCGCGCGGCGGCTGGGGGTGGCGGTCACCACGCTGCGCACCTGGCACCAGCGCTACGGGCTCGGCCCCAGCGAGCATGTCCCGGGCCACCACCGCCGGTACACGCCCGCCGACCTGGCACGCCTTGAAATCATGCGACGGCTCACCGCCGAAGGCGTGAGCCCCGCCGAGGCAGCCCGGTGGGCACGCCAGGCACCGAACCAGGCGGCCGCCGACGCCCTCCGCAACGGGGGCCGGATTCGCCCGCTCACCCGCGACGGCGGCGGATCCATCCCGGTGGGTCGCGCCGGCCCGGCCGCCCGAGGGCTGGCCCGCGCCGCCATGCGACTGGACGCCGCCGCGATGAGCGAGACGATCGCGCACACACTGACCGCCACCGGTGTCGTCGCCACCTGGGAGACCCTGCTGCGCCCCGTACTCGTCGGCGTCGGCGAACGGCACGCCGCCACCGGCGCCCTGGTCGAGGTCGAACACCTGATTTCCCGCTGCGTGTCGGAGGCGTTCGCGGCAGCCAGCCGGGCCAAAACCCCCACCGGCCCCGCCCGCATCCTGCTGTCGTGCGCCGACGAGGAGCAACACAGCCTGCCCCTGGAGGCGCTGGCCGCCGCGCTCGCCGAGGTCGGCATCAGCTGTCGGATGCTTGGCGCCCGGGTGCCGCTGGCCGCCCTCGTCGAGGCGGTTTCGCGAACCGGCCCGGCCGCCGTCGTGCTCTGGTCGCACACCCGGGCAACCGCCGACCCGGCCCAGCTCGGAGCACTGCTCGCCGCGCCTCGCCGCCCGCTGCTGATCCTCGCCGCCGGCCCCGGCTGGCAGGCCGACACACTGCCCGCCGGGGTGGTGCGCCCGGTCGACCTGGCCGAGGCGCTCTCGCTCGCCGTCGCCGTACGCGACTCCCTGGACCAGGCGACGGGGGCCTGACCGGCTCTGTCGGCTTTGCGCGGCTTCCACTACCGTCGGTGGTCCGCCTGCCCCGACCCCCCGGGAGCGAACGATGCAAGCCCGCGCCGCCCTGGCGGCCGTCCTCGCCGTGGTGCTGACCCTGGCCGGTTGCGCTCAGCCGGGCGGCACCATCCACGCCACAGGTGGGGTGCAGCCGACCGAGTCGACCACCCCGCCCACCCCGACACCTGTCCCGTCGCCGCGCCCCACCCGCACCAAGCCCCCGCTGCGACCGCTGCCGACCCAACTCCCGGCCGGCCTGCGGCGCAACACCGGCGTACGGCCTGTGGCGTTGACCTTCGACGACGGGCCCAGCCCCACCTGGACCCCCAAGGTGCTCGACCAACTGCGGGCGGCCAAGGTGACCGCCACCTTCTGCGTCGTCGGCTACGAGGCGCAGCGCCACCCCGACCTGATCCGGCGGATCGTCCGGGAGGGGCATCAGCTCTGCAACCACAGTTGGCGGCACGACCTCGACCTCGCCCGCCGGCCGGTCGCCGAGATCCGGGCCGACCTGACCCGGACCAACAGGGCCATCCAGGCGGCGGCCCCCGGCACTCCGGTGACCTTCTACCGCCAGCCAGGCGGCCGGTGGACGGCGGAGGTGCTGGCGGTGGCGAAGGATCTCGGCATGCGCCCCCTGCACTGGAACGTCGACCCGCAGGACTGGGACAAGCCGACGGCCGCGACGATCGCCAAGCGCGTCCACTCCGGCGCCCGCCCCGGG
The DNA here is from genome assembly GCF_042898885.1 of Micromonospora sp. NPDC000316. Taxonomy (NCBI): domain Bacteria; kingdom Bacillati; phylum Actinomycetota; class Actinomycetes; order Micromonosporales; family Micromonosporaceae; genus Micromonospora; species Micromonospora sp. NPDC000316. The sequence goes on from NZ_JBIAZG010000001.1 coordinate 481,394, forward strand.
GCCATCGTGCTGCTGCACGACGGCGGCGGCGACCGGGCTGCGACGCTCGCCGCCTGCCCGCACCTGATCTCCGACCTGAAGCGCCGCTATGGCATCGCCCGACTCCGCTAGATCGGCCCTGACCTGCGGTTATGCGGCCCGCCACCGCCCCGGCGATACCGGTTTTGTCGACCGACCAGGCATCACGTATGCTTTCCAAGCCTCCGGCGGGGCCGGATGGGAGCAAGTCCGCTTGAAGTTGCGAGTGTGCAATGATGGCGGGGCCGCCCTCATCGTCTAGCGGCCCAGGACGCCGCCCTTTCAAGGCGGTAGCACGGGTTCGAATCCCGTTGGGGGCACGACCGGCGCAAGCCGGAGCAACACAAGCTAGGTCCTGTGGAGCAGTTGGAGTGCTCGCCGCCCTGTCAAGGCGGAGGTCGCGGGTTCAAGTCCCGTCAGGACCGCAGCGCATACGCCGCGCCTCGCGCGGCGTTCTGCGTATCGGAGCGTGTGACCCTGCCGCTGATTCAGCAGGTCGGCGGGTAGCATGAGCCGAGCAACACGGCCAGGTAGCTCAGTTGGTACGAGCGTCCGACTGAAAATCGGAAGGTCGGCGGTTCGACCCCGCCCCTGGCCACATAGCCTTTCGCCGGGCTACAGGAGCGCCGATCAGCGGAAACGCCGGTCGGCGTTCTGCTTTTCACCTTCGCTACCCGTCTCCACGGTCTGACCCTCGTTGACCACGGAATCCCGCTGATGCCCGGCCCTTGTCGCACGGGGATCGCACGACGAACCTCGCTGCGAGTAGAGGTCCAGCTCCATCGGCATGTAGCTCGCCTGGCTGCCACGTCTCGCTCGGCGCTCATCCTGGGCTCCTTCGCCGTCCCGTCTGAGATCGCCGCCGCCGGCTGAGCGGCACCTGGGCCGGTGGTGCGACGCTGCCGCTGACCTGGCCTCAACCATTCCGATGGCGGGTGGCGTCTTATCTGGCGAGGGGGTGGGGATGACCGAGACGTTCCACGAGTTCGTGGTGCACCGCTCTCCTGCGCTGTCCCGGACCGCCTACCTGCTCACCGGCGACCACCAGCTCGCCGAGGACCTGTTGCAGTCCGCACTGGCGCGGACGTACCGGCACTGGCGGCGGATCCGCGGCGGCGACCCCGAGGCGTACGTGCGACGCGTGATGTACCACCAGCAGGTCTCCTGGTGGCGGCGCCGCCGGCTCACCGAACGGCTGGAGTCGCACCCCACCGACCGGCCCGGCGACGACCACTCCGAGTCGACCGCGCTGCGGCTAAGCCTGGCCGCCGCGCTGCGCCAGCTCACCCCCCGCCAGCGCGCCGTGATCGTGCTGCGGTTCTACGAGGACCTGACCGAGGCGCAGGTCGCCGAGGTGCTCGGCTGCTCGGTCGGCACGGTTAAACGGCACGGCCACGATGCCATCCACCGACTGCGCGCCATCGCCCCCGACCTGATCGACCGGACGACGGAAAGGAGCCCGCGATGACCGCCCGACTCCGCGACGCCCTGCGCACCGCCGCCGCCGACGTGCCCACCTACCCCGTGTACGAACGAGCCCTCGCCACCGCCCGCCGCGCCCGCCGCCGGTCCGCGATCGCAACCGTCGCGGCACTGGTGCTGGTCGCGCTGACCGGGGCGATTCTGCCGCTCGCGCGTACCCCCGCCGCCGACCCGGGGGCCAGCACGGACGCCGCGCTGCCCGACCGGATCGCCCTGCCACCGATCGGCACCCTGCATGCCACCGACCGACCCCGCCTCGGCCCGGCATCGGTCATCTTCAGCGGCCAGGCACCACGCCTGCAGGGCTGGGACGAAGATGGCATCGTCGGCGTGGTCAGCGCCGACTCCGACCGCTACCGAATCTTCTCCATGGGCTACGAGGCACCCGTCGGCGAGAAGGTGATTCTCTCCCCTGACGGCCGGTACATCGCCCGGCCAGGCGGGCCTCCCGACGACCCACGGGTCGACATCATCGACCTGGTCGCCGGCGGCCACACCCGGCGGTTGGACAGCAAGGTTGCCGACAGCGTGGGGACTACCCCGTTGGCCTGGTCACCCGACGGCAAGCAACTGGTGGTCGAAGACAGCGTGCCGACCAGCCCGGAGGGTGCCAGCTACCGGCAGGTGCTGAGCATCGTCACTCTCGACGGCGAACGCTGGACCTGGTTGACCGACGAGGCCCAACAGGCGATCTTCGGCTCGCCCGTCGCCTTCGCCCCAGGCGGAAGCCGGCTCGCGTACCAGGTTGGCCGGACCGTGACGGTGGCGGACCCGGACGGCCGAAAGGAGTCCTCCTTCCTGCTGCCCGCCGAAAGCTGGCTCGCCGGCAAGGGGGCATGGACGACAGACGGTGCGTTGACGCTCGTCACCCGGAAGGCCGGAACCAGCGACTGGAGCCTGCGCTCGGTCGATCCCACCACCGGCAGGGACACGGGACCACTGCCTCTGCCCGGCGTCTCCGGCGTGACCGCAATCCGACTGCTCGGCTGGGGCCCGGGCGGGTCAGCGCTGGTGGTCGCGTACCAGCCCGAACCCCTCAGCCCTGACCGGTTCGACCAGCCGCTGGAAATGGACCAGCGCACCGCGTACCCCAACGTGCGCAGGGTGCGGGTGCTAGCGCTGACGCCCGACGCCACCGCGCCGCGGACCATGATGACCGCCCCGGAACAAATCCTCGCCGTCGACGTCGCCGATAACGTGATCCACAGCGGCCGCACCCGCGACGCGAGCCCACCCGACGGAGTAGGCGCCCGGTTCTGGTTCTGGACCATCCTCATCACCGTCCTGATCACCGGTATCGCCGCGTACCGCACACGGGAACAGCTGGCGCTCTGGCTCGACGACCGACGCGTCAAGCGAGCGCGCCGACAGGAGACGTGATCGCAAAGACCGGGAAGTCCGAGTAGCTACTGGCGGATCTCTGAGGAGGGCCGGGGTTCGGGGCGGAGCCCCGAGGTCTTTAGAGTCTCGTCATCCGTTAGCAGCGTTGCCGGCCTGGCCGATGCCGGCCGGAGGTCGCCAGCAGGCCGGGGCCGGATCGGCGCGGCCCGCTTGCGGGCCGCCTTGATCTGATAGAGGCCAATTCGGCAACGCTATTCGGCAACTGGATTGTCCCGTCACGGCTGATGCTTGACACTCGCGTCCCACCTGATGCTTTACGCGTGCTGCTAGCTTTGCCCTTCGCTGGCCACTCGCACATGGGAGCACGCATGGCGAACGTTGCCCTCATCGCCGGGCCGCTAGTCGACCTGTCCTCGGCTGCGTCGGTTCTGGCAGAAGCGACCGGCCTACAGATCATCAGCCCTGGCAACGTCTGTCGTGAGCACGTGCAACTGAGGACGCCGCTAGGCGAACAGATGAGCCGCTATATGCAGACCGGGCATCTTGTCCCGGATGAGCTGACCACGAAGGCCGTCGCTGACGCCCTGGCCGACGTGGATGGCGGCTGGCTGCTGTGCAACTACCCGCGCAGGATCGGTCAGGCGGAGTTGTTGGCGCAGAGCGGCCATGGACCTGACACGGTGATCGGGCTCGTCTTGACTGAGGACGAGATCGGCCTCGCGGTCCGTCGCCGGGTAGAACGCCAGATAGAGCTGGACCCTAAGCAAGCCGATCGACGCCAAGAGTTGCTGCGGATGTACTCGTTCTATCAAGAGGGCTACCGGGATCAGGTCGAGCCGCTGTGCGGTTACTACCGGACGCGCGGCGTGTTGCGGACCACCAGTGGGTCCGGCGACTACGAGGACGTAGCGGCGAGGCTGCTTCCGATCGCTTCCGATGATCAAGGCCACCCGTAAAGCACGTCCTGGGACGGAAACGTCAAGCATCAGGTGGGACCCGACACGCCGGCAGTCCGACAGTGATGTGCGGCAGCCACCGGGACGTCTACCCGTCCAGGGTGCGGATTCCTTCATATAGGTCGTCCGCCGCGCTCGCGCCTCGGTATGGATCGGCGCGGAGCATCGCGGAGAACCGGTCGAGCCGCTTCGTGATCCAGGAGATTTGGCGGTCCGCTGGGAGGTCGAGAATGGGCCGGATGGCGGCTGTGGCGAGTCGAGGTCTCCGACTTGCAGGAAGGCCGTTCCTACGCTGTGAACTGCGAAAATGTACGTGCCTGAAATCGGAAGGTCGGCGGTTCGACCCCGCCCCTGGCCACATAGCCTTTCGCCGGGCTACAGGAGCGCCGATCAGCGGAAACGCGGTCGGCGCTCTGCTTTGACTCCCGGCAACCCGCATGTCGGCAGGGTGGACATCGACAGTTGTAGGGCTGCCGGATCTCCGTCGCTAATCCCGGCCATCCGGCGGACGATGCTGCGACAGGCCGCCCTGGATCGCCTCCCACACGCTGCGCCCGGCCTGCAGCAGGGTCTCGCCCGCCTGCTCGGCGAACTGCGTCGCGCTCTGAGCGGCGGCCTGAGCCCCACCTGACCCGCCATCCTGCCGGCCGCTGCCCTGCGCCTCGCGCGCCCGGTCTGCGGGGCCTCGATCCGTCGGTGGGCGCTCACCCGGACGCGATCCCGTTGGCCCGGTAGCCTCCGCTCGGCCCTGGTCGGGCGTCCCGGGCCGCTCGGACCCCGATCGGGCCGGGCGCGCGACGCCACCCGGCGTTCCGGATCGCCTGTGCGGATCGTCGCGTACGCCGGAGTGCTGTCCTGGGGCGGTGTGCTCGGCGGCCCTGGTGGTCATCTGTTCGGTGCCGCGGTTGTTGTCGTCGATGGTGACGGCGACAGACCGTCCGATGGCGTCGACCACCTGCGGGTTGTTGTCGATAGTTTCCAGCGCCCGGCCCAGTAGCGTCACCACCTGCTCCAGCCGCGCCCGCAACTGTGCCTCGACGTGTGCACCGACGACGTCCAGCTCGGCGCCGTTCAGGTGCACCCGTACGCCAGCGTCCAGCTCGATCAGGTTGGCGAGCCGGGCCCGCAGCGAGAGGTCAATGTCCAACCCGTCGGCCGCCAGCCGCAGCGAGTCGACCTCGGCCCTGGAGATGTCGAGCAGGACGTCTGGATCGCCGGCGTCGACGTTCCGGTCCGGCTGCCGCTGCTGCGCGCTCTCACTCATGCTCGTTCGCTCCGCCCGTACACCGCCCGGGTCGTCCGGGCCGTCCGGCGCGGTTACCCGCTTTCCGGCGGCGCATCCCATCCGTGACTGTTCGGCGACTCACTGTCTGGAAGCGGGCACCACGCGAAGCTGCACACCCGGGCATCAGCCGGTATGGTCCGGGCCTATGGGACAGGAGATGGCTGGTCCGGCAGGCATCCGTCAGGACCTGGAGCGTTTCTCCTTACGGTGCAGCCTCCTCGTCCCGGGGCCGGCGGAGCACGCGTTCGCGGTTTTCACCGATGACCTGAGTGACTGGTGGGTCACCGAGTACACCTGGTCCGGCCCGGAGGCCCTCGCCGAGCTGAGCATGGAGCCGCGGGCCGGCGGCATGTTGTACGAGGTCGGCCCGTACGGCTTCCGCGTCGACTGGGGCCGGGTGCTCACCTGGGACCCGCCGCGCCGGCTGGTGTTCGCCTGGCAGATCGGCCCGGATCGGGTGCCGGTGCCGGATCCGGCGCGGGCGAGCGAGGTCGAGGTGCTGTTCCTGCCGGATGGGCCTGAGCGCACACGGGTCGAGCTGGAGCATCGGCACTTCGACCGGCACGGCGAGGCCGCCGAGGGGTACCGCAAGGCGCTCACGGCGGGTTGGCACGAGCTTCTCACCCGCTATCTCGCCACGGTGTCCCGCCGCCACCCCACAAGCCCCGCCTGACACCCAGCAGCGGCCCCAAGGCCATCCAGCGCGGCCAGCGCGGCCAGCGCGGCCAGCGCGGCCAGCGCGGCCAGCGCGGCCAGCGACAGTGGGTCAGCGGCCGCCGAGTTGCCGGTCGGCGGAGAGGCCGGTGCTCAGGTCCCGACCGCCCAGGTTCGCGCGCTGCCCGGCCTCCGCCCCGGGGCCGAAGCCGGTGCCGGCCAGCCGGCGTGGTGGAGCGGTACGGAGTCGCGGGTACTCCTCGGCGAGCCGCCGCTGCACCCGGTCGGAGCGGTCGGCAAGCACCAGCGCCACGGACGGTGTGCCCGGTTCACTTGCCGCCGCCGTCTCGGCGGCCCAGAGTCGGCCCCCGATCACCTGCGCGAAGCCGGCGAGCCAGGACCTGCGGAAGGCTGCCGGATGCTCGCCCTCCGGCACCTCCGTGCCCGCCAGCCCGTGCGCCGCCTGCACGAGCAGCGAGGTGAAGAGGAGGTCGACCCGTTCCAGGTCACTGGCGAAGCCGAACAGGTGCAGTGTGAACCCGTTGCCCTGCCGGCGGCGGACGCAGCGGCAGCGCAGTGGCTCGGCGACGGCGGCGAGCAGGCCGACCTTGTCGCGGGCGTACGGGGCGACGATGTCGAGAACCCGGTCGCCGACCGGGTCGGTGGTGGGGTCTTGGACCGCGAGCAGGGCGCGGTCCACGCCGTAGCGGGCGATCAACTCGGTCGCCTTGGCGGTGAAGGCGGCTGACTCGGCGGGCGTGCAGGCCGGGTCCTCGGCCTGGGCCAGCAGCTTGCGCACCTTGCTGAGCATGGCCTCGGACATGCCTCAGAGCTATCACACCGGGCGGACATCGCGGGACAACGCACAGATCCATTGATCAGTATCATCGTCACGTTCAGATCGTCCGTCCACACGGACGGTCAGCTGACTGATTCCGGAGGCACGCATGTCATCCCCGACCGCTCGCCTGCTCGCCGTCGCCACGGCCACCGCACTGCTCGCAATCGGCGCGCCCGCCCAGGCCGCCCAGACCGCCCAACGAACGCCGTCCACCGAGGCCGGTCTGGAGGTCTCGGCGGGGCCGAACCTCTTCGCCCCGCTCGCCACCTGCTACGGCGGCGCGGTCCGGTCGTTCTTCCAGACCGGCGGCTACGGCGGCCAGGCCGGCACCTACCGCACCACGAGCCGGTGCAAGGACATCAACGTGCGCAACGCCAGCGTGTACGGCACGGAAGCCTGCGTGATCTTCGTCGACAAGACGGGCAGCTGCAACTACTGGACCTACCTGCCGGCCAACTCCGGCTGGATCACTGTGGCGACAAACGTCCGCGACGGGGTCAACTTCCGGGTCCGCTTCGAGAACCTCCGCTACGAGTACGAGCCTCTGGTCGCGTACCACGCGTTCTGAGCGGTCCGAGCGGGTGCGCCGCCGCCGGGGGAAGCGTCAGTCGGCGCGGCTGCGCAGGGTGGCGATCGTCGAGCCGGCGAGCGTGAGCAGACAGTCGGAGAGCTGTCCGTCGGCTGCGGCCGCACCGAAGAGCGCCTCGCCGGTCGGCACGTCCCGATTGGCGTAGGCGCTCACGAAGCGGGCCACCCAGCGGGTGTCGTAATCCGCCTGGTCGATGCCGGGGAAGTCCAGCGCGCACCCGCTTGTCGCCGGCGCGTCACCGACCATCGTCGCGGCGAGGCACCAGGCGACCCCGTACGCACCGGGCAGGCCGGCGCGGTCGACAACCGCATCGAAGGCTCCCACCACCGCCTCGCCGTCGCCGGAGAGCGCCGAGCGGAGCACTGCCGCCGCGTCGTCGAACGTCTGCTGTGGTAGGTCCGTCACGCTGCGCACAGTAGGACCGGAGGTCAAGGCTCCGGACTTCCGTCACTCTCCGTGTTCGACGCGGGCGACCTGCGCATTGCGCCACCTCCACGGTCCCGCGACCGGCCCCGGCACGCTAATGTGCGCAGCGGACCTTCGCCGGAGGAAGGACGACCATGCTCGTATCACGCCGTTCGCGGGTGGCTACATTGGCCGCCTGCGCAACGATCCTGCTCGCCACAAGCGCTTGCGGGGATGACAAGGCCGAGGAGGGAAGCGCCCAACAGGTGCGCCTCTACGGCACGGATGGCAACATGCTCAATTCCTACCCAGCGGAGTTGAAGGAACGCGCGGATCTCGTCGATGGGATGAAGGGCACCACGCCGCTCACCCCACTGCCCGACGACTTCAAGAATCGGCTACGGTCCGTAAATCCGGCGCTGACGGACTACCTCTACGCGGCCGAGACGTACGACGCTGTGGTGATCGCGACGCTCGCCGCCCAGCTCGCGGGGAGCACCGACCCGGCGGCCATCGCGAAGCAGATCGTCGGCGTGACAAACAACGGTCAACGCTGCGAGGACCCGGCCAGTTGCCTCACCCTGGCCCGCGCCGGGCAGGACGTCGAATATCGCAGTGTGTCGCTGACCCGTGCGGGCTTCACCGACAAGGGCGAGCCGGCCACCGCGAGCTACGCCACGCTTACCTTCGACGGCCAGCAGATCAACGACGGTAAGACCGAGTTCGTCGGTGCGGGTGCCGAGTCGGCGGCGAGCACCAAGGCCCCGCCGAAGGCCCGCAAGCCGCGCCCGGGTGGCGGGGACGACGACCAGCAGCCCTTGATCATCGGCGGCCTGCTGCCGAAGACCGGCGACCTGGCTATCGCGTACCCGCCGATGGCCGCCGGCGCCGCCCTGGCGATCAAGGAGATCAACGCCGCTGGTGGCGCGCTGGGCAAGCCGGTGACGTGGATGGACGGCGACGACGGCACCAGCACGACGGTGGCCAAGGCGACGGTGGCCAAGCACGCGGCGGACGGGGTCAGCGTCATCATCGGCGCAGGCGCCTCGGGTATTTCCCGCGAGGTGCTGCCGGACGTGGTGAAGGCCGGCAAGATCCTCTTCTCGCCGTCCAACACCGACGCGAGCCTTACCGACGTCGAGGACAACGGCCTCTACTTCCGCACCGCCCCGCCGGACAGCCTGCAGGGCCGGGCGCTTGCCGACGTGATCCTCCGCGACGGGTCGCAGAAGATCGTCATCGTCGCTCGCAAGGACTCCTACGGTGAGGGCCTTCAGGCCACCGTCCGTGACGAGCTGGAAAAGGCCGGCATCGCGGGCGACCGGCTCAAGCTGCTCACCTACGAGCCGCCGCCGGACCCGGATTCGCCTCCGGTGGACTTCACGAGCGGCGCGAAGGAGATCAAGGAATTCGGTGCCGACGCCGTGCTGATCATCGGGTTCGGCGAGTCCGCCCAGGTGATCCGGGCGCTCGCCGACTCCGGGGTGCAGATCCGGCACTGAGCACCGAACGCGGACCGCGACGGCCGCACCGGCATCCCGCCGGTGCGGCCCGTTTCCATTTGAGGCGTCGCGCGTGATCGACTCGCTTTCCTGCAAATCGCGGTATCCGAGCGCGTCCGATGCCCCGGTTTCAAGGAACCCGAGTCGATCGTGGCCGAGCAGCGCCGCGCGCCGGCAGACGGTGGGCGGTGGGCGTTTTGCCGGCGTCAGCGGGCTCGACGGCGCTCCAGGAACTCGGTCATCCGCCGGTGCTTCTCCTCGTCCTCGAACAGCACCGCCTGGCTGACCAGGTCGAGCTGCGGGTGCGCGGCGGCCGGTGCGTCCACCGCCAGCTTGGTCAGCCGCAACGCCAGCGGTGAGCCCTGTGCCATCTCGTCAAGCAGTCCGTGCGCCACGGTCAGCAGCTCAGCGGGCTCGTCCACCACCCGGTTCACCAGACCGATCCGCAGCGCCTCAGCGGCATCCACCCGCCGGCCCGTGAACAGCAACTCCTTGGCCCGGGCCTCGCCGATCAGGGCGGGTAGCCGGTGGGTAGCCCCGGCGCCGGCCAGGATGCCCAACCGCACCTCCGGCTGGCCGAAGACCGCCCGCGCCGTGCACACCCGCAGATCGCAGGCGTACGCCAGCTCCGCGCCACCGCCCAGCGCCGGGCCGTCGACGGCGGCCACACTCGGCATAGGCAGCGCCCTGATCCGCGCGAAGGCGGCCGAGTTGATCGCCGCCAGGGCGTCCGTGCGGCCCCGCTCGCGGAGCTGACCGATGTCGGCGCCGCCGGCGAAGATGCCCGCCGCACCGCCTGTCAACAACAGCAGCCGGGGCCGGGCCTCCAACTGGGCGCAGACCTGGTGCAGCTCGGCGATCAGGTCGGCGTCGATGGCGTTGCGCTTCTCCGGCCGGTCCAGCGTGACCACGAGCCGGTCCGCCTGCTCCTCGATCCGCAGCCCGCTCACCGCTTCACCCCGCCGGCCCAGTCATAGAAGCCGTGCCCGGACTTCTTGCCCAGTCGTCCGGCGGCCACCATCTCCTCGAGCAGCGGCGGCGGCGCGAAGCGGTCCCCGTACGCGGCCTGGAGGGTACGGGCGATGTCCAGCCGCACGTCCAGGCCAACGAGGTCGGTGAGTTCCAGCGGCCCGATCGGGTGCCGGTAGCCGAGCACCATCGCCTTGTCGATGTCGGCAGGACTGGCGACCCCGTCGGCAACCATCCGGATCGCCTCCAGCCCCAGAGTGACCCCGAGTCGGGAGGTGGCGAAGCCGGGCATGTCGCGTACGACGACGGGGTCCTTGCCCAGCCGGCCGGCGAGCGCGACGGCCGCGGTGGTGGTCTCCTCGGCGGTGGCCGGGCCGACCACGATCTCCAGCAGCGCCATCGCCCAGACCGGGTTGAAGAAGTGCAGGCCGAGGAAGCGCTCGGGCGCGTCCAGCCCGGCGGCCAGCTCACCGATGGCGATGCTTGAGGTGTTGCTGCCCAGCAGGGCCGGGGTCAGGGCTGCGGCGTCGCGCAGGACGGCCCGCTTCAGGTCCAGCCGCTCCGGCACCGCCTCCACGATCACCGCCGGGGAGGGGTCGACCTCGGCGAGCCTGGGGCGCAGCGTCACCCGCTGCCGGTTGGCGGCGGCCTCGTCGGCGGTCAGCTTGCCGCGCTGCACCGCCCGCTCCCACAGGTCGGCGAGCCGATTCAGTGCGGTCGCGCCCCGGTCGGGGTCCACCTCCACCAGCTCCACTGCGTGCCCGGACCCGGCCGCCACGTACGCGATGCCGAGCCCCATCGTGCCCGCACCGACGACCACGAAACGATCGCTCATCACGCCTCCCTTTCCGGCCCGGTGGCGCGCGGGGTCCCCGCCGCGCCGAACCGGGTGCTCCGTCGGATCCGCTCGCTCATGGTGCGACCCTAAACAGCACGACGGCCCGGCCTATGCGTGGGGGAGCGCGGGATCGGGTACGTACGGCCCGTCAACCAAGGGAAGGACCAGTCGACATGAGCCAGGCACCGGAGAGCGTCACCGACCCGGGCAGCACCGACTCCGAGGTCGTGGAGACCCGGGGCGACGAACGAGTCGACCTGTTGCGCGCTGACACCAACAACGACGGTAAGACCGATGTGTGGGTGGTGGACACCGACGGCGACGGCAAGGCCGACCTGTTCCAGTTCGACACCGACGGTGACGGCAAGGTGGACATCACAATGGTGGACATCGACGAGGACGGCACCCCCGACGAGGTCGTCGACGGCGACGGTGGCCTGCCGCCCGAGCAGCTACCCCCGACCGTCCAGGTCTGAGATGTGAGGTGAAGGGCCCCTCGTCGACGAGGGGCCCTTCGTCGGTCATTCGCGCAGGCGCAGGGTGGCCAGGTAGTAGGGGGCGTCACGGTCGTCCACATCGGTCAGCCGCCAGGCGCTGCCGTGCACGAGTTCCGCGAACTCGTCGGGCGAGCAGACCAGGTAGTCGAACCACTCCGTGCCCAGCTCCCGATAGCGCAGCCGGAGCCGGAGTTGACCGCCGAGCCGGCCCCGACGCCTGTTGCGCTCGTGGTAGCCGGTGTGCAGCGGGTCGCGGGTGCCGTACGGGTTGGTGCCGTGCGCGATGATCTGCGCCCCCGGTCGGGCCAGCGCGGCGAGCGCGGCCAGGAATCCCGGCGCCCGCTCCCGCCCCTCGAACAGCCCGAGATTGTTGCCGAGCAGGAGGAATGTGTCGTACCGCTGGCCGTCGGCGACGTAGGTGTCCACCGTGCCGTGCACCAGCCGCCGTACGCCCCGACGCCGGCTGACGGCCAGCGCGCCCGCCGAGGTGTCCAGCCCGGTGACCGGTACGCCGCGCTCCTGGAGCAGCAGCGCGATCCGGCCCGCTCCGGTGCCGACGTCAAGCGTCTCGCCCCGCGCCCGGTCCACGGCTCGGTGGTCGTACGGCTGCCAGTCGGCCGGGCCGTCCAGGTAGTGCGCGGCGGGCGCGCCGTTGATCAGGCCGTCGTCCCGCTCGATGATCTCGATGACCGGGCGGGGCAGTCGCCCGCCGACCATCGGCCGGGGTCCTACCCCGGTGGCCACGGCGAGCGTGTCCCGAAGCAGTTCGCCGACCACGTCTCCGATGAGAGGCTCGCCAGTCACGACGTTCACGCTATCTGGCCACTCAGTGGCCATGCCGGCCGTATCCTTGCGGCGTGACCATCTTGGACAGGCTGTCGGCCGAGAAGTACATCCTGCTCACGACCTTCCGCAAGGACGGTCGGGCGGTGCCGACCCCGGTCTGGGCGGTACGCGACGGCGAGGCGTTGGCGGTCTGGACCCGGGCCGACTCGGGCAAGGTGAAGCGCATTCGCCGCAGCGGCGAGGTGACTGTGGCGCCGTGCGACGTGCGGGGCCGACCGCACGGCGCGGAGGTGCCCGCGCACGCCACGATCTACGGTGGCGGCGACATCGGACGGATTCGTGAGCTGCTCAAGCACAAGTACCGGCTGCTCGGCCGCCTGAGCCTGCTCGGCAGCCGGCTGCGCCGGGGCGAGGGTGGCACGGTCGGCATCCGCGTCACGCTGACCGAGGGGCCGCACTGAGGCTGGCTGTGGATGTGGAAAGGGGCGACGGATCAAGATCCGCCGCCCCTTTCCGAACTTGCTGATGTTGCTCAGTCGCCCTGCCGTTGCTGCGGGATTTGGCCCTGCAGTAACGCCCTGACCTCCGACTCGCGGTATCGACGGTGGCCACCCAACGTTCGGATGGCGCTAAGCTTTCCCGCCTTGGCCCACCGGGTCACCGTCTTCGGGTCGACACGGAACATCGACGCCACCTCGGCCGGCGTGAGTAGCGGCTCTGGTTCGTGCGTTCGCGATGCCATCGGTCACTCCTCCACATGTATAGACATCGGCCGGGGTCCCGCCGGCCGACGCGTCTCCCATGGTCCGGCTAGTCCCCGATGTCCGACATGGGCCGAACGGATGAAGGTCCCTAGACGGACGGATGAACCATGCCCGATTTTTACGACTTTTACACGGCAGAAACCACCTTATTCGGACTCATGATCACGGTTCGTGATGCGTCAACTACGAGCACTGCTCAGCTTGCAGGCACTCCTTGGGCGATTTGCCCTTAGTTGCACCGCTCCAACAGCTGCACCGCGCGCCACCGGGCCACAAGCTTGTCGTACGCGGCGGACGCCTCGTCCGCCTCGCCGCGCGACAGTCCTGCGAGGCCGCTGGCGACAAGCTCGGGTGAGTCGTCCCCGGCGAGGGTCTCATCGGAGAGCAGATCGACAAGGCCGCCGTAGTCCAGCTCCACCACCGAACGCGGGTGGAACTCCTCCAGCCAGCGGGCCGCCTCCTCCACCGCCTCGGTGATCGGCGCCTCGCCCACCGACTTGCGCAGCACCGACAGCGCCCGCGACGAGCGGCGGCGGGCCTTGGAGATCTCGGTGCGGTAGCGCAGCGCACGCCGGCCCGCCTCGGTGACCAGGTCCCGCTCCGCCGGGTCGAAGAGCACGAACCATCGCAGCGGTACGCCCCAGGTGGCGATCTGTTCGTGCACCCGCGGCACCCCGTGCTCCAGCACCCGGGCGCCACTGCGCCAGTCGTCCACAGCTGCCCTGGCCTGCCCGGCGAGCACCGGCGGCACGAAGGCGTCGGCGAGCACCGAGGGCACCCCGTCCCGGGCGCTGAGGGCCGCCTCAGCGACCCGGATCCGCAGGTTCCAGGGGCAGATCAGCAGGCTGTCGTCCGTCTCCAGGACGTACGCCTCCTCGGGCGGGTCGGGTAGCCGGGTCCAGCCCGCACCCAGCGCCTCGATCACCGCCGTCCGCTGCCGGCCCGGCCCCTCCATGGGGGCGACCGCGCGCCCTTCCGAGACGTAGCGGCGCCAGTAGCTCTGCCGGTCCCGGTCGAAGGCGGTCAGCGGCTCGTACACGCGCAGGTAAGAAGCGAAGAGCGACGGCACCGCGCGATCCTCCCACGAACCGCGCTGGTACGCCGTCAGAGGCCGGACCCACGCGCGCCGCAACGTGGGACGACGGCGGCGTGTCAGGCACCCGCGCGGCGGCCGATACTAGGCTCGACTCACACCGGCAGCATCCCCGCCGGGGTCCACCAGGTCCGCGCCCCACAAGGACGCACACCACTCCAGGAGCCAGTCATGGGCGTATTCGCGAGCACCGACGATCCGGAATCGACCGGCCACGAACAGGTCGTGTTCTGCCAGGACAAGCAGAGCGGCCTGAAGGCGATCATCGGGATCTACTCCACCGCGCTGGGGCCGGCGCTGGGCGGCACGCGCTTCTATCCGTACGCGAGCGAGGACGACGCGCTCGCCGACGTCCTCGACCTGTCCCGCGGAATGGCGTACAAGAACGCGCTCGCCGGGCTGGATCTGGGCGGCGGCAAGGCGGTCATCTGGGGTGACCCGGAGCAGGTCAAGAGCGAGGCGCTGCTGCGCGCGTACGGCCGCTTCGTGGAGTCGCTCGCCGGCCGCTACTACACGGCGTGCGACGTCGGCACCTACGTCGCCGACATGGACATCATCGCCCGGGAGACCCGGTACGTGACAGGTCGCAGCGTCGAGCACGGTGGCGCCGGCGATTCCTCGATTCTCACCGCCTGGGGCGTCTTCCAGGGCATGCGGGCCGCCGCCGAGCACGTCTGGGGCACCCCCAGCCTGCGTGGCCGTCGGGTCGGCGTGGCGGGCCTGGGCAAGGTCGGCAAATACCTGACCGGGCACCTCCTGGAGGACGGCGCCGAGGTGGTCGCCACCGACGTCAGCCCCAAGGCCCTGGCGTGGGCACGCACCAACCACCCGCAGATCACCCTGGTCGACGACGCCACAGCGCTCGTCGCCGCGGACATCGACGTGTACGCACCGTGCGCGCTGGGCGGCGCGTTGAACGACGACACAGTGCCGGCCCTGCGCGCCAAGGTGGTGGCCGGGGCGGCTAACAACCAGCTCGCCCACCCGGGCATCGAGAAGCTGCTTGCCGACCGGGGCATCCTGTACACCCCGGACTACGTGGTCAACGCCGGCGGCGTGATCCAGGTGGCCGACGAGATCGAGGGCTTCAACTTCGATCGTGCGAAGCTGCGGGCGACCCGGATCTACGACACCACCCGGGAGATCCTGCACCTGGCGGACGCCGACGGTGTGCCGCCGGCTGTCGCCGCGGACCGGCTGGCCGAGCGGCGGATGGCCGAGGTCGGCCGGCTGCGCACGATCCACCTGCGCTGAGCGTCACCGGAGGCGGGTCGACTGGGATCCGCCTCCGGGCCTCGCATGCCGGCCCCGCTCGGTAGGCTGATGCCAAGTCAAGTTTGTCGCGTTTGTCCGGCGTCACGGGCGCTCTCTGTTTCGCTCCTTACCGGGTACACTGGGTGACGGCCGGATCATCGCGACGCGCAGAGCCGGCTGACGGTAACCCGAGGTGCCGAACGATGGCATCCCCATGTACCGTAAGAGCTACGAGAGATGCCTGACGTCATCGGGGCCCGCCTTCGGGCTGCCCCGCATTCTGTGCGAGGGGGTCGAGCCATGGGGCGCGGCCGTGCTAAGGCCAAGCAGACAAAGGTGGCCCGGGAGTTGAAGTACCACTCCCCGAACACCGACCTCACCGCCTTGCAGCGCGAACTGGCGGGTGCTGGTAAGTCTGAGCACCACTTCGACGACGACTCTAAAGAGTTCGTCGACGACGATGATGAGAATCATGCTGACGACGACCCGGATCCCTGGGTACGTCCGACCCGCTGACCTCTCGACGCACTGAGCACGCGGTAAGCCCCGCGTGCTCACGCATGTGCCCGTCGGGAAGACACCGGTGCCGATGATCAGGGGCCTGCCCCAGCCGGAGAGCACACCTACCGGCAGACAGGCCCCTGATCGGGGTCGACCTCAGCGTGGGCGGTTGTTCCAGTTGTAGAAGGTCGGGATGTTCTCGAAGTGGTTCCAGGCGCAGACCGCGCTGGCGCCATCCCCGCCCGACACCTCCGCCCGCAGCCGCCGCGCGTCAGCGGCCTCCTGGAGCAGCGCGACGAGCCCGGGGGCGGCCTCCCGCACCCGTTCGGTGACTCCGGTCGGGGTGTCACTCGCCTCGTGCTCAGGCCGCCGGTGACTGGTGGTCTCGGGCATGCTCCAACACTCCCTCCAATAAGCGGATCTTGCTGTTGCGGCAGTGCTCGGTCTCCGTACCGTCAAAACGCCCCAGCTCGAAGTAACGGTTGGCCGCGTGACCGCCGCCACAGAAGCCGAAGTACGGGCAGGTCGCCCGACACGCCTCCACCCCCGCCAGGAACTCCCCCACCCACGGCGTCGACGACGCAGCGGAGAGGATCTGCGCCAGCGGGGTGGTCAGGACGTTCCCGCTGCTGAAATCGCCGTAGCGGGGGTCGGTGAAGCCGGCCAACTCCGGGGAGAGCACAGTCACCGTGCCGTCGTGCCCGATGGTCGGGATCGGATCCAGCCGGCGGGGCAGCACGCCGTCCGCCGTGTCGTCGAGCACCGCCGCCGCGTACCGCAGCGACCACTCGACCTCACGCAGGTGGATCCGGGGCTCCCGACGCCAGGCCGACACCAGCTCGGCCCAGAACGCGGTCACCGCCGCCGGGTCGTGCCGGTTGTCGCGGGTGTTGACGCCCTCGGTCTCCTCGATGTTGATGCCGAGCACGTCACAGCCCAACCCGAGGAAGTAGTCGTACAGCTCGGCTGCGAGCCCGGGCGCCGGCCGGGACACCACGGCCAGCGCCGAGAACGGCAGGCCATGCCGGCGCAGCGCGGCCACACCCCGCAGGATCCGGTCGTACGCCGGCTGGCCACCCCTGTTGACCCGGTCGCCATTGCGCTCCCGGGGCCCGTCCACGCTCACGCTCACGCGCATCTCGTGCCGGGCGAAGAAGGCGCACCACTCGTCGTCGATGAGCGTGGCGTTCGTCTGCACGTGGTGCTCGACCTCGGGCCCGAACGGCGCCATCAGGTCGGCCAGGTGCTCCCGGCCGGCCGCCAACGGCTCACCGCCGTGCCACACCACCGAGAAACGACCGGACGCCGCCCACCGGTTGACAGCCGCCGCCACCGCCTCGGCCACCGGCACCGACATCCGCTTGTCGGTGGCCCGAAACGGCAGATAGCAGTACGCGCAGTCCAGGTTGCAGAGGGTGGTGGGCTGCATCACGACGTACGACGGGACCGCAGCCATGCCGCGCATACCGCTGAACGAGTGTTCCCGAGCAGCCATCGCCCTCCTCCGCCGAGCCTGAGCCCTTCAGGCTAGGCGGCATTGGCCGCTCGGGTGAACCCCCCATCAGGTGCTCGTACGATCACCAGAACGTGATCATCCGCGGGTGTGCTGGCCAACCATCTGCACGTTGCCCGTGCCCTCGATGATCTCGCCGGCCTGCCAGGCCTCGACGCCCCGGCCGGTAAGCGTGGCGAGCGCCCGGTCGGCGTCCTCCGCAGACACGATCGCGAACATGCCGACGCCCATGTTGAAGGTCGACTCCATGTCGTGGTCGTCGATCCGGCCCTTGGACTGGATCAGGTCGAAGACCGGCTGCGGCTTCCAGGTAGACCGGTTGACCACCGCGTCGACGTGCTCCGGCAGCACCCGGACCAGGTTGCCGGGGATGCCACCG
The DNA here is from genome assembly GCF_042898885.1 of Micromonospora sp. NPDC000316. Lineage (NCBI taxonomy): Bacteria > Bacillati > Actinomycetota > Actinomycetes > Micromonosporales > Micromonosporaceae > Micromonospora > Micromonospora sp. NPDC000316. The sequence goes on from NZ_JBIAZG010000001.1 coordinate 499,061, forward strand.
CCGGTGATGTGGGACAGGGCCCGCACATCGGCCTCGGCGATCAGCTTCAGGCAGTCCTTCGCGTAGATCTTGGTGGGGGTGAGCAACTCCTCACCGAGGGTCCGCTGCCGACCGAAGTCGTCGATCACGATGTCCAGCCGCATCCGGGCCGCGCCGAGCAGCACGTGCCGGACCAGCGAGTAACCGTTGGAGTGCAGACCGGAGGAGCGCATGGCGATGACCGCGTCACCCACCTGGACCCGCTCGGGGCTGAGGATGTCGGCTTCCTCGACAACGCCCACACCGGTCGCGGAGATGTCGTACTCGTCCGGGCGCAGCACACCCGGGTGCTCGGCGGTCTCCCCGCCCAGCAGCGCGCAGCCCGCGTACCGGCAGCCGTCGGCGATGCCCGCGCCGATCTCGGCCACCTTGTCCGGCACGACCTCGCCGGTGGCGATGTAGTCGAGCAGGAACAGCGGCTCGGCGCCACAGGCCACCAGGTCGTCGACGACCATCGCCACCAGGTCGATGCCGACCGTGTCGTGGATGTCCATCTGCTGGGCGATCACCAGCTTGGTGCCCACACCGTCGGTGGAGGACGCCAGGATCGGACTCTTGTACTTCGTCGTGTCCAGCCGGAACAGGCCGGCGAAGCCACCCAGGTCACCCAGCACCTCGGGGCGGCGGGTCTGCCGCACCTTCGACTTGAGCAGCTCGACAGCGCGGTCACCCGCGTCGATCGAGACGCCGGCGTCGGCGTACGAGACCGAGCGTTTGCGCGTCTGGCGGCCAGCGCCAGCCGTCCAGGGCTGGCGGTCGCCACCGGCGCCGGTCGGGCTGCTTCCTGCGCCGTTGCGCTCGGACACGTGCGTCACGGTTCTCCCCTTTGTGGTTCTCGGTGCCGCACCGGCGATGGCCGGCCGCGCCGGTTGGTGCTACGGGCGGTTGGCGGTCACGCCAGCCGGAGTGGCGACGAGCGAGCCGTTGCTGTGCGGGGTTTCCGGCGCCTCGTTGGCGACCCGCCGACCCACCCCTTCGAGCACGTGCTTGCCGATCAGGTTGCCGGGCGGCAGCTCGATCGGGTACTCCCCATCGAAACATGCCCGACACAGTCGGGTCTTCGGCTGCTCGGTCGCGGCGATCAGGCCGGGAAGCGAGACGTAGCCCAGCGTGTCGGCGCCAATGGAACGCCGAATGCCGTCGTTGTCCAACCCGTTGGCCAGCAGCTCCGCCCGTGTGGCGAAGTCGATGCCGTAAAAGCATGGCCAACTGACCGGCGGAGACGAGATCCGGACGTGCACCTCGAGCGCCCCCGCCTCGCGCAGCATCCGCACGATGGCCCGCTGCGTGTTGCCGCGGACGATCGAGTCGTCCACCACCACCAGCCGCTTGCCCCGCACGTTCTCCCGCAGCGGGTTGAGCTTGAGCCGGATGCCGAGCTGGCGCAGGGTCTGCGACGGCTGGATGAAGGTGCGCCCGACGTACGGGTTCTTCATCAGGCCGGCGCCGTAGGTGATGCCGGACGCCTCGGCGTAACCGATCGCGGCCGGTGTGCCCGACTCGGGAACCGGGATCACCAGGTCAGCCTCGACCGGGTGCTCCTTGGCCAACTGTCGACCGATCTGCACCCGTGCCGAGTGGATATTGCGCCCGGCGATCGTGGCGTCCGGGCGGGCGATGTAGACGTACTCGAAGAGGCAGCCCTTCGGCTCCGGCGCCGCGAACCGGGTGGAGCGCAGCCCCTCCTCGTCGATCGCGATCAGCTCACCGGGCTCGACCTCGCGCACCACGCTGGCGCCGACGATGTCCAGCGCGGCGGTCTCGCTGGCCACCACCCAGCCACGCTCCAGCCGGCCGAGCACAAGCGGGCGTACGCCGTGCGCGTCGCGGGCCGCGTAGAGCGTCGACTCGTCCATGAAGACGAAGCTGAACGCCCCGCGCAGCTGCGGCAGCACCTCCAGTGCGGCCGCCTCGACCGACAGGTCCGGACGGCTGGCCAGCAGCATGGTCACAAGCGAGGTGTCGTTCGTCGAGCCGTCCGCCACAAGGCCGCGCTCGGCGACCTCCTTCTCCAGCTCGGCGGTGTTGACCAGGTTGCCGTTGTGGGCCAACGCGATCGTCGTGCCGGAGCTTGTCGACCGAATGGTCGGCTGGGCATTTTCCCAGTTGGAGGCGCCGGTCGTGGAGTATCGGGCGTGCCCGATGGCCAGGTGGCCGCGCAGGCTCGCGAGGGTGGGCTCGTCGAAGACCTGGGCCACCAGGCCGAGGTCCTTGTAGACCACCACTCCGGAGCCATCGCTCACCGCGATGCCTGCGGCCTCCTGGCCACGGTGTTGCAGGGCATAGAGGCCGAAGTAGGTCAGATTGGCAACCTCTTCGCCGGGGGCCCAGACACCGAAGACGCCACAGGCGTCCTGGGGGCCAGGTCGTTGGGGATCAAGGTCGTGGCTCAGCCGGCCGTCGCCTCGGGGCACTACCGCTCCCTCATGCTGGTCTGGACCGGCCTGGCGGGGATCACGGGGCGGATCCACACTCCTCGGCCGGGACCACTGTCGTCGCCTGACAGTGTACGCGAATCGGTGTCAATACAGATAGTCACGATTTCCCTGCGGTGCGTGATGCTCACCCGGTCATTCGGGCAGCTAGAGGGGCAGATACGTCGAGATGTCCGCCCGAATCCCACTCACCTGGACGCGACCGTCGGTGACGGCCTCGTCCCACCCGATCCGGCCGCTGGCCAGCTCCAACCAGGTCACCGGGGACATCTCGACCACGTTTGGCGGGTTTCCCCTGGTGTGTCGGGGGCCGGGCACGCACTGGATCGCGCCGTATGGTGGTACGCGCACCTCCACCGATCGGCCGGGGGCGCGCTCCGCGAGGACGGCCAACAACGACCGGACCGCTTCTCGGAGTACCGGCCGTTCGGCCGTACGCCCCTCGTCAAGCGCCGACAGAGCCGCTGCTACGGCGGCGGACTTACTGTGCGGAGAGGACACGACGGGACGATACGACCCTTAGCCGGAGCGCTCGACGTTGGCCCTGGGTCGCGCCGATCCACTTAGACAAGGCATAGTGGCCGACGGCGTATTCGAACCGTGATGATCCCCGGCCCGGCGCCCCGCCGGCCAAGGGAAGTCAGCCCGGAAGGCGGTGGACGTGTCAACACACCGACGTGCCTGGAAGCAGCGGGCCGGTGTGGTCGTAGCGCTGGTTGCCGGCGCTCTGCTCACCGTCCCCGCAACACCAGCCGCGGCCGCCAGAATCACACAGGCTGACGGTGCCGTCACCGTCGATGCAGGTGGTGGTGCCGTCACGGTGAAGGTCGAGGTAACTCCGGACCCGGGTGAAAGCTCCGCCAATATCAACATCACCGGCCTTCCTGACGGGGTCAGCTGCGGAGGATGCGGCGAGATCACTTTCCCGGCCGGTGCGCCAGATGCACAACCAGTGCCGTTGACGTTGACGGCGGCTGGCAACGCATCAGCGGCCAACGGCACTCGGGCGACAATCCGAGTAGAAGGCAACGGAAACGACTCCCGCACGCTGCGTGTCACCGTCAGGGCGGCCGCGCCGCCGACGCCGCCGCAGAACCAGACTGTGAAGTCTGTCGCAGGCAAGGTCGTCGTGAAGGCGAACGGCGACGCGGTGCCGAACGCGATCGTGATCCTCCAGGACAGCGCCGGCCACCGCTACGACACGATCAGCGATGACAGCGGAAACTTCCGGTTCACCGGAAGCTCCCAGAAGCCGATCACCCCTGGTCGGATCGACGTGGGCGCGTCGTCCAACAACATCAACGCGGTCAAGAGCTTCAACGCGAACGCGGGCCAGGCCGTCACCGGGCAGCGCATCAGCTTGGAGATCAAGGTCGAGGTGACGCCGAGCGCCACCCCATCCCCCACGCCTGAGGCCACTCCCGAGGACGAGGCTGCCGATGAGGGTGCCGAGGAGCAGCCCTCCGAGGAGGCCACCCCGGCCGCCCCGGCGAACGCCGCCAACGAGGACGACGGCGGCGGTATCGGCTCGTACCTGATCATCCTGCTCGGTGGTCTGCTCGTCGCGGCCGGTGTCGGCACGATCGTGCTGCTCTGGATGCGGCGCAAGGAGAGCGGCGACGACGATGACGAGCCGGCGGCTGCCGGCGCGGCCGGCGCGGTGCCGGCGGCGCGGGGCGGCTTCCGCGGGGCCGAAGACCAGACCCGGGTGGTCAACCGGCCCGGCGGCGGACCCGATCCGACGATGGTCGGCGGCACTGCCCTGAGCGAGGCGCCGACGATGATGCACCGCCCGGTCGTCGACGACGTGCCGCCGGACCCGTACGCCGCGCCCGCACAGCCGTACGGCGCGGCGGGCCAGCAGGGTTGGGGCGGCGCCGGCTACGGCGACGAGCCCGCGCCTGGTGGCTACGGCGCCGGTGGCTACGGCAACGCACCGGCCTCGGGCGGCGGCTACGGCACGGCGGCTACCCCCGACGGCGGCTACGGCGCGGCCGGTGACAGCTACGGCGCCGCGCCCGGCTCCGGTGCTGGCTACGGTGCCGCACCCGGCTCCGGCGCGGGCTACGGCGCTGCGCCCGGCGGCGGCTACGGCAACGCACCGGCCTCCGGCGGTGGCTACGGCAGTCGCGACTACACCGCCCCGGCCGGGGCGGCCGGCTACCCACCGGCTCCCGCCGGTGGTGAGCGCTTCGACGAGCCGACCGGCCGGTACACCGGCGACAGCACGCAGTACCCGGCCCCGGCCGACCCGTACGCGACAGGCGTCTACCAGCCGGAGCAGGGCCAGGGCTACGGCCAGCCGGACGCTGCCCCGTACGGCGGAGGACGGACGGCCGAGCCGACCGGTGGCTACGGTCAGCAGACCAACGCGTACGAGCAGGGTGGCTACGGCCAGCCGGCCGGCGGGTACGACCAGGGCGGCTACGGTCAGGAGACTCCGCAGCAGCGCGGGGGTTACGACCAGGGCGGCTATGACCAGGGCGGCTACGGCCAGCAGGGCGGCGGGTACGAGCAGGGCGGCTACGGCCAGCCGGCCGGCGGTGGCTACGGGCAGGAGACGCCGCAGCAACGTGGCGGGTACGGCCAGGAACCCCCGCAGCAGCGCGGCAGCTACGACGACCGGGGCTACGACCAGGCCGGCTACGACCAGGCCGGTTACAACCAGGCCGGCTACGACCAGCAGGGGCGGGCCCGGCCGGACAGCCCGCCGCCGACCGAGCGGGGCGGCCGACGCCTCGACTGGCTGGACGACTGACCCGCCACACACCGCGCAGTGAGAACGGCCGCCCGGAGTTCCGGGTGGCCGTTCTCGTTGCCGAGACACGGGCCGCACCTCGACAAGCACGCCCACGCCGCAAGGTCCACTCGACGTCGGTGAAGTAGGGGTATCCCAGGCGTTCGGATACACCAACGTCGCCGATGTCGTGTTGATCAGCGCCCGGCAGCGGCCAGGCGGACCGCCAGGCAGGCGGATCGCCGATCAGGCGGCGGAGAACACGCCGTGGTGGAGGACCGGGACGACTGTCGACGCGCCGACCTGCACGGCGACCGCCACGTCCTCGGCGAAGCCACTCTCGGACAACTCCCGGCCGGACACGCTTCCCCGCACCGCGGCGGGAACGTCGGGGATGCTTGCCAGCGCGGCGAGCGTCATGGCCGCCTCCACGGAGAGCCCGCCCGGGACACCGGAGAGAGCGTCGAGCACGCTTGCCGCGCCCAACTGGTCCTCGACCGACGGCCGCAGAGACCCGTCCGGCCAGCGCTCCCCCGAGGCGATCACGCCGATCGGGGCGTCCGTCGTGCCGTACCCCTGGCTGCGCAGCCATCGCCCGACGGCGGGTGCGTTACGCAGGCACGCCGCGACCACCGGCAGCCCGGTGGCGCTGGCTGCCGCGCTGATCGCGGAGCCGTTCGGCGACGGCAGCACCAGGTCTGACACCACCGGGGCGGTGGTGAGCGCGGCCGGCGAGAGCGACCACGGATGGTCGGCCGTCACCTGCCGGCGGCCTACCGCGGCGACCGCACCGAGCCGCATCGCATACTCGGCGGCCTGCTCCCCCCAAGGGAAGGGGTGCACCCGCATTCCGCGAGCGACCGCCACCTCGACAGCGGTGGTGAACGAGAGGACGTCCACCACCACCAGGGCCGCGCAGACCCGGCCGAGTTCGGCGGCGCCCGTCAACCCCCAGTCGAATCGGGCACCCGATCCGTGCTGACCGTAGACGGCCGCCGCCAACGCCTCAGCGCTCGTCAGGTGACGGGTCGGTGACACCGGAGTCAGACTCGGACGACCCCGGCCCGATCGGCTCGACAGCGCCGGTCTCCGGGGAGGGGCCCGACGAGGCGATCGGCTCGGAGACCACCTCGGCCGCGTCCACCGGCGCGACCTCCGCGTCCGATGCGACAGGCAGCGGTACGGCCTCGACCGCGCCCGCCACGCCAGCGGCCGGCGCGGACACCTCGACAGCGGCACCGCCGAAGAGGCGCGGCAACGTCTCGGTGTGCGCGGCGCGCAGCTCGTCCAGGCCGATCCGGAACTGGCCGTGCACCTCAAGCGCACCGCCGGACGGGTCGGTGACGCCGATCAGCTCGAACGGCACCCCCCGCTCGGCGCAGAGCGCCGCGAACGCCTTGTCGTGGCCGCGCGGCACCGACACCAGCGCCCGCGTGGCGGACTCGCTGAACAGGTAGACGAACGGCATCGAGCCCTCGGCGAACTGCTCCGGCACCGCGATCCGGGCACCGACGCCACGCCGCAGGCAGGACTCGACAAGGCTCTGGGCCAGGCCGCCGTCGGACAGGTCGTGCGCGGAGGCCAGGTGACCCACCCGGGCCGCCTCGGCCAGCAGCTCGGCCAGGGCCTTCTCGCGGAGAAGGTCGACCTGCGGCGGGATGCCACCGAGGTGCTCGTGCGTCACCCAGGCCCACTCGGAACCGGACAGCTCGACGTTGGTCTCGCCCAGCAGGTAGAGCTGGTCGTGGTCGCCACCGGCGCGCGGCACGAAGCCCATCGGCACCCGGTCGGCGACGTTGTCCAGCACACCCAGCACACCAACCACGGGGGTCGGGTGGATGGCCGCCGCGCCGGTCTGGTTGTAGAAGCTGACGTTGCCGCCGGTCACCGGGATGCCCAGCTCCAGGCAGCCGTCCGCCAGGCCGCGCACGGCCTCGGCGAACTGCCACATCACGCCCGGGTCCTCCGGCGAGCCGAAGTTGAGGCAGTCGGTCACGGCGATCGGCTTCGCGCCGGTCACCGCCACGTTCCGGTACGCCTCGGCCAGGGCCAGCTTGGTGCCGTTGTACGGGTCCAGTCGGGCGTAACGGCCGTTGCCGTCCACCGACAGCGCCACGCCGAGACCGGTCCGTTCGTCGATCCGGATCACGCCGCCGTCCTCCGGCTGGGCGAGAACCGTGTTGCCCAGCACGTAGCGGTCGTACTGCTCGGTGACCCAGCTCTTGTCGGCCAGGTTCGGCGACGCGATCATGCGCAGCACGGTCTCCCGCAGCGCCTCCGGGTCGGCCGGTCGGGGCAGCGTCTCGGCCCGGTCGGCCTGGAGCAGGATCAGGTCGGCCGGCTCACGCATCGGCCGGGCGTAGACCGGGCCGTCGTCGACAAGCGAGCCCGGAGGCACGTCGACGACCAGGTGGTCGTGCCAGGTGATCAGCAGTCGACCCGGGCTGCCGTCCGGCTCCGGTGCGGTGACCTCACCGATCGCGGTGGCGAGGACGCCCCACTTCTCGCAGGTCTTGAGCACCGCTTCGAGCTTGTCCGGCTCGACGACGAGCAGCATCCGCTCCTGCGACTCGCTGGCCAGGATCTCGTGCGGGTCCATCGAGGGCTCGCGCAGCGGAACCCGCTCCAGCCAGACCCGCATGCCGGTGCTGGCCGCGGCGGCGGTCTCGGTGAGCGCGCAGGTCAGACCGGCACCGCCGAGGTCCTGGATGCCGACGACGAGTTGGCCGTCGTACAGCTCGAGGCAGGCCTCGATCAGCAGCTTCTCGGTGAACGGGTCGCCGACCTGCACTGCGGGGCGGCGTGCCTCGCTGCCCTCGTCGAATGTGGCGCTGGCCAGCACCGAGACGCCGCCGATGCCGTCGCGGCCGGTCTTGGCGCCCATCAGCACGACAACGTTGCCCGGGCCAGCGGCGGCCTTGTTCTGGAGCCGGCTGACCGGCAGCACGCCCAGGCAGAGCGCGTTGAGCAGCGGGTTGCCCTGGTAGGAGGGGTCGAAGACCAGCTCGCCACCGATGTTGGGCAGGCCCAGGCAGTTTCCGTAGCCGCCGACGCCGGCGACCACGCCGGTGAGCACCCGGGCGGTGTCCGGGTGGTCGGCCGCACCGAAGCGCAGCGGGTCCATCACCGCGACCGGGCGGGCACCCATGGCGAGGATGTCCCGGACGATGCCACCGACACCTGTCGCCGCGCCCTGGTACGGCTCGACGAAGCTCGGGTGGTTGTGCGACTCGACCTTGAAGGTCACCGCCAACTCATCGGAGATCTGCACGACACCGGCGTTCTCACCGATGCCGGCGAGCATCCGGTCGCTGGGCGGGGCCTTCTCACCGAACTGGCGCAGGTGCACCTTGCTCGACTTGTAGGAGCAGTGCTCGCTCCACATGATCGAGTACATCGCCAGCTCGGACTGGGTGGGCCGGCGGCCGAGGATCTGCCGGATCCGGTCGTACTCGTCGTCGCGGAGGCCCAGCTCGGTGTACGGCTGAAGCTCGCCCGGGGTGCCGTCGGCACGCGGGACGGTGTCCACGCCGTCGGTCCAGTCGGCCGCCGGCTGAGCGGGAGCGGAGTATGCCTCCGGTGTGTCCCGTACCGGGTCCGGATGGGTGGTCATGACCTCTCCTCGCTGCGCTCGTGCCCACCGGGCCGGCGATTGAGCTGACCGATGATCGTGCCGCCGGTCATGCCGGAGCCCCCACCAGGTGCTTGAGGACCGAGGTGAAGAAGCCGAGGCCGTCCAGGGAGGGGCCGGTGAGCGCCTCCACCGCGTGCTCGGGGTGCGGCATGATGCCGACGACGTTGCCTGCGGAGTTGGTGATCGCGGCGATGTCGCGCATCGACCCGTTGGGGTTGCCGCCGACGTAGCGGGCGACCACCCGACCCTCGGCTTCGAGCTGGTCCAGCGTCGCGGCGTCGGCGACGTAGCAGCCCTCGCCGTTCTTCACCGGGATGAGCACCTCCTGGCCGGGCTGGAACGCGTTGGTCCAGGCGGTGCCGGCCGACTCGATGCGCAGGATCTGGTCCCGGTTGCGGAAGTGCAGGTGCTGGTTGCGGGTGAGCGCACCCGGCAGCAGGTGCGCCTCGCAGAGGATCTGGAAGCCGTTGCAGATGCCGAGCACCGGCAGGCCACCCTGGGCGGCGTCCACGATCGTCTCCATCACCGGCGCGAACCGGGCGATGGCGCCGCAGCGCAGGTAGTCACCGTAGGAGAAGCCGCCGGGGAGCACGACAGCGTCGACCCCGTGCAGGCTCGGGTCACCGTGCCAGAGCCGGACCGGCTCGGCGCCGGCAATCCGGACGGCACGGGCCGCGTCCCCGTCGTCGAGTGAGCCGGGGAAGGTGACGACACCGACCCGGGCGGTCACGAGCGGGCGTCCGCGGTCTCGTCGGCCTCGACCAGGCGGACGGTGAAGTCCTCGATGACCGGGTTGGCGAGCAACTTGTCGGCGATCTCCCGGGCCCGGTCCAGGTCCGGTTCACCGGTGAAGTCGATCTCGATCCGCCTGCCGATCCGAACTGAGGCGACGTCGCTGACGCCGAGCCGGGGCAGCGCGTTTGCGACGGCCTGGCCCTGCGGATCGAGGATCTCGGGCTTGAGCATGACGTCGACGACGACGCGAGGCACTGGGCACTCCTGACTGTGTACGCAGTTGGGTGCCGACCCACAACGGGCGAGCGCAGCCAGCGTACCTGGCAGTTACCGTCGCGGACGCACCGGCCGGGCGCAGTTCAGGCAGTGATCAACATTACTGTCGGTCGAACCGGGTGTCGACGCGGGACACGCGCTCCCACCAGGGCATATTCGGCGCTGCGGGTAGCCGAACCGTTACATTGAGCTGCCTCGATCGAATTCTTGAAAACGACAGCCAATCGGCCTACCGTACATCGACGCAACTCGATTCCGGCGCCGACGGCGACCTCCCTCGGCGTCCTCCCGCACCCGGCGACCCCGGGTCCGCCCCGTCCAAGGAGTCCTCGATGCGCATCCGTCCCCTGCTCGCCATGCTCGGCGTAGCGCTCGCCGGCGCCCTCGGCAGCGCCTCCGGCGCGGTCGCCGCCCCCGCCGGCCCGCAACCCATCATCGGCGGCGGCACCGTCTCGTCCGCGCCCTGGGCCGCCGCGGTGCTCAGCAACGGCTCGTTCACCTGCTCCGGCAGCGTGATCGCACCGCAGTGGGTGCTCACCGCCCGGCACTGCATCAGCGGCACCATGTCGGTACGCGTCGGCAGCGTCTACCGGGCCTCCGGCGGCGTCACCCGCACCGTCAGCGCCACCTACACCCGCAACGACCTGGCCCTCATGCGGCTCTCCAGCACTGTCAGCACCTCGACGGTGAGCCTGGCCAGCAGCAACCCGCCGGTCGGCTCCACCAACTCGATCTACGGCTGGGGCATGACCTGCTACAGCGGCTGCTCCGCGTCCAGCCAACTCAAGACGGCCACCGTCCGGGTGACAAGCAACAGCGCCACCGACGCGTACGGCGGGCAGGCCATCCGCAGCACCCGGATCAACGGCAACGCCTGGCGGGGCGACTCGGGCGGCCCGCAGTTCTACAACAACCAGCAGGTCGGCGTGGCCTCCACGGCCGACGGCTCCAGCATCCAGAACTACGGCAGTGTCGCGTACAACCGGGCCTGGATCACCTCGACGGCCGGTGTCTGACGGTTACCGCCCCGCGCGGCGCGGATGGTCGGGCTCGTTCCGGCCGTCCGCGCCGCGTCGTTTTGCAGCATCCGATCAGGTGAACAATGCACACGATCGGGTCGCCCCACTCCTGACAGCATCGGAACCGTGCTGGTCGTGACGACGGAGCAACTGCCCGGCTACGAGATCCGACAGATTCTCGGTGAGGTGGTGTCATCGATGGCCAGGACGCGCAACCCGTACCGCGAGGGGGTCAAGAACCTGCGCGGTGGCGCGTACGACCCGATGGCGCCGGACAACCTCACCCGGTGGCGCACCGACTCGGTGGCCCGCCTCGGCGAGGAGGCCCTGCGGCTCGGCGCGAACGCCGTGATCGGCATGCGGTTCGACAGCCGGGACTGCGGCGAGATGTGGATGGAGATCTGCGCGTACGGCACGGCCGTCGTCGCCGTACCCAAGATGCCCGAGGTCATGCCGGCCGACCAGCCGGCGGTCGCCGCGGGCACGGCACACGACCCGGGCTTCACGGAGTCGCCCGGCGGCATCGCCGAACCCGCGAGCGCCCCCACCCTCCGCACAGCAGCAGAAACCCCCACCGGCGAGTAACAACCCCGGCCCTGGCCCTGCGCCTGGCCCCGCCCTCGCCTCGGCGGGGCCGGGTGGGCTTAGAGGATGGGGGGCGGGGAGTAGGTTGCGGCGTTTGGGTGGGTTTCTACCACCTTGGTGATTCGGCGGGTCAGTGCTGCCACCTGGGCGGGGGCGGCGCCCACGAAGGCCGTGCGGTCGGCGACCAGGGTGTCGATGTCGGCGCGGGACAGGCCCAGCCGGCCGTCCGCCGCCAACCTGTCGAACAGGTCGTTCTCCGGGGCGCCCTTCTCGCGCATGGCGAGCGCCACCGCTACCGCGTGCTCCTTGATCACCTCGTGCGCGACCTCCCGGCCGACACTACGCCGGACCGCCGCCACCAGGATCTTGGTGGTGGCCAGGAACGGCAGGAACCGCTCCAACTCCCGGTTGATGACCGCCGGGTACGCGCCGAACTCGTCGAGCACTGTGAGGAACGTCTGGAAGAGCCCGTCGGCGGCGAAGAACGCGTCCGGCAGGGCCACCCGGCGGACCACCGAGCAGGACACGTCCCCCTCGTTCCACTGGTCACCGGCCAGCTCACCGACCATCGACAGGTAACCCCGGATGATCACCGCGAAGCCGTTCACCCGCTCCGACGAGCGCGTGTTCATCTTGTGCGGCATCGCGCTGGAGCCGACCTGGCCCGGCTTGAAGCCCTCGGTGACCAACTCCTGGCCGACCATCAACCGGATCGTGGTCGCCAGCGACGACGGCGCGGCGGCGGTCTGCGCCAGCGCGGCAAGCACGTCGAAGTCCAACGAGCGCGGGTAGACCTGCCCGACGCTGTCCAGCACACGGGAGAAACCGAGGTGCTCGGCGACCCGACGCTCCAGCTCGGCGACCTTGTCGGCGTCGCCGTCGAAGAGGTCGAGCTGGTCGGCTGCCGTGCCGACCGGCCCCTTGATCCCGCGCAGCGGGTAGCGGGCGATCAGCTCCTCCAGCCGCTCGTACGCGATGAGCAGCTCTTCCGCCGCCGACGCGAACCGCTTGCCCAGCGTGGTGGCCTGCGCGGCGACGTTGTGCGAACGGCCGGTCATGACCAGCTCGGAGTGCTCGTGGGCCAGCCACGCCAACCGGGCGAGGGTGGCGACCACCCGGTCCCGGACCAGCTCCAGCGAGGCGCGCACCTGCAACTGCTCGACGTTTTCGGTGAGGTCCCGGGACGTCATCCCCTTGTGCACGTGCTCGAAGCCGGCGAGCGCGCTGAACTCCTCGATCCGGGCCTTCACGTCGTGCCGGGTGACGCGCTCCCGCTCGGCGATCGAGGCGAGGTCGACGTGGTCGAGCACCCGCTCGTACGCCTCGACCACGCCGTCCGGCACGGCCACGCCGAGGTCACGCTGGGCGCGGAGCACGGCGAGCCAGAGTCGCCGCTCCATCCGTACCTTCTCCTCCGGGGACCAGAGGGCGACAAGTTCGGGTGAGGCGTACCGGTTGGCCAGCACGTTCGGGATCGTCGTCACGTGCCTCATTCTCGCCTACCCGACAACGGGCGACCTGGTCGGGCAGGGCTGTGCGGCATCCCGGCGAGGACGGCCCCTGCCCGCTACAGCCCGGCCGGGGCCGGGCTGTAGCGGAGGTCGGGCGCTCGTCAGACCTCCGGGATGTCGTGCACCGGGGCGGTCACCACGATCGTCTTCGTCTGCGTGCCGTGCGCGTTGCGTGCCGTCAACGTGTAGGTGTGCTTCTGGATGTCGCCCTCCCCGCCGGAGCAGGGGAAGGTGAACTCCTCACTACCGGTCGCCGGGTAGTCGTCGCGGTAGATGCCCCCACCGTCGATCGACAGGGCCACCGCTGTGACGTTGCTGACCCGCCACTCCATCCGCACCCCGCTACCGGCGATCGGGTTGGCGCTGGTGCCGGCCGGGCAGCGCGGCTTGGCGGTCACCCGGAAGTAGCTGATGACCGGCCCGCTCGCCTTCGTACCGGACTGGCCGCTGTCGCCGCCGGTCGAGGTGCCGCCGCCCGGCTGGCCGCTCGTGGAGCCACCACCGCTCGTGGAGCCGTCGCCCGTGGAGCCACCGCCCGTGGAGCCACCGCCCTTCGGGTCACCGCTCGGCGTCGCGGCGTCGGTGATCGTGCCGGCGTCGGCGCTGGGCGTGTTCGCCGGGTCGGTGGGCACCGTGGTCGCCGCGGAATCCACGGAACTCGTCGCGGTGGAGCTACAGCCGCCGGCCGCCAGCACGACGGCCAGAGCAACGACAGTGGTACGAAGTAGCGCGTGACGGGACATGAACTCTCCTCGACAGGGCGCCGCCATCATGACGTCCGAGCGGTCCCACACCACGATAGGAAGCCCTGACAACGCCGCCCCGCCTGCGCGAGCCGTTCAGGACTGCCGCGGATCCCGTTCCGTGACGTCGTTCTGGTCGGTCTGCGGAAGGGACGCCGCCGCGACACCGGCAGGCATCGCACCGGTAGCTGCGGCACCGGTAGGCCCGGCACCGGCGTGCGGCTCGTCATCCTGTCGGCCCGCCAGGATGACGAGCCGGTCGAGGTAGAGCAACTGCAACGCCAGGAAGGCGAGCAGGAACAACAGCAGCATCGGCAAGGGCAGTATCTGAGCCAGGTCCCCCTGCGCGGTGTCCTCAGCGCCGAACTGCCCCCGGAGCCGGTAGAGCAGGAAATTCGGCGCCGGCCACAGCCCGTTCTGCGCGACGACCAGGCGCGGCCACAGCCAGTCCTGCGCGGCGACCAACCAGGTCAGCAGCCCGGCCCCGGCCACCATCGGCAGGGCGGGCAGCAGCATCGTCGAGGTGAACCGGCCGCCGCCCTCCCAACGTTCCCGCTGGCCCCTGAAGAACAGGGTGAACACCACGAGCGCGGGGACGGAGAGCCAGCTCGGCGGGATCAGCGCCGCGAAGGTGTCCAACTGCTCGGCCTCACGAACCCGGAGGTAGTGGGCACCCGCGAGTGGGCCGACGCCGACGAAGAGCCAGGGTGCGAAGGGCAGCAGGAGAAGCTCGCTGGCCCGGCCCAGCGGGCGCAGGCCACCGATCGCAAATCCGGCCAGCGCGGCGAGGCCCACCCCGATCACCGTCGAGATCAGCGGTGGCAGCCAGGTGTTGACCTGAATTTGGCCGGCGGTGACACCCCGGGGCAGCGGCGCCACGTCGGCGGTGAGCAGCCGCAGCCACGGCGTCAACACGTACGCGAGCACGACGACGAACGCCAGCAGCCCCACCACCAGGAGGCCGAGTGCGACAGGACTCCGCACGGCACGGGTCGGTTCCGCCGGGCGGTCGCGCCAACCGGTGAAGGCGATCCGCGTACGGGTCAGCAGAAGCAGGGCGACGGCGAGGAGGCCGAGCGTTCCCAGCAGCACCAACAGCACCGCACTGCCGGCAGCGCCGACACCGGTCTGGGCGAGGACGAAGGTCTGCTGGTAGACGTCCAGCAACGGAGTTCTGTTCTGCCCCCACTGGGCGACGACGGGCCACTGGAGGGACCAGGACTGCATCGTCACCGCGACGACGGTAAGCGCCAGCACGCCGCCGGCGGCCAGGGCCGCCGGCAGGGACCTGCCGTGGGGGCGGCGGCACCACACGGCGAGGAAGACTGTGGCACCGATCGCGATCACCAGCCCGGCGGGCAGCAGCGCCACCGTACTGATGGCGGAGGTCTTCCCCGGGCCGGTGCCGGCCTGTTCCATCGTCCGCGCCGTCCCCACGGCGAGCGGGGCGTAGGCGGCCAGCGGCACGGCCAGCAGCGCCCGGGTGACAAGTCTCGGCACCCGGCCAGCCCGCTCCGCCGCGAGCGCGAGCGCAGGGGCGACGATCAGCGCGAGCAGCACCGGTACCAGTGCGAGCAGCAGCACGTAGACCAGGTCACCG
This sequence comes from Micromonospora sp. NPDC000316, assembly GCF_042898885.1. NCBI lineage: Bacteria > Bacillati > Actinomycetota > Actinomycetes > Micromonosporales > Micromonosporaceae > Micromonospora > Micromonospora sp. NPDC000316. The sequence goes on from NZ_JBIAZG010000001.1 coordinate 514,375, forward strand.
AGGAATCCCGACGCGGCAATCTCTCGGTAGTTGTCCAGGCCGCCATCGGAGGCTTGGCTGCGGCGGTTCGGCACCAGTCTTGCTGGCCCAAAACTGTCCACAAGGGTGCTGATCGACGGAATGACGTACGACCAGAGCAGGGCGACGGCGGCCGGCACGACAAGCGCCAGGCCGGTGATGATCTGGGCCGTCCGACTCAGCCGGACGCCCCCCGACGGCGGCCGAGGGGGCGGCACGGCGAAACGAGCCTGCGGACCGGACGTAGACATCGGGGTGGTCGACATCGGGCTTGATCCTCCAGGGCATGGGGAAGGGCGGGGTCAGGCTAGCCCTCCCATGCACGCATCACGATCTAGGAAGCGTCGGTCAGCGCTCCAGGATCGCCGTCACGCCCTGACCGCCGGCCGCGCAGATGGAGATCAGCCCTCGGCCGCCGCCCTTCTCGGCCAGCAACTTGGCAAGGGTCGCCACGATCCGCCCGCCGGTGGCGGCGAACGGGTGCCCGGCGGCCAGCGACGAGCCGTTGACGTTGATCCGCTCCCGGTCGATCGCACCGAGCGGGGCGTCCAGGCCGAGCCGGTCCTTGCAGAACTCCGGCGACTCCCAGGCGGCGAGGGTGGCAAGCACCTGGGAGGCGAACGCCTCGTGGATCTCGTAGTAGTCGAAGTCCTGCAACGTCAGCCCGGCACGGGCCAGCATGCGGGGCACCGCGTACGCGGGGGCCATCAGCAGCCCCTCGTCGCCGTGCACGAAGTCCACAGCGGCCGTCTCCGACCAGCTGAACCAGGCCAGCACGGGCAGGTTGTGCGCGGCGGCCCACTCCTCGCTGGCCAGCAGCACTGTGGACGCGCCGTCGGTGAGCGGCGACGAGTTGCCGGCGGTCATCGTTGCGTGCTCGGCGTCCGGGCCACGGGTGCCGAAGACCGGCTTGAGCGAACCGAGCTTCTCGACGCTCGTGTCCGGGCGGAGGTTCTGGTCGCGGGTGAGCCCCAGGTACGGCGTCATCAGGTCGTCGAAGAAGCCCTTGTCGTACGCGGCGGCCAGGCGCTTGTGTGAGCGCAGCGCCAGCTCGTCCTGGGACCGCCTGTCGATCTGCCACCGCAGGGCGGTCTGGGCGGCGTGGTCCCCCATGGACAGGCCGGTACGTGGTTCGGCGTTGCGCGGGATCTCCGGCTTGAACGGCTGGAGCGGGCGCAGCTTCGCGGCGATCTTCATCCGCTCGCCGAGCGTCCGGGCGGAGTTGAGTTTGAGCAGCGTGCGCCGCATGTCCTCGTTGACGGCCAGCGGCGCGTCCGAGGTGGTGTCGACGCCGCCGGCGATACCCACGTCGATCTGGCCGAGGGCGATCTTGTTGGCGACCAGGATCGCGGCCTCCAGACCGGTGCCGCACGCCTGCTGGATGTCGTACGCCGGGGTGTGCGGGTCGAGCCGCGAGCCGAGCACCACCTCACGGGTGAGGTTGAAGTCGCGGGAGTGCTTCAGCACCGCACCGGCGACCACCTCGCCGACCCGCTGCCCGGCCAGCCCATACCGGGCGATCAGGCCGTCAAGCGCCGCGCCGAGCATGTCCGCGTTGGACGCGTCCGCATAGCGGGAGTTGGAACGGGCAAAGGGGATGCGGTTGCCGCCGATGACCGCGACCCGTCGGATGCTTTGCACGATCCGCCTCCTTGAGATGTGTTGCACCAACCCTACTCGCCAGTAGGCTACGCCCATGACCGACAAGTACGCGAGCTTCGTCCAATCGGCCGCCGGCCGCGCGCTGGTCAAGCGCCTCGGGCTGCCCGACCCGCCGCGACTGCGCCGACACCAGCCCGGTGACCCGCTGCTGCCCGGGCCGGCGCTGCTCGGCGCGGCCACCGGCAGCCGACTCGCCGAGCCGGTCGCCAAGATCCTGACCGCCGCCGGGGTCGAGCTGGCCGACCAGGCCACCACCACCCCCGGCGACACCCCCCAGCGGTACGGGGCGCTGCTGTTCGACGCCACCGGAATCACCGACTCGACCGCCCTGCGCCAGCTCTACGACTTCTTCCACCCGCAGGCGCGGTCCGTGCTGCCCAGCGGCCGGGTGATCGTGCTCGGCACCCCACCGTCGGAGTGCCCGACCCCACGCGAGGCGACCGCCCAGCGCGCTCTCGAAGGGCTCGTGCGCAGCATCGGCAAGGAGTTCGGCAGGGGCACCACCGCGCAACTCGTCTACGTGACAGGCGACGCCAGTGACGCCGGCACCCGTACGAGCCTCGAATCGACACTCCGATTCCTCCTCTCCGGCCGCTCCGCGTACGTGTCGGGGCAGGTCATCAGGGTCGGCGACGGCACGGCGAGCGCACCGACCGACTGGGATCGCCCGCTGGACGGGCAGGTCGTGCTCGTCACCGGCGCGGCCCGGGGCATCGGCGCGGCGCTGGCCCGGGTCCTGGCCCGCGACGGCGCACAGGTGGTGGCACTGGACATCCCTGCCGCCGGGGACGCACTCGCGGCGGTGGCCAACGACATCGGCGGTACGGCAGTGCAACTCGACCTGACCACGCCGGACGCGCCGACCCGGCTCGCCGACCACCTGGCCGGCCGGCAGGGCCGCGTGGACGTGGTGGTGCACAACGCCGGCATCACCCGGGACAAGACGCTCGGCCGGATGGACGCCGACCGGTGGGACCAGGTGATAGACGTCAACCTCTCCAGCCAGGAGCGGATCAACGATGTCCTGCTGGAGCGGGGGCTGATCCCGGCCGGCGGGCGGATCGTGGCGGTCTCCTCGATCGCCGGGATCGCCGGCAACCGGGGGCAGACCAACTACGCCACGAGCAAGGCAGGCGTGATCGGGCTTGTCGACTCCCTCGCCCCGGCCCTGCGTGAGCGGGGGATCAGCGTCAACGCGGTGGCCCCCGGCTTCATCGAGACCCGCCTGACGGCGCGCATCCCGCTTGTGGTCCGCGAGGCCGGTCGACGCATGAACAGCCTGGCGCAGGGCGGTCTGCCGGTGGACGTGGCCGAGACGATCGGCTGGCTGGCCTGGCCGGCCTCCGGCGCGGTCAGCGGCAACGTCGTACGCGTCTGCGGCCAGAGCCTGCTGGGGGCGTGATGGCGCGGAGAGGACAGCCCACCGAGGACCCGGACGACCTGTCGGTCCACGAACTGATCGACGGTCCCACCGAGATCCTGACGCGGGAGACCCTGGACGCGATCCGCCGGCCGGCGCGCTCCGGTCACGATCTGAGCGTCGAGCAGACACACGACCTGACCGCCGCCGCGGCCGAGGCGACCCGCGACCTCACCGGCGCGGAACCGGCCAACCGCGCCGCCACCGGCACCAGGGAGCGCATCGAGCTGCCCCGGATGCCGGCGGCCGGCGCGCTGTACCGGCGCGCGTTGCTCGGTGCGCTGCCGGGCCTCGGCAGTGGGCGGCGCGGGCCCGACCTGCCGGCGGTCGAGGTGGCAACGGGCGGGGTGACAGTCGACCTGGCACATCTGGCCGACTACGACCGGGTCTGCGGGTTTCGGCTCACCGATCGGCTGCCTGCGACGTTTCCGCACGTCATGGGCTTCCCGCTGACCCTGCGACTGATGACCGCGCCGGACTTCCCCATGCCGCTTACCGGCCTGGTGCACGTCGGCAACCGGATCACCGTGCACCGCCCGATCACCGCCGACGAGACCCTCGACTTCACGACGTACGCCCAGGACCTGCGCCCGCACGACCGGGGGCGGCAGGTGGACGTGGTGCTCGTCGGCTCGGTGGCCGGGGAGGAGGTCTGGCGCGGCGTGTCGACGTACCTGGCTCGGGAGCGCACGCCCGGTGGCGGCGAGCGACGCGACAGGGGCGAGCGCACCGAGGCGCCGGCCGGCACGGCCCGTTGGCGCGTGGAACCCCGCATCGGCACGGCGTACGCGCGGGTCTCCGGGGACCACAACCCGATCCACACGTCAGTGCTCGGGGCGCGGCTGTTCGGTTTCCGTCGGCCGATCGCGCACGGCATGTGGAGCAAGGCGCGCTGCCTCGCGGCGTTGGAGAGCCGGCTACCGGACGCGTACACAGTCGAGGTCGCCTTCAAGCTTCCCGTGCCGCTGCCGACCACTGTGAGCTTCGCCCTGCTGCCGGACGACGGTTTCGCCCTGCACGACTCGCGTGGCCGACCGCACCTGGTGGGCCTCCTGCGCTGACGCGCCCCTGCCGAAACCGGATTCCGGGCTTGGCAGGGGCGTTTTCATAAGCTAGGTTGTTCTCACAACGAGATGTTCTCAAAGTGAGGGTGACGCGATGAACGAGCAGGAGTTCCTGGAGGCGTACGACCCAGGGGCCTACCCGTCGGTCGCCGTGACCACCGACGTGGTGGCGCTGACCATCCGCGACGGCGCCCTGCACCTGCTGCTGATCCAGCGGGGTCAGCCACCCTTCGAGGGGCACTGGGCGCTGCCCGGCGGCTTCGTCCAGCCCAACGAGGACCTGGCCACAGGGGCCCGTCGGGAGTTGGCCGAGGAGACCGGGCTGGGCGGTGAGGGGCTGCGCCGCGTACACCTGGAGCAGTTGGGCAGCTATGGCGACCCTGACCGCGACCCGCGGATGCGCATCGTCTCGGTCGCGCACCTCGCGTTCGCCCCCGACCTGCCGGACCCGGCCGCCGGCAGCGACGCCGACGCGGCGATCTGGCTGCCGGTGACCGCGCTGACCAGCCGGCAGCTCGCCTTCGACCACGGCCGGATCATCGACGACGCGCTGGAGCGCGCCCGCTCCAAGCTCGAATACACACCGCTCGCCACCCGCTTCCTCGCCGCCGAGTTCACCATCAGCGAGCTGCGCGCCGTCTACGAGACGGTCTGGGGTCACCCGCTGCACGCCGGCAACTTCCACCGCAAGGTGCTCTCCGTGCCGGGCTTCGTGGAGAGCACAGGCGCCAGCACCGAACGCGGCGGCACCCGGGGCGGCCCGCGCGCCCGGCTCTACCGGGCCGGCGACGCCCGGCTGCTGCACCCGGCCCTGCTGCGGCCCGCCCGCGAGGAGACCGTGCGATGAGGACCGCCGAGGCGATCCGCCTGGTCACGGCCGCCCGCACCGACGCCGACCTGTTCGGCACCGACCAACCCGCCCGGCGCTACCGCGAGCTGGTCGCGGCCCTGCACCCCGACCGGTTGGCCGACCCGGGAGTACGCGCCGAAGCCACCGAGGCGTTCATCCAGGTCACCACCCGGTGGCAGGCCCGGCAGGTCACCATCCTCGGCGACTACCGCCTCGGCGCACTTGCCCACTCCGGTGACCTTGCCGACCTCTACGACGTCGGAGAGGACAGGCTGCTCAAGCTGCCCCGACGGCCCACCGACAACGACCTCATGGCCCGCGAGGCACACGCCCTGCACACCATCGCCAGGAACGGCGACCCGCGCTACCTGCCGTACGTGCCCCGGCTCGTCGACGAGTTCGCGCACCGGGACGCCGCGACCGGCGCCGAACGGCGGATCAACGTGCTCGCCACCGCGCCCGGCCTGCACGACCTCGACGTGGTGCGGCGCGCGTACCCCAACGGGCTGGACGCCCGCGACGTGGCGTGGATGTGGCGCCGGCTGCTCGTGGCGCTCGGCCTCGCCCACCGGGCCGGCATCGTGCACGGCGCGGTCCTGCCGCAGCACGTGCTGATCGAGCCGGGTGCCCACGGCGTGGTGCTCGTCGACTGGTGCTTCTCCGCCCCCGTCGGCGGCACGGTCCCCGCGATCGTTCCCGACCACCAGGACTGGTATCCGCCCGAGGTCCTCCAGAAGCGGCAGTGCGGGCCGGGCACCGACATCTGGATGGCCACCGGCTGCATGACCTGGCTGCTGAACCGCGACGCGCCGCGCGAGCTGCTCACCTTCGCCGAGGGCTGCCGGCAGCGCTTCCTCAAGGACCGGCCCGACGACGCGTGGCGCCTGCTGCGCGAATTCGACCAGGTGCTGGACCGGCTCTACGGGCCACGCACCTTCCGACCCTTCACCCTCACCCCCTAAGGAGCTGTCATGGGCAGTGGAACCTGGTCCACAGACGTGTACGACGCCGCCGACCGCTACCGCCGGTCCACAGGCAAGAGCGCCTTCTCCTACAGCGACAGCGGGGCGCGCACCGTGCACCCCACGCTCGACCCCCGGGAGGCGATGCGAGAGAGCCGCGACTCCGACGAGCACCCCCGCTCGACGCCCGTCGCCGTGCTCTTCGACGTGACAGGCTCGATGCGCAAGGTGCCGCGTGTCCTTCAGACCAAGCTGCCGCAGCTGCTCGGGCTGCTGCAACGGCAGGGCTACGCAAGCGACCCGCAGATCATGTTCGGCGCGATCGGCGACGCCACCTGCGACCGGGTGCCGTTGCAGGTCGGCCAGTTCGAGTCGGACAACCGGATGGACGACGACCTCGGCCGGATCGTCCTCGAAGGCGGTGGCGGCGGGCAGATGACCGAGTCGTACGAGCTGGCCATGTACTTCATGGCCCGGCACACCGCCACCGACAACTGGGAGAAGCGCGGCCGGCGCGGCTACCTGTTCATCATCGGCGACGAGCTGGCGTACCCGCAGGTGAAGGCACGGGAGGTGGCCCGCCTGATGGGCGACGACCTGACCGAGGACGTGCCACTGCGGCAGATCTTCGACGAGGTGACCCGCCGCTGGGACACCTACTTCCTGCTCCCCGCCGGCAGCCACTACGCCGGCAACGCCAAGGTGCTGGACTTCTGGCGAGACCTGCTCGGGCAGAACGCAGTGGTCCTCGACGACCTCGACGCGGTCTGCGAGACCATCGCGCTCACCATCGGCCTCGGCGAGCAGGCCATCGACCTGGACGAGGGCCTGCGCGACCTGGACCGCGCCGGCTCCGCCGCCACCGGCACCGTGTCGAAGGCGCTGGCCCGGCTCAACCGTGGGCGGCGCGCCGAGGTGTCGACCCTGCCGGCCTTCCACGACACCACCGGCGGGGTGACCCGACTGTGAGGCACGTGGCGGTGGTCGACCTCGGCTATGGCGACGCCGGCAAGGGCACGGTGGTGGACTGGCTCTGCGCCACCCGTGGAGTGCACACCGTTGTCCGTTTCAACGGGGGCGCGCAGGCGGCGCACAACGTCGTGCTGCCCGACGGGCGGCACCACACGTTCGCGCAGTTCGGCGCCGGCACGTTCCACCCCGGTGTCCGTACGCACCTGTCGCGGCACGTGGTGGTGGACCCGCTGGCGCTTGCCGCCGAGGCCGATCATCTCGCCACGGTCGGAGTGCCCGACGCGCTCGACCGGCTGACAGTGGACGGGGAGGCGCTGCTCGCCACCCCGTACCACCGGGCCGCCAACCGAGCCCGGGAGATCGCCCGGGGAGCCGACCGGCACGGCTCCTGCGGGCTGGGGGTGGGCGAGGCCGTCGCGTACGGGCTCGCCCACCCCGACGACGCGCCACGGGTCGCCGACTGCCACCGGCCGGAGGAGCTGCGCCGACGGCTGACCGCCCTGCGGGACCGGCTGACCGCCGAACTCGGCCCGCTGGACGCGCCGCCGGTCGAGGACTGCCTGCCCGCGTTCACCGGGTTCGCCGGGCGGGTCGCCATCGTCGACGGCAGTTGGCTCGCCGGGGCGCTGCGCTCCGGGACGTGCGTCTTCGAGGGCGCGCAGGGGGTGCTGCTCGACGAGTGGCACGGCTTCCACCCGTACACGACGTGGAGCACCACCACGTTCGCGAACGTCGACGGCCTGCTCGCCGAGGCGGGCCTGCCCGGCGACGTGACCCGGATCGGGGTGCTCCGCGTGGTCACCACCCGACACGGGGCCGGCCCGCTGGTGACCGAGGACCCGGCACTGCCGTTCACCGACCGGCACAACGCCACGAACCAGTGGCAGGGCGGCTTCCGGTTCGGCCACTTCGACGCGGTCGCCCACCGGTACGCCCTCGCCGCGGCCGGCGGCGTCGACGGCGTGGCCCTGACCCACCTAGACCTGGCCGGCCCCGACCTGCGGATCTGCCGCCGCTACGACACCACCGACCGCCTCACCCCCGGCCCGCCCGGCGACCTGGACCGGCAGGCCGCGCTAACCGCCCGCCTACTGCGCTCCCGCCCGATCTACGACAACCCGCCAAGGGACTGGCCAGAGGCGGTAAGCAGGGAACTGGACGCACCTGTGGTCCTGACCTCCCAAGGCCCAACTTCCGAAGACAAGACCCCACACGGGCAGTTGCTCACCCCACCGGCCCTGGCTCGCACGGCCTGACCCCACCCCGTCGATCTTGCACTTTCGGTCGCTGTTCTGCGGCTTCTGTGGGGGTTGGTTCGGGCAGAAAGTGCAAGATCGGCGCGGGGAGAGGCGGGGGGTTATCCCTCGGCTTCGGCCACCGGGCGGGTCGTACCCGGCGAGCATGGGGGCATGGATTCCGCGCTCGACCTGCTCCGACAGCTCGTCACCTCACCCTGGGTGCACCTGCTGATCTTCGGGCTCACCGCGGTCGACGCGTTCTTCCCCGCCGTGCCGGCCGAGGCGGCGGTGATCACCGCAGCGGTGCTCGCCGCCGACGGCGGTCACCCCAACCTGGCCCTGGTGATCATCAGCGCTGCCCTCGGTGCGCTCGCGGGTGACCACATCTCGTACGGCATCGGGCGCGGCGGTGGCGCGCACCGGCTCGCCCGGTTTCCCGACGGCAGCCGCAGGCAGGCAAGCACCGAGTGGGCCCGACGCGCGGTGGACCGGCGCGGCGGGCTGATCCTGACCACCTCCCGGTACGTGCCGGGCGGTCGCACGGCGGTCACCCTGACCATGGGCGCGGTGCGGTATCCCCGCCGGACGTTCCTGCTCTACGACACGATCGCGGCGGTCACCTGGGCGCTGTACTGCGGGCTGCTCGGCTACTTCGGTGGAATCGTCTTCGAGCGCCACCCCATCAGGGGCGTCCTCGCCGGGATCGGCCTTTCGGTGGCGATCACGTTCCTGCTGGAGTTGATCCGCTGGCTACGCCGCCGCGCCCACCAACGAGCCCGTCGCTGACGCGGTCGCCGCGTTCTGGTCCCGCCGCCGCCGAGCGGTGGTCAGGCAGGGTCCTGCTGCGGATGCCAGGTGACGCCGTGCAGAAGTTGGCCGGCGCCGAGCCAGGCCACGTTCATCATCCGGGTCGCCGTCTTCTCCGGGTCGGCGTCCGGGTGGTCGGCGAGCCAGTCGGCAAGCGACTCGGTGGCGCCCACAAGCGCGTACGCGACGACCTCCAGGTCGACGGCGGTGACCTCACGGCCCTCGGCACGCAGCGCGTGGTCGAGCATCCCGGCGACGACCTCGACCAACTGGGCCCGCATCGTGGCGAGTTCACCGGCGAACGGCTGCTCCCCCCGAGCCTGCCGGTAGAGCACCGCCCAGCCGTCGCGGTGCGCGCCGACGAAGCCGAAGAACGCCTTCAGGCCGCGCCAGAGCCGAACGTCAGCCGGCAGATCGGGGGCGGCCGCCCCGGCGATGGCCTGCATCATGCGGGTGCCCTCGCGGTGCAGGCAGGCGACGAAGAGCTCCTCCTTCGTCCCGAGGTACGCGTAGACCATCGGCTTGGAGATGCCGGCGTCCTCCGCAATCTCGTCCATGCTGGCCGCGTGAAAGCCACGTTTGGAGAAAACCTTCACCGCCGCATCGAGCATCTGCTGCTCACGGACGGCGCGCGGCAGGCGCTTGAAGGCGGGAGGCGTGGACACCTTGCGAGCATACCTACTCGTGCGTAGGGTTACGCACCAGTAGGCAAATCTCCTCCGGAAGGCGCATCTCATGACTGACTTCGACCCGGCCAGCTTCGCCAACGTCGGCCCCAAGGAGTTCGCCCAGCTGGTCAAGTCCACCCCGGACGACAAGATCGCTCAGGTGATGTCCGGAGACCTGCGTGGCAAGGTGCTCGGCGAGGTGTTCGGCCGGATGCCGTCGCTGTTCCGCGCCGACCGGGCCGGCACCACAAACGCGGTCATCCACTGGGTCGTCACCGGTCGCCCGGACGGCGGCAGCGACACCTACGAGGTGGTCATCGCCGACGGCAAGTGCCAGGTCAACGAGACCCCGCAGCACGACCCGAAGCTCAGCCTGACCATGGGTCCGGTGGAGTTCCTGAAGATCGTCTCCGGTGGCGCCAACCCCGTGATGATGTTCATGACCGGCAAGCTGAAGGCCAAGGGCGACCTCGGCCTCGCTGCCAACATCGCCAACCTGTTCGACATCCCCAAGGCCTGACATGGCTGAGTTCTCGCTCGACCTGAACGAGGAACAGCGGGACCTGCGGGACTGGGTGCACGGCTTCGCCGCCGAGGTCGTGCGCCCGGCCGCCGCCGAGTGGGACGAGCGCGAGGAGACCCCCTGGCCGGTGATCCAGGAGGCCGCCAAGGTCGGCCTCTACGGCTTCGAGTTCCTCGCCACCTGCTGGGCCGATCCCGCCGGGCTCTCCCTGCCCATCGCCAGCGAGGAACTCTTCTGGGGTGACGCCGGCATCGGGCTGAGCATCTTCGGCACCTCGCTCGCCGTCGCCGCCATCTACGGCGCCGGCACCCCCGACCAGCTCGTCGAATGGGTGCCGCAGTGCTTCGGCGACGTCGACTCGCCGGCCGTCGCCGCGTTCTGCACCACCGAACCGGAAGCCGGCTCGGACGTCAGCGCGATGCGCACCCGGGCCGTCTACGACGAGGCCACCGACGAGTGGGTGCTGAACGGGCAGAAGGCGTACGCCACCAACGGCGGGATCGCCGGCGTGCACGTGGTCACCGCCTCGGTCGACCCCACCCTCGGCTCCCGCGGCCAGGCCGCGTTCGTCGTACCGCCCGGCACCCCAGGCCTCGCCGCCACCCGCAAGCTGCGCAAACTCGGCCTCCGCGCGTCGCACACCGCCGACGTCTTCCTCGACGACGTACGGGTGCCCGGGAGGTGCCTGCTCGGCGGCCGGGACGCGCTGCTGGAACGCCTCGACCGGGCCCGCTCCGGACAGCGGGCCACCGGGCAGGCCGCGATGCGCACCTTCGAACTGTCCCGACCCACGGTGGGCGCGCAGGCGCTCGGCGTGGCGCGGGCCGCCTACGAGTACGCCCTGGACTACGCAAAGGAACGGGTCCAGTTCGGCCGCCCGATCATCGAGAACCAGGCTGTCGCGTTCGCGCTCGCCGACATGCGGATGGAGATCGACGCAGCGCGGCTGCTGGTTTGGCGCGCCTCCTGGATGGGCCGCAACAACCGCCCGTTCACGGCGGGCGAGGGTTCGATGTCCAAGCTCAAGGCCGGCGAGGTGGCGGTGTCCGTCACCGACAAGGCCGTACAACTGCTCGGCGGGGCCGGCTTCGTACGCGACCACCCCGTGGAGCGCTGGTACCGGGACGCCAAGATCTACACCATCTTCGAGGGCACCTCCGAGATCCAACGACTGGTCATCTCCCGGGCCATCTCCGGCAACCGGATTTGAGCCCGGCAGACTCCCGCTCTCCCTGGCGTCGCCTCATTGCCATCGATCCCGTCAAGTTTCCGTCAGGAAAGCGCGGTTCTGTGTCAATAAGACGTGAAGAATGGCGTCCTTCTGCTCTTTCCACAGCAATCATCTTCTAGCGGTAAACAAGTCGACAACGCTTCGATCGACTGCCGAATCTAGAAGGAGTTGAAATGGAACAGTCCGAATCCGTCAAGAAGCTTCAGGCCAAGCGGATCGCCCTCGGTGTGGTCGCTGCGGCTGCGCTCGGTGGCGCGATCGTCGCCCCCGCGGTCGCCGCGACACAGTCGCACGAAGACGCTACCCAGCAGATGGCGTGGGACCGGGACATGCACGGCGAGCCGTTCTACATCTGATGATCGACGCGGTCGCCGCAGGCCCGCCCACTGCGGGTCCTGGTCTCGTTCGGCCCGGTCGGGCCTGCGGCTACCGCCCCCGCGACTGATCCGACAACGGCGCTGGCCGCGATCCGGCGATGCCGAAGGAAATCCCACGACGATGGAACTGCCGAAATACCAAACGATGCCCGGCGCGCAGGCGCTGACCGAGCGGCTGATATCGCTCACCACCGCCGGCCGGCCGGCCGCCTGCCCTGTCTACGTCGGTCTGGGCGCGCCGGTCACCCGCTCCACAAACCTCGGGCTGATTACCTACGGTATCGCCCGCCACCTGGTCGATGGGGCAGCGCATTTGGTCCCTGCCTTCAACACCTTCCCACAACCGGAACGACGAATCCTCGACGCGGCAAGCTGGGACCGGGTCGACGCCACGAGCAGCGAATTCGCAGCGATGCCTGTGGACCTCGCCAGCGAGCTGTGGTGGATGGTGGACGAGGCCTGTCGAGCCCCCGGCTCGCTGACGGCTCAGGAGCGCTGCGTGGCGAGTGACCTCATGCTGCGCCTGGGGTACCCACGGCGGGCCGGTGAGATCCTCGGCCTCCTCGACGCACGGATCGCCGATCACCCCGTCAACCCCGAGACGGCCCGCGCCGAACTGGCCGCCCTGGTACGGCTGCACCCTGGTGCGTACCCGCTGCTCGAAGAGTGGGCGTTGCGGGCCGCGTCCGACCCAGCCGTCCCACCCGAGACCCGGGTCCGACTCGCCAACTACGTCGTCGTCGCCAACGGCAAGCGAGGGGCCGATGTTCCAGCCCTGCACCGGGCCATCGAGCTCGGACGACGGGCGATGACGGAGGTGACCCTGGTCGGGATGGATCGCCACCTCACCGAGCACACGTTCTATCGGGCCGTCGCCTACGAGCCGTACTTACGCGGAGAGATGCCACAGACGATGGAGCTCCTCGACCGAGCCGCTGCCGCCCTGGAGCGAGCTGAGCCGGCGACCGGGCCGCTGGAGCTTCTCTCGTGGAAGGACCACGCCTTTCCGATGTACGAAACCCGCGCCAAGACCCTGCTCGGCCAGGGCCGGATCGGCGAGGCGCTGGAGGCCACGAGCACACTGACCGCCATCAGCCCGTACGACCATCGGGTATGGGAAGCGCATGCCAAGGCGCTCGTCGCCGCCGACGACCTCATCGGCGCCATCCGCGCCTGGGAGCAGATCCTCCCGCAGGGAGGGCTTCCGGTCGCGTCCGCCGCCTTCTATCTCGGCTGGGCATTCCGGCAGCTCGGCGACGTCGGACAAGCCCGCGAGTACCTCGCCCTCTCCCGGGCTGTCGACCCCACCCCCTCGGTTCTCACCGAGCAGATGGCGAGTGTGTGACGGATATGGCCACAATGGATGACAGTGCGGTCCTCCGCGATCTGGTCGGAGACGTCCCGGCATTCTTCGCGGAGTCGTGGCGACGGGTCCCGAGGGTCCTGCGCCCGGCACAGCCCCCGGTGGGAGTCTTTACCGTGCGGGACCTGGAGCGGTCACTCGCCGGGGGCCTGCTCCGAGCCCCCTACGTCGCGGTCCTCGGGGCGGGTGAAAGCCCGGTGGACGGAATTGTGACACCCCGCATGGTCGCCGATCGGTACCTGCCCGACTATGTGGACCCGGAAAAGGTCTCCCGGCGGGTGGCCGAGGGCGCGAGCGTACTGCTGCGCAACATCGAGCACTGGCACGCTGCCACCGCGACGCTGGCGTACGAGCTGGGGACCGACCTGGGGCGCCCCGTCGAGGCGTTCTTCTTCCTCACACCTGCCGAGCGTCAGGCTCTCCCGCCGCACCGGGACGACGCCGACGTGTTCGTGGTCCAGGTGCAAGGGCAGAAGGAGTGGACGATCCACTCCACGCCGACGGACGGACGGTGGGACCGCGGCCGAGCCGAGCAACCCGGGCAGGTCGTGCTGCAGACCAGGCTAGCGCCGGGAGAGGTGCTCTACCTGCCCCGGGGCGCGGCACACAGCGCGGTGGCGGCCGACGGGTCCACAAGCGCCCACCTGTCGCTGACCGTACGGGACATCGGTGTCGCCCACCTGGGCGCGGTCCTGCAGCGGTACCTCGCGGCAGAGCTGGAGCTGCCTCCCCGCCCAGTCGAGGAGAACGGGCTGCTCGACGCGGCAGCCCGGCTGCTGGAGCATCAGCGCACCCGACTGGCCGAGCTGACCCCGCAGGAGTTGCTCGACGCCGCCCGCGCGGCGGCCCTCGCGCTACGCCACCAGCCGCCGACGCCCCCCTGCCTGGGCGAGGCGTGAGGGGTGAGGGGTGACAGAATCGTGCTGATCCCTGAGGCGGGCGACTGGCCGTCGTCAAGTGGAGCGAAACGCCTCCTGGTCCGGCCCGTTCCGGCTAGGGCCGGGCCCAAAGGCGGGCGAGGTACTCCTACCGGGCAACCTGCGGTCCACGATGCGTGCCGTCTTCGTCACCGCACGCCGCCGCCGGCTGGGCTTGGCGCCACGCCGGGTGCATCATCAGGCGAGACGCCCCGACGGACGGGAAGCAACGCCGCCCTGTCCGCGCCGACCCCAAGGAGGTCTGCGGCATGGACTTGCCGTTCGTCGCTGCCACGCTGACGCGTCGCGGCCTGCTCACCCCCGGCCGGCCGCTCCGGATCGCCTCGCAGCTCAGCGCGTTACGCACCTGGGGGTGGAGTCTCGCCGGTGAACTACGCCAGGCAGCGGCACGGGACCCCGGCCGTCCGGCGATCATCGACGAGGACGGCGTCGAGCTGACCTATAAGGACCTCCTCGACCGGGCCGAACGAATGGCCCGGTCGATGCGGGCCGGACTCGGCGTACAGGCAGGCGACCGGATCGGTCTGCTCTGCCGCAACCACCACGGGTTCATCGAGACGATCGTGGCGGCCACCCTGCTCGGCGCCGACGCGGTCCTCGTCAACACCGGGCTGTCCGCGTCCCAGTTGGGCACCGTCGCCGAGGAACAGCAGCTACGACTGCTGGTGCACGACGACGAGTTCGCCGAGCGGGTCCTCGCGCTCCCCGCCGAACTGCACCGCCTCGACGAACGCGCCCGCGAAGAACTGGTGGCCGGGGCGCTGCCGGGCGAGTTGCGGCCACCGGAGCGCGACGGCCGGATCATCGTGCTCACCTCCGGCACCACAGGCGCGCCCAAGGGCGCCCGCCGGCGCACACCGAACGGGTTCGGCCCGCTGGTGTCCATAATCGACCGCATCCCGCTGCACGTCCGGGACCGCGTGATGATCGCCGCACCGATCTTCCATACCTGGGGTTTCGCCGCTCTCCAGTTGAGCTTCGCGCTGCGCGCCACAATCGTGCTGCACCGCCGCTTCGACCCGACCGCCACGCTCGCCGCCCTGACGGCGCACAGGTGTGACGCCCTGTTCGCCGTACCCGTGATGATCCAGCGACTGCTGGAGGTGCCCCCACCAGACCCGCGCCCCAAGCTCAAGGCCGTCGCGGTCAGCGGGTCGGCGCTGCCGGGCGGGCTGGCGCCGAAGTTCATGGACGTCTACGGCGACGTCATGTACAACCTGTACGGCTCCACCGAGGTCTCCTGGGCGTCCATCGCCGGCCCGCAGGACCTACGCCACGCCCCCACCTCGGCCGGCCGACCGCCGTACGGCACCCGCGTGCAGATCCTCGACGACGACGGCCAGCCCGTGCCGAACGGGCACGTCGGCCGGATCTTCGTCGGCAACGAGATGCTCTTCGAGGGCTACACCTCCGGTGCCAGCCGGGAGAGCCGGGGCGGCCTGCTCGACACCGGCGACCTCGGCCGGCTCAGCGTCGACGGGCTGCTCTTCGTCGACGGCCGAGCCGACGACATGATCGTCTCTGGTGGCGAGAACGTCTTCCCGTCCGAGGTGGAGGACCTACTCGCCCGACTGCCGCAGGTACGCGAGGCGGCGGTGATCGGGGTGCCCGACCCCGACTACGGCCAACGACTGGCCGCGTTCCTCGCCCTGCACCCCGGCGAGACGCTCGACCCCGACGCAATCCGCGAATATGTCCGGCACTACCTGGCCCGCTTCTCCGTACCCCGGGACGTGGTCTACGTGAAGTACCTGCCCCGCAACGCCACAGGCAAGGTGCTCACGCGGGAGCTGCGCCGCTACGTCAGCTGAGGGTCGAACCGCCCGCCGCCCACGCTCGGTGATCCGGCCGGGGTCAGCCGGGGATCGTGATCCGGCCGTCGACCGCCGCGGCGGCGATGTCGGTGCGGTGCTGCGAGCCGGCCAACTCCACGGTGCCCACAAGCGCGTACGCGGCTTCCCGCGCGGCGGCCAGGTCGGGGCCGGTGGCCGTACCGCAGAGCACCCGGCCCCCGGCGGACAGCAACGCGCCGTCGCTGGCCCGGCGGGCGGTGCCGGCGTGGATGATGCCCGGACGGTCCGCGCCGGTGATCACGTCGCCGGTACGCGGCGCGGCCGGATAGCCCTGCGCGGCGAGCACCACTGTCACGGCCGCGCCGTCCCGCCAGCGCAACGGCGGGTGCTGGGCCAGGGTGCCGGTGGCCGCCGCGTGCAACAGCCCGCCCAGCGGGGTCTCCAGCAGTGCGAGCACCACCTGGGTCTCCGGGTCGCCGAAGCGGGCGTTGAACTCGATCACACGAGGGCCGGCAGCGGTCATCGCCAGCCCCACGTAGAGCAGACCGGAGAACGGAGTGCCCCGACGGCGCATCTCGGCCAGGGTCGGGTGAACCACGTCGCGCATGACGTCGTCCACCAGGCTTGGCGGGGTCCAGGGCAGCGGCGCGTACGCACCCATGCCACCGGTGTTCGGGCCGGTGTCGCCGTCACCGATCCGCTTGAAGTCCTGTGCGGGCAGCAGCGGCAGCGCCGCCTCACCGTCGGTGACCACGAAAAGGCTGACCTCCGGGCCGTCGAGGAACTCCTCGACCACCACACGGCCACACTCGGCGGCATGCGCCAACGCGGCGGCCCGATCGTCGGTGACCACCACGCCCTTGCCGGCGGCGAGCCCGTTGTCCTTCACCACGTACGGTGCGCCGAACTCGTCGAGCGCGCGTGCGGTGCTCTCCTCGTCCGTGCAGACGTACGCCCGCGCGGTAGGCACTCCAGCGGCGGTCATCACGTCCTTGGCGAACGCCTTCGACCCTTCGAGCTGGGCAGCCTCACCCGACGGGCCGAACACGGCGATGCCCTTGGCCCGTACGGCGTCGGCGACCCCGGCGACCAACGGCGCCTCCGGCCCGATCACCACCAGGTCAGCGGCAGTCTCCACGGCCAGCGCCGCCACGGCTGCCGGATCGGACGCGTTCACGGACCGCAACTCGGCAACCGAGGCGATCCCGGGATTACCCGGTGCCGCAATCAGCGCGGAAACAGCCGCATCGCCAGCCAACCCAAGCGCAAGCGCATGCTCCCGCCCGCCACCACCCACCAAGAGAACCCGCACAACCCGAGATCCTACTGCCCCCACCCTGCCCCTCCCGTTGAAGGCCGGTGATCAAGAGATTTGCGTCAGCGCGCGGCTGGATTTTGACGCAAACCTCTTGATCACCGGGGCTGGTGCCGGTTCGCGCTTATCGCTTGGCGGACGGTGTGCGGGATGTAATCCGGCGCCAGGGTGTCCCGCCAGGTGAAGCGGAGGATGGTCCAGCCGGCGTTGACCAGGCGGTTCTGGCGACGGCGATCGGCGTACGCCGCCTCTGGCGTGCCGTGGGCATCGCGCCCGTCCGCTTCCGCGATCACCCTCGGACCACGCCAACCCAGATCACCAATGCCGAGCAGATACCCGTCGTCGTCGCGTACCTCTAACTGGAGAGCGTCCGGAGGCACCCTGCCATCGACGCAGCGCAACCGGGTGCGAGTTTCCAGCGGTGACTGGGCCCGACCGTCGGCCTCGGCAATGTGGGACCGCGCTGCGACCGCCCCGCGCCGTCCCTGAATCAGGCCCGGGATCAGAGCGAGTTGCGCTGGGGTGAGGTGGTTCAGGTTCAACGCCGAGTCGAGGACCGAAACGGCCGGATAGCGATCGACTCGAAGGATGACGTCGGCGACGGCACGAAGCGCAGAGGTCGTGCGAACACCCGCGACCTCGTCGACGTCGCCAGGACCGAGGGTCAGCTGATGGACGATCAGCCATGGCGCCAGAGCGCGTTGAGGCCGGGGCCGATCAACCGGCACCGAGACGTGCACCTGCGGGCTTCGGCGCAAACCCGCGATACCGCGCAGTTCGAGAGCGGTATCGAGCACAGCAAAGGCACCAGGGCCAAGACTGTGCACCGCAGCCCGAATGCGAGCCCGCCGCAGTGTCGAGTCGCTCAGCCCCGCGTCCGGAACGAAGCACCCACGCAGCAGACGCTGCCAACTACCGGACCGGTGCAATTGTCGAACCTGATCCCTGGTCAGGCCGACACGCAGCGCCTGCGCCAGAGTGATCATCCCGTCCTGGCGGGCTGCAAGGTCGCGGAGAAGCTGGTGAGGTCCCACCACCACACCCTGCCCATCCCCCAGGACCCCCATAAGGCCCTGTGGACAACCAACCCACCCCTGTGGAAAACCTCGCCCTCATCCCGGTGATCAAGACATTTCCGTCAGGACTTCACCCGAATCTGACGCAAACTTCTTGATCACCGGGGCAACCGGGGGCGGGACGGGAGGGCACCCCGGGGGCAGGGCGGGAGCGGGGTTAGGGGAGGAGGGGGTGGATTACTACGTTTTCTTCTCGGCCTGGGCCTACGCCTACGACGCTGACTCTGGTGTTGCAGAGTTCCTCTACGCGGGCGATGTAGCGGCGGGCGTTCTCCGGGAGGTCTTCGGCGGTGCGGGCCTTGGTGATGTCCTCCCACCACCCGTCCAGCTCCTCATACACCGGGGTGGCGTGGTGGAAGTCCGTCTGGCTCATCGGCATGTCGTCGACCCGGACGCCGTTGATCTCGTAGCCGACGCAGATCGGCACCTTGGGCAGCCCGGTGAGCACGTCCAGCTTGGTGATGACCAGGTCGGTGACGCCGTTGAGGCGGCACGCATACCGGGCCACGACAGCGTCGAACCACCCGCACCGGCGCTCCCGCCCAGTGGTCGTGCCGTACTCCGCGCCGATCTTGCGCAGGTGCGCTCCGTTGGCGTCGAACAGCTCGGTCGGGAACGGCCCGGCACCGACCCGGGTCGTGTACGCCTTGCTCACCGCGATCACCTTGTTGATCGCGGTCGGCGGGATGCCAGCGCCCACGCAGGCGCCACCGGCGGTCGGGTTGGACGAGGTCACGAAGGGGTACGTGCCGTGGTCCATGTCGAGCATGGTGGCCTGCGCGCCCTCCAGCAGCACCGTCTCGCCCCGGTCCAGGGCGTCCCAGAGCATCGCCCGGGTCTCCGCGATGTACGGCTTGAGCCGCTCCGCGTACTCCAGGTACTCCTCGACTGTCGCCTCAAGGTCGATCGCCTTGCGGTTGTAGACCTTGAACAGGATCTGGTTCTTCTCGCGCAGGGCGAGTTCCAGCTTCTTGCGCAGGATGCCCGGGTCGAGCAGGTCCTGGAGCCGGATGCCGATCCGGGCGACCTTGTCGCCGTACGCCGGGCCGATGCCCCGCCCGGTGGTGCCGATCCGGGACGAGCCGAGGTAGCGCTCGATGACCCGGTCCAGCGCCCGGTGGTGCGGCATGATCAGGTGCGCGTCACCGGAGATCCGCAGTCGGGAGACGTCGACGCCACGCTCGGCCAGGCCGTCGATCTCGGCGAGCAGCACCTTGGGGTCGACCACCACACCGTTGCCGATGACGATCATCGCGCTCGGCGAGAGCGCACCGGACGGCATCAGGTGCAACGCGTACTTCTGGCCGTCCGGGGTGATCACCGTGTGGCCCGCGTTGTTGCCACCGGAGTAGCGCACGACGTAGTCGACCCGCTCACCGAGCAGGTCGGTAACCTTGCCCTTGCCCTCGTCGCCCCACTGAGCGCCGAGGAGCACGATCGCTGGCATCTTTTCCGCCTCCAGAAGGCTCGGGTGCCAGGTGGCGACCGGTTGGCGAGCCCGGGGTGTCAGGTTAACAAGTAGTGACGGCGTGGCCGGCAGGGGTCGCGCCGAGAGTCAGGAGGCCCTCCGTGTACGACGTGGTGCTGCTCACCCTCGCTTCGGAGCGGGACGCTCCCGGGGGCTGCGGCAGCGGCGGAGCCTGCTGCGGCGGCGCGACCGAAACAGACACCAAGCCGCCGACCGAGACGGCCACCAACCCGCCTACCGGGACCGACACCAACCCGCCGACCGACACGGCCGCCCCGACGCCGACCAAGGCCGGTGGCGACGCCGACGGGTGCGTCACCGATCGGCCCCGAGTGCCGGTGCTGGCCTGCGCGGACGCGCTTACCGCCCGGGGCGCCCGGGTGCAGATGGTCACCGCCCACTCGGACGCCGAGATCGACGCCGTGCTGGCCCAGCTCGACGGTCCGGCCCGCCCCGACGGCCTCACCTGGCCGGATTCGGACGGCAAGACCCGGCTGGTCATCGCCACGGCGAGCGACGGGCAGTTGCGCGCCGTGCTGCGCCGGCTGGTCCGGCGGTACGCGCCACCGCCGAGCCGCCGCCCGGCGGACCTGCCCGGCGACCGGACCCTGCCGGATCTGCCGCCCGTTGCCGTACTCCCGCTCGACCCTGCGCGCGGTGGCACCCACCGTGACCTGGCCGCGCAGCTCGGGCTGCCGCGCGACCCGGCGGCCGTGGCCGCCGCCGTGCTGGACGGCACGCCGCGCCGCCTGGACCTGCTGCGCAACGACGGCGGCTCGGTGACCCTGGACGGTGCCCTGCTGGGCGCCGCCGACGACGCGGGCCGCCCGCTGCACTGGCGGGCCCGTGTGGAGGTGGACGACGCCATCCTCGCCGACGGCGACGAACCGCTGCTGGCCTGCGCGATCGGCAACGCCGGCGGGTACGCGTCGCTCGACGACGTGACGTTGCTGTCCGCGCCGGACCCGGCCGACGGCCAGGTCGAGGTCGCGGTGGCCGTCCCGGTGGTCGTCCGCTCGGCGTTGGGGCGCAAGCGAGTACGCCTGGAGGTTCGGCGCGCTCGTGGACGGGCCGTGTCGGTGCTGCCGAGGGAGGGAAAGGTGCCCTACCTCGACGACGGTGTCGAGGGCGAGCTGACCCGTAAGCGTTCCTGGTGGATCGAGCCGGGCGCCTGGGCGGTCTGGGTGAGCTGACCCCGGCTGCGTTGTCCGGCCCTCGTCGATCGATGGGCCTATCCTCGCAGGAGGACTGGGGAGGAACCGTAATGGACAAGAACGCCGACCGGGCCCAGGTGCCCGGCCAGCAGCCGGTGCCGGAGCGGGACATCGAACCACTCTGGCCCCCGGAGCCGGCCGACCGGGGCGCGGCTGACGTGGTGCCACCGTGGGCGGCGGTCGCCGAGAATCGGGGCGGCCCGTCGGCGGTGTCGCCGTCGACCGTTTCACCGCCGGTGGCCGCGCCACCGACCGGCCGCCCGCCGATCCCCGGGCAGCCGGGGGCAACGCCCCTGCCTCCGCCGTCGCCGTCGGACTATCCGTCGCTGAGCGGCCCGGTGCCGCCGCCGACCGGCTGGGGAGCCACCGGCCCGTCCGGCGCAGGGTCGGGCTGGGCTCCGGCGCAGCCGAGCTGGCCGCCGGCCGACCCGCCGGCACCGCCGGCTGCGTCGACGCCGCCAGCGCCGTCGACACCAGCCGCACCGTCGACAGCGGCCGCGCCGTCGGCACCGCCAACGCCGTCGACGCCGGCCGCTTCGTCGACGCCGCCGGCGCAGCCCGGCGAGCCGGGTCCCGTCCCCAACCCGCCGATCACGCCGGGCAGCGTCGACCTGGACCTGCCGTTCTCGCTGGACCACCCGCCGGCAACCGCAGCGCCCACCGATCGCCCGATCGCCGATGGCCCGACCACCGATCGCCAGACCACCGCACGGGAACCAGAGCCCGGTCCCGCAGCGGGCGGCCCCACAGCCGCCGGGCCGACGACACCCACGGCAGACGGTCCGGGGGCTCAGGGCGAACCAGTGTCGGTAAGCGCCGGCGAGAACGGTGCCGCGGTCGGTACGGCCCGGCCGACCACCGAGTCACCATGGGCGTATCCGCCGCAGCGGCCGGCCGGTTCACCTCCGTCGGCCCACGACCAGGCCGCCGCCGCGACACCCCCGGTCCCCGTCCCGCCCGTCCCGCAGCCGCCGCAGGTCGCTGGCCCGGCCGCCGGGGCGGGGCAGACGTACGCCGGTCAGACCTACTCGGGTCAGGCGTACACGCCGACGATCCCCGGCCAGACGCCGGTCCCGCCCCCACCGGATCCGCAGCAGGGCGGTGTGGTGGCCTCGCCGCCGGGGCCGTTCCCGCCGTCACCGGGCTGGTATCCGCCGCCCTGGCAGCAGGGCGCGGCCGGGGCTCCACCGGCGCCGCCGCAGGCGTACCAGGAGACCGATCCGGTGGCCCGGGTGCCGGCCGCCGGCTACCAGGACGCCGCCTGGACACCGGAGACCACTGCGGCGCCGACCGCCGAGGATTTCGCCAGGCGGCGGCAGGTGCGGCCCGCCGATCCGGTGGCGACCATGGGTGTACGCGCGGTGGTCAACAAGATCGGGCTGGTCCGGCTCTCGCCGGGGCGGCACGAGCAGGAGCTCAAGCGGGACATCGAGATGGTGCGCCGCAACTTCGGTGGGCTGCGGCAGGTGACGGTGGTCAACCCGAAGGGCGGCGCCGGCAAGACTGTGGCCATCCTGCTGCTCGCCATGACGTTCGGTCAGAAGCGCGGCGGCTATGTGTTGGCCTGGGACAACAACGAGACCCAGGGCACCCTCGGGATGCGGGCCCAGCAGGATTTCCACTCCCGCACGGTGCGCGACATGCTGCGTGACCTCGGGCAGTTCCAGGGCGCACACGGGCGGGTCGGTGACCTGTCGCAGTACGTCCGCTCGCAGGGCGAGGGGATGTTCGACGTGCTCGCGTCGGACGAGTCGGCCACCGGCGGTGAGATGCTCACGGCTGCCGCGTTCGCCGAGATCCGCGAGGTGGTCAGCCGGTTCTACAAGTTGATCTTCGTGGACACCGGGAACAACGTCCGGGCGCAGAACTGGCAGGCCTCGATGGACGCCACCGACCAGCTCGTGGTCACCATGTCCGCCCGTAACGACTCGGCCGAGACCGCCGCCCGGATGCTCGACCACCTGGAGCAGAGCGGCCGGCAGCGGCTGGTCCGGCAGGCGGTGACTGTCGTGTCGATGCCGCCGTCGCGCAAGGAGATCGACCTGCCGGCCATCCAGGAACACTTCGCGGCGCGGACCCGGGCGGTGCTGCTGGCCCCGTACGAGCGGCTCATCGACAGCGGCGAGCCGATCCGCTACGGCGGGCTCTCCTCGGCCACCCGGGACGCCTGGCTGAAGATCGCCGCTGCGGTCGCCGAAGGGTTGTAGCCCACCGAAGGCCGGCCCGGCGCCGGGCCGGCCTTCGGTCGGGTATCAGTTGCTGGCCAGCGCGTCGGCCGCCGCCGGGTCGCAGTCGCGCAGGAACTGGGCGCAGCGGGCCGCCTCGTCGGCCTCGCCGATCTCGTCGGCGGCCCGGGACAGCACGTACAGGCAGCGGAGGAAGCCCCGGTTGGGCTCGTGCGACCACGGCACCGGCCCGTGGCCCTTCCAGCCACTACGGCGCAGTTGGTCCAGGCCGCGGTGGTAGCCGGTGCGGGCGTACGCGTACCCCGTCACCACCTGGCCGTTCGCGTACGCCCGCGCCGCCAGCTCAGCCCAGGCCGCGCTGTAGGTCGGGAATCGGGCCGCCACCTCGGCGAACGCCTCGTCGGTGCCGGCCTCCTCGGCGGCGGCTAGGGCGGCGTCGGCCTCGTCGTCCGCCGGCAGGAGTGTGGCCGGTGGCTCTGGCAAAAGGTTCTGCATCGCCCCATTCAACCCGCTGAGCGGGGCGACGCGCGAGCGGGTCGGCTGACGTGTTCCGCTGAACGGCTGAGGATTTGGTCACGCCTGCGGCCTATGCCGCCGCCAGGTGTTTTCCATTACAACTAATGGTCCGGAGCCTCCCCAGGACCCGGTTATGCAGGAGCCCGATGGCCACCACCATCGGGCTCCTGTCGGTTCACCCCCGCCCGGGGGTTTTACCGACTCCGGCAACGGGGCAGGATGGCCGGGTGCCGACCCCACCTCCCGCGGACGTCATCGAGCCGCACCTGCACGCCGGCGAGATCCAGACCCGGGACGAGTTCGACCGACAGCTGACCACCGGCCGCCTGACCGGGCTGACCGTGCAGGGGCTGCGCCTCGACCTCGACCCGGCACCCGACCTGACAGGCATCGAGGTCGCCGGCACCCTCTTCGTCGGCTGCCGGTTCGCCTCCCGGGACGTCGGCGCCGACCTGGTCCGGCGCGGCGCGAACGTGGTGCCGCCGTTCTCCGGGCTGCCGTACCCGACCCAGCCGACGCACCTCTACACCCCTGAGGAGTTGGCCGCCGGGTTCGCCGAGGGCGGCTTCGCCGGGATGTACGACACCCGGGTGTACGACCACTACCGGGCGCACGGCGGCGCGCTGCCGGACGTGAAGGAGGCGCTCGGTCAGCGCCTGCACGACCACGGCGTGGACAACGCCCTCGCCGACGCCACCCGTGCCTGGCTGGCCGGGCACGGGCCGCAGTCGGTCGTGGGCATCATGGGCGGGCACGCGGTACGACGCGGCAGCCCCGCGTACCGGATGGCGGCAGTGCTGGGTTGGGAGCTGGCCCGGGCCGACCGGCTGGTGGTGACCGGCGGCGGCCCCGGCGTGATGGAGGCGGCGAACCTCGGCGCGTACCTCGCGGACCAGCCGGCGGCGGACCTGACGGGGGCGATCGACCTGCTGGCCACCGCGCCCGACTTCACCGACCACGAGCGGTACACGGCTGTGGCGTTGGCGGTGCGGCAGCGGTACGCGGGCGTGCCACGGCAGCGTGGCGGCGACGCCGGCTGGGCGCGGGCGGGTGGGCTGGCCATCCCCACCTGGCTGTACGGGCACGAGCCGGCGAACCTGTTCGCCGGGCGGATCGCCAAGTACTTCTCCAACGCGATCCGGGAGGACACCATCCTGCGGCTCGCTCGGGGCGGCATCGTCTTCGCCCCGGGTCGGGCGGGCACCGTGCAGGAGGTGTTCCAGGCGGCCACCAAGACCTACTACGGCACCGACGGGGCGAGCGGCGCGTACGTCTTCCTGGACCGCGACTACTGGACGCGGGAGCTGCCGGTGGAGGCGTTGTTGCGCCCGCTGCTGACCGCCTCCCCGTTCGGCGATCTGTCGTCGACGATCCACCTCACCGACGACGTGCACGAGGCCGTACGACTGTTGACGACCTGACGGCGACGGCCGGCTCCCCGAGGGAGAGCCGGCCGTCGGTGGGACGTCGTTACTTGGACATCGTGGTGCCGGTGGAGCGCAGGTGCTCGCACGCCTCGACGACGCGGGCGGCCAGGCCAGCCTCGGCGGCCTTGCCCCAGGCGCGCGGGTCGTACTGCTTCTTGTTGCCGACCTCGCCGTCGATCTTCAGCACGCCGTCGTAGTTGCGGAGCATGTGGTCCGCGACGGGCCGGGTGAAGGCGTACTGGGTGTCGGTGTCGATGTTCATCTTCACCACGCCGTAGTCCAGCGCCTCACGGATCTCGCTCAGCAGGGAGCCCGAGCCGCCGTGGAAGACCAGGCTGAGCGGCTTGTCCTTGCCGTACTTCGCACCGACGGCGTCCTGGATCTGCTTGAGGATCTCCGGGCGCAGCTTGACGTTGCCCGGCTTGTAGACGCCGTGCACGTTGCCGAAGGTCAGCGCCGCCATGTAGCGGCCCTTCTCGCCGAGGCCGAGCGCCTCGACCATGGCCAGGCCGTCCTCGGTGGTGGTGTAGAGCTTGTCGTTGATGGCGTTCTCGACGCCGTCCTCCTCGCCACCGACGACACCGACTTCGATCTCAAGGACGATCTTGCCCTTGGCGGCCTCGTCGAGGAGCTGGGCGGCGATCTGCAGGTTCTCGGCGACCGGCACGGCCGACCCGTCCCACATGTGCGACTGGAACAGCGGCTGCTCGCCGCGCTTCACCCGCTCCTGCGAGAGGGCCATCAGCGGACGGACGAACCCGTCCAGCTTGTCCTTCGGGCAGTGGTCGGTGTGCAGCGCGATGTTCACCGAGTACTTCTTGGCCACCTCGTGCGCGTACGCCGCGAACGCCACCGCGCCGGTGACCATGTCCTTGATCGAGGGACCGGACAGGTATTCGGCGCCACCTGTGGAGACCTGGATGATGCCGTCGCTCTCCGCGTCGGCGAAGCCCTTCAGCGCCGCGTTCAGCGTCTGGGAGGAGGTCACGTTGATCGCGGGGTACGCGTACCGGCCAGCCTTGGCGCGGTCCAACATCTCCGCGTAAGCCTCGGGGGAAGCGATGGGCATGTCAAACGCTCCTTACTAACCACTCTCGGCCGTGCTGGCCGCCGTTGTTCATTTGTGCGCCGGACCGCGCTGTCCTCCGCCCGGCAGTATCCCGTAGACGAGGTGCGCGGGGCCAATCGCCCCAGGGCTAGCCGTTCACCGCTCACCCACACTGTCCGGGACGATGACGCTTATCAGCCAGGTGACCACTGTCATCACGATCGCTCCCCAGAACGCCGCCCAGAAACCGTCCACGTGGAACGGCAGGTCGAGCCCGCGGGCGATCCGGTCGGTGAG
Source organism: Micromonospora sp. NPDC000316 (assembly GCF_042898885.1). Taxonomy (NCBI): domain Bacteria; kingdom Bacillati; phylum Actinomycetota; class Actinomycetes; order Micromonosporales; family Micromonosporaceae; genus Micromonospora; species Micromonospora sp. NPDC000316. The sequence continues at coordinate 540,808 of NZ_JBIAZG010000001.1, forward strand.
CAGGAAGAGCAGCGCGTTGACCACGAGCGCGAACAGGCCAAGGGTCAGCAGGTAGAACACACAGCCGACGACCTTGATCACCGGCTTGAGCACCGCGTTGATCACACCGAAGATGAGCGCCACCACGATCAGCGTCAGCACCGTGTTGCTGCCTGAGCGGCCGTGCACGTCGACCCCGGGCACGATGAGCGTGGTTATCCACAGCGCGATCGCGGTGATCACCAGCCGGATGAGGAAGCCCACCGCCCCATCCTGGCATCGGGTCGCACCAGAACGGGGTGATTCGGCCGACTCGGCTTCCGCGCGCCGCGCCGGCACAGCCCGTACGGTGGTGGGAACCGTGCCCCGAGATCCCGGGAGGGAGCAGCATGGGTCAGCCCGAGGAGGACTTCGTGCCCGGCGACCACCTCGCCGCGGATGAACGCGACCCCGAGGCGGAGCCGGCCGACGCCGTCGAGCAGGCGGCAGTGGTCGACCCCGCCGACATCGACTCCGAGCCGCACCGCGGCCTGGAGGTCGACGACTGGGACGCCATGGAGCAGGCCCGGGTGGTCACCGGCGACGAGGACGACTACCGCTGATCGCGTCGGAGGGCGGGCTTACCGGCCGCCGGCCCCAACGGCCGGGAAAGGGCCGACGAACGTCGCGGGAACGCCTGCCAACGTTTGTGGTGCACTTCGGCGCTGGGTGGTGATCGGGGCAGCGGCGGACCTTAGGACGTTCTTAAGCTCCACAGGCTGCACCGAATCCCCAACTGGAGGATCTCCTTCATGCTCACCCACTCCACCCGGCGCTGGCTCGCCGGGCTGGGCGTCGCAGGCGCGCTCGTGGCCACCTCCGCCAGCCCCGCCGTCGCCGCCGCCGAGGAGGCGCCCGTCAAACTGGGCGTCTACTTCTCCGATACCACTGTCGCCGCAAAATCACCGGGCAAGGTCGACTCGCCGTTGCTGTCCGCCTCCAGGTCCGTCGTCGTCCAAGGGCTCACCGTCCAGTACGACTTCCGTGATCTCGACGGAATTCTCGAGGTCACACCCGAGAATCCGGGTTTCGATTGCGAGCCACGCCAGTCGGGCATCCTGGTCTGCGCCACCCCCTTCGAAACCGACCTCTACGAGTGGGCCTACGGCGGCTTCTTCAACGTGGTCCTGGCACCGACCGCGAAGGCCGCGGACGGGGACGCCGGTGACCTCAAGGTCACTGTCAGCGCCAAGGGAATCGCTCCGGCCAGCCACACCGCAAAGGTGCGGATCGGCGAAGGCGTCGACCTGGCTGCCCCGAGCGAGGAGACCACCGTGTCGACCGCGCCAGGGGGCAGGATCAGCGCGCCGCTCACGCTGCGCAACGCCGGTAACACCGACGTGAAGGGCGCGGTCGCGGTCTTCGACCTGGACTACTCGATCCGCCCCGACAAGCAGTACAGCAACTGCACCTACCAGGATGGTCGCCTGCGGACCTGCAGCTTCTCCGCGACGATCGCCGGCGAGGAGACGTGGTCGGCGTCGCTGCCCTACCTGCTCGGCAAGGACACCTACGCGCCGGGCAGGGAGTACGGCTACTACAACTGGATGACCGTCGCCGAGTTCGAGGATTACAGCGCCTACCTCCGGGCGCGGGGCGTCTCGGCGGGGCAGCCCGGCAAGGGTCCCGTTCTCACTCTTTCGGGACCGACCAATGCGACGGCGCGCGGGTTCCAGGCCGACACCGACCCCACGAACAACGGGTCCGGGATGACGATCCAGGTCAACGGCAAGAACGGCACCGACCTGGTAGCGGTCGGCGGCAAGCTGGTCGGCAGGGCGGGCGACGTGGTCGTGGCCACCCTCGGAGTTCGTAACGACGGCCCGGCCGCGCTCGACTTCGGTCGCTCGGGCACGCCGGTCACGAAGGTCGACGTCGCCGTTCCGGCGGGCACCACCGCTGTCAAGGTGCCCGACGTCTGCTCGCCCCTCAACGGCGACACGCAGGACCGGGCGAACGCCGGTAAGCCGGGGCACAAGCTCTATCGCTGTTACCCGGACATCTTCATCGGCGTCGGCGAGGAGCAGACGGTCGACATCAGTCTGCGGATCGACAAGGTGATCGAGAACGCGACGGGCACCGTGACCATCAACGCCAAGTGCGAGTGCGATGGCTTCACCGAGGACCTGAAGCCAGCAAACGACGTGGCCAAGATCCTGGTGAACGCGACCGAGGGTGGCGCTAACGGTGGCGGTAACGGCGGTGGTCAGGGCGGTGACGACGGCGGCGCGCTGCCGATCACCGGTCAGTCCACCGGCCTGATCGCCGGCCTCGGCGCCCTGCTGCTCGCCGCTGGCCTCGGCGGCTTCCTGGTGGCGAAGCGCCGCCGGACCCGCTTCGTGGCCTGACCCGTCCCACTCGACAGGTGCCCCGCCGACCACTGAGGTCGGCGGGGCACCGTCGTTGTGGCAGCGAATGCGCCGGCGACGAGGACGACCACCGCGGATCCCGCCGGAGGGCGGGCCGCCCGTTGCGGCAGACGTGCTCAACCGTTCGGGTCAATAGACAGGTAACGATCACATTGAGGAAGCGGAGGGGCCGGCGCTGTCACTACGTTGACCGGGCGCCACCTGAATCCCCCCAGGAGGATCCCCCATGCCCAAGCATTCGACCCGCTGGCTGGCCGGGCTCGGCGTCGCAGGCGCGTTGGTCGCCGCGTCCGCCACCCCCGCCATCGCCGCGGCGTCCGCGATCGAGCCCTACTTCCAGGACGCCACCCTGGCTGTCGGCTCGGCACCCACCACCCGCAACCTGTTCCTGTACTCCGACGAGCCGACGGTTCTCGCCGACGTCTCCGTGCGGTACGACTACCGCTCCCTCGCCGACACGATCACCATTGCTCCCGCCAACGGCCAGCAGTGCGCCGTTCCAGAGCCGGGCGTTCTCGTCTGCACGGAGCCCAGCGACGTCGTCCTGCACGAGATGGTGCCGCCCGGCAGCGGCGTCTATCGCAACGCGACGAAGCAGGTGCGCGTCGCCGCTACCGGAGATGCTCAGCTCGGCGACTCGGGGGACGTCGCCGTGAGCTTCGAGGCAGCCGGCGAGCGGCGGGGCAGCTACACCGCCCGCGTACGCGTCGGCGAGGGGGTCGACCTGGCGGGCGGGCCGTTCACCACGCACTCATCCAGGCCGGGCGGGAAGATCACGGTGCCGCTGACGATGGCGAACGTCGGCGACAACACCGTAAAGGGTTTCGCCGCGGTCTTCGACCTCGCCTACTCGATCCGGACCAAGGACCGTTTCAGCAACTGCCTCTACTCCGACGACCACCTCCTCTCCTGTCAGTTCGACGAGGAGATCCCGGTCGGCGAGGGCCTCGCCACCACGCTGGACCTCGAACTCGCCGAGGACACCTACGCCCCGTCCAACCAGTCCGGCTATGCCCAGTTCATGACAACTGCCGACTTCGAGGACCTGACCCGTGTGCGGGAAGCCGCCGGCGCCCGCGCGGCAATGCGCGGCAGCGGCCCGAAGCTGACACTTGCCGAGGCTCCCAGCGGGATGCGGCAGGCCGACCAGACCGACGTCGGCCCGGGTTACGACTACACCGGGTGGACCATCAAGAGCACCGGCACGAACGGCACCGACCTCGCGGCGATCGGCGACACGCTCAAGGGCAGGGCCGGCGAGGTCGTCACGGCGACCGTCGGCTTCCAGAACAACGGCCCGGCGACGCTCGACAAGGTAAACGAGGACTACGAGGCCGCCACCCACATGGACGTCGAACTGCCGCCGGGCACCTCCGCCGTCGAGGTCCCGGATCACTGCACCTTGCGACAGGGCACCCGAACGTACCTGTGCGGCTCGGAGATGCTGCTGGTTGCCGGCAAGACCTACACCATGGAGTTCCGGCTGCGCATCGACGAGGTCATCTCCAACGCCCGGGGCGCGGTGCGGGTCAACGCGCCGTGCGAATGCCCCGGTGGCGGCAGCTTCGCCGACGACATCAAGCCAGCCAACGACAGGGCACTGATCGTGGTAAACGCGGTCACGGGCGGCGGCGCGGATGGCGGCAGCGGTGGCGGTGGCGGTGACGGTGGTTCGCTGCCCATCACCGGCTCCTCCACCGGCCTGATCGCCGGCCTCGGCGCGCTGCTGCTCGCCGTCGGCGTGGGCGGCTACCTGGCGGCCAAGCGTCGCGGGACCCGGTTCGTCGCCTGACCCATCCCGCCTGACCGGCGACCCCTCGTCCGTCACCCGGTGCGGTTGACCTGCTCCGGGTGCTGCGCCACCCACTGCGCCAACCGATCCTCGCGCAGCGCGGCGAGGAACGCCGGACCTTGCTTCGGGTCCAGCGGAAGCCGCGTCATGGCGTCCGTCGCAGGGCCGACCGGGAGGCTGAGCCCCACGGGGTCGACGCTGTCGAGTTTGGGAAGCACCGCAGCCAGCCTGACCAGTGACAGGCCGTCGTCGTCGACCGTCAGATCCTTACCGGCGGCCGACAGCAGCGCGGCGAGCCTGACCGGGTTGCTCAGCACGTCCTGCGCAACCGCCCGCTGGATCAACCCGGCGACATAGCGCTGGGCGTTCCGGTCCCTGTCGAGCGCACCGGCGGGCAGGTGCCGCCGTTGCCGCAGCAGGTCGACGGAGGCAGCTCCGTCCAACCGCTGACAGCCAGCCGGAAAGGTCCGGCGGGTGTGCCCGGACCGGACCTCACTCGGTAGGCAGACCTCCACCCCGTCCACGGCCTCGGTGATCCGGTGCAGCCCCGCGAAGGTCAGCACCGCGCCAGCGTCGACGCGTACCCCGGTCAGGTCGGCGACCACCCGGCGGGTCAGGTCGTAGCCGGCGTCCATGTCGGGCCGGGGCTCGCCGGCACCGTCGAAGAACGCCGTGTTGAGCTTGTCGGTCCCCCGACCGGGGACCGACACCTCCAGGTCGCGCGGCAACGAGATGAGGTACGGCCGGCTCCGGTCGGCCGGGATGTGCACCAGCATGATCGAGTCCGCCAACCGGAGCGGCGGGTCCTCGTCGACGCCGTCCACGCCGACCAACAGGATGTTCAGCGACTGGGCCGGCGAGTCAGTCGGTTGGCCGGACAGCAGCGATTCCTCTGCCGGCCGATCGGGACGCAGTTGCGGCACGCCGACTCCGAGCGCCGCGAGCAGGGCGAGCGTGACGCCCGCCGCCTGGAACCGCTGCCGGCGGCGGCGACGGGTGGCGGCCAGCCGGTCGATCGAGGCGCGCAGCGGGCCGGTCGGTGGGGTCAGCGGCTCGTGCCGGGCGAAGACGGCACGCAGGTCATCCTCGATCATGTTCACGCCTCCACGTACTCGGCCCGGAGCGTCGCCAGGGCCCGGGAGATGGACGAACGTACGGTCCCGACGGCGCAGCCGAGGATGTCGGCGATCTCGGCGTCGGGCAGGTCCTCGTAGTAGCGCAGCACCAGGGTGGCCCGCTGCCGGCGCGGCAGCCGGGACAACCAGGACCAGATCTGGTCCCGGTCGACGGCGGACTGGGCGTGGTCGGTGGCCACCGGCACCGTCGGTTCGGACTCCCCGAGCAACAGCACGCGGCGTACCCAGGAGCCCCGTCGCCAGTCGACGTACTGGTTGGTGAGCATCCGGCGCACGTAACGCTCCGGGGAGTCCGCTCGGGCGACCCGACGCCAGTTGAGCTGGACCCGGACCATGGTCTCCTGCACCAGATCCTGCGCCTGGTGCGGATCGCCTGTGAGCATCACCGCGTACCGCAGTAGCGGGGCCAGCCGCGTGTCCGCGAACTCCTCGTACGTCACTGCACCTCCCGGGGCTTCCTGCCTCAAATGACGGGAGCGGACGGGCCGATTGTTGCGGTGACGGCGAAATCGTTAGGTGTGCTTCATCGATGCGCGGCGTCAGTCAGCAACAGCCGCCGTACCGGCGCCTTCCCAGTCGGTGGACGGCTCGGGGTCGCCACGACTGTGACGTCGCGCACCGGGCGGATCGGACGGCCACCTAGACTACGGTCGTGCGGTCGCCACGCGCGACTCCACCGCACCCCACCCGGTACACAAATCGGAGGTCACCTCGTGTCGACGCCCATCACGACCCTGGCCCTGGGCCCGGACTGGCTCGATCCGGAGGTGTTGATCTCGTCATTCGGGCTGCTCGGCATTCTGGTCATCGTCTTCGCCGAGTCCGGTCTGCTGATCGGCTTTTTCCTGCCGGGCGACTCGTTGCTCTTCACGGCCGGCCTGCTGACCGCCGATGGGAAGTACATCACCTACCCACTCTGGCTGGTCTGCCTGCTGATCACTCTCGCGGCGATCGCCGGGGATCAGGTGGGATACGCATTCGGCCGCAAGGTGGGCCCGGCGTTGTTCCGCCGTCCGAACTCCCGGCTGTTCAAGCAGGAGAACGTCATCAAGGCGCACGACTTCTTCGAGAAGTACGGGGCGCGCTCCATCGTGCTTGCCCGCTTCGTGCCGATCGTGCGGACGTTCACGCCGATCGTGGCAGGCGTCAGCCGGATGAACTACCGCACATTCGTCACCTACAACGTCATCGGTGGTGTGCTCTGGGGCACCGGCGTGACGGTGCTCGGCTATTTCCTCGGCCAGCTCGCGTTCGTCAAGGCGAACATCGAGCTGATTCTGATCGCTATCGTGGCGATCTCGGTGGTGCCGATCGCGATCGAGTTGCTTAGGGCTCGCATGGCGGCCAAGCGCGGCACGACAGCAGCGGAACGCGCTGCGGCCGAGGAGGCCATCAAGGAGACCCGCGAGAACTACGGCAAGTACTGACCTGCCGTGAGCGGCCCGGCCGGCCGTCCGGTGCTTTCCCCGGTGGAGGATTGCACCGGACGATCGGTACGGGTCAGCGCGCCTTCTTGGTGGCCCGCTTACGCGGCGGGGTCAGCAGATCGGCGATCGTCGCGATCGCACTCGGGACCAGCCGGTAGTACGCCCAGACACCGCGCTTCTCCCGCTCCAGCAAGCCGGCCTCGGTGAGGATACGCAGGTGGTGACTGACGGTCGGCTGAGAGAGGCCAAGCGGCGCCGTCAGGTCACAGACGCACGCCTCGCCCTCGGGGGCCGACTGGATCAGGCTGAGCAGCCGCAACCGAGCAGGGTCGGCAAGGGCCTTGAGGACCCCGGCGAGACGCTCGGCATCGGCACGTTCGATCGGCTCGCCGTTGAGCGGCGAGATCTGAGGCATTGTCATTTCGGCCAACGCAGTTCCCACGTATTCCATCCTTCCACCAGCAGCATCGATCCGCCTGCATATCAGCAGATCCGAATCGGCAAACTTTTACGCCACAAGGCCGAGGTCAGCCAACGTATAGGCCGCCTTGTACGGCAATCCGGCGGCTCGCACCGCGTCGCCGGCGCCTCGATCAACAATAACCGCCACGCCCACGACCTCGGCTCCGGCCTCGCGAAGCGCCTCGACGGCGGTCAAAACACTTCCGCCCGTTGTGGACGTATCCTCCACCGCCAACACTCGGCGGCCGGCCACCTCCGGTCCCTCGATCCGTCGCTGCAGACCGTGGGCCTTGCCCGCCTTGCGCACCACAAAGGCGTCCAGGGCCCGACCGGCCGGAGCGGCGGCGTGCAGCATCGAGAGCGCGACAGGGTCCGCGCCCAGGGTGAGCCCACCGACTGCCTCGTACTCCCAGTCGGCGGTGAGGTCGAGCAGCACCCGGCCGACCAATGGAGCGGCCTGGTGATGGAGCGTGACACGACGCAGATCGACGTACCAGTCTGCCTCGCGCCCCGATGAGAGCACGACCCGTCCGTGGACAACAGCCAGGTCGGCAATGAATTTACGCAGGTCGTCGTGGTCCCCCATGGCGATAGAGGTTACTGCGCAAGTCTGAGCGCCGTGGCCGGGGTCCACCCTGATCAGGGCGCTGGGGGACCGATGGCTGGCAATGTTCGACTACGCTCAGCAACTGGCCCACTGGCGGGATGACAACGTGAGACTTCGGCGCTGTCGGTGCGGCCGGGGCCAGTGACTCAGTGCTCGTCGCGACCGATGCGGCCGCGGGTGTCCCGGGCGACCACTTGCAGGAGCCGGTGCGGCGCGTGCCGCAGACCCGCGACAGCGAGCTTGTACTTCCACGACGGAACGCTCACCAACTTGCCTTTCCGCAGGTCACGTAGGGCTTCGTCGACGACATCCTCGGCTCGCAGCCACATCCAGCTCGGGGTCTTCGACATGTTGATGCCGGCCCGCTGATGAAACTCGGTGCGGGTGTAGCCGGGGCAGAGGGCCATCACCCGGACGTCGAACGACCGCGCCGCCTGCCCGACGGACTCGCTGAAATTGGTGACCCACGCCTTGCTGGCCGAGTAGGTCGACCCGGGCATCACCGCGCCGAACCCCGCAACGGAAGAGACATTTATCACTGCCCCGTCCCGCCTTTTGGTCATCGGACCCAGCGCAGCGAGCGTCAACCGCATGACCGCGTGCACGTTGAGCCGCAGCAGGCGGGCCTCGTCCTCCGCTGTGGAGCGCAGGAACGACTGGTTCAGACCTATGCCCGCGTTGTTGACAAGCAGGTGCACGGGGCTTCCGACGGTGAGCCGCTGCTCGACGATGGCGCAGCCGTCATCGGTGGACAGGTCCACCGAGAGCGTCTCCACCTCGCGGCCGTGCTCGGCCTTCAACTCCGCGGCCAGCTCGGTGAGTCGCGCCTCGTCGCGGGCGACAAGCACCAGGTGCCAGCCGTCGCCCGCCAGCCGCCGGACGAATGCCGCGCCGATGCCGGCGGTGGCACCTGTGACCAGGGCCCGCCGCTCAGCGGTCGTGGGATCGAGCGTCACGGGAGGTCCTCATCTGGGCGGGTACGGGGGCGCGGGCTGGTGCGGGGCGGGCGGGAACCCGTGTGGCGCGGACGGCCCGGTTGGTGCGGCGAGGCGGCGGCGACCGAACCAGGCGTTCGCCGCCGGCAGGGCCAGAAGCGTTGCTACCACAAGGTAACCGAGCCCCTGCCCCACCGAAAGCCCTCCGTTGAGCGGGATCCACCACGACGGGTACGCGTCCCCGATCAGGCCAAGCAACTCGGCGGTGACCCGCTCGTCGGTGCCCAGCCGCAGCGGCGCGGAGCGCTCACCGATGAGGACCGCCGCGCTGCAACAGCCGGCGAGCAGGCCGAGCCCACAAACCACCCAGGTGGCTACGCGGGCACCGGAGCGACCGGCCAGCAGCCCGAGGGCGAGGGCCGCGAGCACCGGGGCGGAGAGCGCGGCCACCACCGCCGACAGCACCGCCGACGCGCGCAGCAGGGTCACCACGTCGCCGATCTGCTGCGGGTTCGCCGAGGTGTCGCCGGCCGCGCGGCGGAACGCGTCGACCGTCCGGCCCAGCACCGCCAGGTCCGCGACGGCGTACGCGAGTGCGGCGACCGCCATCACCAGCAGCACGGCCGTGGCCAGCACGACCACGGCGGGCCGGCGGAACGGCGCCGATTCGGGGTACGACACGACGAATCCCTCCGGTAGGCGTCGGGTTGCAACCTACTCGGAGGGATCGTCGGCGTCGTGCTTATCTGTCGGTCAACTCGTCGACGGCGGGGTCGACCCGGGACGGTCGGCCGGCGGCGTGTCGTCCGGCCGGTCCGAGCCCGACGGGCCGGACGAGCTGGACGGCGGCGGCGTGCCCGGCTGGTCCGAGCTGGGCGCCTGGCCCGGCGTCGACGGATAGCCCGGCTCACCGGTCGACGGGTAACCGGGTGCCTGCGGATAGCCCGGCTGGCCAGGCGTCTGCGGATAGCCCGGCTGACCAGGAGCCTGTGGATAGCCCGGCTGACCGGACGCCTGCGGGTAACCCGGCTGACCGGACGCCTGCGGGTAACCCGGCTGGCCGGACGCCTGCGGGTAACCCGGCTGGCCGGACGCCTGCGGGTAACCCGGGTAGCTGGTGCCCGGGGTCGGCGGCTCCCAGGTCGTGGAGGCCTTACGGAAGAACTCGTTGGCCTTCGGCAGCGCCAGCAGGATCAGCGCCGCGAGCAGTGCGAGCAGGCTGATCACGCCGAGCAGCACACTGACCGGCGTGATCCAGGAGGGCAGAGCCTCGTCCAGGCGTCGCTGGATCTCGTCACCAGTCGGCATGTCGCCGCCGGCGTCGCCGGTGGTGGTGAAGCTGCCGGCCGCACCGGTGAGCAGGGTGCCGCCCACGCAGCACACCATGATGCCGCCGACGATCCAGGTGGTGATCCGGGCACCGTTGCGGCCCTGGTTGTTGAAGATGGCCAGGACGCCCAGGGCGACCGCGATCAGGAGCACGATGATGCTGCTGCCGAGGCCGAAGGCGTAGAAGAAGCCCGCCACCTGGTCGGCACCCTCGGTGGAACTGTCCGCGTACGCCTCGCGGAGCACGTCGCGTGTCTTGCCGATGGTGGCGAGGGTGAGGATGAGACTGATCACCTGGCACGCCACGAACAGGAAAAGCAGATAGCTGGAAATCGTCACGACTGACGGCCGCTGGCGGGCCGGCGTGCTGGGGGAATCGACCACGATTCTCCTTCCCTAAGATCGCGCCCACACCGTATCGACAACGAGCCACTCCGGCATGCCGGGCGGCTCGCGCCGTGTCTGTGGGTCTGAGTCAGCGATCTTCCCTGGCGGGGCGAATCGCCAGGTCGGCAGGGTCGAGAAGGTCACCCCGGGCGACCCGCCAGCCCTCTTCGCCGTACGCCTCGAAGGAGAGCCGGGCGCTCCCATCCGACTGGTAGTCGTGGTAGCGCATCGTCCCTGTCGACCGCAGCCCGGTCTCCCCTGTGGCGGTGTAGCGCGCCTGCCCGGTCTCCGCCCAGGTGTACCGCCGACCGCCGAGGTCGATTGTCGGAGCGCCGGGGGTGACTGTCGCGCCGGGCTCGGCGGTCCAGAGCACAAACTCCAGGTCGGTGCCGCCGACACCCTCCACAGAGAGCCGGTGGCCAGCCCCGGAGGCGTCGTCGAGGAGGTACTGCGACCAACTCCAGTCCCCCTCGACGAGGCGGATCGTGCCGCTCACGGCGTACTCTCGCTCGCCGATCCACACGCGGTCGCCGGTGGTCAGACGGTGCGGGCCGCCGCGCGGCGCGGCAGTGCTGCCGCCGCGCACCGGCCCACCGGCAGTCGGTGCGCCGCCGGGCCGGGTCGCCGCCCGCCGCCGGGCTCGCAGGACGATCACGAACAGGGCCATGATGAGTACGACAATGGCCACCACCAGGTACGCAAGCGCCCCGTCCACCCGACCACCTCCCCAGGTACGTCGGCGCAGACCGTAACAACCGTCGGCACCGGAGCGTGTCGCGTCGTGACCGAAAGCTCAGCTACCGACGGCACCCGGCGTGTCGCCGGGCGTGGCCGGCGGCGGCACTGTGGACTCGCCGGTCGGCGGGTCGCCCGAGGCGGGCGCGGCGTTGCGGCTGGCGAGCTCATGGCTCGCAACGTACGGGGGGTGGCTGGCTGTCGGCAGGACCGATCGGGCAAGCCTCGACCGGCGAATGGATCATGCTGTGGCGAGTCGCTGGGTGGCGTAGTCGCCGACGGTGGAGCGCCCCATGACGCAGCCGACGAACGTGGTGAACTCGGTGGGGTCGTCCCGCAGCGACGTCCAGGCCGCTCGGGCCGCAGCCGGGTCGATCCGCTCCAACAGAGTGGCCGCGTACGCCCGGCCGGCGGGTGAGCCCTTGGTCAGCAGCCGGTCGATGTGGTGGCGTACCTCGTCGGGGTGGTCGCCCTGCGCGGCCTCGACCGCCAGGTACGCCTCGGTCACCGGCAGCAGTGTGCCGGCGAAGCCAGTGCCGCCGAAGGCGAGCGTGTCAGCCGTCATCAACTGGTCGACGGCGGCGCCCAACTCCCGCTCCCAAGCCTTCCGCATTCCGAACATGCACCCATCCTTTCCCCGCCCGACGCCACTCCACCCTGTTGATCAAAAGGTTTGCGCCATGAGCTGACACTCCCGCGTCAGTAGCCGCGCCATTCCGCGCGGGCGTAGTCGAGGACCCTGGGGTGCAGCAGGGTGGAGGCGGGCACATCCAGGCGGGAACGGTCGGCGGGGAAGGTGGCCGCCGCCCGCAGCACCCCCGGGTCGAGGAAACGCAGCCGGGGCGCGTCGGCAGGCAGTTCCAGCACCGGCGGGACGCTGCCCGGCGCGCCGAGCAGGAACCCCCAGTCGCCGAAGGACGGCACGTCCACGTGGTACGGCACGGTGGCGAAGCCCGCCTCCCGCAGCGACGCCTCGATCGACCAGTACGACCGGGGCGCGAAGTACGGCGAGCCGGACTGCACCACAAGCCGCCCCTGCTCGGCGAGCACCGACCGGATCAGCGTGTAGAACTCGACCGTGTAGAGCTTGGCGGTCGCCGTCTCGTCCGGGTCGGGCAGGTCGGCGACCACCACGTCGAAGCGCTCGGCTGCGCTACGCAGCCAACCGAAGGCGTCGGTGTTCAACACCCGTACCCGGGGGTCGTCGAGCGCCCCGCCGTTGAGGGCGCGCAACTGTGGCTCGGTGCGGGCCAACGCCACCACGGCCGGGTCGAGGTCGACAACTGTCACCCGGCGCACGTCCGGGTAGCGCAGGATCTCGCGGACCGCGAGGCCGTCGCCGGCACCGAGGACCAACACCTCACCGCGCGACCCGTTCAGCGCCGGATGCACGAGCGCCTCGTGGTAGCGGTATTCGTCGACCGAGCTGAACTGGAGGTCACCGTTGAGGAACAGCCGCAGGTCGGTGTCCTTGTGGCCGGCCTCGCGCACCGAGCGGGTCAGCACGATCTCCTGGTAACGGGACCGCTCGGCGTGCACCACCGGGTCCCGGTAGAGCTGCTGCCTGCTCGTCACCTCGAAGTCGGCGGCGGTGATCCACGCGTACCCCAAGCAGAGCGCGACCACTACGGAGCCGGCGCCGATGACGAGCCGCGCCCGACGGCTCAGCTCCGCCCGGAACACCGTGCAGACCAGGGCGACACCCGCCACCGCGTTCACCGCGCCGACCACCAGGGCGCCCTTGAGCTGGCCGAAGACCGGGATCAACAGGAACGGGAAGGCGAGCCCGCCGAGCAGCGCGCCGATGTAGTCGGCGGCGAACAGGTCGGCCACCGCGCTGCCGGCCGCCTGCTCGCGGATGCGCTGCAACATCACCATCAGCAGCGGGATCTCCGCGCCGATCAGCAGGCCCAGCACGAAGGCGGTGCCGACAAGCGCCGGGCCGTAGAGGTCGAGCCAGGCGAAGGCGGCGTAGAGGCCGAGCACGGACAGGCCACCGAGCAGGGCGAGGGTCAACTCGATCACCGCGAACGCGGCGGCGGCTCGGGTCTGCAACGGCTTGGCGACAAGCGCGCCGATCCCCATCGCGAAGACCATCACGCCGAGCACGATCGACGCCTGGCCGACCGTGTCACCGATCAGATAGCTGCCGAGGGCCACCAGGGCCAGCTCGTAGACCAGCCCGCAGGCGGCACAGACGAAGACCGCGAGCAGCACCGACGCTCGGGCCAGCCGCCAGTACGGCCGGGCTGCCGGGTCGCCGTCGACCACAGTCGTGCCGGTCACGGGATGTCCCTGGTACGCCCGGTGGGGGTCGCCGCCCGTTGCCGGCCGCGTTGCACGAACCCGACTGTGAGCAGCAGCGCCGCGGCCAGCAGCAGCCCGGCGGCGGCGAGCAGCGAACCCCAGCGGTCCCGCCAGAAGTCACTGCCGGCGTCCGGCAGTGGCGCCACCGCCGTGCCGGTGCCGGCGGTCGGGGTGGCGGCCGGCGGTGCCATGCCGGCCTCGGCGACCAGCAGCGGCAACGCCACCGCAGCACGGCAGACCGCCCAGCCGGGGTCGTCGATGAAGACGTCCTCGTCCAGGCCGAACCGGTCCAGGCCGGCCTGGACCCTCCGGAGGTCGGCCCGGGGCATGTCCTCCGAGCCGGCCACGGTGACGCCCGCCGAGTCGTTGATCTCACTGGTCGCCGGGGTGTAGCTGATGTGGGCGCGGACCTCCACCCAGCGCGGGCAGCGGGCGTCCCCGCTCACCGCCACGCCGTCGCCGAGGTTGGATCCGACGCTGACCACCGAGTCGTACGACTCGTCCAGCAGCCAGCCATAGCAGATGCCCTGACTGGCGGCGGCCTGGGCGAGCAGCGGCACGGTGTCGGCCCGTTCGTCGGCCCCCGGGGCGGGGACCGTGGTGCCGCCGGACCCGTTGTTGAAGATGCTGCTCCCCACGCAGACCAGCAGTACCAGGCCGACGAAGATCCCGACAACCACGCCGGCGTTGGGCGGTTTGGCTCCCCGTCCGGCCCTGGCCATCAGATGATCGCGGCGGCGATGATCGCGCCGGTGGCGACGTGCACGACTGCCGACACCCAGACCGCCGGGTGCGGCTGGGGGTCGACAAGCAGCTCGCCGAGCTTGCCCGGGGTGATCGCGTCGAGCAGCAGGAACGCCACCGCCATGATGACCAGGCCGAGGATCCCGTACGCGGTGGCACCGACCAGGCCGAGCACGAAGTCGTTGTCACTGGCGGTGATCGCGGCGACCACGATGATGCCGACGCCGGCCAGATTGGAGGCGAGCAGCAGCGCGGCGTTGCGGTTGCGTTCGATCCAGATCTGCTCGTGGAGCTTGCCCGGGGTGATCACGTCGACAAGCACGTAGCCGAGGGCCATCAGGGCGACACCGACCACCCCGTAGGCGAGGGTGACAAGCAGATCGGTGACCAGGGTCTGCACAGCGGGCTCCAAGGGGTTGATTCGCCGGTCGGGGGTGGTGCGGACTACTTGCCGGAGCCGGGGCCGCCACCGCGTACGGTGCTGCCCCGTCCCCAGCCCCAGTGGTTGCCCACCGTCGAGTGGTAGCGGGGGTGGGCGGTGTCCATGTCTTCGAGCAGGATCACCGAGCCGGTGGCGATCGGCAGGATCACCACCGAGTCGTCGTCGTAGCGCAGGTACACACCGCTGCCGTCGACGTACTGGTCGGCCGGTTTCCAGGCCTTGGTGATGTCCTTCGCCACCTGGCTCGGGGGCTGTCGCGAGGTGTACGCCACTGCGTTCCGGCCGATGTCCCGACTGGCCGCCCGCTGGTAGTTGTCCTTCACGTAGCCGCGCGGCGAGAAGTTGCCGGAGAAGATCGCGAAGGCGGCGACAATCGCCCCGATGACCGCAGTGGCCACCCCCACCACGATCCAGCGTCGGTACGTCATCGCAGTGCCACCACCGTCTCGGTCAGGACCAGCTCGTTGGTCTGGGGGTACGCGTGCCAGGTGCGCCAGCCGACCGACCCGTCCGGCGGGTCGGCGCGTACGGCAAGCGCGGTGACCGCGTCCGGGTCGCCGGGAAAGACCCCGACCAGGGCGTACGGGTCGGCGGCCAGGTCGGCGCGGAGCGCGGCGATGCGAGTGTGCAGTTCACCGTCGGCGGGACGCAGGACTGTGGCGGTGAACCGGTAGCCGCCCGCCTCGTCGTGCAGGGTGCCGGGCAGATGCGGTGGCCGACCGGGCAGGCAGGCGACCGTCTCGGTGAGCCCGCCCCCACCCGCGGAGGTGGTCAGCACGACCTGGTGGGACGCCCCGAGCAGGCGCAGCCGCAGCCGGACGTCGCCGGGCAGTGTGAGGTCACGGACGTGCAGGGCGGGACGCTCCGGGCCACCGAGCGCCAGGCTCAGATCAGCGGCGCAGGTGTCGACGTACGGGGTGTCGAGGCTGACCAGCACGTCAGCTGGCTCCCGGTCCGGCCTGCGGGTACACCATCACGTCGGCGCGGTGCAGCTGCTCGCCCCGGGCAACCTCCCAGCCGGCCTGCCCGTACGCCTCGAAGGAGAGCCGCTCACCGCTCGCGGTCCGGTAGTCGTGGTAGCGGACGGTGCCGTTCGGGTCGAGGCCGGTGCTGCCGGTGGCCGTGTAGCGGGCCTGGCCGGATTCCTCAGCGGCGTAGCGGCGGCCGGCGAAGTCGAGGGTGGACGCGCCCGGGGTGATCGTCGCGGCCGGCTCGGCCGTCCAGAGCACCAGCTCCAGGTCCGGGTCCTCCTCCACGGAGAGCCATCGCTTGTCACCGTCGACGGTGTCCAGCAGGTGCTCGGCCCAACTCCAGCTGCCCTCGGCGAAATGCACCGAGCCGCGGACCGCGTACGACACCCTGCGGATCTCGACGATGTCGCCGGGCTTGAGCCGGCGCGGGTCGCCGCGCAGCGCGTCGGAGTCCGTGTCGCGGAACGGGTCCACGGGTGCCGACGGCGGGGCCGGCTTACGGCTCTTACGCAACGCGATCACCGCCACCACGATCCCGGCGACTCCGACCAGACAGCCCAGCGTCGTCACGACGTACGCCACGGAACTCACCCCGACCACCTCCCCAAGTGCGTCGGCGGAGACGGTAACAACCCCGCGCACGCGGGGAAACACATGCACTCTGCGGCGATCATCCGACTACCGAGTGTTCCGACGGTTTCGCCGACTCGAAAGCATGCGGGCCGACCCCGCCGGTGAGGCGGGGTCGGCCCGGGGCACGACGGATCAACCGGCGGTGACCGTCAACCCTTCCTTGGTGTCGGCCAGGTCGACCTTTACCGTGTCGCCGTCGCGGATCGTGCCGGAGAGCAGAGCCTTGGCGAGCTTGTCTCCGATCGCGGTCTGGACCAGGCGGCGCAGGGGACGGGCACCGTAGATCGGGTCGTAGCCGTGCTCGGCGAGCCACTGACGGGCGGGCTCGGTGATGTCCAGCGCCAGTCGGCGGTCGCCGAGACGCTTGCGCATCCGGCCGAGCTGGATGTCCACGATGGAACGCAGATCGTCCCCGCGCAGCGCGGCGAAGACCACTATGTCGTCGAGACGGTTGAGGAACTCCGGCTTGAAGTGCGAGCGGACCACCGCGAGGACGCCCTCGCGACGCTCCTCCTCGGCAAGCATCAGGTCGCTGATCACCGACGACCCGAGGTTGGAGGTGAGGATCAGGATCGCGTTGCGGAAGTCCACAGTCCGGCCCTGACCGTCGGTGAGTCGACCGTCGTCGAGCACCTGGAGCAGCACGTCGAAGACGTCCGGGTGGGCCTTCTCCACCTCGTCCAGCAGGATCACCGAGTACGGCCGGCGGCGCACCGCCTCGGTGAGCTGACCACCCTCCTCGTAGCCGACGTAGCCGGGCGGGGCACCGACCAGGCGGGCCACGGAGTGCTTCTCGCCGTACTCGCTCATGTCGATGCGGACCATCGCCCGCTCGTCGTCGAAGAGGAACTCGGCGAGCGCCTTTGCCAACTCGGTCTTGCCGACGCCGGTCGGCCCGAGGAAGAGGAAGCTTCCGGTCGGGCGGTCCGGGTCGGCGACTCCGGCCCGTGCGCGGCGTACGGCGTCGGAGACCGCACCGACGGCCTCGGCCTGGCCGACCACCCGGCTGCCCAGCGACTCCTCCATCCGCAGCAGCTTGGCGGTCTCGCCCTCCAGCAGCCGGCCGGCGGGGATGCCCGTCCAGGAGGCGACCACGGCGGCGATGTCGTCCGCGCCGACCTCCTCCTTGAGCATCGCGCCGTCGGCCTGGAGCTGGGCCAACTCCTCCTCGGCCTGCTTCAGCTCGACCTTGAGGGCGGGGATCCGGCCGTAGCGCAACTCGGCGGCGCGTTCCAGCTCGCCGTCGCGTTCGGCACGCTCGGCCTCACCGCCCAGGCGCTCCAGCTCCTCCTTGGCCGTGGAGAGCTTGGTGATGTGGCTCTTCTCGGTCTGCCAGCGCTCGGAGAGCACTGTGAGCTGCTCACGCTTGTCGGCCAACTCCTGACGCAGCCGCGCCAGCCGCTCGGCGGAGGCGGCGTCCGGCTCCTTGGCCAGCGCCATCTCCTCGATCTCCAGCCGGCGGACGGCCCGCTCGATCTCGTCCACCTCGACCGGCCGGGAGTCGATCTCCATGCGGAGCCGGGACGCGGACTCGTCGACCAGGTCGATCGCCTTGTCCGGCAGGAACCGGTCGGTGATGTAGCGGTCGGACAGCGACGCGGCGGCGACAAGCGCGGCGTCGGTGATCCGGACGCCGTGGTGCACCTCGTAGCGCTCCTTCAGCCCGCGCAGGATGCCGATGGTGTCCTCGATTGTCGGCTCGCCGACCACCACCGGCTGGAAGCGGCGCTCCAACGCCGGGTCCTTCTCGATGTGCTCGCGGTATTCGTCGAGCGTCGTCGCGCCGACCATCCGCAGCTCGCCGCGGGCAAGCATGGGCTTGAGCATGTTGCCGGCATCCATTGAGCCCTCGCCCTTGCCGGCGCCGACGACTGTGTGCAGCTCGTCGAGAAACGTGATGACCTGCCCGTTGGAGTTCTTGATCTCCTCCAGGACGGACTTGAGTCGCTCCTCGAACTGGCCGCGGTACTGGGCACCGGCGACCATCGCGCCGAGGTCCAGCGAGACAAGCTTCTTGTCGCGCAGCGACTCGGGGACGTCGCCGGCCACGATCCGCTGGGCCAGGCCCTCGACGATCGCGGTCTTGCCGACACCGGGCTCGCCGATCAACACCGGGTTGTTCTTGGTACGCCGGGAGAGCACCTGGATGACCCGGCGGATCTCCGAGTCGCGGCCGATCACTGGGTCGATCTTGCCGTCGCGGGCGCTGGCGGTCAGGTCGACGCCGTACTTCGCGAGGGCCTGGTAGGTCTGCTCCGGGTCGGCAGTGGTGACCCGCCGGTCTCCGCCCCGAACGGTCGGGAAGGCTGCGACAAGCGTCTCCTCGGTCACGCCCGCCGACTTCAACGCGCTCGCCACCGACCCACCGACCCGGGCGAGGCCGGCGAGCAGGTGCTCGGTCGAGGTGTATTCGTCGCCAAGCGGGCGGGCGATCTGCTCGGCGGCGCCGATGGCGTTGACGAACTCCCGAGCCAAG
This sequence comes from Micromonospora sp. NPDC000316, assembly GCF_042898885.1. Lineage (NCBI taxonomy): Bacteria > Bacillati > Actinomycetota > Actinomycetes > Micromonosporales > Micromonosporaceae > Micromonospora > Micromonospora sp. NPDC000316. The sequence goes on from NZ_JBIAZG010000001.1 coordinate 559,578, forward strand.
GTCGGCTCGGCGATGCTGGAGCCGCGAGCGGCCGGCAGGCCGTCGACGGCTCGTTGAGCGGCCCGGCGCAGCTCGGCGGGGTCGGCCCCGACGGCGCGCAGCAGGCCGGTGGCGGTCGAGCCGTCGGTGTCCAGCAGGGACAGCAGCAGGTGCCAGGGCTCGACTGTGGCGTGGCCGTGCTGGTTTGCCAGCGCGACGGCGCCGGTGATGGCTTCGCGGCTCTTGGTGGTGAGGCGTTCGGTGTTCATGGGCTCCCCCGGATCGGCGTTGTCCATTGGGTTGGACACAACCAGAGTTGAGCGTATTCCACTCAACCTTAGCGCTGTGGCACCCATCACTCATCGCAGGTCGCCGACAGCCAGCCCACGACCAGTCCAAATCTGCCGGACTCTCAGGAAGCTGTAACCTTGGCCGGTGCGAGTACGTGTCGAGCAGACCGCCCTTCCCGGCATCGGCGTACGTCATGATCTGGTGACGGAGTCTGGACGCCGCCTGGGTGTCGTTTCCCACCGAAACGGCCGTCGTGATCTTGTCTTCTACGACCCAGATGATCCCGACTCCTGTCAGGCGGACATCCCACTCACCGATGACGAGGCAGAGGCACTTGCCGACATCCTCGGCGCGTCGCTGATGCTCGGTCAGCTCTCCGGGCTGCGCGAGCAGGCCGCCGGCCTGCTCACCGAGCAGATCGCGATCCCGGCCGCGTCGGGGTACGTCAACCGGATGCTCGGCGACACGAAGGCGCGTACCCGCACCAGCGCCTCCATCGTGGCGGTGCTGCGCGACGGCGAAGTCATCGTCTCGCCGCTTCCCACCTTCCGCTTCGCAGCCGGTGACGTGGTGGTCGTCGTCGGGACCCGCAAGGGGCTCGACGGCGTGTCCGCCATCCTCGCCGACAGTGACCCGGACGGCTGAGGCGGATGCACGATTCCACAACTCTTCTCGTCGAAGTCGGCGCGCTACTCCTCCTCCTCGGGCTCCTCGGACGACTCAGTCGCAGGGTGGGCCTGTCACCCATCCCGCTCTACCTGCTCGCCGGCCTCGCCTTCGGCCACGGCGGGCTGCTCCCGCTCGACGCCAGCGAGGAGTTCTTCGCGGTCGGCGCCGAGATCGGCGTCATCCTGCTGCTGGTCATGCTCGGCTTGGAATACTCGGCAAACGAACTCGTCGGCAACCTCCGCTCGGCTGCTCCGGCCGGCCTGATCGACGGGGTGCTCAACGCGCTGCCCGGCGCGGCTTTCGCCCTGCTGCTCGGCTGGGACTGGGTGGCCGCGCTGGTGCTCGGCGGCATCACCTGGGTCTCCTCCTCCGGCGTGATCGCCAAGGTCCTCGGCGACCTGGGCCGGCTCGGCAACCGGGAAACCCCCGTGATCCTCTCGGTCCTGGTCATCGAAGACCTGGCGATGGCGCTCTACCTGCCGCTCGTCACCGCCGTACTTGCCGGCACCGGCCTGATCGGCGGCGGCATCGCCCTCACCGTCGCGGTGGGCACCGTCCTGCTGGTGCTTGTGGTCGCCATCCGGTACGGCCACCTGATCTCCGCCGCGCTGTCGGCGAGGGACCCGGAGGCGCTGCTGCTCGGCGTACTCGGGCTGACTCTGCTGATCGCTGGCGTCGCGGCGAAGCTCCAGGTGTCGGCGGCGGTCGGCGCGTTCCTTGTCGGCATCGCGCTCTCCGGGCCGGTGGCGCACCACGCCACCGAGCTGCTCTCTCCGCTGCGAGACCTGTTCGCCGCGGTGTTCTTCGTCTTCTTCGGCCTGGTCACCGACCCACGGGACATCCCGCCGGTGCTGCTGCCGGCGCTCGCGTTGGCCGTGATCACCATGGCGACGAAGACGCTCACCGGCTATCTCGCGGCCCGCCGGGTCGGCATCGCCGAACCCGGTCGCTGGCGAGCCGGCCTGGCACTCGTACCCCGTGGGGAGTTCTCCATAGTCATCGCCGGGCTCGCGGTGGCAGCCGGCAGCGTCGAGCCACGGCTTGCCGCACTGGCCACGGCGTACGTCCTGATCACCGTCGTGACCGGGCCGATGCTGGCGCGGCTGCCCGACTTCCTGTGGTTCAAGCGGTGGCTGCGCAAACGCGCGCTGATCCAGCGGAGCGCACCGATCCCCATCCACGACTGACGCCCGGCAGGGAGATCATCCTTTCGGTCCGGGCCGGCCAACGGTTGCCGAATTGCGCCCTGCGGCACTACCGCAGCAACCGGCCGGCAGGTTACCGTTTCGCCCCAGCAGCCACGGTCCGCGATTGGCCAGTGCCAACCGTGGGCGAGAGCGGGAGGTTGGCCGGTGAGCGTGCAGGAGTCGACGTTCCACGGCTTTGCCAACCCCGTCGATCCGACTCCGGCGGAGTTGCGAGCTTGGGCGTTTCAGCCCGATTCGGTGCCGCTGGCCTCCATGCCGCCCGACTGGGATCTCCTCGTCTCCGGTGACCGGCTGGTGCTGACGCTCTTCGACCTGGCGATGGACCCGACCTGCCCGGCGCGACGCTTCGCGCTGCACTGCCTCTACATCTACGCCGCCGACGGCATCCGGACGAACTTCCGCGCCCACCCCAAGCGGCGCTTCCGCAAGCTGGTCGAGCAGGCCGAGCGTGACGGCGACGAGCTGATGAGGATCTGGGCGCACAACGGCAGGGTGCTGCTCGCCCGACCGGATCTCTTCGTCTACCGGGACTGGTGCGAGGGCGGCCTGGTCCGCGAAAACCGCCGCCTCGGCTGACACGCCCTCCGCAGACCTGCCGGCGGGCCGGAGATCCCGACCGGGACAGACGGCCGACGAAGCGTGGACGGCGAACGGGCCGGGACCCCCCGTGGGTCCCGGCCCGCACGTCGGTTACCGGTCAGTCCTGCTTCCGCTCGGGCGCGGCCCGGCCCTGTTCGGCGTTGCGGTCGCCGTGGTCGCCCTGGTCGCCGGAGTCGCCGTGGTCGGCGAACCGCCCCTCGACGACCCGGTCCCGGAAACTGCCCTCGGTCACCTTGTCGAACTTCTCGCGCACGGTGTCGGCAAGGTGTTCCAGCCGCTCCTCCGTCTGCTGCGCCACCTTCTTCGCCGGCTCCGACATCGCTCCCCCTCGCCATCGCGCCGATAGGCCCGAATTGAGGCGGTAGGACCCGTATTGACAGGCTAACGGAACGGCCCGGCCCCCGCCGGAAAACCGACGCGGGCCGGGCCGCGGAACGACGTACTGTGAGCTGCGAATCAGCGGTCCGGCGTACGGCGGGGACGCCACACCACAAGCGCTGTGGACGTGCGGTTGGTCGGCACCAGGTCCCGACCCGGGAAGCGGGCCAGCGACTCCAGCTCGGCCACCCGGCGGTACGCGGCGTCCAGCTCCGCCTCCAGCCGGGCAACGCGCTGCTGCGCCTGCTCCAGCAGTTGCTCCAGCCCGATGATCCGCTTGACCCCGGCCAGGTTGATCCCGTCGTCCTGACTGAGCCGCTGCACCTCACGCAGCAGCACCACGTCACGAACGCTGTACCGGCGTCCGCCGCCAGCGGCCCGGCCCGGCTGCACCAGCCCCAGCCGGTCGTACTGGCGCAGGGTCTGCGGATGCATCCCCGCCATCCGTGCCGCGACCGAGATCATGAGCACCTTGGCCTCGTAGGCCGGATCACCCGAACCGAGGAATTCGCCCGACATCCCGCTCACCTCCGCGTCCATCCCACCGGACTAACTGACCCGACGCACCCGGGCGTCGAGATGTTCCCGCGCCGCCGACGGACTCTGCTCGGCGAACGCCTCAAGTGCCGTCCGCGCCTCGTCCGACAGCCGGGCCGGCACCACCACCTCCAGCGTGACAAGCAGGTCGCCGGCCTGCCCGTCACGGCGGACCACACCCTTGCCCCGGGCCCGCAGCACCCGCCCGCTCGGCGTGCCCGGCGGCACCCGCAGGGTCACCGCGCCGTCGAGCGTGGGCACCCGCAGGTCCGTGCCGAGCACGGCCTCCGCGAAGGTGACCGGCACTGTCAACGTCAGGTCGTCTCCGGTACGCCCGAACAGGTCGTCCGGCCGAACCTTGACGTGCACGAACAGGTCACCCGCCGGGCCGCCGCGCTCGCCCGGCTCACCGCGCCCGGCCAGCCGGATGCGCTGGCCGTCGGCCACTCCCGCCGGGAAGCGCACGTTAAGCGTGCGGGTCTTGGTGACGCCGCCGCTGCCGTGGCACTCCGGGCACTTCTCCTCCACGACCGTGCCGACACCCTGACAGTTGCGGCACGGCTCGGAGAAGCTGAACGACCCCTGGTCGCGGGTGGTCACGCCTGCGCCGTGGCACACCGGGCAGGTACGCGGCTGGGTGCCGGGCTTGGCGCCGTTGCCGTGGCAGGTGTCGCAGACACCCGGGGCGCGCAGCGTCAGGGGCAGGGTCACCCCGCGGACCGCGTCGTCGAAGTCGAGAGCCACCTCGGTCTCCACGTCCCGACCACGGGCCGGACCACGCGGAGCGGCCTGCCCGCCGGCCTGCCCCCCGGAGAAGATCGAACTGAACAGGTCCTGGAAGCCGGCGCCGCCGAAGCGACGGTCGCCGCCACCGCCCGCGCCGCCGTTGAACAGGTCGGAGACGTCGAACGGCATGCCGCCCGGCTGCCCGGGACCGCGGGCGTTGCGCCGGAAGGCGCCCGAGCCGAACAGGGAGCGCATCTCGTCGTACTCCCGGCGGCGGCCGGCGTCCGACAACACGTTGTACGCCTCGGACACGGCCTTGAACCGCTCCTCGGCCTTCGGGTCGCCCGGATTGTGATCCGGATGCGATTCCCGGGCCAGCTTGCGGTACGCCTTCTTGATGCCATCCGCGGAGGCGGCCTTGTCCACGCCGAGCACGGCGTAGAAGTCCTTCTCGATCCAGTCCTTCGAACTCACCGGTTCACCCCCTTCCGACCGTCGTGGCCCGGCCGTCCCGCCCTCCGCCGTGCGGGGGACGGGACGGCCCGGTCACCGTCTCGCACTATTCCGGGTCCGCGACCGCTACCAGCGCGGGGCGCAGCAGCCGCTCACCGAGCTGGTAGCCGCGCCGCATGACCTGCACGCATGTCGGTTCGCTGACCTCGTCGGAGGTCTGGTGCGCGACGGCCTCGTGTCGGGTCGGGTCGAACGGGTCACCCTGTTCGCCGAAGGCGGCCAGGCCGAACTTCCCAAGCGCGGTGGTGAGCTGGTCTGCCACCGAGCCGAACGGTCCGACCAGGTCGCCGTGTTCCCGGGCCCGGTCCAGGTCGTCCAGGATCGGCAGCAGCGCGGCAAGCACCGAGCCGGTCGCCTGCTCCTGCACCAGGCTGCGGTCCCGGTCCACCCGCTTGCGGTAGTTGGCGTACTCCGCCGACACCCGCTGCACGTCCCTGGTGCGCTCGTCCAGCTCGGCCCGGAGCGCCTCCAACTCGGCGCCGAGTGACGTCCCGCCGCCGTCGACCGGCTGCGCCGGGGCGTCCACCACCGGCGGACCGGACGGCGTCGACCCGTCGACCGCTGTCGCCTCGACCTCGATCTCGTCGACCACGACCTCGGCGTCCTCGACGAGGCCCTCGGCCGAGACGTCGCTCCCCGCGTCGGCGGCGGTGCCCTCCGGCTCCGTCGTGTCGGTGAGCTTGCGGTTGTTGCGGATGACCACCCGCTCCCCGTCCCCGGTGGCTGGCTCCGTGGGCGCGGAGCCACCCGGCGTCGACCCGGTGTCGTCCGGGTCGACGGCTCGTGGCTTCTGCGTCATGCGGCTACCTCATCCCTTCGCCGTGGATACGTGTCGGAGGCCGACGGTCACTTCTTGCCGTCCTCGTCCACGATCTCCGCGTCGACCACGTCGTCGGGGCCACCGGCGGCACCGGCCTGCGGGCCGGTCGCACCGGCCGCGCCGGCCGCACCCGGGCCAGCCTCGCCACCCGGCTGCTGTCCCTGCTCGGCCTGAGCCGCGTAGAGCAGCGAACCGGCCTGCTGGGAAACCTGCGCCAGCCGCTCGTGCGCCGACTTGATCTTCTCGATGTCCTGGCCGCCGAGGGCGCCACGCAGCTCACCGAGCGCCTCGTTGAGCTGCTCGCGGTTCTCGCTGGGCAGCTTGTCGCCGCTCTCGGCGAGGAACTTCTCGGTCTGCCACTGGAGCGCCTCGGCCACGTTGCGGGTCTCGGCGTCGTCGCGGCGGCGCTTGTCCTCCTCCGCGTGCTCCTCGGCGTCCCGGCGCATCCGCTCGATGTCGTCCTTCGGCAGCGAGGAGCCGCCGGTGATCGTCATCTTCTGTTCCTTGCCGGTGCCCAGGTCCTTGGCGTGCACGTTGACGATGCCGTTGGCGTCGATGTCGAAGGCGACCTCGATCTGCGGCACACCGCGCGGCGCCGGCGGCAGGCCGGTCAGCTCGAAGGTGCCGAGCTTCTTGTTGTACGACGCGATCTCCCGCTCACCCTGGAACACCTGGATGAGCACGGACGGCTGGTTGTCGTCGGCAGTGGTGAAGACCTCGGAGCGCTTGGTCGGGATGGTGGTGTTGCGCTCGATCAGCTTGGTGAAGATGCCGCCCTTGGTCTCGATGCCCAGGCTCAGCGGGGTCACGTCGAGCAGCAGGACGTCCTTGACCTCGCCCTTGAGCACGCCAGCCTGGAGGGCGGCGCCGACGGCGACGACCTCGTCCGGGTTGACGCCCTTGTTCGGGTCGCGACCGGTGAGCTGCTTGACCAGGTCGGTGACGGCCGGCATCCGGGTGGAGCCGCCGACCAGGATCACGTGCTCGACGTCGGAGACCTTGATCCCGGCGTCCTTCACGGCCTGCTCGAACGGGCCCTTGCAGCGGTCCAGCAGGTCCTGCGTCATCCGCTGGAACTCGGCGCGGCTGAGCGTCACGTCGAGGTGCAGCGGGCCGGCCGCGCCGGCGGTGATGTACGGCAGGTTGATGTTCGTGGTGGTGGCGGCGGACAGCTCGATCTTGGCCTTCTCGGCGGCCTCACGGAGCCGCTGGAGCGCCATCTTGTCCTGACCCAGGTCGATGCCGTGCTCGCCACGGAAGGTCTTGACCAGGTGGTCGATGATCCGCTGGTCCCAGTCGTCGCCACCGAGCTGGTTGTCACCGCTCGTGGACTTGACCTCGACAACGCCCTCGGCCAGCTCGAGCAGCGACACGTCGAAGGTGCCGCCGCCGAGGTCGAAGACCAGGACGGTCTGCTCCTTGGAGCCCTTGTCCAGCCCGTACGCCAGGGCGGCCGCGGTCGGCTCGTTGACGATCCGCAGCACGTTGAAGCCGGCGATCTCACCGGCCTCCTTGGTCGACTGGCGCTGGCCGTCGTTGAAGTAGGCAGGGACGGTGATCACCGCGTCGGTGATCTGCTCGCCCAGGTACGCCTCGGCGTCCCGCTTGAGCTTCATCAGCGTCCGGGCCGAGATCTCCTGCGGGGTGTACTTCTTGCCGTCGATGTCGACGGACCAGTTGGTGCCGATCTCCCGCTTGACCGAGCGGATCGTCCGGTCCGGGTTGGTCACCGCCTGGCGCTTGGCGACCTCACCGACGAGCACCTCGCCGTTACGGGCGAACGCGACGATCGACGGGGTCGTCCGCGAGCCCTCAGCGTTGGCGATGACGGTGGGCTCACCGCCCTCGAGAACGCTGACGCAGGAGTTCGTCGTGCCGAGGTCGATACCGACCGCACGTGCCATCTTCGCTTCCTCGCTTCGTAAGGTTGTGCAGGTGACGGGTGTTGCCCGCGACCGCTTGGCGGGCACCGCCCCACAGCGGGCCCCACCACAAGTTGAGTGGACTTGACTCAATAGTGCCACGCGACGGCCAATCGTCAAGTCGACTTGAGTCGACCCGACGCAACCCAGACGTTATTACCGTCCGGTTGTCTTCCCTTGCATCGGTCGGGCACGCTTTAGCGGTGACGACGCACGGCGATTCCGCCACCCGTTCCGGCGCGCCCGCCGTCGCAGCCCGCACCGGCCCGCCGGACGCCGCGGAGGAGCAGCCCGCCACCACTGGGGACGACAGCCTCCCCGGCGCGCTGTCGAGCCTCCGGGCCGCGATCGGCGCCGCCCGCTATCCCCTCGCGCTGCCCTCCGCCAGCTCTGCCCGGCACGCCGCCACCGCCCTCACCGACCAGCTCGACGACTATCTGCTGCCCCGGCTCGCCCGGCTGGACGCGCCTCTGCTCGTGGTGGTCGGCGGCTCCACCGGCGCGGGCAAGTCGACACTTGTCAACAGCCTGGTCAAGGCCCGGGTCAGCGCCGCCGGTGTGCTCCGTCCCACAACCCGTTCCCCGGTGCTGGTCTGCAACCCGGCTGACGCGGCCTGGTTCCGGCAGGGTGACCTGCTGCCCGGGCTGACCCGCACCACCGAGCCCAGCGATGATCCCCGTGCCCTGCACCTGGTCACCGCCCCGGCTCTGCCCCCTGGTCTGGCCTTCCTCGACGCACCCGACATCGACTCGGTCGTCGACGCCAACAGGGCGCTCGCGAGCCAACTGCTCGCCGCCGCCGACCTCTGGCTCTTCGTCACCACCGCGGCCCGGTACGCCGACGCGGTCCCCTGGGAGCTGCTGCGCAGCGCACGGGCCCGGGGCGCGGTGATCGCCATGGTGCTGGACCGGGTGCCCGTCGAGGCCAGCGACGAGATCGCCGCGCACCTGACCGAGATGCTCGCCGCACAGGACCTGAGCCGGGCGCCCCTCTTCGTGCTTCCGGAGACCTGGGTCGACGGTCAGGGGCTGCTGCCCGAGGGCGTCACCGCGCCGCTGGCCGACTGGTTCGCCCGGCTGGCCGCCGACGCCGACGCCCGCGCCGCAGTGGTCCGGCAGACCCTTGACGGCGCGCTCGCCGCCCTGCGTCCCGCCGTCGAGGAGCTTGCCGACGCCGCCGACGAGCAGGTCAGCGCGGCCGACGGGCTGGACGAACGCGTCCGAGGCGCCTACCGGGGCGCCGAGCGGACCGTCGAGCAGGGTCTACAGGACGGCCGGCTGCTCCGCGGTGAGGTGCTCGCCCGCTGGCAGGAGTTCGTCGGCACCGGCGAGTTCTTCCGCACCCTGGAAGCACGGATCGGCCGACTGCGGGACCGGTTGGTGGCCGCCGTCACCGGCCGGCCAGCGCCCGCCGCCGAGCTGCGCAACGCCATCGAGTCGCAGCTCGTCACACTGCTGCGCGGTGTGGCGTCCGAGGCCGCCGAGGCCGCGTACACCGGGTGGAAGGCGCATCCGGCGGGCGTCGACCTGCTGGAGCCGGGGCTCGCCCATCCGAGCGCCGACCTGCCCGAGCGCGCCGAGCGGATGGTCCGGGACTGGCAGCGCGGCGTGCTGGAACTCGTCCGGGTCGAGGGCGGCGACAAGCGGTTCGTGGCCCGCACCGCCGCGTACGCGGTAAACGCCACAGGGCTGGCCGTGATGATCGCCGTGTTCGCCTCCACCGCGTTCATTCCCACCGGGTTGGAGTTGGCCACCGGGGCCGGCACGACCGTCGCCGCCCAGGCCGTACTCCAGGCGATCTTCGGTGACCAGGCGGTGCGTACCCTCGCCGCCAAGGCCCGCGCCGACCTGCTGGCCCGGGTGCGGACGCTGCTGGAGACGGAGGCCGACCGCTTCCTGACCCGCACCGCCGAGGCGCGGCCCGCCGAAGCGGCCGGCGACGAGCTGCGCCGCGCCGCAGGCCAGGTCGAACTGGCCCGGCACCGCAGCGGCCTGGCCACCGGCGGCGACCTGCCGCCGGCCGGCGACGAGGAGGAGTCCCGGTGACAAACATCGCCGGCCGGGTACGCGAGGCGTTCCGGGGCGACCAGGGGATCGACCCGGACGCGCTTATCGCCCGCCTCGACGGGGTACGCCGGTTCCTGACCGCCGTCGACGGGCTGCTCCCCGACGCCGACCTGGTGTCCGCGCACACCCTCGTCGAGCGTGCCGGCACCCGGCTCGCGTTGTCCCGTGACCACACGGTGGTCGCGCTCGCCGGGGCCACCGGCAGCGGCAAGTCCAGCCTCTTCAACGCCCTGGCCCAGCTGGAACTCTCACCGGTCGGGGTCCGCCGGCCGACCACCGGCGTCACCCACGCCTGCGTGTGGGGGCCGTTGGAGGGTGCCAACCGGCTGCTCGACTGGATCGGCGTGCTGCCCCGGCACCGCTTCGTTCGCGAGAGCGCGCTCGACGGCAACGACGAGACGGCACTGCACGGGCTGATCCTGCTCGACCTGCCCGACTTCGACTCGGTGCAGCGGTCCCACCGGCTGGAGGTGGACCGGCTGCTCGGCCTTGTCGACCAGGTGGTCTGGGTGGTCGACCCGCAGAAGTACGCCGACCGGGTGATCCACGACAGCTACCTGCGCGAGTTCCACAGGCACCGCGACGTCACCCTCGTCGTGCTCAACCAGGCCGACCGGTTGCCCTCGGCCGAGCTGCCCCGGGTCCTGGACGACCTGCGCCGGCTGCTCGACTCCGACGGGCTGACCGGCGTGCCACTGCTGGCCACCACCGCCATCGACCCGGCCGGGATGGTCGGGCTGCGCGCCGCCCTGGAACGGACGGTCGCCGAGCGGCAGGCCGCCCTGCGCCGGCTGGCCGGCGACGTCGACTCGGTCGTCGCCGGGCTGGAGCAACTGGTGGGCTCGCACCAACCGGCCGCCGGGCCGGACGACGCGGCCGTCGCCGGGCTGAACCGGGCACTGGCCGGGGCCGCAGGTGTGCCGGCGGTCGCCGAGGCGGTGGAGCAGGCGTACCGGCATCGGGCCGGCGCCGCCACCGGCTGGCCTGTGGTGCGGGGCTGGCGTCGACTCCGGCCCGACCCGCTGCGCCGGCTGCACCTGCCCGGCCCTGCCGGCGACCCGGCCGACCCGGCGGCGAGCCTGGTCGCGGCGACCTCGGTACCGGACCCGACCGCCGCCCAGCGCTCGGCGCTCGGCCTGGCGATCCGCGCGGTGGCCGACCGCGCCGCCGCCCCCCTGCCCGCCGCCTGGCCGACAGTCGTCACCACGGCCGCCCGGTCCCGCCTGGGTGACCTGCCCGACGCCCTGGATCGCGCCGTCGCCGGCACCGACCTCGGCGTGGAACGGCGGCCCCTCTGGTGGCGTGTCGTCGGAGCGGCGCAGTGGTTGGTCACCCTCGCCGCCGTGGTCGGGCTGGGCTGGCTGGTGCTCGGCTACGCGCTGCGGGTGCTCGGCCTGCCGGCGCTTGACAACCCGATGGTCGGCCAGGTGCCGATGCCCACCCTGCTGCTGCTCGGCGGTCTGCTGGCCGGGCTGCTGGTGGCGGCGCTGACCCGCCCGGTGATCCGCTGGGCGGCCCGGCGGGCCCGCGCCCGGGCACAGCAGCGGCTGACGGTCCAGGTGGCAAGCGTGGGCAACGAGTACGTGCTCGCCCCGGTGCGCACAGTGCTCGCCTCCTACGCGCAGGCACGAGAGGCGCTGCGGGACGCCGCCCACCGCTGACGCCTCGCTACGGCTCTGCACAGCTCCTTCGGCGGCGTAGGGTCGGAGCATGGCCACGCCTCAGACCCCCTACGACGCGGTGCTGCACGCCGCACGCGACGTGACCAAGCTGGAGTCCGCCCTCGACGCCGAGATGCTCGGCAGCGCCCTGCTGGGCAGTGTCTACGCGATCGCGGAGACCGACCGCGACACCGCCGTACGGGAGTTCGTGACCGGGTTCCTCGCCGCCACCGCCCGCCGCCGGATCGCGGCGGCGACCACCATCCGGCAGGTCTTCGCCACGCTCGTCCCGAACGCCGAGGGCACCGAGCGGGTGCGCCCCGGCAGCCAGGCGCCCGCCTGGGCCGGCCAGCTCGGCCGGGTCCACCTCACCGGCAGCTGGGCGTACGGCGACGTGTACGGCGACCAGACCTCCTACCTCGCCACCTTCGCGTACGACGACGCGGCCGGCGGCCCGGAGCACGCTCTTGTGGCCCTCGTGGACCACAACATCGGGGTCACCAAGGACGTCTTCGTCGGCGGGCCGGCGGAACGGATCCTGGACCAGGTTCGGCAGATGTGCGCCGACGACGAGCTGACCTGGTTCCGCACCGAGGACCCGTCCCGCCTGCGGGGGGAGGTGGCCCGCCACCTCTCGGTCACCGACGACCTGAGCGAACTGCCCGGCGAGGGCTCACTCGCCACCGACCGCGCGCTGGTCGGCGCCCGACTGGCCGTGCTGCCCACGGCCGCCGCCCCGACCGGCCCGGCGGAGGTCGAGCCGCTGTCCGCAGCCGAGCGCACCGACCTGGTCCGGCGCTTCCTGGCCGCGCCGGAGGCCGCCCGGTTCGGTCTCGACACCGTCGACGGCCCGGAGCTCGCCTCACTGCACTTCTGCCTGAGCCTCCTGCTGGACCACTCGGCGACCTTCCCGGACGCCGACCCGATGCGGTGGAGCCCGGCGGTGTCCGGGCTCTTCCTGCTCGACTGGGTGCACCGTCGCGCCGTGCTGGACATGGACGACGCGGCCATGCTGCCCCGGGTGCTGCGCGCCTGGGCCCGGTACGCGTCCCGCCAGCGCGGGCTGCCCGAGGCCGCCGCGACGCGCACCGACGAGGCGATCGAGGAGATGGTGCCGGAGTTCGCCCGGCTCTACTCGACAGGCGAGCGGCGCAGCCCAGCCACTGCGGCGGTCGCCCAACTGATGGCCGACGGCGTGGACCCGGACGACCCGGCCGCGCTTGACGCCTGGATCGAAGCGAACCGGCACCGCCTCGCCGACGACGGCGCCTGACGGCATCCGGGCCGGGCCGCCTGGTGCTGCCCGGCCCGGACGCCAAGCCCGCCCCACGCGGCGGCATCGACCCACGCGACGGCCTGCTGCGCTGAGCGCGGCCCGGACCGGCACAGCGCGGCGCGGCGCGGCGCGGCGCGCTGTGCTCAGCGCAGCAGGCCGAAGGCGAGCGCGGCGATCAGCGCGCCGAGCACGCCGCCCGCCAGCACCTGCGGCACGGTGTGGTCCCGCAGTCGCACCCGTGACCAGCCGACTACCGCCAGCAGCGGCGCGGCGACGAGGAGCCCGGGTCCGAAGGTCATCGACAGGATGACGAGCGTGCCGGCCGCCACCGCCGAGTGGATCGACATCTTCCACCAGTGGCTCACCGACACGGCGACAACCAGCCCGACAAGCCCGGCCACCGCCAGCGCCAGCAGCGGGCGGGGCGCGCCGAGCACGGTGAGCAGGGCGAGGCCCGCGGCGACCGAGCCGAGGCCGACAAGCAGCGGCACCCGGCGCTGCTCCCGACGGCCGATGTGGTGGTCGGTGAACCGGCCACGACGCACCCCGCCCACGATGTAGGCGAACGGGATGCCTGTGACGAAGAGGGCCGCGAGCAGACCCCATGCCAGGCCTCGACCGTTGCTCGGGGAGCTGTGCCAGCTCACCGCGATCATCAGCAGCGACACAAGCACTGCCGGCGCGGTCAGCTCGGTGACCAGCCGGGCGATCCGCAGCCCCGGGCCGGGCCGGACGGCGACCGGGCGGGGCTCCACACCGCCGCCCACGCCACCCCCTCCGGTACGCGCCTACCGTGGACCGTCGCCGCCGGTCGGTGGCGCCTGATCGTCACCGTACCGTCGGCGCGACCACGGGATGCCGCGGTCCGGGCAGCGGCGAACTGACCGCTTGTGACGGCGGACCGGCCGGCGACGGCGGCGCGGTCCGGCTGAGCCGGGTGGCCGGCGCTGCTGGAGGAGCGGTCCGGGTGGCCGGCACCCTGGGAGCAGCGGTCCGGGTGGCCGGCGCCGCGGGAGAGGCAGCCGGCACTGCGGGGCTGGCGGTCCGGGTGGCCGGCGCGGCAGTGGGAGTGCACGCCGGTGTGCCGGCAGGCTCGGTATAGGTGCTCGTCGGGACGGCAGTGGGTGTCACTGGGTCGGCGGTGGGTGTCACCGGGTCGGTCGCGGTGGGTGTCACCGGGTCGGTCGGCGTCGGGCTCGGCGTGGGGGTGGGGTCGGGGTCCGGCGGGCCGGTGGGCGACGGCACCGGCGACGGGCTGGGCGGAGGCGCGGCCGGCGGGGTGCTCCGGGTGGCGCGCGGCACCGGCGGCGCGGGCACCGCCCGGCGGGGAGGCGACCGATCGTCGGCGGCCGGCCCGGACCACGATTCGTCGGCAGGGCGTCGGGGAGCGGCGGGCAGCCAGCCGGCGGTCGCGGGCGGGCCGGCGCTGGGTGTGCCGGGCGGCGGAAGCGCCGGCTGGCTGGTCACGGGCATCGGGATTATCACCGGCCCGACTGACGGCGTGGGGATGAACGGGGTGCCGCTGTCCGGTAGGGCGGTGCTGCCCTGGGTGGCCGAGCCCGCGCTGATCGCCGCCAGGATGGGCATCGACGCGGTGCCGACCAGCAGCGCGACGGTGAGCAGGTAGCCCCGCGAGGGACCGCCGATGCCGGGGGCACGGTGTGCGCCGACCACCCGGCGGTACCCACCGGCGGACCGGTGCCGACCGAGCACCGGTGTGCCGGGACCGTCACCTGGCTCGTCCACCGCGCACCCCTTGTCGTCGTCGCTGTCGGAGAACGCGCAGGGGCGTCCCCGGCTGGAAGCCGGCAAACCACCCGATCGACGCGATCCCGTGGGAATCAGCCTGGCGCAGTTACCGTCCGTCAGCTAGTACCCACCGCGTGTCGACACGCGGCACTGTCCGAACGGTGACGAATCATCGCCGGATCGCCCGGTGGACGCGGGACGGCATGATGGCGACAAACGACAGCAAACCGTAGCCGGTCGGAATGCGAGGCGGGCGTACTGTGGGCGCGCTCACCTGCTCTGCGAATATGGAGCACGACGGCAACGCAGCCGTGACCGCCGCGCACCCTCGCGGCAGACGCGGCCCGGCGCCGGCTCCCGACCCGGGTTCGGCCAGAACCCGGTTCACGCCGTGCGGCAACCCCCACCGGGGCTAGGCGCGGCCGCCAGGACCGGTCCGGCAGCAGCCGGGCAGGCGCACGAGTTGCGCGGCCGGGTGACCCCCCGGTGCCGCTGCAGACACGACAGGGAGAGACCGATGGCAAAGGGCGACCCCGGGGGCACTACCCGCAGCAGGCGGGCGGCACCCCGCTCCAAGAAGGGCGCGGCCGGCAATCCGGAGCTGGTGCAGCTGCTCACCCCCGACGGTGAGCGCATCGACAGCGCCACCGGGCCGGACGGCACCGAGTACCGCGTGGACTTCACCGACGAGGAATACCGCGGGCTCTACCGCGATCTGGTGCTGGTCCGCAAGCTGGACGCCGAGGCGACCGCCCTCCAGCGCCAGGGCGAGCTGGGCCTCTGGGCCAGCCTGCTCGGCCAGGAGGCGGCCCAGGTCGGCTCCGGGCGGGCGCTGCGATCGCAGGACATGGCCTTCCCGACCTATCGGGAGCACGGCGTCCTCTACTGCCGGGGCATCGACCCGATCATGCCGCTGGGCCTGTTCCGCGGTGTCGACCAGGGCGGCTGGGACCCGAACGAGTTCAAGTTCAACATGTACACCATCGTCATCGGTGCGCAGACCCTGCACGCCACCGGCTACGCCATGGGCATCACCATGGACGGCAAGATCGGCACCGACGACGGCGAGGCCGCGATCGCCTACTTCGGCGACGGTGCCACCAGTCAGGGCGACGTGAACGAGGCGTTCGTCTGGGCCAGCGTCTTCAACGCGCCGCTCGTCTTCTTCTGCCAGAACAACCAGTACGCGATCTCCGAGCCGCTGGAGCGCCAGACCCGGGTTCCGCTCTACCAGCGGGCCGCCGGCTTCGGTTTCCCCGGCGTACGGGTGGACGGCAACGACGTGCTGGCCTCGTACGCGGTGACCCGTACGGCGCTTGACAACGCCCGGCACGGGCAGGGTCCGAGCCTGATCGAGGCGTACACCTACCGGATGGGCGCGCACACCACCTCCGACGACCCGACCCGCTACCGGATCGCCAGCGAGGTCGAGTCGTGGCAGGCCAAGGACCCGATCACCCGGGTCAAGGCCTTCCTGGAGAAGCAGCAGATCGCCGACGCGACCTTCTTCGCCGAGGTCGACGAGCAGGCCCGGCGCGAGTCGGTGCACCTGCGCGAGCGGGTGCTCAACATGCCCAACCCGGAGCCGGTGACGATGTTCGACCACGTCTACCCCCACGGCTCTCCGCTGCTCGACGAGCAGCGCGCGACGTTCAACCGCTACATGGAGTCGTTCGAGGGGAGCGCCCACTGATGGCCACGGAGACGCTCACCCTCGGCAAGGCCCTCAACACCGGCCTGCGCCGCGCCCTGGAGACCGACCCCAAGGTCATCATCATGGGCGAGGACGTCGGCAAGCTCGGCGGCGTATTCCGGATCACCGACGGGCTCCAGAAGGACTTCGGCGACCAGCGGGTCATCGACACCCCGCTCGCCGAATCCGGCATCATCGGCACCGCCGTCGGCCTGGCCATCCGTGGCTACCGGCCGATCTGCGAGATCCAGTTCGACGGCTTCGTCTACCCCGCGTACGACCAGATCGTGTCGCAGGTGGCGAAGATGCACTACCGCTCGGGCGGCAAGCTCAGCATCCCCATGGTGATCCGGATTCCGTTCGGCGGTGGCATCGGGGCGGTCGAGCACCACTCCGAGTCGCCGGAGGCGTACTTCGCGCACACCGCCGGTCTGAAGGTCGTGACCTGCTCCAACCCGCAGGACGCGTACGTGATGATCCAGCAGGCCATCGCCTCGGATGACCCGATCGTCTTCCTGGAGCCCAAGCGGCGCTACTGGGAGAAGGGTCCGGTCGACCTGGACGCGCCGCTGTCCGACGCGTACCCCCTGCACTCGGCACGCGTGGTGCGGCCCGGCACGGACGTGACGGTGCTGGCCTACGGGCCGATGGTGCGGACGTGCCTGGAGGCGGCGACCGTGGCCGCCGAGGACGGCCGGGAGCTGGAGGTCATCGACCTTCGCTCGCTGTCCCCGCTGGACCTGACGGCCGCGTACGAGTCGGTGAAGCGCACCGGCCGCGCGGTGGTGGTGCACGAGGCGCCGTCCAACATCGGTCTCGGTGCCGAGCTCGCCGCGCGGATCACCGAGCAGTGCTTCTATTCGCTGGAGTCGCCGGTGCTGCGGGTGACGGGCTTCGACATCCCCTACCCGGCCGCCCGGGTGGAGGAGGAGTTCCTGCCCGACCTCGATCGGGTGCTCGACGCCGTCGACCGCACGTTCGGCTGGTGAGCGCCATGTCCCGGATCAAGGAGTTCAACCTGCCCGACCTGGGCGAGGGGTTGACCGAGGGCGAAATCCTGGCCTGGCTGGTAAAGGTCGGCGACACCATCGAGCTGAACCAGCCGATCGTCGAGGTCGAGACGGCCAAGGCGGCTGTGGAGATCCCGGCGAAGTGGGCCGGGCAGGTGCAGGCGATCTTCCACGCGGAGGGCACGACTGTCGAGGTCGGCACGCCGATCATCGCGATCGACACCGACCCGGGCGCCGGCCCGCTTGACGTGCCGTCGACCACCGCGACGCCCACCGGTGACCTGCCCACCCCGTCGGCTGCCTCGCTGGCGGCGGTGGAGGTCGCGCCGGCCGAGGGCATGGTCGAGCCGGGCCTGATCGGTGGCCCCGCCCCGGGCGGGCGCACGGCGGTCCTGGTCGGCTACGGCCCCCGCACCACAACCGCGAAGCGCCGCCCCCGCAAGGGTGCCGCCCCCGCCCCCGCGGCGGTCGATCATGGCGTGGCCGCGATCCCGGCACCCCAAGGCCATGATCGACGCGACGGCGCGGGCCAGGGCGGGCTGGTGCTGGCGAAGCCGCCGGTGCGCAAGCTCGCCAAGGACCTCGGCGTCGACCTGAGCGCGCTTACCGGATCGGGTCCACTGGGCTCGATCACCCGGGAGGACGTACAGCGGGCGGCGAGCGGGGCCGTCGCGACCGCCGAGCCGGTCGCGACCGCGTCGGTGGCGACGAGCGCCGCGAGCTTCGGCGCCGACCGCGAGCAGCGCATTCCGGTCAAGGGGGTACGCAAGCTCACCGCCGAGAACATGTCCCGCTCGGCGTTCACCGCCCCGCACGTGACGGAGTTCCTGACCGTCGACGTGACCCGGGCGATGAAGGCCCTGGACCGGCTGCGGGGTCGGCGGGAGTGGCGCGACGTACGGGTCTCGCCGTTGCTGCTGGTCGCGAAGGCAGTGCTCCTGGCGGTCAAGCGGCACCCGATGGTCAACTCGACCTGGGCCGGCGACGAGATCGTGGTCAAGGAGTACGTCAACCTCGGCATCGCGGCGGCCACCGAGCGCGGTCTGATCGTGCCGAACGTGAAGGACGCCGGCCGGCTCTCGCTCCGCGAGTTGGCGGACGCGCTGAACGGGTTGGTGCAGACGGCGAAGTCCGGTCGCACCTCGCCTGCGGACATGTCCGGCGGCACGCTGACCATCACCAACGTCGGGGTGTTCGGAGTGGACACCGGCACGCCGATCCTGCCGCCTGGCGAGTCGGCGATCCTTGCCTTCGGCGCGGTGCGGGAGATGCCCTGGGTGCACAAGGGCAAGGTCAAGGCGCGTCAGGTCACCACGCTGGGGCTGAGCTTCGATCACCGGATCATCGACGGTGAGTTGGGCTCGAAGTTCCTGCGCGACATCGGTGACTTCCTCACCGACCCCGAGGCGGCGCTGCTCGCCTGGACCTGACGGTCCGAAACGCCAGGCCACGGCCGGTGTGTCACGGGTTAACGCCCGGCACACCGGCCGTGTCCGTTGGGTGACGGAACAGTTGGTCACGCACCCTCGGGGCCTTCGATTGTTAGGCAGGTGTCTCAGCTCACCTAATAATCGATGGCATCTTGCCGGCCGTTGCTGTTGAATAGACGCATCAGGGGCCGACAACCGAATAGCCAGGGGGACCCACCAATGAGCATGATCGAGCGAATCCGCAACCACCGCGACGCTGCCCGCCGCGCCCGTGCCATCGAGCACGCGCTGCGCTCCGCCAGCTCGCCGGCGGTCCGTGACGAACTCCTCGTCATCGCCCAGCGTCACATGCGCTGACGCCCCACGACATTCCGCACCCTCCTCCAGATCGATGGCCCACCCGGTTCCGGGTGGGCCATCGGCGTTTCTCCATCACGTGGCTCCGGGATTCCGCCCTGCCGCGACGCCCGGTACGGTGAGCTTCGGTCGCCACCCGCCGGCACGGCCGACGCCGAGCCGATAGAAGCTGCTCGACACCGGCCGGCAACGCGGAGTGACGACCGGTGCTCCTTGGACACCTCGTGCGGCCACCGGATACGGTGCGGGGAGCCCGCACGGCGGTACGCCGGCAGCCATGCCGGGGAGACCGATCGGCACCGGCGGCCGACATGTGATGGAGGAGGCGCACCCATGACGTCCGAGGGCCCGCACCGCCCCGGCCAGGAGCCGGACGAGGTGTCACCGGGCGCCGGACCGGCGCCGTACGGCGACCGCCCGGCGCAGCCGGAGAATGGCTACACTGCCGCAGGCCCCGACCTGGGCTGGGCGCCGCCGCCGCCCGCGCGGCCGAACCCGCCGGTTCCGGCCTGGGCCACCCAGTCCGAGCAGCAGTCGAACCCCGCCTGGGGTGCCGCACAACCCAGCGACCCCGCACAGCCCGCCTGGGCCACCGGTGGTGGCGCCCCCGAGCAGGGGCAGCCCGCGCAGTGGACGGCTCCGCAGCAGGGCTGGACGCCGCCCGACCAGGCCGCACCCGCATGGCCCGCCAGCGCCCCCGGGCAGCCGGACTGGGCGCAGGCCCAGCCGTCCGCGCGGGGAGCCGCGCAGGTGCCCCCAGCGACCGCCGCGTGGCCCGCACAGGAAGACCCGGCCCGCTCCGGTGGCTGGAACACCGACACCTCGCCGGACGAGGCTTCCGGGTCCGCCGGCTGGGGTGGCGCGGCGCAGGCCAACCCGCCCGCCGCCGAGTGGCGTGGTGCCGAGCCGGCGCAGCCCTCCGGCTGGTCCGGCGGCCCCGCGCAGCAGGACGACCAGTCCGGCTCCGGTGGCTGGGCAGTGGGTGCCGCCGCCCGGGACGACCAGCCGGTGTGGACGCCGGCCGAGCAGTCATCCCAGACCTGGGGCCAGCCCACCGACCAGGCCGAGCAGCCGGCACCCACCTGGGGGCAGGCCGAGTCGGCAGGCGCCCGTGGTGCGGCCCAGGTGCCGGCGTCGAACTGGCCCGGCCAGGACGACCCGGCCCGCTCCGGCGGGTGGGCCGCACAGCAGCAGCAACAGCAGGCGCAGCCGGGTGGTTGGGGCGACGGCGCCGACGTGAAGCAGGGCGAGCCCGCGCAGCCCGCCGCCTGGGGTGGCGCCGAGAGCCGTCCACAACAGCCGGACTGGGTGCTCTCGACCCAGGACCAGCCCGCCGAGCGGGCGGAGCCTGCGGGATGGCCCCAGGCGGAGCAGGCCGGCCCTCCGGCCGCCCGAGCCAGCGCCAGCGTCCCCGGCAGCGACGCGACGCCCGGTTGGGCCGCCGCTGACCCCGGCAACGCCGCGCAGGCAAGTGCCGGTGTGCCACAGGCCCAGCCGTGGGCACCGGGCGAGGTGTGGGGGCGCGCCGAGGCGGAGGCCTCCGCACAGTCCCGCGGTGGCTGGGACGCTGACCGGGGCGACGAGTCACCGGTCTACCAGCCCGGTCCCGCGCCGGGCATCTCGCCGGCCAACGCGGTCCCTCTGCCGCCACAGGAGCAGCGTGTGCCCGGCGCGAGCCTGGCCGCCGCCCCGCCTGTCGACTACGCGCCGCCGGCCCAGTACTCACCGATCCCCGAGCAGCCGGCGTACGCCGAGCGGGACACGCCGGACGCCGCCGCGCAGTACGAGGCGGAGCCGGCCGGTTGGGGTCGCGCCGACGAGGCTTCGGCCAGTGGTGCCGTGGTTCCCGCTCCGCGTACCTCGCCGGAGTCGGGGGCGGGCCGTGCGGTCGTACCGGTGGGGGACCCCGGGTCGCCGGCCGGCGCGGCGGGCCGCGCCTCGGCGAGCGCCTCGGTGCCGCTGGCCAGCCGGGTGATGCCCCCGGCCGACCAGGCGATGCGGCCGGCAAGCGCGGCCACGCCACAGCCCCGGGTGTACGGCCGGCCCGCCCAGCCGGAGAACGAGCCGGAGCAGCCGGCGGCGGAGGCGTTCCAGGCCGACCCGGGCTCCGAGCGCCCGGGCACGCCCGACTGGCGGAGCGACTCCGCCCAGCCGGGCACACCGGACTGGCAGAACGGTCCGGAGCGTCCCGGCTTCCCCGGCTGGGATGGCGAGTCGTCGCCCGAGCCGCGCTTCGACGGCCGGGACCGGTCGTCGGCGCCCGACGGGTTCGGCGAGCCCGCCTCGTCCGCCGTGCCACCCGCGTTCCCGCCTGGGGTGCCGTCCTTCCTCGACGCGCCGGGTAACAACCGGCCGGTGAACGGCGTCAGGCCGCAGTCCGGCGCCGAGCGCCCGGACGACCGCTTCGGCGGTCCGGCGGCTCCGGTCGGCGGCGGCTCCGCCGCGGTGAACGGCACGCCGGGCTTCGGCGGATCGGGGTTCGGCGGGTCGGGGTTCGGCGGCGGGCCGGCCACCGAGCAGGCGCCGGGTGGTCAGTTCCCGGCCTTCCCACCGCCGCAACAGCCCACGCCGTCATGGGGCCAGGAGCCCGGCGGATCGGATCAGGGCCGGTTCGACGCGTTCAAGCCGGAGGCCGACGAGCCCAAGGCTGAGCCGCCGGCGCCGAAGGTGCGCAACGGGCGCGTGCTCGCGGCGGTGCTGGTCGCGGCGGTGCTCATCCTCGCGGTGCCCCTCGGCCTGCTGATGCTGCTCGGCAAGTTCGGCGGCGACGACGGCGCGCCGAGCTTCGACCCGGCGGTCGGCACGTGCGTGAAGCAGGCCGGTCAGGCCGCCTCGGCGGTGGACTGCGGCGAGGAGGGGGCCTTCACGATCGTTTCCAAGGTGGACGCGAAGGACAAGTGCGCGGACCCGGCCCAGCCCCACGTGGTGCTGCCCGGTGACGGCGCCAACCGGGTGCTCTGCCTCAAGCCGGTCGCGAAGTAGACCGACCGGCGGCGGGGTCACGGGCAACCGTGGCCCCGCCGCCGCCGTTCACCCATCCCGATGGCCGTCCCGGATCGCCCCCGCTGGTCTGCCGGGCGTCGGTGGTCAGGCACGATGGGGACATGAGCGCACGAGTACGGGCCCCCGAACTGCGCGGTCGGGGCTGGCTGAACACCGGTGGACGCGATCTGAAGCTCGCCGACCTGCGCGGCAAGATCGTCCTGGCTGATTTTTGGAAGTCCTAGAAGAAGCTTGTAACTCAACCGCCGAGGGCCTAGCGTCCTCGCCATGTCCCACCATGAACACCTCGCCGATCTATACCTACGCCTGTCCCTCGACCGTGAGGGAAAGACCGCAATCGAGCGCCAAGAGGCCGACTGCCGGGCCTGGGCCACACGCGCCGGGTTGGAGGTCCGTACCGTCCACATCGACCGGGGCCGGTCCGGCTATAAGGCCGTCGACCGCGCCGGGTTCGACGCCGCCGTGTCTGCCCTCACGACCGGCACCGTCGGGACGCTGGTCGTGTGGAAGGTTGACCGCCTGTCCCGGCGTGGCATGGGCCAGGTCGGTCAGGTCCTCGACGATGTCGAGAAGGTCGGCGGGAGGATCGTCTTCGTACAGGACGGCCTCGACACGTCGCACTCTCAGGCCCGGCTCGTGCTGGCCCTCCTGTCCGAGGTCGCCCGCAGCGAATCCGCGAACATCGGACTTCGCGTCGCCAGTGCGAAGGCCCACCTTCGCGGTCTCGGCCGATGGATCGGGGGACAGCCGCCGTACGGCCTGGCCGTCGGCGAGGACGGCCGGCTAGACCACGACCCGCGCACCGCGCCGACCGCCCGCGAGATCGCCGACCGGGCCCTGTCCGGCGAGCCGCTGGTGAGGATCGCGCGCGACCTCAACGCCCGGGAGATCCCCGCGCCGCGGGGCGGTAGCTGGGCCGTCGGGACGCTGTCGACTCTGCTCAAGTCCCCCGCGTTCGCCGGGCTACTGCCTGAGACCATCAAGCGCGACGGGAAGTACACGGCGAAAGTCGTTCCGTGGCGCGACCCGGAGACCGGCGAGGCCGTCGAGGTCGGCCGAGGGATCGTCACGCCGGCCGAGCAACTACAAGCCGTTCGCCTCCTCGAAGGCCGCGCCGCCGCCGATCGGACGGGACGCAATCGCGGGGTCCGCGCTGAGGTATCGCACCTGTTGACCGGCTATCTGCGGTGCGGGGGCTGCGGCGGGCGCATGTCCGCCGCCGGCAAGTCGTACGTCTGTCAGGCTCGCCGTCTCGGCCGTCCCTGCCCGGCGCACACCACGGCCTTTGTCGCCGCCGTAGACCGCGCCGTGGTCGATTCGTTCGTCAACCGCCTCGCCGCGACCGAGCCCGGCGACCCACTGCTTGACGCCGTCGCCGAACGATGGGTCGCCCGCCACGACCCCGCCGTCATCCGCGAGCGCGCAACCATCACAGCCGCCCTGGACGACGCTAACGCCGCCCTGGTCGACCTCGAAGACGCCCGATACCTGCGCGGCGAGTTCGTCGGCCCCGAGGCGGTCCAGCGGTGGACCCGTTTGCACGAACGGCTGACCGCCCGCGTCGCCGGGCTGCGTCGCAACCTCGCCGAGTTCCCGTTGCCCGAGGCCGACATCAGCCCGCTACTTGATCCGGTTCTAGCTCGCGAAGCTTGGGACGCCGCCAGTGTGCCCGGCCGGCGCGACCTTCTCGGCCTGGCCCTGAACGCCGTAACGATCACGCCCGCCGAGGGTCGCCGGGGCTACCGGTTCGACCCCGCCGCACGTCTGCGCTTCACCTGGGCCGACGAGCCCGAGCCTGTGCCCGTTGACGCCTGATAACAGACACCCACAACCGCATAAGACAGGCCCCGGCCGTGCCTGCCCTCGCCTTCATGGCCCTTGTGAAGCTTGTCTTCGCCCGGACGCCAGCGGCACCCGCCCAGCCGCTCACCTCGGTGCCAGTACCGGCACCCGCCCCGGTGCTGGTCACCGTCCCGGCGTCCGCCCGCCGACGCCCCGGCCTCGCCCGCGCCCGCCCGTCATCCCGCCCGGTGTCCGGACGCTGCCGGTCGCTTCCCGTGTCGGCACGACGCCGACGACGCCCGGCCCGATGGCGGCACCGCCCACGACCGCCGCCAGAGTGTCGGCAGTGCTCGCCGAGACACCGGAGGCGACGCCTGCGCAGATCGCCGCACGCCTGGGTGTGAGTGAGCGGACCGTCCGTCGGTACCTGCCTGCCGACAAGGTGCCGACACGGCGTCGACGACCGCCAAAGCGGCCCCGCCCTTGCGTCGGTCTGATTGCTCGTGGGGCCGATTGGCCGACTTCTGGCCCGCTTCAGCCCCAGCGCAACCGGGGGCGGCGAAGCTGCCGCCCCCGGCTCCCGCCAGTCGTCGAACAAGAAATCTCCGTCACGCCGACTGTCATATCTCGCGCTCGGTGTAGGTCTAGACCTACACTCGTTGTATCGTCCGCCTCGTTACAACTCGTTACAACTCGTTGCGACAAGGCGGCGCGATACGAAGGCCGACGCCGAGTTTCCAGGCTGCGGGCGGCGGCTTGATCCTGTTGGAGCGGGCCTGTCTGACCTCTGGGTTTAGGTGGGCCCGCCCCCGGATGAGTCGGTCAGGATGACGACCAACATCACCACGTAGTAGACGATCTTCAGTGCGGTTGCTGCTACTTCGCCCGCTCTCCGACACCAGTCGGTGTTGAATCGCAGACCGTGGCCCGATGGACGGGCCGAGTGTTTTCCCACCTACCACCCCTTCAGGTAAGGGGGACCACGGACCTCTTCGTCGTCCCCGCGGCCGCTGGGGACGTACTGAGATCGCATCTCGGGTTGGTGAGCAGTGCCCGCCAAAGCCCTTGTGTCGCCTCGATGTACCTCCATCATCCTTAATGGAGACGCTACAGCCGCCGGGCCGGTAGCCGGACCCAACCTGTAGGCGACTTACAGCAATGCAACTACTAGATATACGGTCGGGCCTACGGCGAGTCGGGTCAAGTTGACCGGCGTGTCCGGCGCGTCACGGACCATCTGGACTTCCTCTCGGATGCGGAGCAACAGCAGCAGGATTCAGCATCGACAAGCAGGCTCTGCCAGGGAGTCGCAGCGTCGCCTGTCAGCTCGCGGGTTGTCACGTACTAGTTACGCTACGGGGACGTGGGCGGTTGTGGCGCAAGCCCCGTAGCGCTGCAATTCACGCTGCGTCTAGAAATGATTGCTATCTGTAGCCGTCACTGATCGACTGTGCATGCCTATTCCAGTCAGTGCAGTTGATCTATCCGTTCGGCGGATGGCCCCACTCACCCGAACGCCAAACAGATTGTGCAGATTCGGGCACGTCTAACGCTGTGCCCGGCGCGTCGTTCCGCACAACATAAAGCGCCCGCCCCGAAATTCGGGGCGGGCGCTTCCGTGCCTCTGTCGTTGGTTACGACCGCGCGGCGACCTGGCCGACGAACGCGACCCACGCAGTTGGGGGGGGGGAAGGCGCCTCGACGCTTTCTGTCGTCCGGGTCACGACGACCGATACGGAAAGCCTCGCCGTGGCAGGCTGACAGGCATGGCAACGACAGCGCGTGTACGTGCGCCGGAACTACGGGGCCGTCAGTGGCTTAATACGGGTGGACAAAACCTGACATTGCAGGACCTTCGAGGTCGTTGCGTCATCTTAGATTTTTGGACCTTCTGCTGCATCAACTGCCTGCACGTGCTCGATGAGCTGCGGCCGCTGGAGGAGAAGTACGGCGACGTACTCGTGGTGATCGGTGTGCACTCGCCGAAGTTCGAGCACGAGAAGGACGCCGACGCGCTGGCCGCCGCCGTGGAGCGGTACGGGGTGCACCACCCCGTGCTCGACGACCCTGAGCTGGACATGTGGCAGCAATACGCGGCCCGGGCCTGGCCGACCCTGTCGGTGATCGACCCCGAGGGTTACGTGGTGGCGACAATGGCGGGTGAGGGGCACGCCGAAGGGCTGGCCCGGTTGATCGACGAGTTGATCGCCACCCACGAGGCAAAGGGCACCCTGCACCGGGGTGACGGCCCGTACGTGCCGCCGCCGGCACCGGAGACGACGCTGCGCTTCCCGGGCAAGGCGGTGCTCCTGGACGGCGGCAACCTGCTGGTCTCCGACTCGGCGCGGCACTCCCTGGTCGAGGTGGCCCCGGACGGCGAGACGCCGGTGCGCCGGATCGGCTCGGGCGATCGGGGTCGGGCCGACGGGCCGGCGGGCGCGGCGACCTTCTCCGAGCCGCAGGGGCTCTGCCTGCTGCCCAAGCAGGTCGCCGAGGTGGCCGGTTACGACCTGGTGGTCGCCGACACGGTCAATCACCTGCTGCGGGGCGTACGGCTGGGGTCCGGTGAGGTGGTCACCGTGGCTGGCAGCGGCCGGCAGTGGCGTGCCTCGGTCGACGACCACGCGCACGACGCGCTGGCCGTGGACCTGTCGTCCCCGTGGGATCTGGCCTGGTACGACGACAAGCTGATCATCGCGATGGCCGGCATCCACCAGCTCTGGTGGTTCGACCCGATCAAGCGGACCGCCGGCATGTACGCGGGCACGACAGTCGAGGCGCTGCGCGACGGTCCGCTGGCCGAGGCGTGGATGGCGCAGCCGTCCGGGCTCTCCGTCTCGGCCGACGGCACCCGGCTCTGGGTCGCCGACAGCGAGACCAGCGCCGTTCGGTACGTCGAGAATGGAGTGCTCGGCACCGCCGTCGGGCAGGGCCTGTTCGACTTCGGTCACGTGGACGGGCCGGCGGAGTCGGCGCTGCTCCAGCACCCGCTCGGGGTGTGCGCGCTGCCGGACGGCTCGGTGTTGATCGCGGACACGTACAACGGCGCGGTACGCCGGTTCGATCCGGCCACCTCCCAGGTGTCCACAGTCGCCGACGGGCTGGCCGAGCCGAGCGACCTGGTGCTCACCCCGGCCGGTGAGGTGCTTGTGGTGGAGTCCGCCGCGCACCGGTTGACCCGGCTCGCCCCGGGTGCCCTGTCGGCGGCCGGCGCGAGCACCGTCGACGGGCCCCGGCACCGCACCGAACGCAAGCCGACCGATGTCGCGGCAGGAGCTGTCACCCTCGACATCGTCTTCACTCCCGCGCCGGGGCAGAAGCTCGACGAGACGTACGGGCCGTCGACCCGGCTGGTGGTCTCCGCGTCCCCGCCGGAGCTGTTGCTGGACGGTGGCGGCACGGGCACCGAGTTGTCCCGCCGGCTGGTGCTCAACGGCGAGGTCACCGGCGGGGTCCTCCAGGTGACGGCCCAGGCGGCGACCTGCGACAAGGACGTCGAGCACGCGGCCTGCCACCTGACTCGGCAGGACTGGGGTGTCCCGGTCCGGGTGGTCGACGGTGCCGCGTCCCGACTCCCCCTGGTGCTGCGCGGCCTCGACGCCTAACCGTGTTAGGAGGGGCCCCTTGTTATACGACATCCGATAACAAGGGGCCCCTCCTTTCACGCGAACGGAGTGATCTGGACTCCGGCGTCGATCAGGGAGGCGCGGACCAGTTCGGTGGCGGAGACCGCGCCCGGGGTGTCCCCGTGTACGCAGATCGACTCCACCGCGCAGGGGATGACTGTGCCGTCCACCGCCACCACTGTCCGTTCGGTGGCCATCCGTACCGCCCGGGTCGCCACCTCCTCCGGGTCGGTGATCAGCGCGCCGGGTGTTCCGCGCGGCACCAGCGACCCGTTGGGCAGGTAGCCGCGGTCGGCGAACGCCTCGGCGACCACCGGCAGGCCCGCGCCGACGGCGAGTTGGGCGAGCACCGAGCCGGACAGGCAGAGCACGGGCAGTTCGGGGTCGTACTCGCAGATCGCGGCGACCACTGCTGCCGCCTGGGACTCGTCGGTGGCCGCCGCGTGGTAGAGCGCGCCGTGTGGCTTGAGGTAGCGGACCCGGGTGCGGAAGATCCGGCAGAACGCGTCGAGCGCCCCCAACTGGTAGGTCACCTCGTCGCGTAGCTCGGCGAAGTCGTACGCGATGCGCCGCCGGCCGAAGCCGGCCAGGTCGCGGTAGCCGACCTGCGCGCCCACCGCGACGCCCTGTCGCGCCGCGCCCTCGCAGACCTTCCGCATCGTGGACGGGTCACCGCCGTGGAAGCCGCAGGCGACGTTCGCGGAGGTCACCAGGGCCAGGAGGGCGTCGTCGTCACCGAGCCGCCAGATGCCGAAGCCCTCGCCCAGGTCAGCGTTGAGGTCCATGGAATCTGACGGTAGTGCCTGGCCGGGCCTGCGCGAGCGGGGTCACGTCGGTGACCACCCCGATGACCGGGTATCCGCCCGTCGTCGGATGGTCGGCGAGGAAGATCAGGGGTTGCCCGTCGGCCGGCACCTGCACCGCGCCGAGCACGACGCCCTCGCTTGGCAACTCGCCGGTGACCGCGCGGGGCAGCGGCGCGCCGGCGAGTCGCGCGCCGACCCGGTTGCTGACCGGGCTCACGGTGTACGCGGTGCCGAGCAGCCGGTCGAGCGCGGCGGGGGTGAACCAGTCGTCGCGTGGGCCGAGGCGCACGGTAAGGGTCAGGTCCGGTGCGGGTGTCGGGCCGACTGTCAGGTCCACCGGCGCGGGTTCCCCGAGCGGCACACCGACGGGCAGTCGGTCGCCGTCGCGCAGCGGGGGCGGGCCGAGCCCGGAGAGGGTGTCGGTGGCCCGGCTGCCGAGCACCGCTGGCACGTCGATCCCGCCCGCCACGGCGAGCCAGCTGCGTACGCCCCGACGGGCCGGACCGATCGTCAGCACCGACCCCGCCGGCACGGTGAGGGGGCGTCCGGTGTCGCCGGGTCGCTCTCCGGCGCGGACGGTGACGTCGGCGCCGGTGATCGCGACGGTGGTGGCCCTGGTCAGCCGCACCGTGCAGCCGGTCAGGGTGATCTCCAGCCCGGCGGCGTCCTCGGGGTTGCCGACCAGCCGGTTGGCGAGCCGCAGGGCGCTCGGGTCGAGCGCGCCGGAGCGGGGGACGCCGAGGTGCGCCCAGCCCGGCCGGCCGAGGTCCTGCACGGTGGTGAGGGCGCCGGCCCGGAGCACCTCGATCTCGGTGGGGAGGGTCATGCCGTCGCCAGCCGCACCGGGGTGCCGGGGTCGAGCAGGGCCGGTGGGTCGTAGTCCACGTCGAAGAGGGTCAGGTCGGTCCGGCCGACGAGCAGCCAGCCGCCGGGGGACGCGCTCGGGTAGATGCCGGCGTACGGGCCTGCGAGAGCCACGGAGCCGGCCGGAACGCGGGGACGGGGGCTGGGCAGCCGGGGCAGCGCCAGTTCGGCGGGGAGCCCGGTCAGGTAGGGGAACCCGGGGGCGAAGCCGCAGAAGGCGACCCGGAACGGGGTGCGGGTCAGGCGGCGCAGCACGGTTGGCACGTCGACCGCCCAGTGTTCGGCGACGGCGGGCAGGTCCGGCCCGTCGAACTCGACAGGTACGACAACCACCGCCCCGCCGGACCTGTCGTCGGAGGGCAGGTCGCCGTCGGTGCTGGCCGTGGCTGCGGCGGTGACAGTCGGTGCCCAACTGGTCAGCAGGTCGGCCGTGGCTGCCGGGTCGGGCACGCCGTCGATCAGGACGGTGCTGGCCGCCGGCACGATCTCGACGGCGCTGAGGTCGCCCCGCTCGCGGCGATGCCACAGCTCGGCCCGCCACGCCTCCACGAGAACGGCCGCGGGGACGCCGGCGGGGGCGGTGCAGTCGAGGAGCAGCGCGTGCGCCCCGACGGATCGGATCCGCATCGGCTCATCTTCGCCGATGCCGTGCCGGCGAGGAATTCACCGGGACGGTGCCGGGTGTCACGCAGCGTGCCTACTTGCAGGTAACCTACGGTAGCGTAACCTGATGGGGTGACCACCTCCGCCCCGCTTCGCCTGAAGCCGGTCGACATCGGCAAACCCCGGATGCGCGGCTGGCTGCACACGTACGCCTTCTTCGTCGCTGTCGCCAGCGGCATCGTGCTCTGCTCGATCGCCGCCACCCGCCCCGGGTGGGCACCCCTGGTGAGCTGCGTCATCTACAGCCTGACGGTCTGCGGCCTCTTCGGCACCAGCGCGTTGTACCACCGTCGCGTGTGGTCAGAGCGTGGCTACCAGTTGATGCGCCGGATGGACCACTCGATGATCTTCGTGTTCATCGCCGGCACGTACACACCGCTCTGCGTCATGCTGCTCGCACCGCGACAGGCCACCGTGATGCTGGCCCTGGTCTGGGGTGGCGCACTGGCCGGCGTGGCGGTCAAGATGGCCTGGCCGCACGCACCGCGCTGGGTCTCCGCGCCGCTCTACCTGGCGCTCGGCTGGGTGGCGGTGGCCATGCTGCCCGAGATCCTGCGCGGCGGCGGCGTCACGGCCCTGGTGCTGCTGATCATCGGCGGCGTCATGTACAGCGTCGGTGCGGTCTTCTACGCACTGCGTCGCCCCAACCCGTGGCCCAACGTCTTCGGCCACCACGAGTTCTTCCACGCCTGCACGCTGCTGGCCGCGCTGTGCCACCACATCGCGATCTACTTCGCGCTGTTCGCCTGAGCCGAAGCACGGCCAAGCCGGACCAGCCGGACCCCGCACACGCGAGCCGGGGCCCCGCGACGCTGCGGGACCCCGGAGTACACGGACGAGGATCAGACCTGCCGGCCCGGCCGGCGCACCTCGCGGTATTCCTGGACGACCCGGTCGTCCTGCACCGGCACGACACGATCGGCCACCACGCGGTCCTCGCGGACTGGCGCGGCGACCACAGTGCGGCGGCGGCTGTTCCAGAAGTAGAGGGTGGCGAGCAGGCCGGCGACACCGGCCAGCATGAGCACCCAGCCGACCACCGCCAGGTCCAGCCAGCCCAGGTCGGCCTCCACGGCGAATGCGAAGATCGCGCCCAACGCGATCAGAAAGATGCTGCCACCAATGCCCATGTCTCGCTCCTCGGCTCTAACCTGGCGTACGGCCCGTCGCGGCCATCGGTAGAGGTCGCGGCATCCCTCGACTTACCCCGGCGCGAAGATCGCCAATCGGGCAAGCTGAGGACATGACGGACACCCGAGCCGGGACACGGACACTCGTGCTGCTCCGGCACGCGAAAGCCGAGCAGGGCGGCGAGGGGTCGGACGACGCCGACCGTCCACTGAGCGCGCGTGGCGAGGCCGACGCGGCGGCGGCCGGCGCGTGGCTGGCCCAGCACGATCTGCTGCCCGACGTGGTGATCTGCTCGACGGCCCGGCGTACCCGGCAGACCTGGCACGGGGTGGCGATGGGGATGACCGGATCGCCGCCGGAGGGCGGGCCGACCGGTCCCCGCCCGAGCGTCCGCTACGAGCCCGGCGCGTACGACGCCCATCCTGAGGAACTGTTGGCGCTTGTCCGCACCGCCGACCCGGCGGCGCGGACGGTGCTGCTGATCGCCCACAACCCTGGCGTCTCGTTGTTGTCGGCGTTCCTCGACCCGGACGGGGCGGCCGACGAGGGCCTACGGACGGCCGAACTGGTGGTGCACCGCGGCACGTTCGCCTGGCCGGAGCTGGGTCGCGCCGGGGCGCCGATCGCCGAGCGGCACACCGCACGCGACTGAACCACCCGTCGATCCTCGACAGGTGGTTCAGGGCGTACGCCGGGTCAGGAGGGTGGCGCGGTCGGCGGCGGCGGGTCGGGCGGCGGCGGCATCATCGCCGTCGGATGAGACAGCCGGTTCTCCTCGACGATGAGGGTCCGTGCCCGCTTGCGCCGGTCCTGCCAGAACCAGAGCGTGGTCAGCAGCACGGCCAGCCCAGCCAGGATGAACACCCAGCCGACCGCGCGTAGGTCGATCCACCAGACGTTGGCTCTGATCGCGAAGGTCATGATCGCGCCGAGCGCGATGAGAAAGATGCCGCTACCTACACCCATGTGCGCTGCACTCCCCCGTGCGGTGGCTCTGGGCGTTCCCTTTCGTGGTCACGCGCCGGTTACCCGCCAGAGGGCCGGCATACCCGGCCCGGCTCGACGAATCGACGTACCCCGGCGGCCCGGCACCGACCGGGTCCGACATTCGTCGCGCTCGGGCCTCCGGGTACGACAACGACCGGCGGGGCAGTTGCCCCGCCGGCCGTTACGTCGGTTCCGGGTGGTGCGGCCCGAAACCGTCAGGCGTGCCGTGGCACGGTCAGAAGGCCTCCTCCGGGAGGTCCATGATGTCGAGGTCGGTGCCCTCGATGATCCGACGGTCGGCGCCGATGCGCGGCAGCACCTCGCGGGCGAAGAACCGGGCCGCGGCGACCTTGCCGGTGTAGAACGCCTTGTCGCTTGCGGAAACCTCGCCGGCCAGCGCCTTGAGCGCAACGTCGGCCTGCTTCTGGAGCAGCCACCCGACCACCAGGTCGCCGATCGCCAGCAGGAACCGCCTGCTGGCGAGGCCGACCTTGTAGAGGGCGCGGGTGTCGCCGCCCTGCGCCTCGCCCAGCCAGCCGGTCATCACGCCGAGGATGTTCTGGACCTCGCCGAGCGCCTTGCCGAGCGCCTGCCGCTCCTCCTTGAGCTGGCCGTTGCCCGCCTCGGTGGAGATGAACTCCTGGATCTCGGCGGCGACGGCCATCAGAGCCTTGCCGTTGTCCCGAACGATCTTGCGGAAGATCAGGTCCAGGCTCTGGATGGCTGTGGTGCCCTCGTACAGGGTGTCGATCTTGGCGTCCCGGACGTACTGCTCCAGGGGGTAGTCCTGGAGGAAGCCGGAGCCGCCGAAGGTCTGCAGGGCCTCGTGCCCGAGCATCTCGTACGCCCGCTCCGAACCGACGCCCTTGACCAGCGGCAGCAGCAGGTCGTTGACCCGCTTGGCAAGCTTGGTGGCCTTCTCGTCGCCGGCCGCCTCGGCGATGGCGACCTTGTCCTGCCAGGTGGCGGTGTAGAGAACAAGAGCACGCAGACCCTCGGCGTACGACTTCTGCAGCAGCAGCGAGCGGCGTACGTCCGGGTGGTGGGTGATGGTGACCCGGGGCGCGGTCTTGTCCGCCTGCTGGACCAGGTCGGCGCCCTGCACCCGGTTCTTCGCGTACTCCAGGGCGTTGAGGTAGCCGGTGGAGAGGGTGGCGATGGCCTTGGTGCCGACGAGCATCCGGGCGTACTCGATGATCATGAACATCTGCCGGATGCCGTCGTGCTTGTCGCCCAGCAGCCAACCCTTGGCGGGTACGCCGTGCTCGCCGAAGGTCAGCTCGCAGGTGTTGGAGACCTTCAGACCCATCTTGTGCTCGACGTTCGTGGCGTAGACGCCGTTGCGCTCGCCCAACTCGCCGGTGGTCTCGTCAAAGTGGAACTTCGGCACCACGAAGAGCGACAGGCCCTTGGTGCCGGGGCCGCCGTGGCCCTCCACGCCCACCGGGCGGGCGAGCACGTAGTGCACGATGTTGTCGCTGAGGTCGTGCTCACCCGAGGTGATGAAGCGCTTGACGCCCTCGATGTGCCACGAGCCGTCGGGCTGCTGGATGGCGCGG
Organism: Micromonospora sp. NPDC000316; assembly: GCF_042898885.1. Classification (NCBI taxonomy): domain Bacteria; kingdom Bacillati; phylum Actinomycetota; class Actinomycetes; order Micromonosporales; family Micromonosporaceae; genus Micromonospora; species Micromonospora sp. NPDC000316. Next base: position 592,884 of record NZ_JBIAZG010000001.1, read on the forward strand.
GCGCGACCGGCGCCGACGTCCGAGCCGGCGTCCGGCTCGGTGAGCACCATCGTGGAGCCCCACTGCTTGTCGATGAAGAGCTTGGCCCACTGCTTCTGCCGCTCGGTGCCCTCGACCTCCAGCACGTGCGCGAAGGACGGCCCGGAGGCGTACATCCAGATGGGGGCGTTGGAGCCGAGCACCAGTTCGGCGAGGGCCCACCAGAGGGCACGCGGCGCGGTGGTGCCGCCCAGGTGCGGCGGCAGGTCCAGGCGCCAGAACTCGGAGTCCATGAATGCCTGGTAGGACTTCTTGAACGACGCCGGCAGCGGCGCGGTGTGCGTGGCCGGGTCGAACACCGGCGGGTTGCGGTCGCTGTCCGTGTAGCTGGCGGCCAGATCCTCGCGGGCGAGCCGGTCGAGCTCCGCGAGGAAGGTGCGGGCGGTGTCGGCGTCGAGTTCCGAGTACGGCGCCTGGCCGAACGCCTGGTCCGCCCCGAAGACCTCGAAGAGGTTGAACTCAAGGTCCCGCAGGTTGCTCTTGTAGTGGGTCATGCTCGCTGGCCCCGCTTCCGGACAGGTGTTACCGATCAGTAACCCACACTGTATTACTCACGGGTAGACAGCGACAAGCGGATCTCCGAAGTGACGGCCATTACACACTTCCGGCGGCGACCGCAGGGCTCAACTCTCAGCCGCGTCGACTTCCCAGCTCGGCACGGCCGACGTCACGCCCGACCGGGTTCCGGCGTACTCCATGAGCACCAGGGCGATGTCGTCGTCGAGCCGGCCGTGCACCCACTCGACGAGGGCCGTCTCCAGCGAGGCGAGCCCGTCGGCGACAGTGCCGTGACCGAGCAGCCGCCACGCCCGGTCGGCGGTGGGGAAGAACTCGCCGTCCCTCCGGGCCTCGCCGAGACCGTCGGTGAACAGCAGCAACCGGTCACCGGGCTCCAAGCGCTCCACACGAGGACGGACCACAGGCATGAACCCGAGCGGGGGCGCCGGCGCCGGCGGCTCCAGCGGGATCACCGCACCCCTGCGCAGTAGCAGCGGCGGCGGGTGTCCGCAGTTGACGATCGTGAGCGTGCCACCCCGCTCCTCCACCAGAGCCGCGGTCACGAAGTCCTCGTCGCCGACGTTGCGGGCCACCGCGCGGTCCAGGTCGGCGACGACGGCACGCAGGTCGGCCCGCTCGTAGGCCACGTGCCGGTAGGAGCCGAGGACGATGCTTGCCAGCCGGACCGCGTCCAGACCCTTGCCGCGTACGTCGCCGATGATCATGCGTACGCCGTAGGGCGTGTCGATCGCCTCGTACAGGTCGCCACCGATCTCGGCCGTGGCGGTGGAGGAGATGTAGCGGCCGGCCACCGAAAGCGTGCCGACCTGCGGGCCGAGCGGACGCAGCACCGCCTGCTGGGCCACCGAGGCGAGTTTGGTCAGCTCGCCGATCTGCTCCGCCTGTCGCTGCCGAACAGCCGCCACCGCCACCGCCAGCCCGGTCGCGAGCGCGACCGCGACAACGTTGACCGAGGTGACCAGCAACATCTTCGGATCGGCCAGGGCGAAGCCCACCCCGATCAGTGTCGCCACGGCACCGACGCCGAGCACCACACGCCAGGACGCCAGGGCGGCAGCCAGCACGGGGACTGTCATCAACAGCGCGACGTAGTGCGCCCGCCGGCCGTCGGCCAGCTCCACAGCCGAGACGATCGCGAGCAGAGCGAGGGCCGCGCCGAGGCCGGCGCGGGATCCGGGGCTCAGCGGGCGGCGGCCCGACTGGAGGAGTCGCGTGGGTACGAGGGACAGCATGCCTGATTCAGGTGAACGCCGGTATGAACCTGGCCCGTCGTCCGAGGAGGTTCTGTCCAGCCGGCCCAAGCGTTCAGCCGGATCGGCCTCGTCTACTCGCCTCAGCCGAGCACCTCGTACCGCACGGTGAGCGCGCCGACGTCGACCGAGGCGATGGTCGCGAACGCGGCACGGGAGAGGTCGAGGCAGCGGCCGTCGATGAACGGGCCACGGTCGTTGATCCGCACCACCACCGACTTGCCGCTGTTCGGGTTGGTCACCCGGACCTTGGTGTTGAACGGCAGCGTCTTGTGCGCGGCGGTCAACTCGTTCGGGTTGAACGACTCACCGTTGGCGGTGAGCTGCCCGTCGGAGTAGAAGGAGGCCCCGCACGACCCGCTCTGGACCACCTTCGCAGCCGGCGTGGTCTTCTTCGCGGTCGCGCTCGGCTTAGGCGTGGCCGTACGGGCCTTGGCCCGGGAGGCGGCCTGCGGCGAGCGGCTCGCCGACGGGCTCGGCGACGCGCTCGGCGAGACACTGGCACTCGGCGAGGCGACCGGGGAACTGGCGGCCGGGCTGCTGGGAGCGGTGGTCGGCGTCAGGTCGAGGGCCACAGGCCCCGACTGCGCGGAGCCCGAGGTCAGCTGCACGGCACCGAACGTGCCCCCGACGGCGAGGGCGACGCCGACAGCCGCGGTGGCCACGATGCCCGCCGGAGAGGAGAAGATGCGGGTACGGGAGTGCCTACCAGCCACCAGCTCGGTCCTTTCGTCGACTGAACAAACCGGGTCGGACCGTAACGAGAGAAGCACTTCCGAAGTCAACGTGATCATTGTGGTATGCCCGCATTTGCACTGGTACGTGTAGCCGATCATCCGATCCCGCATGGGCTGACCGGCCCGGGTGCCGACCCGCCGAACACACGTGCCGCAGGATGGACGAATGCCCGGTGAGCTGACCGAACGCCTCGTCGACAGGTTCCGCTGGATCGACCCGGGGCCGGGCGCCAGCCACCTGGTCAGCGACATCTCCGGTTGGTGGCGGGACCCGGCGGTGCTGGCCGAGTTGGGGCCAGCCCTGGTGGCGCCGTACCGGGCCGCCCGGCCGACAGTGGTGCTCGCCCCAGCGGTCACCGGGCTGCTGCTCGGCCCGCTGGCCGCCACCGCCCTCGGGGTCGGTTTCGTGGCCGCCCACAAGGCCGACGACGGGAGGCTGCCGGCCGGCCCGCTCACCTGGGCAAAGAGCCCACCGGACTACCGGGGCCGACAGGTCGACCTGGCCGTGCGGGACCGCCACCTCGGCCCCGGCGACCGGGTCCTCGTGGTGGACGACTGGGTACGCACCGGCGCGCAACTGCACGCCCTCTATGACATCTGCGCCAAGCGCGGGGCCGAGGTGCTGGGCACGGCAGTGGTTGCCGTCGACTGCCCGCCCGAGGTCGCGGCCGAGCTACGGATCACCGGCCTCATCGCCGCCACGGACCTGCCCGCCTGACCTCGGTCGCCCGCCGCTGACCTGCGCTCCGCTTCGCCGCCGACTGACCGCCGCCGCACCGCCGACCCGGGCTCCGCGATTTGCGGCGACGGCGGGGCCGCGCTGACCTAGCCTCGGCAGGATGTGGCCTCGGATCGGTGAACTGCGCGCCCTCCCCCTCGGCACCCCGGGCGAACTGCGGGCGACCCTGAACACCCTGGTGCTGGAAGGCGTGAAGACCGCGACCGCCGGCCGGCTCGCCGAGTACGCCGAAGAGGGCGAGGAGTTGGAGCACGTCGGCGAACGGCTGGCGCTTGTCGACGACCACGACGCGCTGGCCGGCGTCGTGGAGATCACCGCCGTCGAGGTGGTCCGCTTCGCCGACGTACCGTGGGACTTCGCCCATGCCGAAGGCGAGGGTGACCGCTCGATCGAGGAGTGGCGGGCCGGGCACGCCGCCTACTGGGCGCGGCTCGGCAACCCTGTCGACGACGACACCCCGATCGTCTGTTTGCGGCTGCGACTGGTCTCCGGCGGCGAGGGCGGCGTCGCCAGCGGCGACCTCGGCACCTGAGAGCACCCTGGCCGCCGCAGGCGCTGCGGTTCACGCCGCTGCCGAGGCCCTGCGGCCGGCTCTGCGGTTCGCGCCGCGGGCGCTGCCGCCCCATCGGGGGGTCAGCGGGAGCTGGGCCGGCGGAGGCAGCGGTGACGGCGCCGGTTTGGCATGAAACGACTGGATCATCAATGCCGCGAAGCGGCGGGAGGCCGCGAGCGTCGCGGCGCGGGAGTCGGCCCGAATGCCACCGTTGGCCATCATCGCCATGATGATGTCCTCCAGGACGAAGTCCGCGCGCAGCTCACCGGACTCCTTGGCGCGGCGGATGAGGTGCAGCATCGCGCGCACCGTCCGATCGCGGGCGGCGCCGAAGGCAGCGGGCTCCGGGAACTGCGCCAGGAAGGCGGCGGTGAAACCCCGGTCGAGGGCGTGCACCGCCATCAGTTCCTCGACGACCAGACAGAAACCCTGCCAGGGATCACGTGCGGCGATGCCCTCGTCGACGATGGCGGAGCACACCGTCATCTGCTCGGCGAAGGCCTCCATGATCAGCGCCTCCTTGGTCGGGAAGCGGCGGTAGAGGGTTGCCGCTCCGACCTCCGCCCGTCGCGCGATCTCCCGCATCGACACCTCGAGGCCGTCCGCCTCGAACGCCGCGCGGGCGACCTCGAGAATCCGGTCGCGGTTGGCGCGGGCATCCGAGCGCATCTTCTGGATCACTTGCTCTGGCACCGCTCTCACTTCCGCTATCCGGACGGGGTGTTCCGTTAGCGTAACGCCCATGAAAGCTATTCAATTCTCCGATTTCGGACCTGCCGACGTCCTGCGCCTCGTCGAGGTGGAGGCACCGCACGCCGGTCCCGGCGAGATCCGCATTTCGGTACGCGCATCCGGCGTCTCACCATCCGACACGTACGTCCGATCCGGCCTGCTGGGCGGCCAGGTGACGCTGCCGCACATCCCCGGTTACGACGCCGCCGGAGTGGTCGACGAGATCGGCGACGGCGTCACAGGCGTGTCACTCGGTGACGAGGTGTTCGGTACGACGGCCATGACCAAGCTCGGTGGGGCCAACGCCGAGCACGTCGTCCTCGTCGCCTGGGCCACCAAGCCGGCCGCGTGGAGTTGGGCGGAGGCCGGCGGCGCGGCGGGGAACGTCGAGACGGCCACCCGGGTCCTCGACCGGCTCGACGTGGGCGCGGGGCAGACGCTGCTCGTGCACGGCGCGGCAGGCGGCGTCGGCACGATCGCTGTCCAACTCGCCGCCGCTCGTGGCGCCACAGTCATCGGTACGGCGAGCGAGCACAACCACGAGTTCCTTCGCTCGCTGGGCGCGACACCGACTACCTACGGTGCGGGAATGGTCGAGAGGGTCACGGCCCTCGCGCCGGGTGGCGTCGACGTCGTCTTCGACTGCGCCGGCGGTGCGCTGCCCGACCTGATCGAGATCACCGGGGATCGGGCGCGCGTCGTGACGATCGCCGACTTCGGCGCGGCGGCACACGGCGTCCACATGTCCCACACCGCGCCCGGCTCGGAGGCGAGCGAGATGGTCGGCTCACCCGCCGATCCGATGGCGCTCCACGGGCTCGGCATCGCCGCCACGCTCGCCGACGAGGGCCGACTCCGAGTGCCGGTCGCCGCGTCGTTCCCACTGTCGGATGCACCGGCCGCCCACCTGCTCAGCGAGAGCCGCCGCGCCCGAGGCAAGATTGTGATGCTCCCGCAGCCGGTCGCGCACTAGGCGTCCGCGCCGAGAGGTATGGCTGCATCAGCCGCGCAGGCCTCAGCCGCGCAGGTCAGGCAGCAGCCGGGTCGCCACGTCCACCAGAACGGCCTCGTCGCCGGCGTACCAGCTGCTCTCACGCGGCCAGTGCGTCACCACGTCGGTGAAGCCCAACTCGGCGGCCCGGCCGACCTGGTCGGCGAAGAACTGCGCACTGCTGAGCGAGAACGTCGGGGCCGCGTCCAACGAAAGGTAGCGGTCCAGGGTGGCCGGGTCACGGCCGGCTTCCTCCAGCGTCCGATCCATCCGGGCCGACAACGTCGAAACGGTGCCCCACCAGCCCTCCACGTCGTCGGCCTCGGTGCCGGTCGTCACCCAACCCTGACCGAACCGTGCCACCAGGCGCATCGACCGCGGCCCGTTCGCGGCCACGACGAACGGCACCCTGGGCTGCTGTACGCAACCGGGGTTGTTGCGGGCGTCCACCGCCGAGAACCAGTCGCCGCGCCAGGTGGTGCCGTCCTCCCGCAGGATCAGGTCGAGCAGCTCGATGAACTCGGCGAACCTGTCGACCCGCTGGCGCGGCGGCAGCGTCTCGCCGCCCAGCACCGCCGAGTCGAAACCGATGCCGCCCGCGCCCAGGCCGAGCAGCAGCCGGCCGTCCGAGACGTCGTCGACAGTGGTGATCTGCCGGGCGAACGCGGCCGGGTGCCGGAAGTTCGGCGACGCGACGAGCGTGCCCAACCGGATCCGCGAGGTCACCGTGGCGGCGGCCGTCAACGTGGCCGCCGAGTCGAACCACGGGCCGTCCACCAGATCCCGCCAGCCCAGGTGGTCGTACGTCCAGGCGTGGTCGAAGCCCCACTCGTCGGCCTGCCGCCAGCGGCGCTGCGCCTCGGACCAACGCTGGTCGGGCAGGATCACGATGCCAATCCGCATGATCGCCAGCCTAGCCGCGCCAAGCCGCCATCCGGCCCTGGCGGCACCCGACGGGCCGGCGGTCACGGGGCGAGGACGCCCTCACGGTCCGGTCAGTAGTGGTCCTCGATCGGTCGGCGGGCCTCCGCGAACAGGGCCGGGCCGTCGTACCGGACCGGGGCCGGAACCGGAGCGGCCGGCTTGACGCTCTCGAACTGCTCGGCGGACAGGGCGAACACCACCCGACCCAGGCCGGACCTGTCGATGGCGGTGGCGCACATCGGGCACGGCTGGCAGCTCGTGTACATGGTGGTGCCGGCCGCCGCCTCCGGCGTGAGTTCCCGGGCCGCCCAGCGGGCCAACTTCAGCTCCGGGTGGGCGGAGATGTCGGCCTCGGAGACCACCGTGTTGTGGTCCTCGATCAGCACGTCGCCGCCCGGGCCGACAAGCAGCGAGCCGAACGGCCGTTCGCCGGCCGCGCCGGCCCGGTCGGCGATGTCGATCGCTCGCCGGAGGAACTTCTCGTCGTCGGGGTTCATCTGTCCTCCGTGGATCGCTGTTCGGTGTTGGTGTCGCGCAGCGCCGCGACGGCGGCCAGCGCCCGCCAGGCCAGTTCGGGCTCGCGGATCTCGGAGATGTCGCTGTTGAACGGGTCGAGTACCACCGTCCCTGCGCCGAGCAGCCGGAGCCGGTCGAGGTCGGCGGCGATCTGCCCGATGGTGCCGACCCCGGCGAGCCGGGCCGGGTCGGTGACCGGTTCGTCGGTCACCCGGAGCGCGATCCGAGGGATCAGCGCCGGCACCGGCCGGCCCAGTTCGTCCGCGGTCGTCTTCAGCCGGCCGGCCGCGTCGGCCAGCCAGTCCAGGGTGACCCGCAGCGGATGCCAGGCGTCGCCGAGGCGCACTGCGCGACGGATGCCGGCGTCGCTGTTGCCGCCGACCCAGATCGGAATCGGCGGGGTGTCGTAGTCGGCGGTGTCCCGCCACGCCTCCCGGATCGTGCGCAGGTACTCGTCGGTGAGCGTCCCACGCTGCCGGAACGGCACCCCGAGCGCCTCGAACTCCTGCCGAGCCCACCCGACCCCGACGCCGAGGACCAGCCGGCCACCGCTGAGCTGGTTGAGGTTCGCCGCCATCCGCGCGGTCAGCAGCGGGTGCCGGTACGGAACGATGAGCACCGTGGTGCCCAGCTTCACCCGGCGGGTCACCCCGGCCAGGAAGGACAGCGTGGTGAACGGCTCGTAGAACGGAGCGGGATACTGCTCTGCCACGTCCGGGGTGATCACGATGTGGTCCGAGACCAGCAGCATGTCGAAGCCCAGGCCCTCCACGGTCTGCGCCCATCGGCGCAGCATCTCGGGGTCAGTGCCCGGGGCGAAGTTCGGTACGTTGACGCCAATTTCCACGGCTCAAAGTTATCGAGCGATGTCCCAATTGTAAACGTACCATTGCCGGCGTTCGCTGGCTTTCGCCGAGGATCTGCCGGTAGATTGCCCCGATGACCGTCAATCTCGACGCCCTCGACTGGGCCATCCTCGGCGAGTTGCAGAACGACGGCCGGCTCCCCCTGACCGAGTTGGGCCGGCGGGTCAACCTCAGCTCGTCGGCGGCCACCGAGCGGGTGAAGCGGCTGGAGTCGACCGGGGTGATCAGCGGCTACCGGGCGGAAGTCGATCTGACGAAGGTCGGGTTCGCCGTGCTCGCGGTGGTCCGGCTGAAGTATCCCGGCAGCCGGCACGAACCGCTGCGGCAACTGCTGGCCGAGCGGTACGAGATCCTGGAGTGCCTGCGCACCACGGGCGACGACTGCTACGTGCTCAAGGTGGCCGCGACCTCGATGGCCCACCTCGAACGAGTCATCGACGAATTGGCGGCGCTCGGCAGCACCACCACGAACCTGGTCTACAGCGCCACCCTGCCGTACCGAGGACCGCGACCGTAAGACGTAGTTTCACCGCGCCCGTCACGCCGTACCCTCCGGGCATGTCCGTCGAACCAGCCGCTGCCAGAGCACCCCTGGGGCGACGGGCGCGCACGTGCGTCGCGGTGGTGATCGTGCTGGCGGTGGTGGTGCCGGCCCTGCTCATCCGCGAGCTGACCGAGGCCTGGTTCGGCGCCGGGCCGGTGGCCGATGTCAGCTCCCTCGTGGTGCCGGTGGTGATGACTGCCTGGCTCGCGCCGTACGCCTCCTATCGGCGACGCGACGCCTTGCTCTGGCTGGTCGGTCCGGGTCTGTTGATATTCGCGGTGATCGCCTGGCGGGTGGCTTTCGCCCCCTACCGCGACTGGAGACCCCGCCCGGACGAGGTGGCCCGCGTGCGCTGGCTGCGCGACCCCGAGCGCGCCGGCATGTGGTACGTGGCGAAGGCTGAGCCCAACGCGGGCTAAGACCGACGGTGTTCCCTGGGTTCGAGAGGCCGGATGGCCCTCCGCGCCGCCGCCAGCCATGTGGCGCACGTCACACCACTCTCCTGTAGGGGCCTCCGCGCCGGCTCCGACCTCTCGGCGAGCAGACACCCGGGCGGGTGTCGCCGACGAAGGGGACGATGCGAGATGACGAAGGTGACCGCTCAACTGTCGGTGTCGGTGGACGGGTTCTACGCCGGCCCACAGTTCACCGGCGACGGCAACTGGATCGACTCGGCCGAGGCCGCAGGCTTCTTCCGGGTCACCCGCTGGGTAACGCACGCGATGGCGTGGCGTGAACGGTTGGGCTTCGAAGGCGGCGAACAGGACACCAACTCCACCATCGTGGCCGAGTCGTTCGGGGCTGCCGGCGCGTACGTGATGGGCCGGCGGATGGCCGACGGGGGTGAGGTGCCGTGGGGCGAGGTGCCGCCGTTCCGGGCACCGGTCTTCGTCGTCACCCATCGCCCCCGCCAACCACTGCTGCGCGGGGGTGGCACCACCTTTACGTACGTCACCGACGGCGTGACCAGCGCTGTCGAGCAGGCACGCGCCGCAGCCGGTGGCAAGGACGTCGCTGTGGCCGGCGGGGGCAGCCTCGTGCGGCAGGTGCTCAAGGCCGGCCTGCTCGACGAGTTGGAGCTGCACGTCGTACCTGTCGTGCTCGGCACCGGCCTGCGGCTGCTCGACGCGGACCTCGACCTCGGCGACAAGGAGGCGATCGAGCTGACCCCCATCCGGGTCGTCCCCACACCGGAGGTCACCCACATCCGGTACGCCGTAGGTGGTCGCGCCCCGCTCGTGCTCGACGACCGGGGCAGCGGCGGCGGGCCGACGACGATCGGGTGAGGCGGTGTGGCGGCGGCCCTCGGCGGGGCAGCACGGCCAGGCACTGGACGCTAGCGTGAGCCTCCACTACAGACCGGGGGTGGGCGGTGGGTCATCGTCTGCGGAGGCTCGCGGTTCTGCTGCTCGGGGCGATGCTGCTGGGCACCGTCGGCCTGAGCCTGGGTTCCTGGTACGGGGGCCGCGGGGTCACCCCGCCCACAGACGAACGAGCGCGAGACGTGGCTGCGGAGCTGCTCCCCAACGCGTCTCCGCATCGCTCGAATCGGGTGGTGCGAGGCTCCCGGTGGGACGTCCGTCTCGCCGCCGACGACTTCGGCTCGGGGCGGGTCCGCTTCTGGTACGACGATGACGATTGCGAGCTCTCCGGCCAACTGCGGCAGAACGCCGAAACGCACGGATGGCACGACGTCCGCCAGGTGCCCGGCTACCTCTGCGACGGCTGGCGGGCCGAGAAAGACGGGCTGACCGTCACGCTGACCCGGCCGCTGAGCGGCACGGAGTTGACTGTCGCGCCGAGCGCGCCGAACACGTTCGTCGCCGTCACGATCGCCGGTGCCCTCATCGGCGCCACCGCAGGCGCCGCCCTGTTCTGGCTGGCGTTACGACAGCGACCACCCGTACCGCTGGTAGTTGTCTCCCTGGTCACGGTCGGCCTACTCCCGGGCGTGGCCTTCACCTGGAGTGCCTTGGCCCCACGCGGACTCGCCGAGCCTCTGTGGCCCATCTGGCCGGCGCTCACGCCGCTGCTGGCGCCACTGTGGATCGTGCTGATGTCGCTCGGCGCCTATGCGCTGCTCACGTTGAGGTCGCCCCACAACCGGGCTGTGGCGGTGGTGACTGTCGCGTGGGCTCTGGTGCCCGTCGGGATGCTCGCCGCCCTGCTCCTCCTGTTCCTTCGAGCGCAGCCCGAGCGCGCGGCGTCAGCGCTGGCGTCTACAGGCGTGACAGCACCAGCATGCGATTGCCGTCGGGGTCCGTGACCCGGGCGGACCGCTCACCCCACGGCTGGTCGACCGGCTCCTCGGTGACCGTCGCGCCACCCACCCGCAGAGCGTCCACGGCCGCGTCGCAGTCGTCGGCGTACACGCACAACTCCCAGCGGGGCGAGAGGGCAGGGTCACCGGCGTTCGGGTCGGAGGCCAGGCCCAACTCGCTGTTGCCCAGCCGGAGCGCGACGAACTCCGGCTCACCGTTCTCGGGAAACCGGTAGGTCAGTTCGAAACCGACGACATGCCGGTAGAACGCGATAAGCCGTGGCAGGTCTGTCGTCGTCACGATGGGGAACGCCTCGGTGAACACGCGACCACCTCCTGACCGGACACTAACCGGTGCGACGGCTCAGCGAGACCGACCTCGATGCCGCGCCGTCCTGTGTGATGAACCCGAAGCCCTTGTCCGAACTCCACCACTTGACCCACGTACAAGCGGGCTATGAGTGCTCGCTTGTGGACGGCGCTTCGGTCGCGTCATTGTCGGAAGTCTGCACGCCGTCCTCGTCTCCGGTGAGAACCGCGGCGTTGCCCGAGTCCCACAGCAGTTCGACGATGAGCGCCGTGATCCGCCATCCGTGGGCACCGCGGCGCAGGTGGGTCGTGTAGGTCCCGCCGTTCGACCACAACGGCCGAGACCCTTCCAGTTGCGCCGGTCGACATACCAGGCCATCCGCACAAGCGTGTCCTGCACGGCCGCGCGATCGTCAAGTTGTGGCTGCGAGGCGGTTCCCTTCGGGAAGGCGAGGCTCCGACAGGCCCAGGGCGCGGGCCAGCCGGCGATAGGAGTCGTACATCTCTGCGCGGTCGTACGTGCTGGTGGTGACCAGCACCTCGTCGGCGCCGCTCGCTGTCACGATCGTCGCCAGTTGTTCGACCACGTCGTCCTCCGTGCCGTGGATGTGGCCGCGCAGAGCGTCTTCGTAGTGCGTCAGTTCCTTGGCGGTCATGGACCGCGCTTCGGTCTGGTCGGCCGTGGCCAGCGGCGGGAAGACGCCGTGTGTACGGGAGTACGCCATCGATCCGGCTTCCGGGATCAGCAGGCGTCGTGCCGCGTCGGTGGTGGCGGCGACGGCAACCGTGCCGGAGACGACGACGTACGGCTGTTCAGACCATCGCGAGGGGCGAAAGCTGTCCCGGTAGGTGCCGATGGCCCCGAGCATGCGGTCCTTGTCGCGCAGGTCGCCGATCACGAGGGGCAGCCCCAGCTCCGCGGCGATCGCGGCACCGGTGCCCATGGCCAGGACGAAGGGCGCGGGACGCAGACCCTCGGCGGGATGGGCGTGGACCTGCGGGTGGTCGGTCTGCTCGCCGGTGAACCAGCCAAGCAGTTGCCGCAGTTGCTCCGCGAAGTCGTCGGCGTCGTGCTTGTCGCGGCCGAGTGCTCTGCGGACGCCCTCGGTGAAGCCGACCGACCGGCCGAGCCCCATGTCGATGCGGCCGGGAAAGAGGGATTCGAGGACCCCGAACTGTTCGGCGACGACGAGGGGTTGGTGGTTGGGGAGCATGACGCCGCCGGTTCCGACCCGGATCCCTGACGTCGCGGAGCCGATCGCTGCCGCGAGCACGGTGGGCGCGGAGCCGGCGACACCGGGCACGCCGTGGTGCTCGGAGACCCAGAACCGGTGGTACCCGAGCGCCTCGGCCTGCTGGGCGAAGCGGACGGTGGCCCGCAGCGCCTCGGCCCGGTCCTCACCGGTACGGGTGCGGGAGCGGTCCAGGATCGAGAACCGGGTCCTGGCGAGTACGTCGGCCGGCGTGTGGGGCGTCGAACGTGTCGAGGTCACCCTTCATCCTCCTGCCGCTGGACGGGATAGCGAAGCGTCAGCTGTCGGGATCACAGGGCTGCGGGTGGTCCGTCTCGTGAGGGCGGGTTGGGGACGACCGGCGCGCACGCCCTAGCGACGATGGCATGACGACGGTGGTGGTATCGCTCGTGGTGTTCGTGGTGTTGGTGCTCGCGGTCGTCGTCTTCGTGAGCCGGCGAGGCCGGAATCGGCTGTCGTCGGATGAGGAGTCGACTGCGGTCCACCAGGCCCGCGCCGACCAGCATCGGCACGAGGCAGAGCGCCCTACTGGACGAGCCCATGGGACGTCGAAGGCCCTGGTTGGGACGTGAGTCCTGACCAGGGCCTTTCGCGTGGAGCGGGTGACGGGAATCGAACCCGCACTGTCAGCTTGGGAACCGTACAAGATCCGGAAGCGACACCCCCTCGGAGCAGGACAGCGACCCACCGAGTGGCCTGGAGTGACACCCGACTCCCTGGCCTAATGGCCCGCTAATGGCCCGCCCGAAGGAACGCGCCGCAACGGCTGTGGTCGTGCGCGGCTGGTACCGTCCGCCTACGACTCCGAACGATGGGTGGGGTGATCATTCATGTCGTCAGTGACCAACGCCCAGAAACTGATCTTGCAGATCTTCGATGCGTGGCGCGCCGAGAGTTTTCCTAGCCTCGATTCAGGCACCGCATTCGAGATTTTCGCATCAGAGTTGGTGCTAAGAGACTACGGCCTCAGCCTGGAAGACGTTCAGTCTGGCGTCGTAGGAGGCGGACAAGACGGCGCAATTGACTCAGTCTACGTGTTCTTCGATGACATCTTAGTTCGCGACGACTCGGAAATTGTCGTACCAGGTTCAAAGCCGAGCAATTTCGGGCAGGGCCGCACGCTGGAACTTTGGGTTATCCAGACCAAGCGTTCCGCAAAATTCGAAGAAACCGCACTCGACAAGCTTGAAAATAGCCTCAGAAGGTTCCTTGATCTCACCATAGAACTGAACGAACTAAGGGACCTTTACAACGAGGAGATAATAGCCAAGTTTAACCTATTTCGTACGGCGTGGCGCAAATTGCTCACGCGGAGACCGAAAATTCGCGTGAACGTCGCTTATGCAACACCGGGGAATGCTCAAGGGATAAATCCACAAGTCGAAGTTAAGTTAAACGCGCTCCGCTCGTTCATTGAAACTGCGGTTCCGGATAATTCGGGCACATCCGTCGAGCTTGTAGGGGCGACCGAATTGGTGGCGCTCTACAACGAGCGGCCAACATACTCGCTACCCATGCAGTACCAGGAGGCTGCAACGAGCGGAAACTCTCATGTAGCCCTGGTAAAGCTTCCCGACTATTACGAATTGATAGTAGACGAACGCGGTCGCCTGAGGCGGCACTTGTTTGACGACAACGTGCGCGACTATGAGGGAAACGTTTCTGTTAACCAGGATATCCGCAGGTCTTTGACTAGTGAAACTGGCCCTGAGTTCTGGTGGCTAAACAACGGTGTAACTATTCTGTGCAGCGCCGCTACCAGCGCGGGAAAGACTTACTCATTGGAGAATATCCAGGTCGTCAATGGATTGCAGACCAGCCATGAGATTTATCGCGTCTTGTCAGATAACCCAACCATATCAAGCGATCGCATGTTGCTGGTTCGAATAATTGTGACCGACGACATTGCCACCAGAGACCAGGTTATCAAGGCTACGAACCGGCAGACCGCAGTATCTGACTCGTCGCTTCGCGCGACTGACGAGATCCAACGGAACATAGAGAACTCCTTCTTGGCGCACGGTTGGTTCTATGACCGTCGGAAGAATTTCTACAAGAACGACGGGAAGGACCCAGCTCGAATTATTAGCATTCCAATGCTGGGTGCCGCTATTACGGCTATGGGTCTGGCGAGGCCAGACAAGTCTCGCGGCAAGCCATCCTCCCTACTAAAGAACAATGAAGACTACAAGAGCGTCTTCAATGACAAGATACCGCTTGAGATTTATTATTGGGCGGCGCGGCTTCAGCGAAAGGTCGACACATTCATCTTGTCGCTCGGCTCCGAAGCCACGGTCTCCGAGAAGAGCAATCTTAAATTTCATTTGTCCATGCTGGTCGTGGAGAAGTTGAACGGTGGCCCTGTCCGCACTCCTCAGCTTCTACGACAACTTGCAGTAGACGATCTCGAAGTAAAGGAAGACGACCTCCGGGATCTGTTCACCAAGCTGAAGGAGTGGTCAAATGCCTACCTTGATGCAGAAGGCGTCATTCTTGAACGTGCCACTAAGGCACAACGCTTTACGGAATATCTGCTGACCAAGGCAGCCGCTGACCGGGCGAACGTGGCGACTGACTAGTGTGCCGCGCCGGAAATTCGCCTTATAAGTCGGTGTAGGGTGGGGTGATGGCACGAACAGGGCGTCCCACCGCACCGTTGGTGTTGACCGACGAGGAACGCGTAACATTGACTCGTTGGGCGCGGCGGGCGAAGTCGGCGCAGGTCCTCGCGATGCGGTCGAGGATTATCCTGGCGTGCGCCGAAGGTGCCTCGAACTCTGATGTGGCGACAGATCTGCGTGTTCATGTGTCTACTGTGGGCAAGTGGCGGCGGCGGTTCCTGGCCGAACGTCTCGACGGCCTGATCGACGAGCAACGTCCCGGCCGGCCACCCTCGATCGCCGTGGACAAGGTCGAAGAAGTCGTCGTGGCGACCCTCGAGCAGACCCCGCGTAACGCCACCCACTGGTCGCGGGCGTCGATGGCCGAGAAGTCGGGGCTGTCGAAGTCGACGATCGGCCGGATCTGGCGCGACTTCGGCCTGAAGCCGCACCGGGCGGACACGTTCAAGCTGTCGGCCGATCCGCAGTTCATCGAGAAGGTCGTCGACGTCGTCGGTTTGTACCACCACCCGCCGGAACGGGCCGTGGTGCTGTGCGTGGACGAGAAATCCCAGATCCAGGCCCTGGAACGATCCCAACCAGTCTTGCCGATGATGCCCGGCATGCCCGAGCGCCGCACCCACGACTACCACCGCAACGGCATCACCAGCCTGTTCGCCGCATTCGACATCGCCGACGGCTCGGTCATCAGCGAGCTGCACCGTCAGCACCGAGCGACCGAGTTCAAAAAATTCCTGATCACCATCGACAAGAGCGTCCCGGCCGAGCTCGACGTGCACCTGATCTGCGACAACTACGGCACCCACAAAACGCCGGCAGTACGCGCCTGGCTGGCGAAACACCCACGGTTCCACATGCACTTCACCCCGACCGGCTCATCATGGATCAACCAGGTCGAACGCTGGTTCGGCTTCCTCACCGACCAGAAAATCCGCCGCGGCACCCACAAAAGCATCCAGGCCCTCGAAGCCGACATCCGATCCTGGATCGCCGACTGGAACAGCAACCCCCGACCGTTCATCTGGACCAAGACCGCCGAAGAGATCCTCGAATCACTCGCCCGATTTTGTAGGCGAATTTCCGGCGCGGCACACTAGCGCCGTGGCCGCCGGGGACACCTACCGCCTATGTTGTCCCCCTCGTTTGCGCAGCTCAATCACCCTCGGGGGACAGCGGGGACACGGGGGACGCTGCGCCGTGTAGCCGGACGGCGTCGTTGATGCGCTGAGCGGCTTGCTTGGCGGAAAGTTCGCCGGTGTCGATCTCGACGTCTGCGTCAACTCGCGGGGTGGCATCCCAAGCGGCGAGTCGCTCCGCTGTGTCACCGGTTTGCCGCGCCTCGATCCGCGCTGCTGCGACACTTCGGGAGGCCCAGATGTAGACAACGATCCACGAGCCGGACGGAAAAGCGTTTCGTACGGCATTTATTCCGTCAGGCTGCCCTAAATGCAGTACGGGGATGTGTCGCGAAAGTTCATCGACCAACGTCTCATAGTCAATTACGTACGTTGATCCATAGCGCTCGTTCTCCCACAGGATGCCGCCATTCGCGCGTAGGCGTTCAACGTCGGCAGCCGTTGCCATCCGATATCCGTCCGTGCGACCACGCCCCACCTTGATTCGACGGAAGAGTGCGTAGTCTTTTCGCAGCTTGACCAATTCTTGCGTGACGGTGTCTTTTCCTGCGGCTGGCGGACCGTATAGGATTACGCCTGGAGTCATGGCTGCTCTCCACCGATGACGGTCTTAAGCAAATCTGCGGCTTGACTTTGCAACGGTTCGCCCGACGTGCAGTTATTGACGACTACGTGAGGGGCCGAGGGCCGGAAGTCAAGGTTGATGCTGGCGACGTAACCCGGCCAGTCGGCAAGCTTCGCTCCGTCTCTCGCTGCTCCCCGCTGTCTGATGTAGCCATTCATCGAGTCGGCATCACAGTAGACCCAAACTAAAGTAGTGGCAGCCTTGAGGCCGGTAAACATGGCTCGGGTGCGGGTGATCCAAGATGCGTCGTTGAACTCACGAATAAACGGGGCGGTTACGATGGCGCTATTTCCACATCCAACATTCTCTAGCGCGGCGGCCATCAGAGATTCGTACTCTCGGGGCCGGATCAGCGCTAGATACCTTTCGGATTCACGGTCGTGCGGCGACAGTCCGAGGATCTCTAGCGCGGCCTCGACGACTGGTCGCGTCAGCGTGTCCTTATCGAGCATCGGCCAGCCAGTTTCCTTGGCGAGAATTCTGCCTAGCTCCGTCTTGCCGCTTCCGGCATAACCACCGACGAAGATTACCTGTGGCCGTGGCAGCCGTATTTCATTACGGCGACCCTGGTCCGGTGCGTGCACCACACGCTTGGATCTGGACTTGCTGACCACCAAGCCTTCATCGGCCAGGAGTCGCATTGCCTCGGTAATGGTGAAGACGCTTACATCCCATTGCTTGGCTAGCTCCCGGGTAGATGGCAGCGTTTCCCCGTCCCGGAGTATTCCGGCCCCGATGTCGTTCCGCAGCTTGCGGGCTACTTGCAGGTGCAGCGCTTCCGACCTAGACAGCCGGGGTTCAGGGGACGTCATGTCTCGGGACCTCGTATCTCACGGCAGCCAGGGAACCTGAGCAGCCTACCAGCGGCCTATCAGATGGTAGGCCGCTGTTGCGTGTTCTACCTGGTCAACGCCGACTTTGAACCTAACAGTTGACCTGTTTGCCTATCAGTTGTTAGGTTGCGTAGGTCACAGCCCAGCGGGGCTGACCGGCCTTCTAGGCCGCGCACCTAACAGCAGAGGAAGCCATCGATGCACAGGAAACGCCTGCCGTCCGAGCTCCAAGGTCCTACTGCCGCCGACCTTGCTGCGATCGAGCGCGAGATGCCGCTGATCGACGCAGAGATCGACCTCGTTGACGCCGAGCTCCGAGTGTTGACCGCTGAGGGCGGCCCGTCGCCGCTGGACTGGCGGCGTCTGCGCCGGGCCGAGGCCCGCGTGACTCGCGTCGCCGCCGAGCTGGCCGCGCGTCCCACCGCTCGGAAGGCGGTCGCGTGATGACTCAGGACCTCAAGCGCCTCAAGCGCATCGGGTGGGGCGTCCGTTCGGTGTTCGCCCTCGGTATTTCGGCCTCGCTGGCGGGCAACGTGCTTCACGCCGCCGACAACGTGATCAGCCAGGCAATCTCCGCATGGTCGCCGGTAGCGCTGCTGCTGGCAGTCGAGCTGATCTCCCGGATTCCAGCGCGCCGTGGCGCACTGTCCGCCGTCCGTCTCGGCGCAACCGCCGTCATCGCGGGCATCGCGGCATGGGTGTCGTACTGGCACATGGTCGGCGTCGCCGTTATCTGTAGCTCCACCTGACGCCGTGCGATGGACCTCGCTGTCCACGTCGTAGACATGTCCGTGGCGTGGTTCGGAGCCTCGGAGAATTGAGAGTGAGAAGACGCCCAAGACCCTGATGTCGCTGGTTGTCCAGCGCGCTCGGTCCGGTCTCACGGGATGGCTGGTAGGCCGGCGCCGGAACAAGGGTTCAGATGGTCGCGAGCGGCTTCACAAGCACCTTCACGTGGAGAGCATCAGCGGGAAACCTGGCCAGGTGACGCGCCAGCCGCGAGGGCAGGTGAAGCAGTGTCATCGCTGCCTGCAGCTGGTTGCTGGGGCTGATCGTGTTCCCAGAGGACAGCAGAAGCTCTTCGTCGATGGAGGTGTGAATCTCGTCGAGATACTGCCGACTCCATCTGCTCTCGATGACGCTGAGGGTGTTCCCGTAGAACGGCGTTAGCGCGTCTTTAATCGCCGCGACGTCAGTTGTAAGCGCCAAACGCCTTCCCGTCCGCTCGTCGGTCCACGCGTCGAGGAGAGTTCCATGCTTTATCAGGGTTTGCTCCGCGGCTGGTCGACGCGTGGCGGCAGATCTTGAACTCCTGGAACGAGCCGAGATGGACCGGCGACGGCTGAGTGCTGTTTTTTCTAATACTGGCCGAGAAGTCAGCCCCGGTGGCGACTCTATGGCGAGTTGCAGGCCTTGCAGAACGCCGGTAGCGATGACCTGTTGCCCATCGAAATCCGAAATGTCGATGCTCGAATCAATTATTCGGATGGGCACGGCGAGCGTTGCGGCCACGTTCGTTTCGTTCAAGGTGATGACGGAGCCATCGTCGGTAACGATGAGTGGGTGGCCCTTGATGTGTGCGAGCATGCCTTCGGTTTGAGCGGGTTGCCCCTCGTCCAGGACGAGGGGCAACCACGGCGCGTCACCTGGTCCCGGCGTGTGATTCTGCGACACGCGTCAGCATAGCGCGCGGGCGGGTTGGGTGACGGGCTGAACAGCCGGGACCGATTGGACCGCGAACGCGTCGGCATTGACCATCAAGATCCAGCGGTAGACGGGGCAGGGCGGTATCCCGATGTCGATGCGGTCACAGCGAAGGTCGCTAAGTTTGATGTTGTACGTCGTGGAGATGTACTGACGGCGGCTCTGGCAGTTGGCGAGGCTGGTTATCTGATTACCATCCCAGGGAACCCAGGTAGCGAAGGTTGATTGTGGCGTCGTCGCCGCCGGTTGTGCAAAATTGGATGTTCGCTCTGCGGCGGACGCCTGCGGGCTTGACCCGAAAACGACGGCGACAGTGAGGCTTGCGGCGAGCACGAGAGCCCGAATTCGTGGCACGATTTCCCCTAACGCTATTCGTCGTCCTGAACGATTTCCTGCCGGCAGGCACTCATGTTATCGAGGGGCGCACGACTTCGATGCCCCTAAACATGATCAACGCAGTCTGATCTCTTAAAGTCACCCTGAGATGCGGCGAGTGGTATCGATAGGTGCCGTATGCCTGATTGTGTGAATCCTGCAGGTAGATCGTGGTCAGGGTAGTCGTGTCGGAGCGTGAATCCGGAGCCGGCGGATCTCGGCGTGAGCAGTTTCAAGCCGGTGAGTCAGCTCGGCGTTGTCGGCGCGTAGTTGTTTGATGCGGGCGAGGGCGGTGTCGAGTCGGTGTCGCATCGAGGCGACGCTGGCTGGCTGTGGGCCGGTGCGGTTGGTGGCGGGTTGACGTTGCTGGAGTAGCCGGATCGCGGCGATGAGGTCGGGTTGGGTGTAGAGCCAGGACCGAGAGATGCCGGCGGTGCGGGCGAGGCCGGCGACGCTGGTCGGACGCCCGATGCGGGCAGCGATGGCGAGGGCGTGCTCTGCGCGGGTGCGGGCCTGTTCGGCGCGGCGGCGGGTGGCTTCGGCAAGGGCGGCCGTGTTGTCAGCTGGCGGCATCGAGTGTCTCCACGGTGCCGCCGGCGAGGACCTGTCCGGGGCCGGTGGTTTCGAGGGCGGTGATGATGGCGTCGAGTCTGCCGAGGGTGCGGCGGTTGCGTTCTGCGATGCGGGACAGGCCTGCGGCTTGGGCATCGTCGATGAGCTTGTCGGTGTCGTCGCGTTGGCGACGGTGCTGGTCGAGGAAGTCGGCGGTGGTGATGAAGAACCGGCAGTCCAGGCACGGGTTGGCGTACTCGCAGTCGGTCTGCACGGGGGCGCCGCAGTAGCCGTTGGGGAGGGTGACCTTTGCGCGGACCAGGCTCAGGCGCGTCCAAGCCGCGCTTGCGAGGGGGTGGTCGGCGGGGATGGCCGCGGTGTGGCCGTCGGCGTTGACCTTGACGGCTTTCTCCCAGTGGGCGCGGACGGTGCTGTTGTGCAGGCGGGCGTAGATGGCGGTCATTTGCGGTGACATGTGGTCGAGTAGTTGCTGCACGATGTGCTGGGGGACGTCGGCGTTGATCAGTCTGGTGCCGAGGGTGTGGCGGAACTGGTGAGCGGTGACCCGGGCGGGTCGGCGGTGTTCGTCGACGAGGCGGATGCGTCGTAGCCAGGTGTCGAGGTAGTCGCGGAAGGAGATGTCGGGCATCGGCCGCGCCCCGTCGAGGTTGACTTTCAGCGCGGGGAACAGCCACCGGCAGCCATCGGGGAAGCGAGCGAGGACCGTGGTCTGTTGGTCGGCGATGCGGGTGGCGAGGTCCTCGGCTATCGGGAAGAACGCGGCCCGCTGGTGGATCTTGTGGTTGATCCAGGCGAGGTAGGGGGCGCCGCTGTTGTCGCGCACCACGCAGTCGAATGGTAGGTGCCGGGCGTCTTTGAGGCGCAGGCCGCAGTGGATGAGGATGCGCAGGATCAGCCGGGCGTCGTCGTTGCCGAACAGGGCAAGGTTGGTCTCGGACTCCAGTTGCCGCATGAGGTGCTCGCTGATCCAGCGAGGCTTGGACGCCGGCTTGCGCGGGAAGTCGTCGAAGATCAGCGCGTTGCCGGGGATTCCGGGTGCCCAGCCGTGACGTTGCACGTCGCGTAGGAACCGGCCGACGCCGCCGATGTGCCCGGCGGGCCGGCCACCGGCCAGCCACGATTCAATCTCCTGGCGGGTCAGCTGCTCCGGCCCGGCCGCAGGCCCGGCATGGGCGGCGAAGCGTGCGGCGAAGCTGGTCAACCCGAGCAGGTTGCTATGCACGGTGCTCACGGTCAGGCCTTGCGCCAGCCGCCACCGGCACCACCGTCGGGCCAACTCGCCCAGCCACGGCTGGGCGATGCCACCGAAGCGCAGGAACCGCAGCCCCGCTGCGGCGACGCCGAGCAGCCGCAGGTCCCACACCTCAAGCGGATACTGATCGGCCCACGGGTCATCACCGATCAGCAACCGCTGCAGCCGGATGCGGGTGTCGAGAACGAACTTCAGTGACACAGAGGCGTAGAGGCGCTTGCCCTCGTAGATACGTCGGTTGGTGCCGAAGAACGTCCGCCAGCCGTCCTCGTCGAGATCCAGAATGCTGGTCACCCCGGCATCGGCCAGACGTTTCACCGCGAGGGTGACCGCACGGGCGGTGGTGCGCTTGTTGGCCTCGTCGTGGCGGCACTGCAGCCCGTACTGCACCTCCAGACGCAGTCCCCGGTCCAGGCGGGCGAGGTTGACGTGCGGAACCTGCCGCATCCCAGCCTTGGCCCGCAGGTCCGCCTGCCACTGGACCGGGTCCGGTCGGCCCGCGGCCGTCCACCGGCTGTGGTGGTGCTGGCAGAACGGGTTGCCCGGGCCGTTCGTCCAGCGAGGGCAACTGGTGAAGGTGCAGTCGCGTTCCCCGTCCGAGGTGGGGGTGTAGCGCGCGCCGGCCAACCACCGCTCCCGGTCCGGCCTGCCCGCCGCGGCCCAACGAGGCGCATGCCGCGGACACAGCCCTCGATACAACGTCGAGCGGTTGCACCCCACCACATCGCACGCTGGCGGGACACCGCGCCTGGCGAGGCGTTCATCCTCACCCGCCAGCCAGGCGTCAAAGTCGACCGCCTCTGACCGAGTGGACAACCACCGCTGGTAGTGGCTATCGCATATCCCCCGCGTCGGCTGCCCGACCATGTTTGGACAGTTGACCACCCGACACTCGCCCGTGACGAAGACCATGTCATCGCGGTCGGGACGGAACACCTCCGCCCGGAACCGCGGACGCACCTCCCGCATCAACAGCTCCAACAACCCAGCGCAATCAGGCGCGCCAGCCGGAAAACCCGGCCGACGCCCGGTCACGCCAGAACCCCCGCCGTCTGCAATGCCCGGCGGTGGTCCTCAACGCCCAGGTGGCTGTAGGTCTGCGACGTCGTGGTCGCGCTGGCATGCCCGAGCAACTCGGCCACCACCTCCACCGGCACGCCCGCCCGCAGCAGCCGCGTGGCATACCCGTGCCGCAGAACATGCGGCGTGAACTCGGCAATCCCCGTGCGCTCCCGCAACCGCCCAACCAGCTTGGCCACCGCACCAGCGGTCATCGGCGCGCCGACCGGCGGCCGGAACAGGTTGACGAACACCCAGTCGCTATCCAACACGCCGTACTCGACCTCCATGTAGTCGGCGTACGCGTCAAACACCACCGCCCCTGCCGGCACTATCCGCGCCTTCAACCCCTTCACCCGCGCCGCGTTGACGTTGCCCTCCCTCGGGACCACCCGCACCTCACCGGCACGCAGCCGAAGATCTGCGTGCCGCAACCCCAACGCCTCCCCCAACCGCAACCCCGTCTGATCCAGCAAAATCAGCAAGAACCGATCCCGCCGCCGTGCACACGCGACCACCAGCCGCGCCACCTGTGCATCCGACAGCGCGATCGCAGGCTTGCGGGATACCGCAATCCGGATAGGACTCAACGTTTCCGGCCCCGGCCGGGCCCGACGGGTGTGCACCAGCATCGGCACGAACTCTCCCGTCGCCCGCGGCCCTACCGACGAGCCCAGCAACGCCGGGACCGACGCGTCCCGTTGAGCGTGGAAACGGTAAAAGCTCGCCAGCGCAGCCCGCTTCCGGACCAGCGTCGCCGACGCGATCGCCGAGGGCGTGCCCGGCAACACGAACACCCCCAGCACCCGCGCCGCCACCGGCCGCGCCACCCAGGAAAAGAATCCGGTCAGCTCCTCCAGGCTCAACACCCGGAAGTCCCGGCCAACCTGATCGAGCCACTCGACGAAGTCCCGAAGATCGTGCGCGTAACCGGCGATCGTGTTCGGCGACCTGCCCACGGCCACCAGATGAGCCAGGAACACCTCCACCGACTCCACCGGCAACCCGCCCGGACCTACCACCGTGAACGACACAGCGCTCGTATCCAGATCACGCAACCGCTGGACTCGAAACCCCACCAGCAACTCCCGTCACAGACACACCAGCACGAAGTGTCCGTTACCGGCTGCTGGCACTGTCACAACCAACGACGAAGACGTCGAGGACGGCACGGCGCCAGCTACAGGTAATAGCCACCCGGTACGGCGAGGCCGACTCCTCGGCCTACCTCCTGCCCTTCAGCGTGGACGGCCTGATCGTGGTCGCGTCGATCAGCCTGGTCGAGATCGGCGGCCGGATCCGCACCCTCACCGAGAGGCCGACCGAGGCCGAAGCGGTCGACGAGCCGACCCCGGTTCGCGCCGACCTGGCCGAGTCAAAGCCGGTCTACACCAATGAGGACATCTGGGGACCGGAGCCGCCCACCGTCGAGCCTGCCCCGGCTCCGGCGGTCACAAGGACGCCAGCGAAGCGCGTCACACCGCGCCCGGTGTCGGCCGAGAAGGTCGCCAAGGCCGCCGCCAAGATGCCCGACGCGCCGGTCTCGCAGATCGCCGCCAAGGCCGGTGTCTCGGTCTCGACCGCGCGACGTCACCTCGCCGCCCTGCGCGTCACCGATGCGTCACCATCTGCCCCGCTTCCTGCGGAAACGTCCGCCCTCGCCGCCGCCTAGCTCCGCCCGGTGACGCGGCCACCCGCCGCCAAGCAAGCGCCGCGTCACCGGCCCGCCATCAGTCACTAGACCTCAGGAGAGACCCCCATCATGACTGCTCCCAACCCCAACCCCGAGAACTTCGACTGGACCGCCGCCGAGAACGACGTCGCCGAGGTGGTCGACCTGAACGCCGAGCGCACCCGCCGGACCGCCGACGCAGGCACCCACTTCGAGGTGAACCTGGACGAGACCCCGCAGCGCGGCGGGGTGCCGGTCGAGCTGCCGCCGGTCGACGCGACCGGCAAGCGGCCGATCGTGCCGGCCAACTGGTCGACATGGCCGAACATCCGACACAGCCTCGCGCAGGCCGCCGCCTTGACCGGCTACCGCGCCGGGTTCCACGCCGTCCGCGCACCCTGGTACGCCACCCTCGCCACGTTTTGGGCCGGGGTTGGCACGTTCCGGCTGATCGGCCGGCAGCTCAAGTGGTGGTGGGTGTCGGAGCAGTACGGGCTGCGGCAGGCCGCCGCCGACGCCAACGACCCCGCTATGTGGCTCAAGCTGCACCGCGAGGTCAAGGCCACCCGCATGTGGCGCGGCATCGTGCTCGCCGCCGAGGCTGTCGCGGTGTGCGTCGGCGGTCCGGTGCTCTACGCCGTCGCCCCGGTGTGGGCACTGGTGCTTACCGCCTGCCTGTTGGTCGCGTTCCTGGCTCACATCGGTCGTCCCGAAGACCGGCGCATCATCACCCCGGCCACCGTCTCGGGCCGCTTCCGCCGGGTGAACCCGGACATCATCTTGCGGGCCTACTACGCCGCTGGCCTCGGGCACCCGGACAAGGCGCACCAGCAGATCGGGTTCGGCTCGACCATGGCCCGGGACGCCTCGGGCACCGGTTCGCAGGTGTCGATCGACCTGCCGTACGGCAAGACGTTCGACGACGCGGTGAAGGCACGCGGCGCGATCGCCTCGGGCCTGGACGTCGCGGTTTCGCAGGTGTTCATCACCCGCGACCCGTCGTCGCACCGGCGACACACGCTGTGGGTCGCCGACCGCGACCCGCTCGCCCAGGGCGCGGGCCGGACGCCGCTGCTGCGGTGCAAGCCGACCGACATATGGCAGCCTGCCCCGTTCGGGCTGGACGAGCGCGGCAACAAGGTGAGCGTCGACCTGATGTGGAACAGCATCCTGATCGGCGCGCAGCCTCGGCAGGGCAAGACGTTCGCCGCTCGCTCGCTGGCCCTGTACGCCGCGCTGGACCCTTACGTGAAGCTGACGGTGCTGGACGGTGGTGGCAAGCCGGACTGGCGCAAGTTCTCGCTGGTCGCCGACCGGTACGCGTTCGGGCTGGCGATGACCCGCGACGGTGACCCCGCCGAGATCGCGCTCGAAGCGCTGCGCGAGATCAAGGCCGACGTGCAGGACCGGTACGAGCGGCTGTCCAAGCTGCCGGTCGACATCTGCCCCGAGGGCAAGCTGACCCGCGAGATCGCCCGTGACCCGAAGTACCGGATGCCGGTACGGCTGGTCGTGCTGGACGAGTTCCAGGAGTACTTCGACCTCGGCGACATCAGCAAGGAGATCGCGTCTCTGCTGGTCTACCTGGTCAAGGTCGCCCCGGCGGCCGGTGTCGGGTTCGTCGACGCCACCCAACGCCCCTCGGGCGTGGGCGGCGGGCAGGTCGCCACGCAGTTCATCAGCTTCCGGGACAACCACCAGGTGCGGTTCTCCCTGCGTACCGGCTCGTGGAACGTCTCCGACCTGGTCCTCGGCGCGGGGGCGAACTCCGAGGGCTACGACTCGTCGACGCTGCTGCCCAGCTACAAGGGCGTCGGCATCCTGCGCGGCGCGTCGGATGCCACCCCGACGGTTCGCACGTACCTCGCCGACGCGGACGACGCGGAGAAGATCCTGATCGCCGCTCGGAAGCTGCGCGAGGCGGCCGGGACGCTGTCCGGCATGGCGGCCGGTGAGGACGTCGCCCGCGAGGTCCGCGACGTGCTCGCCGACGTCCGCAGCGTGATCGAGCGCGGCGAGACCGGCGCGCAGTGGGAAGAGATCGCGGCCCGCCTCGCCGCCCGGCTCCCCGAGGCGTACGCGGACGTGACCGCCGAGTCGATCTCCGCTCAGGTCCGGTCGTTCGGTGTACGCAGCGTTGACGTCAAGCGGTCCGGCAAGGCCCTCAAGGGAGCCAAGGCCGACGACATCGACGCCGCGATCGCCCGCCGCAAGGCCGCCTGACCGGTCGCGGCCCGCCCGCGACCGGTCGCGTCACCGCGACTCAACCCGCGACCGGCCTGGTCAGCGCAGACATTGACCGGTCGCGGGTTGCGTCGCCAGCCCTTCACGCCCAAAAACCGCCTCTGGAGGCTCACTGTGCCTGCCCTCGCCGCGACCGCGACCCCCGAAACCACCACGATCGGCGTGCTGATCCTCGCCGCCGTGATCGGCACGCTGTGTTACGCCCTCGGCTGCTGGCTCTGGCCGTTCGGAGCCTGCCGCAAGTGCTCCGGCACCGGCACGCGTCGCTCCCCGTTCGGCCGCGCGTTCGGCCTCTGCCGCCGCTGCCACGGCGACGGACGCCGCCTGCGCATCGGCCGCCGCATCATCAACAGCCTCCGCGAGGTGCACGGCAAGGGCACCCGCTGATGGCCCGGACCATGGCCCGGTTCACCCGGACCGAGACGCCGCACACCACCTGGTGCACCCGCGACCACCGCTGCGGAGTGACCCTGCACCAGGCCCCCGACATCATCGCCGACGGGCCGCTCGGCGGCCGAGCCGTCATCACCCGCGTCCGCGCTGCCGACGTCGACTACGCCGAGATCCGCATCCGCGTTCCGCTCAGCCGGATCGAGGACACCGCCCGGCGGCAGCTCGGCCTCGTGCTGCACCTGTGCCGCGAGTTGTTGGCCGCTGTCGCCGCGATCCGGCCCGCCGCCCTGCGCGGCCGGACCGCCGACCAACCGGCGCTCGGCAGGAGGGCCGGCTGATGTCGCGGATCCGGGCCGCCTACTGGGATCCCGACGCCGAGCGGTACGACGTCCCGACCTTCTGGTGGCAGGGTGCGCCGGACGGTTACGCCACTCGCAGGCAGCTCCGGGCGCACGGCCTGCGGCCGGGCGGTCAGCCGATCGCCGCGCAGATCCTCTGGCGGGGCGTCGGTGGCACCCGGACCGCGTACCTGTACCGGCTCGACCTCGCCCGAACCAAGCGCACCGCGACGCCGGCCCAGCGGCGCGCGATCTCGGCCGCGCTGCGTGCCCGCCGCATCTGCCCGACCTGCGGTGAGCTGCGCGACTACTACATCCCCCGCTCGCTCGGCGAGTGCCTGGACTGCCACGACGGGCGGCCGGGCCGATGACGGGCGGGCACTGGATTGGCGCGAGCAAGGCCCTCGGCCGCCTCGTGCCAACCGACCTGCCCTACCCGCACATCTGCGACCGCAGCGTCGCCGCCGAAGACACCGTGTCCGGTCAGCCGTTGCAGGTCGCCCGATGGGAGAAGGCCCGCTACTGCGCAGCGTGTGCCGGCGAGAACTACCAGCGCGAACACCCGTCCATGCCCGACATCAGGAGGCCGAAACCCATGCCCGACAACGAATCCCTGCGCGACGTGGCTCTCGCCGCCGCCGCGCGTGGCTGGCACGTCTTCCCCCTGCGGCCGAACGACAAGCGGCCCGCCTTTCCCGACCACCAGGCCGCCGACTGCCTCGGCCGGGACCCGCGCTGCCGCGACGGGCACACCGGCTGGGAGGCTCGCGCCACCGTCGACCCCGACCGGATCCGGCGCGGCTGGGCCGAGACCCCGTACGGCGTCGGCATCGCCTGCGGCCCGTCCGGACTAGTCGTCGTCGACCTGGACGTGCGCAAGCCCGACCAGGTCCCGCCGACCGGTTGCCCGTACCCGGCCGCGACGAACGGCGTCGACGTGCTCGCCGCGCTGTGCGAAGCCGCTGGACAGCCGGTGCCCGACGGCACCTACACCGTGACCACCGGGCGGGGCGGCGCGCACCTGTACTTCCGACACCCCACCGGCGGCCAGGCCCTACGCAACACGGCCGGGGAGCGCGGCAACGGTCTCGGCTGGCTGGTCGACACCCGCGCCCACGGTGGCTACGTCGTCGCGGCCGGGAGCACCGTCGCGGGCCGCCCCTACGCGGTCGCTCGTGACCTGCCGGTCGCCGACCTTCCCGGCTGGCTCGCCGAACGCCTCGCCCCCGCGCCGCTGCCGCCGCAACGCCCGGTCGCTGTCGACCTGCCGTCCGGCCGGACCGGCGCCTACCTGGACGCCGCGATCGGCCGCCAGCTCGACCACCTGCGGCACGCGGCCGAGGGCGAGCGCAACCACACGCTCTACGTGTCCGCGGTCGCCCTCGGCCAGCTTGCCGCCGGAGGAGCGCTGTCCGTCGACCAGGCCGCCGCGCTGCTGGAGCAGACCGCACTGTCGATCGGCCTCAGCCGGTTCGAGACGCTACGCACGATCCGCTCTGGCCTCGCCGCCGGTGCCCGTCGCCCCCGGACGGTGGCCGCATGAGCGCCATGCCCGCCGACCGCCCGCACCTGCACGTCGCCGGACCGGACGACGCCGCCGAGGTTCTGTCGCCAGAGGCGAAGCGGCCCGCCCGGATCCGCACGTCGTGGACCGCCGCCGACATCATGGCAATGGAGTTCGCCCCGCCGAAGTGGGCCGTGCCCGGTGTGCTGTCCGAGGGCGTGAACCTGCTCTGTGGCCCGCCCAAGGTCGGCAAGTCGTGGATGTCGCTCGGCCTCGGCCTGGACGTCGCCCTTGGCGGCAAGGCGTTCGGCGCGATCCCGGTCGAGCCCGGCCCTGTGCTGTACCTCGCTCTGGAAGACACCGCCCGCCGCCTGCAAAACCGGCTCGGGAAGGTCCTCGGCCAGCGCAAGGCCCCGGCCGGACTCACCCTCGCCACCGAGTGCCCGCCGCTGCCGCAGGGTGGCGACCAGGCCATCGCCGCGTGGCTCGACCGCAACCCGTCCGCGCGCATGGTCATCATCGACGTGTTCGCCAAGCTGCGCGGCAACTCCGCACCCGGCGCATCCGCCTACGACGCCGACTACGCCGCCGTCGGCCGGGCGAAGAAGGTCGCCGACGACTACGGCGTCGCGTTTGTCCTGGTCCACCACGTACGCAAGGCCGGATCCGACGACTTCCTCACTGAGGTCTCGGGGACCAACGGACTCGCCGGAGCTGCTGACGCCACCCTCGTGCTCAAGCGGGCGCGTAACCAGGGTGACGGCGTGCTGCACGTGACCGGCCGCGACGTCGACGAGAACGAGTACGCCCTCACATTCGACCCCGCCGCCGGTGCCTGGCAAATGCTCGACGGCCCCGCCGAGGATCACCAGGTCGGCGAGACCCGCGCGACGATCCTGCGCTTCCTGCGGACCACCCCCGGCAGCACGCCCAAGGTCATCGCCGAGGGGGTCGGACTCGCCTACGACAACGTCAAGCGCACCTGTCAGCGGATGCTCGCCGACGGGCAACTCGCCGCCGACACCGGCGGCCGGTACCGAGTCCCCGGTGTCCCCGCTGTCCCCGCTGTCCCCCAACCCGCCCTGAGCAGCGAAAACGAGGGGGACACCCCGGGGACAACGGGACTCTGGCCGTGACCCTGCCGAACATGCTGAAACAGGGGTTTATGAGGCTGTTTCAGCACAGACCTATACAAGGACACCGGGAAGCCCGAGATCTTGGCTCAGCGTGGCTCTCAGCGGGCCGCCGTATGGCTCTCTGTCGACGCGGCCCGCCACCCCCCGCCGAACCGCTCTCGCCGCTGGAGAAGCCGCTACTGACCCCCTCAACGCCTTGCCGCACCGCCCCTGATAGGCCGCACTGCCCGGAAAGGACACCCGATGGCTAAGCGGATCACCCAGAACGCGCCGGTCCTGGAACTGCCCGCCGAGTTGCTGACCATCGAAGAAGCCGCAAGCCGCATCGGCATGAGCGTGCGCTATGTACGCCGCGCCGTCGCCGAGCGACAGATCGCATTTCACCGCCTCGGCCGGTCGATCCGGATCGACCCCGCCGACCTGGCCGCGTTCGTCCACGCCGGACGAGTCGAGCCCATGACCGCAGAGACCGTTTGGCGCGGATTGAGGAGTGTCGCCTGATCATGGCAAACCAAGAGGGACACCGTCGATTCGGCAACATCCGCAAACGCGAGTCCGGCCGCTACCAGGCTCGCTACCCCGGCCCGGACGGGCGGATGCGCTCCGCTCCGCAGACGTTCGCCCGCAAGCCCGAGGCCGAGAAGTACCTGTCGCTGGTCGAGGCTCAGATGATGCGGGGCGAGTGGATCGACCCTGAGCGCGGCAAGATCCGGCTACGCGACTACGCCGAGCGGTGGATCGCCGAGCGGCCGAACCTGCGGCCCCGGACAGTGCACCTGTACCGCTGGACCCTCGGCAGGCACATCACGCCGCACCTCGGCGACATGCCGCTCAACCGGATCGACACGCCTATGGTCCGCGAGTGGCGGTCGCGACTGCTGGCCGAGGGCGTGTCGGTGACCATGGCCGCCAAGGCGTACCGGCTGCTACGCGCGGTCCTGATGACCGCAGTCAAGGAGGACGAACTGATCAGGGTCAACCCGTGTCGCGTCGTCGGTGCCGACCAGGAGAAGCCCGCAGAGCGGCCGGTCCTCACCGTCCCGCAGATCTTCGAGCTGGCCGAGCGGATGCCGGAGCGTTTCCGGGCGCTGATCCTGGTCACGACGTTCGGATGCTTGCGGTGGGGCGAGGCGGTCGCCCTGCAACGCTGCGACGTCGACCTGTCGGCCGGCACGGTGCGGGTGCGACAGGCGTTCGTCGAGCACCGCGGAACCGGCCTGATCCTCGGCCCGCCAAAGTCACGGGCCGGCGCGCGGACCGTGGCCCTTCCCAAGGCGGCTCTACCTTTGCTGAAACAGCACATGGGCAGCCACGTCGGCGAGGCATCCGAGGCGTTCGTGTTCACCGGCGAGAGCGGCCGGAACCTCTGGCGCGGCAACTTCAACAAGCTAGTCAAGTGGCCCGAGGCGGTAGCGGCGATCGGCGCGGCCGGGCTGCACTTCCACGACCTGAGGCACACCGGCAATACGCTCGCGTCGCGGGCACCCGGCGCGAGCCTGCGCGACATCATGGCGCGGATGGGGCACGACAGCCCGCGTGCCGCGCTGATCTACCAGCACGCCAATCGGGAGGCCGACCAGGGCATCGCCGACGCGATCGACAAGGCGGTCAAGGCTGCCCGGCGCAAGCCGAGCAAGCGCAAGGTCAAGCGGGTTGCCGAGGGCGACGGACCGGCCGCCGAGGCGAGCTAATGGCCCATTAATGGCCCATCCCTGTTTCAGCATGACCTAGAACCACGGAAGCCCTGGCGGGACATGTGTCCTGACCAGGGCTTCCGTACGTGGAGCGGGTGACGGGAATCGAACCCGCACTGTCAGCTTGGGAAGCTGATGTTCTGCCATTGAACTACACCCGCAGGCGGGACCACTGTACCCGAGTCACCGAGCCGGTGCACCCAGGCATCCCCGCGCGCCGACAGCGGCAGGCGGCCAGCAAGAAGTTTCCTCACGGCAATATATGGGCGTTCTCAAATGCATCGATGGGTTGTAACGTCTGCCACACGTTCCCAGCCACGGCGTGACACACCCCCTGCCGCGCCGCCAGAAAGAGGTGGGCCCATGGGACTCCGTCCCAACCTGCTGACCCGGCGCACCGCCGGTGTCGCATCGACGACCCTCGCGCTGCTGCTCAGCACCGCTGCGGTGGGTGTCGTTCCGGCCGCATCAGCCTTCTCGGCAGCGCCCGACGGCGCCTGCGTGGAGCCGGCCGACAGCCACGCCAACGCCCGCATGAAGCCCGGCGGGGCTGCCAAGCACGACCCGAACGAGTTGACCGCCGACCAGGTCCGCGAGCGGGAAGCCGACCTGGCCGCGGCGCTGCGGGAGCGCGCCAACTACCGCATGGGTGCCGGCGCGACCGCGCTTGCCACCGTCACCATCCCGGTGGTGGTCCACGTGATCCAGGAGAACAGCACCCGTGCGGGCGGCAACATCCCGGATTCGATGATCACCTCGCAGATCAACGTGCTCAACCAGGCGTACGCCGGTGCGACGGGCGGCGCGGTCACGGCGTTCGGCTTCCGGCTCGACAGGATCAACCGGGTGACGAACCCGTCGTGGTATCCGATCGTGCAGGGCTCGTCGGCGGAGCGGTCGATGAAGTCCTCGCTGCGCACCGGCGGCAAGAACACGCTCAACATCTACCTCGGCGAGTTGAGCAACAACCTGCTGGGCTGGGCGACCTTCCCGCAGCGGAACCTCAGCACGATGGACGGCGTGGTCGCGCTTAACGAGTCGCTGCCGGGTGGCACCTCGACCAACTACAACCAGGGCGACACCGGCACCCACGAGGTGGGGCACTGGTTGAACCTCTACCACACCTTCCAGGGTGGCTGCGGTGGCTCGGGTGACAGCGTCAGCGACACCCCGGCCGAGGCGTCGCCGGCCTACCAGTGCCCGACCGGGCGCAACACCTGCTCGGCGGCCGGGCTCGACCCGATCACCAACTTCATGGACTACACCTACGACTCGTGCATGTACCAGTTCACCCCGGGTCAGGCCAGCCGCATGCTGACCGCCTGGAACGCATACCGCGGGGCCTAGCCTCTCCGCGTACACCCGGTGCCGGCTCCGTCACGACGGAGCCGGCACCGACGTCTTTCGGGCCGTGGTCAGGCGGCGGCCGTGCACTGGACGTCACGGCTGAGGCGGGTCGGGCGAGCTTGGGGTACGCCGAGTGGCGCGGCCGCCGCCGGGGCGTGCGGGTCGAGCCAGACCCGCACGGCCGGACGGCTCGGCGGGAGGCCAGGAATGCCAGTGATGTGGTGCTCGCGGCGAGTCAGCATCGCCACGTCGACGGTGAACTCGAAGAGCCTCCAGTCGACCTGCGGCTCCGCTCGGGCGGTCTGCGCCAGCCGGGCCACCCGGGCCGGATCGGTCACCTGCCAGGCGTGCCCCGCCACGTAGGCCTCGTCGTCGCTCTCCTCCGGCGGAAACGAGTGCAGCGCGTAGCGGCCGTCGCGCTCCAGGTCGCGGCGCTTCGGCGAGTCGATGATGAAGCAGAACAGACCCTCGTCGGTGATGACCGGGGAGACCGGATGGACCCGGGGACCGCCGTCGGCGCGGACCGTGGCCAGGTAGCCGAAGCCCGGCCCGTACTGCTGCAGGAGAACGCGGATCCCGTCGGCGAGTCGGGGCTCGTCGGCGGCGAAATCGGACCAGGAAGCCATGCTGACATTCTATCGAACAAATGTACGAAGAGCGACCTCGACACGCTGGTCACCGGCCGCCTCGCTATGGTGGTCCGATGCTGCTCTCCGACCGCGACCTGGTCACCGAGATCAAGGCCGGTGCGCTGGGCCTGGACCCATTCGAACCCACCCTGGTCCAACCGTCCAGCATCGACGTGCGACTCGACAGGCTGTTCCGCGTCTTCAACAACCACCTCTACACGCACATCGACCCGGCGATGCAGCAGGACGACCTGACCTCGGTGGTCGAGGTGCCGGACGGCGAGCCGTTCGTGCTGCACCCGGGCGAGTTCGTGCTCGCCTCGACGCTGGAGGTGATCTCGCTCGGCGACCAGCTCGCCGGCCGCCTGGAGGGCAAGTCCAGCCTGGGCCGGCTCGGCCTGCTCACCCACTCCACCGCCGGCTTCATCGACCCCGGCTTCTCCGGTCACGTGACGCTTGAGCTGTCAAACGTGGCGAACCTGCCGATCACTCTCTGGCCGGGTATGAAGATCGGTCAGCTCTGCATCTTCCGGCTCTCCTCGCCGGCCGACCACCCGTACGGCTCGGTGGTCTACGGCTCGCGTTACCAGGGTCAGCGGGGGCCGACGCCGAGCCGCTCCTGGCAGAACTGGCGGGCCTGGCCGACCCGTTGAGGGTCGGGTGAACGACGAGGGCCCGCCGGGACGGATCCCGACGGGCCCTCGACCAGCAGAGGTTCAGCCTGGGCGGCCGTAACTGTGGATCGGGCCGTCGTCGACCTTCTTCATCTTGACCGGCTGACCGGCCTGGGAGGCGTGCACCACCCAGCCGTCGCCGACGTACATGCCGACGTGGTGGATGTCGCTGTAGTAGAAGACCAGGTCACCGGGGCGCAGGTCGGCGCGGCTGACATCCTTGGTCACCCGGCTCTGCGCGGCGGCGTTGTGCGGCAGGGACACCCCGGCCTTGGCCCACGCGGCAAGCATCAGCCCGGAGCAGTCGTACGAGTTCGGGCCCTCGGCGCCCCACACGTAGGGCTTGCCGATCTGGGCGCATGCGAACTTGACGGCCGTGCCCGCGCCGCCGCCCGGGTAGCTGGCCGGGCAGGGCGCCGGACGCAGTGGACCGCCGCCGCCGTTGCCGTACACCTTGAGGCGCAGCTTCTGTAGCCGATCGATCTCCGCGTTGATCTGCTTCTTCTTCGCCGCCAACTGAGCCTCGGTAAGGGTCAGTTGGGCCACCATCTCGTCCAGCGGCGCCTTCTGTCGGGCCAGCTCGTCGCGCAGGTCGGACACCTGCTGCACGTCCTGCTGCTGGTTGTGGGCGAACCGGTCGAGCATCTCCAACTGGCCGACCATCTCGCTTGGCGACCGACTGCCGAGCATGGCGTTGACTGTGGAGACGTTCTCGCCCATGTACGCGCGGACGGCAAGCGCGCTCACCTTGTCCATCGCGGCGTCGACCTGGCGCTCCAGCGGAGCGATCCGGGCGGCCAGGGCGTCGGCCTGCTTGCGCTTGGCGGCCAGGTCGGCACGTGTGGCGTTGTGCCGTTCGATGATCGGTTCGAGTTTGTTCCAGTCGGCGTCGATCTGACGTTCGATCTCGGCGACGGACGGGTCCGCGTGGGCCGCCGTGGCGCTGCCGGTCAGGACGACGGCAACGCCGACGAGGGCGGCGAGGGCGGCGGCGAAGCGGGACGAGCGTGGACGCGGCACTGTCGATGTCGGGTCGGCTGACGCCGACCGCCCGGACGACGGCCGCGGGGCATGGAGTGCCACCGGGGTTCCGTACTCCTTCTTCCTGACCGCCTACCGGGTTAGCTGACGGGTTCGGGCGGGAAGTGGGCGCCCTACCGCAGGAACTGCGGATTCACCCCGGGGAACCTGGGTCCCCGGCTCGCTGTTGAAGCGACTCGGCGGTGTCGGTCCGTTACCGCCCGGGACGGGCAGACCTGCCACCGGGCCGACAAATGACCAGAGTAGAGACGGCCGTTACCGATCCGCAACCGCTGGGGCCGTGACACTCCGTACCGGTCCGGAGATGTCACGGACCGTGGGCGAAAGTTTCCTTCTGAGCCTGTCGAGATATGGAAAGGTATTGACGCGGGCTCCCGGCCGGCGGGAGGGTGACCTCACAGTTACCCACGCAATCTAGGGGGTTCGATGCACCATCCAACCCTGTCGTCCGGCCGGCACGCACTGCTGGTCACCGCCATTGTCGCCGCGACCGCGCTGCCGCTGTCCGCGAGTCCGGCCGCCGCCGCACCCACAGCCGACCGTCAGCAGCAGTACGCCGCAGCCGCCAGCGAATACGGCGTACCGACCGACGTGCTGCTCGGCGTCTCCTATCTGGAGTCGCGCTGGGACAGCAACGCCGGCACACCGAGCACCAGCGGCGGCTACGGCCCGATGCACCTGACCGACGCCCGGCACGTGGCCGCCCTGCCCGGACGCGGCCA
Source organism: Micromonospora sp. NPDC000316 (assembly GCF_042898885.1). Classification (NCBI taxonomy): domain Bacteria; kingdom Bacillati; phylum Actinomycetota; class Actinomycetes; order Micromonosporales; family Micromonosporaceae; genus Micromonospora; species Micromonospora sp. NPDC000316. The sequence goes on from NZ_JBIAZG010000001.1 coordinate 628,688, forward strand.
CCACGACGCCGGCACCGAGGACCCGCGCGGCGACGAATCGCGTACCGCGCTGGCCCCCCGCCAAGCCGCGGACCCCGCACCGCCCAGCGCCGCCCTACAGACCGTGGACGCCGCCGCCGCGCTGACCGGCGCGGCCCCGGAGTCGCTACGCACCGACGCCATCGTGAACATCCGGGGCGGAGCGGCGCTGCTGGCGGCGTACCAACGGGAGTTGGGTGCGCCTGTCGGCGCCGGCACCGACCCGGCCGCCTGGTACGGCGCGGTGGCCCGCTACGCAGGCGCGGACAGCGCCGACGCCGCGGCGGCCTTCGCCGACGAGGTCTTCACCACGATCGGCGCGGGCGAGTCCCGGGTGACCGACGACGGCCAGCGGGTCACGCTGCCGGCCCGCACGGTACGGCCGGAGCGCAGCTGGCTGGACCGGCTGGGCCTGCGCAAGCTCGCCCGCCCGGACGGGCTGGAATGTCCCCGCACCATCTCCTGTGAGTGGATCCCGGCGCCGTACGAGGCGTTCGGCGACGGGGACTACGGCAACCACGACCTCTCCGACCGGCCCAAGCGGCAGAAGATCGAATACATAGTCATCCACGACACCGAGGCGAGTTGGGCGACCACCCTGAAGCTCGTCCAGGACCCGACGTACGTGAGCTGGCACTACTCGCTGCGCTCGGTGGACGGGCACATCGCCCAGCACGTCAAGACCAAGGACGTCGCCTGGCACGCCGGCAACTGGTACGTCAACGCCAAGTCGATCGGGTTGGAACACGAGGGATTCGCCGCGCAGGGCACCTGGTACACCGAGGCGATGTACCGGACGTCCGCGAAGCTCGTCCGGCACCTCGCGCTGCGGTTGGGCATCCCGCTTGACCGCCAGCACATCATCGGCCACGACAACGTGCCCGGCACCACCGCGTCGACAGTGCGCGGGATGCACTGGGACCCGGGACCGTACTGGGACTGGACGCACTACTTCGACCTGCTGCACGCGCCACGGCTGGACACCGGCACCCCGGCCACCGGCCTGGTCCGGATCGACCCGGACTACGCCACCAACAGGCCGGCGTTCATCGGCTGCGACGCCCCCGGCGTGCCCTGCCCGTCGCGCGGTTCGTCGTCGGTGGTGCTGCGCACCGCGCCGGCCGCGGACGCGCCGCTTGTCAACGACATCGCGCTGCGCCCCGACGGCACCCCCAACACGATGGAGGTGTCGGACCACGGCGCCCGCGCCTCCGCAGGCCAGACATACGCGCTGGCCGGGCGGCAGGGCGACTGGACGGCCATCTGGTACCTCGGGCAGCGGGCCTGGTTCCACAACCCGAAGTCCGCGCCCACCGCCACCTGGACCGTCGGCGTGGTGGTCACCCCGAAGCCCGGCCGCGCCACCATTCCGGTGTACGGGCGGGCGTACCCGGAGCAGGCCGCCTACCCGGCCGGCGTGCCCTACCAGGCCATCTCGCCGTTGCAGTACACCCTGGCCGCCGGTCAGCGGTACGCCGTCGGGGCGGTGCTGCCCGGCGAGTACTACCGGGCCAGCACTGTCGATGGCTCCTCGCCCGGCGACTGGACAGTGATCCGCGGCGACAACAGGTACGTGCAGATCCAGTTCGGCCACCGCATCATGTACGTCGACCTGGCCGACGTGCAGGTGCTCCCGTCCCCGGTGGGCGCACCCCGCTGACCCACTGACGAAACCGCGACGGCCCCCGGTCGGTGACCGGGGGCCGTCGTCGTTGCGTGATGTGGATCAGGGTCTGCGGAACCCGGCGACCGGCATGTTGTTGATGCTTGCCACCTGCACCGGTTTACCGGCGCGTGGGGCGTGCACCATCTGGTCGTTGCCCAGATACAGGCCGACATGATGCAGGTCGCTGAAGAAGAACACCAGGTCACCGGGGCGGGCGTCGGCACGTGAGATGGCCTTGCCCTCGTTCCACTGGTTGCCCGTGTGGTGGGTGAGGCTGACCCCGGCCGCCTTGTAGGCGTACTGGGTCAGGCCGGAGCAGTCGAACGAGTTCGGGCCGGTGGCACCCCAGACGTACGGCTTGCCGATCTTTCCGCAGGCCGTCTTGATGGCGGTGCGGGCCTTGTCGCTGAGCACACCGTTGATGGTCGGGCAGCCTGCGGTCTTGACAGTGGTCTTGGGCAGCGACGCCTCGAGCTTCTTGATGTCGGCGTCGATCTGCTTCTTCTTCGCCGCCAGATCGTTCTGCTGCTTGGTCTGGGTGGCGATCAGCCCGTCCAGCTTCTGCTTCTCGCCGTCGTACTTGGCCCGGACGGCAAGCACGCCCTCGACCTCCTTGCGCTCCCGCGCGGCGAGCCGGTCGAGGAGGGTGAGCTGCTCGGTGAGCGTGTCCGGCTTGGCGCTGACCAGCAGCGCGCTGATCTCCTGCGACGGCCCCGACATGTAGTAGCGGGAGGCGAGGTCACCGACGCGGTTGAGCGCCAACTCGCTCTGCAGGGCCAGCGGCTCGATCTTCTTCTGCAGGTCGGCCGACTTCTTGCGGTTGACCTTCAGTTCCGCCCGCACCTTGTTGTACTGCTCGATGGTGGGCTCCAACTGCTCCCACTTCTTGTCGATCTGCGCCTCGATCTCGTCGACCGTGGGCTCAGCATGCGCCGGAACGGCGAGCATGCCGGCGCCGACGGCCGCGGCGGCGACCAGGACGAGCAGGCGGTGGGCGACCCGGCGTAGACCGCCCGGTCGAACGGACAGCCCCGGGGCGTGACGATGAGGGGGCACGGTTGCCACCGGCATCGACTCCTTTACAACCGACCGCCGGGCGCCTCGCGTGAGGGAAGGGCCGAGGCAGACGACCCACAGCGGTCGGTGCCCAACACTAGGGAAGCGTTGGACGGGAATCAAGGCGGACTGCGTCACCATCACTGTCGCGCAACCGCTTGCACACCAACGGTGTTGTTCCATTAGCCAACGATTGCGGTCAATACATCGTCAAGCGTGACTACGCCGAGCGGGCGCCGGCCGTCACTGACCAGCACCATGTGCCGCCGTTCGCGGCGCATGGCCAGCAGCAGATCAGCTAGCGTACGCTCCGGCGGCACCACCGCCAGCGGCCGGCGAACGTGGGCCGGCACCGGTGCCCGACGACCCTGCCCGGCATACCCGAGCACGTCCTTGACGTGCACGAAGCCCAGCACACGACGGGTCGACCGCTGCACCACGGGGAACCGGGAACGGCCGGTCCGGGTCGCCAGCACCTCAAGCGACGCGGGCGAGACGTCCTCGGCAACAGTCACCACAGTCGACCACGGCTGCAACGCGTCCGCAGCGGTCCGGGAGTGCAGGGCCAGGGCACCTGTGATGCGTGTGTGTTCCTCGGCGTCGAGCAACCCCTCGGTGCGCGCCTGCGACACAAGCACTGCCAACTCCTCGGCGGTGAACACCGTCTTCACCGCCTCGGTCGCCTCGATCCGCCAGAGCGCCAACACCCGGCGGGCCGCCCACTTCATGGCCAGCAGCAGCGGCTTGGTGGCCACACAGAACGCCAGCATGGCTGGGCCGAGCCACAGCGCGGAGACCTCCGGGCCGGCCAGCGTGATGTTCTTCGGCACCATCTCACCGACCACCGTGTGCAGGAAGATCACCACGCCCAGCGCCAGCACGAACGCCACCGGGTGTACCGCCCGCTCGGACAGGCCCATCGCGTGGAACGGCGACTCCAGCAGGTGCGCCAGCGCCGGCTCCGCTATCGCGCCAAGGCCCAGGGAGCAGACCGTGATACCGAGCTGCGCGCCGGCGATCATCAGCGGGATCTGGTTCATCGCGGACAACGCCAGGCGGGCCCGCTTCGATCCGGCGGCCAGCGGCTCGATGACCGTCCGCCGAGACGCGATAAGCGCGAACTCGCTGCCCACGAAGAACCCGTTGCCGAGCAGCAGCAGGACGGTGACCAGCAGCTCAGTCATCGGTCTCCGGCTCCGCCGGGCGCAGCACCCGGACCTGCTCGATCCGGTGCCGCTCCACCTCCACCACCGTGAACTCCCAGCCGCTCTCGTGGATCGTCTCGCCGGCCAGCGGGATGTGCCCGAGCCGGGCCAGCAGGAACCCGGCCAACGTCTCGTACGGGCCCTCGGGCAGTCGGAAGCCGGTCTGCTCGGCCAGCTCGTCGGAGCGCAGCACCCCGTCGACGAGCACCGTGCGCTCCCCGCCCGGCACGGTCAGCTCCACCGGCCCGGGGTCGTCCACGCTTGCCGGATCGAACTCGTCGGCTATCTCACCTACCAACTCCTCGACGAGGTCCTCGATCGTCACCACACCGTCCGTGCCGCCGTACTCGTCGACCACGATGGCGAGGTCGGCACCGGCGGTCTTCAACGCTGTCAGCACGCCGTCCAGGTTCAGGCTCTCCGGCACGAAAACCGGCTCGCGGGCCACCGAACCCACCACTATCGACGCTCGGGCGGCCAGCGGCACGCCAAGCGCGTCCGGCACGCCCGCGACGCCGGTGACCAGGTCGAGCGTCTCCTCGTACACCGGGAAGCGGGTCCGCCCGGTCCGCCGGGACGCCTCCAACAGCTCGGCCACTGTGGCGGTGGCGCGCAACGCGACAACGTCGACACGCGGGGTCATCGCCTCGGCCGCCCGCTTGTCACCGAAGCGGATGGTGCGGCGCAGCAGCATCGCGGTGTCCGGAGGCAGCGCACCGGCGCGGGCCGAGATGGCGGCCAGCAGGCCCAGCTCCTCCGGCGAACGGGCGCTCGCCAGCTCTTCCTGCGGCTCCACCCCGAGCGCCCGGACCAGCCGGTTCGCCGAGCCGTTCAGGCCACGGATCACCCACCCGAACGTCCGGGAGAAGGCGCGCATCGGGCCGGCGGTGGCAAGCGCCGCCGGCATCGGTCGGGCCAGCGCCGCGTTCTTGGGCACCAGCTCGCCGAAGAGCATGGAGATGACAGTGGCCAGGGCCAGCGCCAGGAACGGAGTGAACCGGTCGGTGCTGTCACCGGCCACGGGACGCAGCAGCGGGGTGAAGATCCGGGCCAGGGCCGGCTCGGCCAGATAGCCGGTCAGCAGCGCGGTGATGGTGATTCCGAGCTGCGCTCCGGAGAGCTGGAAGGACAGCTCGCGCAGCGCGGTGCGGACCGTTCGGGCGGCCTCGTCGCCAGCGGCCGCCCGCCTGTCGATCTCCGCCCGGTCGACCGTGACCAGGGCGAACTCGGCCGCGACGAAGAACGCGTTGCCGACGGTCAGCAGCACGAAACCGATCAGCGGCAGCAGCGCCAAAACAATAAGTCCGTCGATGCGCGTGATTCTGACACGGGAGTGCCGGTGGTGGGTCCCCGGTAACGTCGTGGCATGGACGGTCTGCTACTCACCGATGAACTGGTCCTGCTCGCGTACGACGACGACGGCACCAATCGGCTCGGACGCCCACACCTCGACTACGGCCTCGCCGGCGCGGTGCTGCTGGAACTGGCGCTCGCCGGCCGGGTGGAGGTGACGGACAAGCACCTCGTGGTGACCGATCCCACACCGACCGGGGTGCCGCTGCTCGACGAGGCGCTGACCATGATGGGCACCGAGCGGCCCCGCAAGCCGAAGAACTGGATCGGCAAGCTGTCCAAGGGCCTGCTGGAGCGGGTGCTCGCCGGGTTGGTGGACGCCGGGGTGCTGCGCCGGGAGTCCGACCGGGTGCTGCTGGTCTTCCCGCGTACCCGCTATCCCTCGCCGACCGGCGCCCAGCCGGCGGTGGAGACGGCGGCCCGGGAGCGGATGGCGGCAGCGCTGACCGGCGACGGCCCGGTCGACGCCCGGACGGCCGCGCTGCTCACCCTGACCCGTGCGGTCGGCCTGGACCGCAAGCTCTTCCGCGACCTGCCCAAGGATCGGGTTAAGGCCCGGATGGACGAGATCGCGGCAGGCGACTGGGCCTCGGCCGCGGCCAAGAAGGCCATCGACGAGATGCAGGCCGCGCTGATGGTCACGACCACCGCGGCCATCGTCACCACCACTGTCAGCTGAACGGGCGGCGGCGGCACCGCACGGGTGCCGCCGCCGTCGTGGTCCAGCTTCCGCCGGGGTACGCCTCAGCCTGCGGCAGGCACGACCTCCGGCTCACCGGCAGGTGCCTCCGGCTTGACCGAGCGCAGCAGGACGGTCGCCACGTCGATCACCTCGACCTGCTCGCCTGCGCCCTTGCCGTTCACGCCGTCGCTGAGCATCGTCGAGCAGAACGGGCAACCGACGGCGACGGTCTTCGCCCCGGTGGCCATGGCCTCCTCGACCCGGTCCACGTTGATCCGCTTGCCGATCTTCTCCTCCATCCACATCCGGGCGCCGCCGGCGCCACAGCAGAAGGAGCGCTCGCTGTTTCGCGGCATCTCGGTGATCTCGCCCTCGATGGCGTCACCGAGAACCTCACGGGGAGCCGCGAAGACGCGGTTGTGCCGGCCCAGATAGCAGGGGTCGTGGTAGGTGACACCGCCGTCGACCGGCTGCACCGGGGTGAGCTTGCCCGTGGACACCAGGTGGGCCAGCAGTTGCGTGTGGTGGACGACCTCGAACTCGCCGCCGAGCTGGCCGTACTCGTTGCCCAGGGTGTTGAAGCAGTGCGGGCAGGTCGCCACGATCTTGCGCTTGGCCTTCTCGCGGCCCTCGAACGCCTCGTTCAGCGTCTCCACGTTCTGCTGCGCGAGCATCTGGAAGACGAACTCGTTGCCGATCCGCCGCGCCGGGTCACCGGAGCAGGTCTCGCCCTCACCGAGGATCGCGAACTTCACGCCCGCCTCGTTGAGCAGGGTCGCCACCGCCCGCGTGGTCTTCTTGGCCCGGTCCTCGAAGGCGCCGGCGCAGCCGACCCAGAACAGGTACTCGAAGTCGTCGACCTCGCCCACCCGGGGCACCTCGAAGTCGAGGCCCTTGGTCCAGTCCTCGCGGGTGTTCTGCGGGGCACCCCACGGGTTGCCCTTGTTCTCCAGGTTACGCAGCATCACGCCGGCCTCCGACGGGAAGCTCGACTCGATAAGCACCTGGTAGCGCCGCATGTCGACGATGTGGTCGACGTGCTCGATGTCCACCGGGCACTGCTCGACGCAGGCGCCGCAGGTGGTGCACGACCAGAGCACGTCCGGGTCGATGACGCCGCCCTCCTCGGCGGTGCCGATCAACGGCTTGTCCCCCTCGGCCAGGGACAGGACGTCCAGGTGGGCGAGCTGCGCCTGGGTGGCCTTCTCCTCGCCGGTGAGGTCCTTGCCGCCGCCGGCCAGCAGGTAGGGCGCCTTGGCGTACGCGTGGTCGCGCAGGCTCAGCACGAGCAGCTTGGGCGACAGCGGCTTGCCGGTGTTCCAGGCCGGGCACTGCGACTGGCAGCGACCGCACTCGGTGCAGGTGCTGAAGTCCAGCAGACCCTTCCAGCTGAACTGCTCGACCTGGGCGACGCCGAACTGGTCCTTCTCCGGGTCGGCCTCCTCGAAGTCGAGCGGCTTGCCCTGGCTCGTCATCGGGCGCAGCGCGCCGAGGCCGGAGCCGGCCGGCTTGGCCGGCTCACGCTTGAAGAAGATGTTGGGGAACGCCAGGAAGCGGTGCCAGGCGACACCCATCGTGACGTTCAGCGAGATGACGATCAGCCAGGTCATCGAAATCATGATCTTGATGACGGCGGCGACACTCACGCCGTCCTGCCAGTCGGGGAGCACCGCACCGACCGCGTGGCTGACCGGAGTCGCCCAGAACGGGAACTCGAAGTGGTCGGTGGCGACCTTGAAGCCCCGGATCACGAACCCGAAGACCAGGACCAGGAGCACGATCCACTCGACGAAATAGCCCTGCCACATGCTGGAACCGGTGAACCGGGACCGGCCGCCCGGCCGGCTCGGTCGGTTGCGCAGCCGGATCGCCATCAGCACCACGATGCCGACCAGGCCCAGCACGCCGATGATCTCGGTGACCAGGCCGAAGATCGTCCAGTTCCCGATGATCGGCAGGCCGCCGTCGGTGGTGACGACCTCGAAGTACGCCTCGAGCACGAGCAGCGACAGCACGATGAAGCCGACCATCACGAACCAGTGGGCCGCCCCCACCACACCCCACTTGAACATCCGGGTGTGGCCGGCGGTCTCCACAAGCATGGTCTTCGTGCGGGTGGCCTTGTCGGCGAACCGCTCCGGAGCGGGCTGCCCGAGCCGGATGACGGCCGTCATCTTCAGGACCGCACGCACCGCCAGCCACACCGCCACGGCGGTGATGCCGGCCGCGAGGATCGTGGTGACGATCTGGACGCTGCCCATCGAGTTGGCCTCCCCGGTGTGCTTGCTGTCGAGCAGTACAGCGACCGGGGCCGGGTCAGGACGCAGTCGGCGTCGCGCCGCCGCACCTGCGACCGGACCGGTCGATGACCTCGCTCCGCTCGGTCATGCAGTGCAGCCTACGCGCAAGGTTACCCAGCAGTAACGTGAGTCATCTCGCAGTAGGCCACGCCGCCTGCGGACACCATAGGGTGCCCCGCCCGGGCGTGCCGGACAGGGGCGCGTCGGAATGACCGAAACCTCTGCGGCGCGGCGGCGCGCCGAGCCGCCTCAGCGCCAGCGGGAGAGCAGCACCAGCGACCCGACCATCGCGCCGAAGCCGACCGCGAGGTTCCAGTACTGCCACGAGGCGACCGGGTACTGCTGCTCGGAGAGGTAGTAGACCACCAGCCAGCCGATGCCCGCGACGATCAGAGCGACGGCGGTGACCGGAAGCCACACCGGGCTAGGCTTGCGCGTCGACGCCGCCGTCGTCGGACGAACGTCCGTCGGCGGGGTGTACACCTTCTTCTTGCGGACCTGGGACTTGGGCACGACGCTCTCCAGAGGGGGTGACGACCTCGGCCGGCCTGACAACCGGACGCGGAGGCGACGGTCATGGCCAATAATGTTCGACAGCTAGCGTAGTCCCGATCGGCCGCCTGGACCACGAATGGGGTCAGGCCGGTGCGCGGAGTGACCGAAAAAGGCGGGACTGTTCGCATCCCCGGCCCGACCGGGGCGGGCCTGCCCCCCGACACGCGGAAGGAACGCTCGGTGGAGTACACATCCGGCGCGGCCTCCTGGCAGAAGGTCCTCCGACGGGCCGTCGCCGGGCTGCTGCCCCGGCGGCCACGGCAACGTCGACCCGGTTGGTCGATCGGCGTGCCCCTGATCGCCGCCGCAGCGGGGCTGCTCTTCACCACCACCGCGACCACCGCCGGCGGCACCGCACTGCGGGAGGACCGGCGGCCCCAGCTCAACCAACTCAAAGAGGAACGCCAGCAGCAGGTCGCCGCCAGTGAGCGCCGCGCTGCCGCGCTGCGTGAAGAAGTCGAGCGACGCACCAATACCCTGGCCAAGTCGGACGGCCCGATCCAGGCTCAGCAGGCCCGCGCCCAGCTCAACCTTCAGGCGGCCGGGTTCACCAAGCTCATCGGCACCGGTGTGACAGTCGAACTGAACGACGCTCCGCAAAACAACGAGACCCGCGCCGGGGCCAGCAACGACGACCTGGTCGTGCACCAGGGCGACGTCCAGGCGGTGGTCAACGCGCTCTGGGCCGGAGGGGCGGAGGCCATGTCAATCATGAACGTCCGCGTGCTCGCGACCAGCGCGGTACGCTGCGTCGGTAACACCCTGCTGCTGCACGGGCGGGTGTACTCCCCACCGTTCAAGATCGTAGCAATCGGCGATCCCGCTGCCCTCCAGCAGGCCCTCGCCGGCTCTGAGGGAGTCCGGTTGTTCAAGGACGCTGTCGACGACTACCAGCTCGGCTACAAGGAGTCCGTCTCCACCGTGGAAGTCCCGGCCTTCGAGGACTCCACGGCTCTGCGTTCCGCGACGGTGCCCCGATGAGTGGCCCGGACGAGCGCCGGGACGGGCGACATCGGGACCAGGCCGACGAACCGACCGACTTCCTACCCAGGGTCAACCGCCCGGAGCCGACTCCTGGCCGCCCGGAGCCGACGCCCGGCCGGCCGACCCCGGCCGGCAACTGGCCCGAGCCGGTGCTGCCGGCACGGCCGAGCCCGGCCCGCCCGCCGGCCGCTCCCGAGCCGCCGCGCGCCACAGGCGCGCCCTGGGATGACCGCGCCTCCCAGCCGCACCCCGGCCGCGCTGAGCACCCTCCCCGCGCTGACTACCCGCCCCGGGTCGACCACTCTCCCCGCGCTGAGCACCCTCCCCGGGCCGACCACTCGCCCCCGCCGAGCGCTGGCCGGCCCGATCCGTCGCGTGCCTCGGGCCATCCCGGCCCCGCCGCGCCGCCGCCCTGGCCCGGTGCCGCAGCCGCCGGCCCCGGCCCGCACGCCGGCCCCGGCCCGCACGCCGGCCCCGGCCCGCACGCTGGCCCCGGCCGTCCCCCCGCCGGGAGCGGCCGACCGACCGCCTCCCCCGATCAGGGGCCGGTCCGCCCGGCCGTCCCCGGTGACGTCCCCGTCCGCCCGCCAGCGCCCGGCGCCGCGGCCCCCCGCCCGCCGGCCCCCAGCGGCCCGCCCGGGCCAGGCACCCCGCCGGGCCGTCCCGGTGGTGCTCCGACCTGGCCGGGTGCGCCCGACGGCGCTCCGACCCGGCCGGCAGTGTCCGGTCCCTCGGTGCCGCCGACCCCCTACCCCCCGGCAGCCCGGCCGACGGCATCCGCCGGCCCCTCGCACCCACCTGACGTGACTCCGAACCCACCTGGCGTGACTCCGAACCCGCCTGGTGCTCCGAACCCGTCCGAGGGCGACGCGCCGACCGCGTTCCTCCCGCAGGTCGGTCCGCGCTCCACCCGCCCGACCGGTTCTCCGGGCGGCGCGCCGGTCTCCCCGGCCGGGCCCGGTCGCGGGCCGGAGCGCGCGGCAGACCCGGGCGCCACCGCACTCATCCCCGCCGTGCCCTCCGGGCCCGCACCCCGACCCCCGGTGATGGACTCCACGGCCCTGATGGGCGCCGTCCCCCGTACCCCGACGACCGACGATCCGGCTGGTACGGACGACAGCGCCGCCGAACCTCCCCGCCCCCGGCGCGGCGAACGGGTGGTCCAGCTCCGGCCGCACCAGACCGGCGAGGGCTACAAGAGCGTCTACTCGGAACTCACCCGCCCGTCGCTCGCCTCCCGGATCCGTACCGGCGTCCGGATCACCGGCGAGGTGCTGATCACCTTCGGCCTCGTGGTGCTGCTCTTCGCCGGCTACGAGATCTGGGGCAAGTCGGCAATCGTCGACGCCCATCAGAACGACCTCAGCAACCAACTCGCCCAGGTGTGGGCCCCGACCGACGACCCGACGGTGGCACCCTCGGCCGCACCGAGCGCCAAGCCGTCACCGCCGGTGCGCGGCAAGCCGATCGCGGGCCTCTACATCCCCAAGCTCGACAAGAACTGGGTGGTCGTCGAGGGTGTCACCCAGGCCGACATCCGGTACGCCCCGGGCCACTACCCGGCAAGCGCGCTGCCCGGTCAGGTAGGCAACTTCTCCGTCGCCGGTCACCGCAACCGGGCCACCTTCTGGCGGCTGGACGAGCTCGACGACGGTGACGCGATCGTGGTCGAGGGCAAGACCGAGTGGTACGTCTACAAGGTGTCGCAGTCCCGGATCGTCAAGCCGACGCAGGTCGAGGTGGTGGCGCCGGTCCCCGGCGAGCCGGACAAGAAACCGACCAAGCGGATGCTTACCCTCACCACCTGCAACCCGAAGTTCGACAACTACCAGCGCTTGATCATCCACGCCGAGCTGGACCGGACCCAGCCCAAGACGGCGGGCCGCCCGGCAGAGCTGGGAGGCTGATCCGATGTACGCGTTCATCTGGCGCAAGCTGCCCTTCGGCCTGGTCGGCAAGCTGACCGGCTCGGTGTTGCTCGTGGCCGCCACGGTGGCCCTGCTCTGGTTCGTGGCCTTCCCCTGGGCCGAGCCGCTGCTGCCCTTCGACGACGTGCAGGTCGAGTCCGGCGTCCCCGCGGAGACGGGCGGCGGTGACGCGGTGACCGGGGAGACCCCGCCGGCCGGCGACGAGCACGAGTTGCCGTACGACACCGACCAGAACAACCCCGCACCGTCCTCCCCGAGCAGGTGACCATGCGCGTCCTGGTGATCGACAACTACGACTCGTTCGTGTTCAACCTCGTGCAGTACCTCGGCCAGCTCGGCGTGGACTGCGAGGTTCGCCGCAACGACGAGATCGACGTCGCCGAGGTGGGCAGGGTCGGCGCGGCCGGCATCCTGCTCTCACCCGGGCCGGGCAGCCCGGACCGCGCGGGCATCTGCCTGGACGTCATCCGGGAGTACGCGGGCAAGCTGCCGATCTTCGGCGTCTGCCTCGGTCACCAGGCGATCGGTGAGGCGTTCGGGGCGACAGTGACCCGGGCGCCCGAGCTGCTGCACGGCAAGACCTCCGAGGTGCGGCACCATTCGGTCGGCGTACTCGCTGGTCTGCCCGACCCGTTCACCGCCACCCGGTACCACTCACTTGCGGTGTTGCCCGAGACGCTCCCCGACGAGTTGGAGGTCACCGGCTGGACCGAGTCCGGCGTGGTGATGGCGATGCGGCACCGGACGTTGCCGATCGAGGGCGTGCAGTTCCACCCGGAGTCGGTGCTCACCGAGGGCGGCCACCTGATGCTCGCCAACTGGCTGGCCGGCTGCGGTCACCCGGAGGCCCTGGACCGCGCCCCGGCGCTGGCAGCCGAGGTCGACACCCGCCGCCGGGCGGCGTTCGCCGTCGCCTGAGCGGGCTCCTGTCGATCCGCCCCTCAGAAAGCGGCTCGACTCGCGGCGACAGTCAGAGCCGCAGCGCGTTCTGGACCGCCGGGTCCGCAGGCGAGCTGACCGCTGGTGCCCGGCCCCGGACCACGTCCCACGCCGCCTTGCCGCTGGCGAAGTAGTCCCGGATCGACTTCTCGGCGAGCAGCGCGCGACCGCAACCGTCGCAGCGTGCGGTCACGCCGTCGGCGTCGATGCCGAGTTGTCGGCACAGCGTCACGGCCCGGGACAGGTGGTAGGACTGGGTCACGATAAGGGCCCGCTCGACGCCGTACACCTCGCGCGCCCGCACGCAGCTGTCGTAGGTGTCGAGGCCGAACGGGTCGGCCACCACGCGACGCCTGTCGACACCGAGGTCGGCGAGGTACGACGTCATCACCGCAGTCTCGTCGCCCGAGTTGCCGCCGCCGTCGCCCGACACGAGGACGACCTTGGCCCGCCCACTTGTCACCAACTGCGCTGCGGTTTCCAGGCGGCCGGCGAGCCGTTCTCCCGGCCGTTGTCGATCCGCCGCCACTGCGGTGCCGAGCACGATCACCACGTCGGCGGCGGGCGCATCCGCCTCGTCGTGTACGTGCCCACGGGCACCGATCGTCGTCCACAGCCACGGGACGCTTGCCAGCAGCAGGACGGCCAGGCCGGCGACGGCCAGGCGGAGCAGGTGCCGTCGCCATCGGCCGGCGCTGAGGCCGCTGTCCACCCTGGCGCTCCGACGTGCGACGGCTACTCCTCGGGGAGCCGGATCGGCGGGAACGGCTGACCCGAGCCGCCACCGCCACCCGGAGTGGTCGGCGTGACCGTCGGCGTCGGCGTCGTCGTCGGCGGACTGGGCGTCTCGTCCACCTTCTCCGGGATGCTGATCTCGATGGTCACCTTCTTGCCCTGGGCCAACTCGGTGCCGGCACGCGGGTTCTGCGACTGGACGCGGCCCGCCCGGTCGGCCGACACCTCGTCACCGTTGCGGAACTCGACCACGTAGCCCGCCGCGCGGAGCTCCTGAGCGGCCTCGTCCTTCGTCGAGTTGACGACGTTGGGGACCTTGTTGACGTTGCCCCGCGAGACGTCGATCGTCACCTTGCTGTTCTGGGCGACTGTGGTCCCGGACGGCGGGTTGACCCTGACAACTATGCCCTTCTGGGCGGGGTTGTCGACCTGGCGCTGCTCGACCACCAACCCGAGAGCCTTGAGCTGAGACTCGACGTTCTCGGCCTGGGAGTTGACCAGGCCCGGAGGGACCGTCACCTCGGGCTTGCCGGCGCAGACCTGGATGGTGACAGTGCTGGCCGCCTTCAGGCGAGTGTCCGGCTGCGGGTTCTGGCCGACCACCGTGCCTTCCTTGCAGGTGCTGTTCGAGACTGGCTCACCCAACACCGGCTGGAGGTTGGCGTTGCGGATCTCGCTGAACGCGACGTCCTGTGTCTTACCGGTGAGCGTGGGCACCGACTTCAGGTCCCTGTCCTGCTGTTGGCTCCAGAGCAGGGCCGCCACCAAGGCGATAACCGCCAGCACGCCGACCGCGCTGAACAGGGCGATCAGCCAGGAGGACGCCTTCCGCTGGCGCGGGTCGCCGACCCGGGCCGGGATCTGCCGGGTCTGCGCCCCAGCGGCAGCCGGGTAGCCGCTCCCGCCGCCAGCCGGAGCCATCGCCACCGTCTCGGCCTCGCGCATCACCGGAGTGGCGAGCACCGGCCGGCCGGCGGCCGCGCGGAGCAGGTCGGCCCGCATCTCCCCGGCGCTCTGGTAGCGGTTGAGCGGGTTCTTCGACAGCGCCTTGAGCACGATGGCGTCGACAGCCGGGTTGACGTCCGGGTTGATGTCGCTCGGCGTCGGCGGCGTCTCCCGCACATGCTGGTACGCGACGCTTACCGGGCTGTCCCCGACGAACGGCGGGTGCCCGCAGACCAGCTCGAAGAGCACGCAGCCGGCTGCGTACACGTCGGAGCGGGCGTCGACGGCCTCGCCGCGCGCCTGTTCCGGGGAGAGATATTGTGCCGTGCCGATCACCGCGCTGGTCTGCGTCATTGTTGTCGCGCCGCTTGCCAGCGCCCGCGCGATGCCGAAGTCCATCACCTTGACCTGGCCGGTCTGGGTGAGCATGACGTTGCCCGGCTTGATGTCCCGGTGGATGATGCCGTGCCGGTGACTGAACTCCAGCGCCGCGCACATGTCGGCGCAGATCTCCAGCGCCCGGCGGGGCTGCAGCCGCCCTTCGGCGCCGAGCACCTCCTTCAACGTCCGCCCGTTGACGAACTCCATGACGATGAACGGCAGCGTCTCACCTGTCGGCGCGGTCTCCTCGCCGGTGTCGTAGACGGCCACGATCGCCGGGTGGTTGAGCGAGGCGGCGTTCTGTGCCTCCCGACGGAACCGCATCTGGAACGTCGCGTCCCGGGCGAGGTCGGTGCGGAGCATCTTGATCGCGACATCCCGACCAAGCCGGAGGTCGCGACCGCGGTGCACTTCGGCCATGCCGCCATAGCCGAGCAGCTCGCCGACCTGGTACCTGCCACCGAGCAGGCGGGCCTGCGCTGTCATCGCGTCTGTCGTCCTTCGCTCGTCGTCGTCCCGCCGTCGCCCGGCTGGAGCCGTACCTCACGACGGTACGACGTCCGGGTCGCATCGTCGCGTCCGTCGAGCCTCAGCGCGCCGGACGTCGCGGTCTGTGGAGCTGGCGCACTCGCCTGCGACTGCTTCCGCAGGTTGTAGGAAATCACGCCGGAGCAAACCAGGACCAGTACGGCCAGCAGGATGGCGAGGAGCACCATTCCGGGCCGCGACCCGTGGGCGTCCGGCGCGGACGGCGCCGGGCCGGCCGGGTGGACGTACGCCGGAGGGTGTTCCTGTCGGGTCTGTGCCGGCGGCACCGCCGCGGCACCGCGCGGGTAGCTGGTCGGGGCGGCCGGCGGCCGGGCGTAGGGCACGGCCGGCGCGACGGCTGTGGGGCGAAGCTGCTGGGCCGGTGCGCCCGAGATGGGGCGGGGCTGGACCGGCGCGCCGGAGGTGGGGCGGGGCTGCTGGGCCGGCGGGACCGAAGTCGGCCGTTGCCCGGGCGGCGCCGGGCGGTGCGGGGCGCCTGGCGGGCGCATCTGCTGCGCCTGCGGCACCTGCGCCCGGCCGGGTGCGGCAGGTGAGGACGGCGCGGCCGAGACCGGCCCGGGGTTGCCACCGGCCCTGGCCTGCTGAGACAGCGCGGCCTTGAGCTGGCGGGCGACCCCGGCGAGGGCGGCGGCGCTTGGCCACCGGGCGGCCGGGTCCTTTGCCAACGCCCGTTCCACCACGGCCCGGACCTGCGGCGGGATGTCGGCGGGCAGGGGCCGGGGCGTCTCCCGGACGTGCCGCATGGCGATGTCGAGGGGGTTGTCGCCCTCGAACGGACGACGGCCGGCGAGGCACTGGTAGGCGACCACGCCGAGCGCGTAGACGTCGGACGCCGGGGTCGCCACCCCGCCGGTGGCCTGCTCCGGGGAGATGTACGAGGCGGTGCCGAGCACCGAACCGGCGGCGGTGAGCTGGCCGACCAGATCGGAGCGGGCGATGCCGAAGTCGGTCAGCACGAGCGTGCCGTTCGGCCGGACCAGCAGGTTGCCCGGCTTCACGTCGCGGTGCACGATGCCCTTCTCGTGGGCGGCGTGCAGGGCGTCGGCGGCCTGCGCGACGAGGGCCATCGTGCGGGCCGGGGTGAGCCGACCGACCCGGCTCAGCGTGGACGACAGGGCGTCACCCTCGACGTACTCCATGACCAGGAAGGCGATCTGCTGGTCGTTGCCGAAGTCGTAGACGTCCACCACGCCGGGGTGGTTGATGGTGGCCATCGTCCGGGCCTCGCCACGGAACCGTTCGGCGAAGTCCGGGTCGTCGAGCAGTGCGGGGAGCAGGCTCTTCACCGCGACCGTCCGGCCGAGCACCTGGTCGGTGCCGCGCCACACGTCGCCCATGCCGCCGCTGGCGATCCGCTCGTCGAGGCGGTAACGGTTGCCGAGCTGGACACCGGCGCTGAGCATGTCAGCGACCCCCGGGATCGAGGATGGCGGCACGCATGATCTGGCCCGCGATTCGGGCGGCCTCGGCGCTGCCGCCGCTGCCGGCCTGCTCCAGCACCACACACACCGCCGAGACGGGTGTGCCGTTCTTGTCCAGTGCGAAACCGATGAACCAGCCGTGGTCGGGCCGGTCCGGGGCGGACTGCGCGGTGCCGGTCTTGCCGCCGACCGTGTAGCCGCTGATCGCGGCCTTCCGCCCGGTGCCGTTCTGGACCACGCTGACCATCATCTCGCGCAGGTCGCCGGCGACCTGGCCGTTCACCGGCTGGCGCAGCTCCCGCGGCTTGGCGGTGTAGTAACTCGTGGTCCGGTCCGGAGCGAGCAACTGCCGGACCAGGTACGGCCGCATCTGGCTGCCGTTGTTGGCGACCGCGCCAGCGATCATGGCGCCTTCCAGCGGGGTCATCCGGACGTTGTTCTGCCCGATCGAGGACTGGGCCAGCGCGGCCGGGTCGGTGCTGCCGTCCGGGTTCTGCATGTCCCCGGTCCGGCTGGCCGCCGTGGGGAGGCCGCCCTCGCCGAGCTGGCCGACGGTCAGGTCCTCCTGCTCGAAGCCGAACTGCCGCGCCTTCTCCTTGATGGTGTCGGCGCCGAGCCGTACGCCGAGCTGCGCGAACCCGGTGTTGCAGGATTCGGTGACCGCCTCCATCAGGCTGACCTGCGATTCGGGGCAGATCGACGGGGCGGCGTTGCGGATCGGGCTGCCCGAGGTGGGCGGGGTGTAGCTCGACCCGGCGGGGATCTGGGTGCTCTTGCCGATGCCGTTCTCCAGCGCCGCCGCGGCCACCACGACCTTGAAGGTCGAGCCCGGTGGCAGCGTCTCGCCGAGCGCACGGTTGTTCAGTGGGCGGTCCGGATCCTGTTCGAGCTTGTTGAACGCCGCCGCCGCCTCATTGGTGTTGTGGCTGACCAGCGGGTTCGGGTCGAAGCTGGGCATGGACACAAGCGCCTGCACCGCACCGGTACGCGGGTCGATCGCGATCGCCGCGCCCCTCTTCGCCCCCACCTGGTTGTTGCGCATCTGGTCGTACGCCACGTCCTGCGCCCGCTTGGAGAGCGTGAGCAGCACGTTGCCGCCACCGGTCTCGTCACCTGTGAACAGGTCCTTGAACCGGTCGCCGAACAACTGGTCGCTGGTGCCGGCCAGGAAGTCGTTCTCCACCCGCTCGATGCCCTGATCGGCCAGGTTGACCGGCTTGTAGCCGAGCACGTGGGCGTACTTGGCGCCACCCGGGTAGGTGCGCTGGAACTTCAGCTTGCCGGTGGTCTCCTTGCTGGTTGCCAGCGCGGTGCCGCCGGCCTCGATGTTGCCGCGCTTGCGCTTGTAGTCGGCAACCTGGACCCGACCGTTGTAGTCGCTGGTGCGGTATTCGTCGGCCTTGTACGCCTGGATCCAGTTGAGGTTGGCGAAGAGCAGACCGAAAAGGACCATGACGACGACACCGACCCGGCGCAGGGGTGCGTTCACGGCCTGATCACCTCCGTGGGAGCACCGTGCAACTGCTCGGGCGGGCCACCCGCTGGTCGGGCCGCCTTGCCGCCACCGCCGGTCACCGGCCGGCGTGCGCCGTCGGAGACCCGCAGCAGCACAGCGACGAGCAGCCAGTTGGCCATCAACGACGAGCCACCGGCGGACAGGAACGGGGTGGTCTGACCGGTGAGCGGGATGAGCTTGCTGATGCCGCCGACGATCACGAAGACCTGGAGGCCCAGGGTGAAGGCGAGACCGCCGGCGAGCAGCTTGCCGAACGAGTCGCGCACCGCGAGCGCGGCGCGCAGGCCACGCTCGACGATCAGCAGGTAGACCACAAGCAGCGCGGAGAGGCCGAAGAGGCCGATCTCCTCACCGATGCCGGCGAAGATGAAGTCGTTCTGGACCTCGGGCAGGATGTCCGGCTGACCACCGCCCGGCCCGGCGCCGAAGAGCCCACCCGTACCGAGGGCGAGCAGGCCCTGGACGAGCTGATAGCCCTTGACGTGCGGATCGGCGAACGGGTCCAGCCAGATCTCCGCGCGCACGTAGAAGTTGGCGAACGGGCCACCGACAGTCGAGCCGAGGAGGTAGGCGAGGTAGGCGCCCCCGAAGAAGAGGATCAGACCGATCAACAGCCAACTGACCCGTTCGGTGGCGATGTAGAGCGTCACCACGAACATGCCGAAGTAGAGCAGCGAGGTGCCCAGGTCCTTCTCGAAGACCAGCACCAGGACGCTGATCAGCCAGACCACAACCACCGGGCCGAGGTCGCGCCCGCGCGGGAAGTCGATGCCGAGGAACCGCCGGCTGGCCAGCGACAACACCTCGCGCTTGCGCACCAGGTAATAGGCGAAGAAGACAAGCAGCGCCAGCTTGGCGAACTCACCCGGCTGGATGGAGAAGCCACCGACCCGGATCCACAGCTTCGCGCCGTTGATCTCGGAGATGCTGCTGGGCAGCACCGCCGGGAGCATCACCAGCACGATGCCGGCAAGCCCCAGGGTGTACGCGTACCGGGAGATCGAACGGTGGTCGCGCATGATGGCAAGCAGGGCGGCGGCGAGGATCACCGAGGCGAGCGTCCAGGCCAACTGCCGGCCGCCGATACCGGCGAAGGTGGCCAGGCCCTCCCGGTCGGCCACCGCGGCCTCGCCCAGGTCGATCCGGCGCAGAAAGCCCACCCCGAGACCGTTGAGCAGGGCCACCGCCGGCAGCAGGGCCGGGTCGGCGAACGGGGCGAGGAACCGGATCACCAGGTGCAGGCCGAGGAAGACCGCGCCGACCGCGGCAGCGGGCATCCAGAAGTCCGGGGTGACCGTGTCCAGCAGGTTCGCCTCGACGGTCGCCATGTACGCGGCCACGATCACCATGGCCAGCAGCAGCAGGGACAGCTCGGCGTTGCGGCGGGACCGGGCCAGGCGTACGCCGGAATCCCCGCCCGTGGTGGCGGGCGAGGGTGCCGGTGTGGCCGCTACGGTCACAGGTGGAGTCCTTGGGATCTCAGCCGACGCTCACTCAGGAGACCGGCAGCCGGCCGGATCAAGCACCGGCGGTGTCGAGTCGGAGGGCGTGGCGTCGGATGGGGAGGTCAGATCGGTTACGCCGGCAGCGGCGGTGGCCGCGATGGTCGGACTCACGACCCCGTCGGGGGTCGCCGGCGGGCCGGCGCTGGGGCTGCCGTTCGGCGACGGCGTCGTCCCGGGCAGGGCCGCTGTCGACGTGGGCGTCGGCGTGCCGCCCACCGCTGTCGGGTCGGGCGGACAGATCGGCTTCAGGTTGGGATTGCTCGGGGTGTCGCTCGTCAGCTCGGCGAGCTGACGCTCGGCGTCCGGCTCACTCTTGGCCCGGATGCCCACCTTGACGGTGTCCTGAGCGGCGACGGTGAGGTCGTCCAGCCGGGTGCCGCTGGTGCGGTGCACGGTGGAGAGGTCCATCCCGGCGATCTGCCCCTGGATGCCCCGGAAGACCGCGACCTGACCCTCCTCGGTGGCACCCACGTAGTACTGGCGCTGCGTGTACGTCCAACCGGCGAAGAGCCCACCACCGAGGATCACCAGCAGGGCCAGCGCCATGGCGGTGGCCCGCACCGGCCGGTGCTTGCGCCGCTCCGGCTCGTCGTCCGAGGCCGCCGGCTCCTCCGGCACTGGCGGGCGCGGGGCGGACAGCGCCGAGGCCCGGGCGGCCGGTGTCGAGTTGTCGGCCGACGTGGCCATGCCCCGGTCCCGGGCGGCGGCGCCACCGACGATCGGGGTCGCCTCGACGATGTCGTGGTCGGTGGCGTCGGCGATGATCACCGTGATGTTGTCCGGACCGCCGCCGCGCAGCGCGAGTTGGACCAGCCGCTCGACGCACTGCTGCGGGTCGGTGTATTCGCGGAGGGAATCGCCGATGGTCTCGGCGCTCACCACGCCCGAGAGGCCGTCGCTGCAGATCAGGTAGCGGTCGCCGGGCAGCACCTGGCGCACCGAATATTCCGGGTCGATGTCCCGGCCGTCCAGGGCGCGTGTCAGCAGCGAGCGCTGCGGGTGGCTACTGGCCTCCTCGGCGCTGATGCGGCCCTCGTCGACGAGCATCTGGACGTACGTGTCGTCCTTGGTGATCTGGGCGAACTCACCGTTGCGCAGCAGATAGGCCCGCGAATCGCCGATGTGGACCATCCCCAGCTTGCTGCCGGAGAAGAGGGTCGCCGTCAGCGTGGTGCCCATCCCCTCCAACTGCGGGTTGGCGTCCACCGTGTCGCGGAGCTGTTGGTTGGCGGTGCCCACGGCCGAACGCAGCGCGTCGACAAGTGCGTCCCCTGGGACGTCCTCGTCGAGCGGCGCCATGGCACCGATGACGATGTTGCTGGCGACGTCACCGGCGGCCATGCCGCCCATGCCGTCGGCAACGGCGAGTAGCCGCGGCCCGGCGTAGACGGAGTCTTGATTGCCGTCACGGATCAGACCGCGGTCGCTGTGGGCCGCATAGCGCAGGGTCAGAGTCATGGCCGTAATTCGAGGGAAGTGCGGCCGATCCGGATCGGCACGCCGAGGGGGACGGGGGTTGGTCCGGTGACCTTAGCGCGATCGAGGTACGTCCCGTTAGTCGAGCCGAGGTCCTCGACGAACCACTGCCCCTCGCGCGGCATGAGCCGGGCGTGCCGCGCGGAGGCGTAGTCGTCGGTGATGACGAGCGTGGAATCCTCGGCCCGACCGATGGTGATCTGCGCTTCGCCGAGGGTGATCCGGGTGCCGGCCAGTTGGCCGGCGGTCACCACCAACTGGTGGGCCGCCCGCCCCCGCTTCACCTTGGCTGGTTTGGCCGCCTGCCCCGTCGATGCGCCGACCGCGCGTGGTGCCGCCACCAGGCGACCGGACCGGGCTCCCGCGAAGAGGTCCCGGCGGATCACGCCGACCACCGTGAACACGAAGATCCACAGCAGGATCAGGAACCCGAACCGGGCAACGGTGATGACCAGTGCCGGCAAGGCGGCTCAGCCGTCCACGCGGAAGGTCAGCGTCGTGGTGCCGAGCTGGACCATGTCACCAGGGTTCAGGGCGACGGCCGAGACCCGCTGGCCGTTGACCATGGTGCCGTTTGTGGAACCCAGATCGGTAAGCACGACCTGGCCGCCGTCGAAATCCAGCCGGGCGTGTCGCCGGGAGATGCCGACGTCGGGCAGGCGCAGGTTGGCCTGGTCACCGCGACCGATCACCGTCGACCCCATTTGGAGGGGGTAGGTGCGACCGTCGCCGGAGACCAGCCGCACGTTGCGCCCGCCACCGTGCCCGGGCGGCGGACCGTAGCCCCCACCCTGGTCGTACGCGGGGTAGGCGGGCGGGCCGGCGTCGTAGCCGGGTGCCGACACGGGGGCTACCTCGCCGCCGGTGTAGACCTCGGCGGTGACCCGGAACATTCCCGTGTCCAGGCCCTCACCCCGCTCGATCTCGACGATCACGTCGCCGTAGACCGTCCAGGCCTGCTCGCCGATGAACTCCGCCTGCGACTGGGCCAGTTCCTGGGCCAGCGCGGCGGCGTACGGCGCGAGACGGCCGTGGTCGAACGGCGATAGATCGATCACATAGCGGTTGGGCACCAGCGTTCGCCCACCGGCCAGGATCGCCTTGTGCGCCTCAGCCTCCCGCTGCATGGCATTGAGGATCTCCACGGGGTGGACCACCCCTTTGAAGACCTTGGCGAAAGCCCCTTCGACCAGGCCTTCCAGACGCTTCTCGAAGCGTTGCAGCACGCTCACCGGCTCCTCCTCGGGTCCCGAGGACATGATGGTATCCGGCCGGCGCGCGCGCAGCTCACACGCCGCTCGGCCCGCCTGCTCCCAGCCTGTTCGGAAGGCCGGGACTGCCGTGCTACTCTTTCGACCGCCACGAACGGTAACCGGTCGTGGCGAGCACCGGAAACACCACGTCTCACCGGAACCCTGTTGGATGCAACGGGCTCGGTTCGGCTAGAGTGGTCCGGGTTGTGCCACGGGGATGTGGCGGAATGGCAGACGCGCACGGTTCAGGTCCGTGTGCCCGAAAGGGCGTGGGGGTTCAACTCCCCCCATCCCCACCAAAATGACGAGGGCTCCGCTGATGCGGGGCCCTTCCGTCGTTCCGCCGAATGCGGGACCCTTCCGTCGTATCGGGGCGTGCCGGGCATCACGCTATGCTCCGATGGTTTCTGCCTCCGAATGGACCAGGAGTGGCGTGTGACTGTCGCGTTGGTGACTGGCTCGGGTGGTCTGATCGGCTCCGAAGCGGTCCGACACTTCGCCGGCCTCGGCCTGGACGTCGTCGGCATCGACAACGACATGCGCCGGTACTTCTTCGGCGAGGACGGCTCCACCTCGTGGAGCCTGGAGCGGCTGAGCCGGGACCTGGGCGACTCCTACACCCACTTCGCGGTGGACATCCGGGACCGCGACGGTCTTGAGCAGGTCTTCAAGAAGTACGGCCCGGACATCGCCGTGGTGATCCACAGCGCCGCGCAGCCGAGTCATGACTGGGCAGCCAAGGAGCCGTACACGGACTTCGACGTGAACGCCGGCGGCACGCTCAACATGCTGGAGAACACGCGGCGGCACGCGATCGACGCGCCGTTCATCCACTGTTCGACGAACAAGGTCTACGGCGACCGGCCCAACAGCCTGCCGCTGATCGAGCTGGACACCCGGTACGAGCTGCCCGAGGACCACCGCTGGTACCAGGGCATCACCGAGGACATGTCGATCGACCACTCGCTGCACTCGGTCTTCGGCGCCTCGAAGGTCGCCGCGGACGTGATGGTGCAGGAGTACGGGCGTTACTTCGACATGAAGACCGCCTGTTTCCGGGGTGGCACGCTGACCGGCCCGGCCCACTCGGCCGCCGAGCTGCACGGGTTCCTGGCGTACCTGATGCGCTGTGTCATGGAGGGCCGGACGTACAACCTGTTCGGCTACAAGGGCAAGATGGTCCGCGACGCGATCCACTCCCACGACGTGTTGACAGCGTTCGAGGCGTTCTTCCGTGCGCCCCGCTCGGCCGAGGTCTACAACCTGGGTGGCGGCCGGCACTCCAACACCTCCCACATCGAGGCGTTCCGGATCGCCGAGGAGATCACCGGCCGCGAGGCGCGGATCAACTACGTCGAGCAGGCCCGCACCGGCGACCACCAGTGGTACGTGAGCAGCATGGGCCGGTTCGAGGAGCAGTACCCGGACTGGAAGATCACGTACGACGTGCCGATGATCCTGCGGGAGATCTATGAGGCAAACGTGGACAAGTGGGTACCGCAGTCATGACCGCACAGACCAAGCGCAATGTGCTCGGTGTCCTCGTCGACGCCACCGACTACTCAGCTGCCACCGACGCGGTGGTGACCGCCGCACACGAGCGGCGTCCGCTCGCGCTCACCGCACTCGCCGTGCACGGCGTGATGACAGGCGTGCTGGACCCGGCGCACAACGCCCGGCTCAACTCGTTCGACGTGGTCACCCCGGACGGGCAGCCGGTGCGCTGGGCGCTCAACCTGCTGCACCACGCCGGGCTCACCGACCGTGTCTACGGGCCGACGCTCACCCTGCACGTGCTCTCCCGCTTCGCCGACGAAGGGCTGCCGGTCTACCTGTACGGCTCGACCGAGGAGACGCTTGCCAAGCTGATCCCGGCGTTGGAGCGGATGTTCCCCGCGCTGAAGATCGCCGGGGTGGAGCCGTCGAAGTTCCGCGCCGTCCAGCCGGGCGAGGACGCCGAGATCGCCGACCGGATCCGGTCCAGCGGCGCCCGGCTCGTCCTGGTCGGGCTCGGCTGCCCGCGCCAGGAGGTCTTCGCGTACGCCATGCGGCCGTTGCTCGACATGCCGCTGATGGCTGTCGGCGCGGCCTTCGACTACCACGCCGGGCTGCTGCGTCAGCCGCCGCCGTGGATGCAGCGCGCCGGCCTGGAGTGGTTCTGGCGGCTCGGTCTGGAGCCGAAGCGCCTCTGGAAGCGTTACGTGATCCTCAACCCCGCATACCTGGCCCGGCTGGCCGGGCAGAAGACCGGCCTGTGGAAGGCCCGCCCGCCGGCCCCGGCCACGGAGCGACCGGCGACGTTCGCGGTCTGACCCCCTCCCGATTTCGCGTACGGCGCGAGGCCCCACCCGAGCGGGTGGGGCCTCGTGTCGTGCGGGACCTGTCAGACGGTCAGGGTCCAGCTGTTGATGTAGCCGGTGTCGGCCGAGTAGACGTCGCGCACCTGTAGGCGCCAGGTGCCGTTGGCGGCCTCACTGGACAGGTTGGCCGTGTACGTGGCGATCACGTTGTCGGCGCTGTCCGAACCGCTGTTCTTCAGCCGGTACGCGCTGCCATCCGGGGCGAGCAGGTCGATGACCAGGTCACCGCGGTAGGTGTGCACGATGTTCACCGCCACCGTGGAGGACGAGGAGGCGTTGCGGGCACATCCGGCGATGGTGATCGAGCTGGTGACGGCCGACCCGGCGTCCGGGATCGTCACGTCGGTGCCGTTGGTGCCGGTGCAGCCGGTGGGAGGCGGCGGCGTGGTGCCACCGGCGCCCACGTAGAGCAGCAGGTTCGGCGAGCCGGTGCCGGGGCTGGTCACCACGCTGGGGGTGGCGTTGGCGACGAGTTCGTTACGGACCTGCTGCGGGGTCCAGCTCGGGTTGGCGCTGGCCACCAGGGCAGCCGCGCCGACCACGTGCGGGGTGGCCATCGAGGTGCCGCTGATCGTGTTGGTCGCGGTGTTGCTGGTGTACCAGGCCGACGTGATGGACGACCCGGGCGCGAAGATGTCCAGGCAGGTGCCGACGTTGGAGAACGACGAACGGGCGTCCGTGTTTGTCGTCGAGCCGACAGTGATGGCCTCGGCGGTGCGGGCCGGCGAGGTGTTGCAGGCGTTCGCGCCGTTGTCGTTGCCGGCCGCGAGGCCGTACGTCACGCCCGACGCGATCGAGTTGCGGACCGCGGCGTCCAGCGAACTGTTCGCCCCACCGCCGAGGCTCATGTTCGCCACGGCCGGCTTGATGGCGTTCTGGGTGACCCAGTCGACGCCTGCGATCACACCGGCGTTGGTGCCGCTGCCGGAGCAGTTCAACACCCGTACGCCGACGAGTTGAACGCCCTTGGCCACGCCGTACGCGGAACCGCCGACGGTGCCGGCGACGTGCGTGCCGTGCCCGTTGCAGTCGTCGGCCGCCCCGCCGTCCACCGCGTCGAAGCCGGAGGTCGCCCGGCC
Source organism: Micromonospora sp. NPDC000316 (assembly GCF_042898885.1). Classification (NCBI taxonomy): domain Bacteria; kingdom Bacillati; phylum Actinomycetota; class Actinomycetes; order Micromonosporales; family Micromonosporaceae; genus Micromonospora; species Micromonospora sp. NPDC000316. Next base: position 654,594 of record NZ_JBIAZG010000001.1, read on the forward strand.
ACCGAAGTCGCTGTGGGCGAAGCGGATGCCTGTGTCGATGATGTAGGCGTGCACGTTGCTCGCCGTGTTCGGGTAGGTGTAGGAGCTGTCCAGCGGCCGGTTGCGCTGGTCGATCCGGTCCAGGCCCCACGAGGGCGGGTTGGCCTGCGTTCCGGAGATCGACACGGTGTGGTTCTGCTCGACGTACGCCACATCCGGGTCGGCGGCGATCCGAGCCGCCGCCTTCGCGCTGACGGCGATCTCGAAGCCACGCAGCGCCGCGCCGTAGGTGCGGGCGACCGACCCGCCGTGCCTGCCGGTCAGCCGCTTCGCGGCGTCGCCGACGCGGTCGCGGGCGACGGCGCTGTCCTTGAGGACCACGATGTAGCTGTCCTGGACGGCGGTGGCTCCGCCGGCCTCCCGGACCACGCCGACGGGCTCGGCGGCCAGGGCCGGGGTACCGACGGCCAGCACGGTCGCGGCTGCCACCCCGACAAGTACGGACCTGCGTGGAAGACCCATCTCCCTACCTCCCTCCGACCGGCGGCGAAACCACGACCACCGATCTACTCAATCGACACTTGCCGATCTAGCCGAGGGTAGATCGGTAGGTCGGCCAAAGAAACATGTCGAAACGTCCATCACCTTGATGGGATGGCCCCTACGGGCTGACGTCCGGGGCGAACCGGGGACCGACCCGGATTCGCCGAGCTCCGGATCGGGGAAGACTCTCGAACATGGAGAGTCAGCTCGCGATCCTGTTGCCGGTAGCCGCCGTCTGGCTGGCCGCCGCGGTCCTGGCCGACGGACTGCCCCGGCTGCGCGACACGTCCACGCTGCGCAGGCGCACCGGATGGTTGCTGGCGCTGGCGCTGACCGGCGTGGCGCTCGCCGCTGCGGCGGCCATCGGCGGGCTGGTAAGTGCCGGCACCACCCCTGTCGGGCAGGCCGCCGAGGCGCTCACCCTCGCCATCGGCCCAGCGTTCGTGGTGGCAGCCTGCTCCGTACGACGGATCCGCCGCCTGTGGGCCGGTGCCGGCGCGTTCGAGACGGCACCTGGCACGCCTGCCCCGCACGGGCTGCGCGCCGCCGCGGCACACCCGCTTCTCGGGTTGCCGTTGCAGGTGACCGCCCTGGCGACCGTGCCGGCGGTCATCGCGGCAGCCGGAGCGGACCTCGGCGCCGAGCCTCGGGTCACCGGGCCGGCGATCACGGTCGGCGCGCTCGCGGTGGCCGCCATCGGCGTCCGGCACGCACTCCGGCACAGCCGACTCGCCGAGCGGGCACTTCCGGTTGCGCCACGCTCATCGCGAGCGACCAGCTCCCTGCACGTATAGCAGCTCCAGGATCGCCCGGGTGGCCTCGAACCAGCGGTCCAGCCAGCCCGGCGGCGGCACGCTGCCCTTCGGGGGCAACTCCATGAGCAGGCCGAGCAGCAGCGGGTGGTCGGCCAGCGAACCGGCGGGCTCCATCGGCCAGCCGGTCGGCGGGAACGACGGCTCGACAAGCGGGTTCGGGTCCAGCGACGGCAACGAGAGCGGCGCGTCGGCCCCCTCGGAGTCCGTCGATTCCCGGCCGTTCAACTCCTGCTCGGTCGAGACCACCTCGGTAAGTACGGTGTCCCGACGCGCCCCGCGGTATTTGCCACCGAACCGCTCCGGCTTGCCCGGACCGTTGGTGAGGTTGTCTGAACCGATCGTCGTCATCCGTCTCGCCTACCTCGTTCGGGTGCGGTCGGCGCGGCGGGTCGAGATCCAGCGCCGTACCGACCGGTTCAACGAGGCGGGCGCGCTGTGGCGACGGGATTCCCGGCGGAACCTCGCCGGGACCGCCGAACCGAGCCCTCGGGCAGCCCGGACCGGGACGCGGAAGGTCCCCGCCCGGTCGAGCCGGACGGGGACCTCACCTGACCGTTGGGTCAGGACGTGCTCAACACACCACCCCGGGCGCCGGCGACGAAGGCGTGCCAGTCGCCGGGCGCGAAGACCAGGGCCGGACCGGCCTTGTCCTTCGAGTCCCGAACGCCGACAGCCCCGGTCACGTACGCCACCTCCACGCAGTTGTCGCAGTTCGGCCCGCTCTTCGAGCTCTTGAACCACGTTGCCTGCGTCAGGTCCACGGGGAACCCCTTGGTCGCCATCTCGGCTCCTCTGCCAGTTTTGCGATGTGTGCGACGGACTCCTCCGGACGAATGGCCGCAGCACGGATGTGATCGAAGATGAAGCTGTATTTCTGTAGTTCGTCGCTCTTCTCGAGGAAGAGCCCACCCGTGGCGTTCTCCGCATACACGACATCCGGATCACCGGGCTCGGGGAAGCTGAGGATCGTGAAGGTGCCGTCCATGCCCGCGTGCGCTCCCACCTCGAACGGCAGGATCTGCAGCGTCACGTTCGGCAACTCGGCCACTTCGACCAACCGCCTGAGTTGGCCGCGCATCACCTCGTCCCCGCCCACCGGCCTGCTTACCACCGCCTCATCGAGCACCACCCACAGATCGACCGGATCGTCCTGGGTCAATAACGACTGACGACCCAGACGGACACGCACCCGTTGGTGCACCTGGTCGGCGGTGAAATCGGGGCGGGCGGCGCGGATCATCGCCCCGGCGTACTCCTCGGTCTCCAGCAGACCGGGGACCACCTGCTGCTCGTACGCCCGAATCGAACTCGCGGCGGCCTCCAGCCCGACGTACGCCCCGACCAGCACGGTGCTGTACGGGTGCCACCAGCCCTTCTGCCGCGCCTCCCGGGCGATCTGCACGAGCTCGTCGCTCTCGGCGCCCACCACCCCGTAGATCCGCAGCATGTCCCGCACGTCGCGCGGCGTGGCAGTGGTGTGCCCGGTCTCGATCCGGGAGACCTTCGACGCCGAGCACTCCAACTGCTCGGCGACCACCTCGATGGTTATCCCCGCCGACTCCCGCTGCCGGCGTAGCTCCGCACCGAGCCTCCGCCGTCTGATCGTCGGGCTGCGCCGCTCACTCATCGCGACCTCTGAGTTTCCGGTTCCCACCGCTGGTTGCTCGACCCCACTCGGGCTACCTCCGGTCGACGCGCCGCTGTCTGCCGCCCGCCGGGGGCGCGATGGTCGGCCGGCGGGCGTTCGCGGCGAGGGGTTGGTGCCGGCATCGGACGGCCGCGACGGGCGAAACCGGCCCCCAGTGTGCCGTCCGCACGCGGATGGCTTCAAGCAGCGGTTTGCGTGTCGGACTCACGTATTGGCAAAAGTCGACGTGCAACTTGCATGAAGCACGTCCCTGATGCACTCTGTCCGTATGGCAGGGATCACTCAGCGTCTCGATCCGCTCTCCGGGTGTGGTGACCCCACCGGTCTCGGAGAGTTTTTCGGGGCACGAGCCCGGCCAGCGACGCATAGACCTGCCCCGGGGTGAAGACCCCACCGCTACAAGCCAGCTGGCTGTGGCGGTGGGCGCGGTTCCCCGAAGCAGTCAGGTGATGGTCGGGTGGCGGCACGCCACCAGCGGGTACGGCCCGACCACCGCCACCTCGCACCACCGGCCCACGAGAGCGACCCCGTCACCGGGCCGAGACGTCCCCGCCAAGTCACCGCCGGCACGTCGCCGGCCGACCCTCCCAGGAGCCCATGTGCTTCCCCGCTCCGGTGACGTACTGCATGTGACTCGCGCAGCGAGCGTCCAGTTCCTCAGGCCCATCATGTTCCGGGTGATCCGGGTGCTTGAATGGCCGACCTACGACGGCTGGCTCTGGCTCGACGGCTACGAACTCAACACCGCTGGCGACGCGGTCAACCGACGGTCGATCTTCGTGCAGCGGGACGGGCTGCGACAGGCGCAGGCCGCACCGCAGCCCCGCCAACACACCGTACGGCCCCGGCGACCTGTCGCCCGTACTCCGGTCAGAGTTGGCTGACCAGCGCGAACCGCCACGGGTAGGCGTGCCGTAGCCATAGAATTGGTACGCCCACCCCGGCACCGTTCCACACGCACGTCCCGGACCCTGAGCCTGGGATGGTCATGGTCAATCAGCCCGCCGTGCGGCGGCACCACCGCTCCCGTATCACCTATGCTCTCGGACTCCTCGCCCTGCTCGGGGCAGTGACCACAGTCGTGGTGCTGGCCCGCGACCCGGCGTTGTCGTCCACCCGGCTGGTCACTCCGGTGCCGGCTCCCGAGATCACAGTGGTCGACTCCGACCCGATGGCCTCCGAACCCGGCTGGATCACCGCCGACCCGCCCGAGGGGCGCGCCGACCCGACCGGCCCGGCGGCCGGCGCCGGTGCCGGCGGTCAGTCCGACGGGCACCAGGAGACCGCCGCGGCGGCTCCGGCCGGCCACAGCGCCACGGACGTCCGCCGCTCACTGTTCTGGTCCGGCATCTTCGGCCTCACCATCTCGCTCGCCGGCCTCGGCCTGGTCGGCACCCGCCGCCGGATGTGGTGAGCGCCGGTCACGGCGTGCTCGTCACAGTCGGGCTCGCGCTGGCCGGGCTACTCCCCGTCGACGGCCGGTCCTGCGAGATCACCAGCAGCACCTCGTCGTCGGTCGACACCGGCGTGCCGGCCTCGGGTTCGGTGCTCACCACCGTCCCCGGCGGCAACTCGGACGGGCGGTACACCACCCGATAGGTCAGGCCGAGCCGATCCAGCAGCCCTTCGGCGGTGTCCTGCGCCAAGCCGGTAAGCGGCGGCATCGGCACCTCCTCCGGCGCGGCGCTTGTCGGCGGGCTGCTCGGCGTCGCGCTTGTCGGTGCGGCCGACGTGGGGGCGGCGCTTGTCGGCGCTGCAGTGGTGGCCGGCGGCAGCGACGGAGTCGGTCCGGGGCCGTCGGGGTCGTCGTCCCGCGCGTTCAGCACCACCCAGAGCGCCGCCCCGAGCAGTCCGGCGAAAACCAGGGCGAGCACTCCCCACAGGATCGGCATCCACCAGCGCCGGCCGCCCTGCTCCTCGACGTACCAGCCCTCGCTGGGTTCGGCCGGTCGGGGCGCCCGGACCTCGGCCCGTCCAGCCCACGGCGTCGTCGTCGACCGCTCCACAGGCATCCGAGCCGTCCGGTCACCCGGCTGCCCGAGCGCGGCCCGGTCGATGGGCATTGTCTCGTCCGGGGACGCAGCCCGGTCGATCGGCATCGTCGCGTCCGGCAAAGCGGAGCGGTCGATCGGGGCGGTCGCGTCCGGCGACGGGGTGTGCCCGGCCGCCGCCGCCCGGTCGATCGGCATCGTCTCGTCCGGCGACGCGCCGGGCACCGGTGGCCGCGGTTGGTCGGCTGGAGGTGGCAGAGCGCGCGTCCGGTCGTCATCGGGCTCCCCGGTGGGCGGCTCCTGGCGGTCGTCGCTCATCGCACGTCCTTTCCCGAACCGGGGCGGGCACCATGGCCCTCGACCGCCAACCTAACCGCCCCGGTCGACCTGAGCGGGGATCAAGGGCACGAACCGCGCGCCGCAGGACGCCCGGCCGACTCCGGCAGGGCCGCGTGGGCGTGGTGAACCGAGCGGCTGGGCCGGTTGTGGGATCGGCGCGCGGGGCCGGTCAGGCGGGGGGTTTGGTCGTCGGCTGGTTCGGCGGATCCGACCCGCACCAGATGCTTACCTCGTCGTTCCAGCGAGCCGGGCCGTCCTCGGCCGGCTCCTGCCGACTCACCTCTCCGTCGCGCCCGCTGCGGTAGCGCGGGTAGAGACCCGCCTCGACCAGGTCGTCCGCCGCATCGGCGCAGTCGTCGCCGACCACGTCCGGCACCTCGGCGGGCGGCGGCGGGCCGGCCACCTTAAGTTGCACGGTGGTGCCCCGGGACACCTCGGTGCCCACGGCCGGCGAAGTGCTCTCCACCGTACGGCCGCTGCCGTTGCCGAAGACGAGCCGCCAGCCCAACCGCTGCTTGCGCAACGTGTCGCGAGCCTTCTCGAAGTCGATGCCGACCACCTGTGGCACGGTCAGCCCCGTCCCCTTGGTCGGGGCTGCGGACGTCCGGGGGGCGGAGGGGGTGGTCCGGCTCGTAGCCGGTCGGGACGGGGTGGCCCGACCCGTCGGAGTGGCGGTCGCGCTCGCCACCCCCTGCGCATCCGCTGTGGTGCCGTCGTCCTCGCCGGCCAGCAGCCAGCCGCCCGTCGCACCGACAACCGCGAGGAGCACGGCGACCAGCCCGCCACCGAGCAGAACGCTGGCCCGACCCGCACCACCACCGCCCCGGATGCCGGCGGAATCCTGCCGACCCGTGTTCGCGTCCGTCATACCGCCCACCGCCTCATTACCGGCGACCGTACCGCTCGTCGCCCAACCCCGTTGTGCCGACAGTCCATCCGGCGGGTCGCTGCGACTCGCCGCGCCGACGACGGGACGTTACGCTGCCCCGCATGGCCAGACAGGGCTGGGGAGTATCGATCGCGACGGCGGTCGGGGTCGCTGCTGGCGCGGGTGCCGCGCAGCTCGGCTTCGGCTACGGGCTCGGCGTCATCACGTGGACGCCCACCGATGCCGGGGCCAACGACACGGCCTGGGCGGATGGCCTCGCCTGGGCCACCTGGCTCGCCGCCAGCTCAACGGTGCTGGGTGCGGTCTGCGCGCAGCGGCTGCACCACAGGCGCGTACCCCTTGCGGACCCGACGCCGTCCACTCAGCCGCAACTGGCCCCGGGCAACGAGACCGGCGAGCCGGAGCCGGCGGCGGCTGGTCCGGCGGACGCGGGCACCGACGCGGCTCAGGACGGACCGAGCGCGACTGCCGGTCGGTCGACGCAGGTGGCCGAAACGGTGCCCGGCGAACGCGACGGCCTGCTCCGCAGCTTGGCGTTGGCGCTCGCCGCCGGGCTCGGCGGACTGGTCACCGTGCTGCTGGTCGCGGTGCCGGCACGTGTCGCGGTGGGTGCCGACACAAGCGTGCCGCAGCGGGTCGCCGCTCTGCACGCGGCGCTGGGCATCCTGATCGGCGTCCTCGTCGCCCTCTGGGCGCTGCGCTCGCGGACCGCCGCGCTGAACATCACCACCACGGCCGCCTGGCTCTGGCTGCTCGCGGTGGTCTCGGTGATCGACGGAGTACGCGTCGGACGCGGGCTGACCGGCGCCCAGCTCGGCACCTGGCAGCTCGACCCGGACCACGCGCGGTACTGGATCGGGGGTCAGCTCTACTGGCCCGGTGCGCTGCTGGCGCTCGTGCCCGCGCTGCTGATCGGCGCGCTGGCCGCCCGGCGGGCCGCACGATCGGGCGGGCACCGGGTCGGTGCGGCGGCCTCCGGGGCGGCCGGCCCGCTCCTCGTCGCGCTCGCCTACCTGACCACAGTGCCGCGCTGGGCGACGCTCGGCCCGGCACAGTTCTCCACCCAGCTCATCGCCCCGTACGCGGTGATCGCCGGCATCGGTGGCTCGGTGCTGGTCGCCGTCCTCGCCGAACGTGCCGAGCGGACCCGGGCCGCCAATCGGCGGGCGACCGTGCCGGGGGCACCGTCAGCTCACGCCGGCGCGACACCGGGTGTCGACGCTCGGGCGACCTCGACCGTCGGGACGCTGTCCGAGGCAGGGCCGGCCGAGCCCTCGGACGCATCCTCCACTGGGGACGGCGTGGCCGACGCCACCTCGCCGACGAGCCGGGTGCCACGATCACGGACCCGCGACACCGCCGCACCCCGAGACGTCGACGCGGCCCCGACGCGGGGCGTCGCCGCTCCGCCGCGCCGCGACCGGGCCGGCGTACCCCAGGTGCCCTCGCCCCGCACGGACCCGGATCTCTCGGACCCGGCGGAATCCACCGGCGGCGAACCCACGGAGAGCCCTGCCCCGGCTGGCCGGCGCCGCCGGCCAGCCCGCCCCACCAGCGACTGATCCCGGCCCTGCGGCGTCGATCGCTCCTGCTGGTGGTCCGTGGGAAGCGCGACTGGCGGGATCGTCAGTCGACCGGCCAGGTGTGGACCGGCTCGTTGGAGCGTTGCAGCTCCGCGTAGCGCTGGACCATGTGGTGCAGCGCGGCGGTCCGGTCCATTCCCCGGTGTCGCTCCGCCGCCCAGACCGCCTCGGTCTGCCAGACGGCACCGTTGCGGCCGGTGCGGCAGCGCTGCTCGATGATGCCGAGCAGCCGGTCCCGCTGCGCCGGGTCGACGCCGAAGGTGTCCAGGCCGGTCGCGGCGACGGGCAGCAACTGGTCACGCACCAGCTTGGTGACGGGCACGTCGCCGAGGCGGGGCCAGTGCAGCACGGCGTCGAGGCCGCGCCGGGCGGCGGCGTGGAAGTTCTCCTCGGCGGAGCTGAAGGTGAGCTGGCTCCAGATCGGGCGGTCCGCCTCGGCCATGCCGCGGGCCAGACCGAAGTAGAAGGCCGCGTTGGCCAGCATGTCGACGACCGTCGGGCCGGCCGGCAACACCCGGTTCTCCACCCGCAGGTGTGGGCGGCCGTTCATGATGTCGTAGACCGGGCGGTTCCACCGGTAGACAGTCCCGTTGTGCAGCCGCAACTCGCCCAGCTGGGGCACCCCACCGGCGTGCAGCACCTCCACCGGGTCCTCGTCCTCACAGATCGGCAGCAGCGGCGGGAAGTACCTGACGTTCTCCTCGAAGAGGTCGAAGATCGAGGTGATCCACCGCTCGCCGAACCAGACCCGGGGGCGTACGCCCTGGGCTTTCAGCTCCTCCGGGCGGGTGTCGGTGGCCTGCTTGAACAGGGCGATCCGGGTTTCGGCCCAGAGTTGGCGGCCGTACAGGAATGGTGAGTTCGCTCCGACCGCCACCTGCACTCCGGCGATGGCCTGGGACGCGTTCCAGTAGTCGGCGAAGCTGTCCGGTGCCACCTGGAGGTGGAACTGGAGGCTTGTGCAGGCCGCCTCGGGGGCGATCGAGTCGGTGTGCGTCCGCAACTGCTCGACGCCACGGATGTCGAGTTCGATGTCTTCACCCCGGGCGCCGACGATCTGGTCGTTGAGCACCCGGTAACGCTCGTTTGCGGAGAGGTTGTCCTCGACCAGGTGGCGCTCGGTGAGGGTGGGCAGGATGCCGACCAGGACGATCTTCGCGTCGGACTTGGCGGCCCGCTCGTCGGCCCGGGAGAGGCTGCTGCGCAGGTCGTGTTCGTAGTCGGCGAAACCGGCGCCCTCGATCAGTCGGGGTTCGGCATTGAGTTCGAGGTTGAACTGGCCCAGCTCGGTCTGGAAGAGCGGGTCGGCGATGTCGGCGAGGATCTCCTCGTTGCGCATCGCCGGCTCGGCCGCCGAGTCGACCAGGTTGAGCTCGATCTCCAGGCCGGTCATCGGCCGGTCGGCGTCGAACCCGAAGTCGTCGAGCATCAGGGCGAAGACGTCAAGACATCGCCGGACCTTCTGCCGGTAACGGACGCGGTCCTCCCGGGTGAAGGCGCCCTGCGCGACGTCCCTGCCCATTGTGTCCTCCCGACAGCCGGCGCGGTCGGGATCCTGCCGTCCCGGAAAGCGCATTGTGAACCACCCACGTTAAGAGCGCTCGCCTGGCCGGGGCCAGAGGCCGACGGCGGTGATCCGATGCCGGCCGGAGCGGACGCGCTCGTGGCGCCATCTCTACCCCGTCCGAGCAGGATCGACCCGATGACGGTACGAACAGCTCGTGACAATTCACACGGGCTCGGAGACGACGCCGGGCCCACACCGACATGCGGCGTGGGCCCGGGCGTGCCGGCGATCCGAGGGATCAGGCCTGGCGGATGGCCTCGCCCTCGATCTCAATCTTGATCTTCTTGCCGACCAGCACGCCACCGGTCTCCAGGGTGACGTTCCAGGTCAGGCCGAACTCCTCGCGGTCGATCTCGGTGCTCGCGGAGAAGCCGAAGATGTCCTGCCCGAACGGGCTGCGGCCGACGCCCTCGAACTCGACCTGGAGCTCGACCGGACGCGTGACGTCCTTGATGGTCAGCTCACCGGCGAGGACGAACTCGTTGCCGCGGCGGGACTTGACGCCGGTGCTGCGGAACTCCAGGGTCGGGTACTTCTCGACGTCCAGGAACTCAGGGCTGCGCAGGTGCGCGTCCCGGTCACCCTGGGTAGTGTCGATGCTTGCGCCCTGGATGGTCGCGACGACCGAGGACTGCAGCGGGTCCTCGGCGATGGTGATGGTGGCGGTGGCCTCGCTGAACTCGCCGCGGACCTTGCTCACCATCATGTGCCGGGCGACGAAGCCGACGCGCTTGTGCGCCGCGTCCAGCACGTAGGTGCCGGGCGCCGGGATGGTGAGGCCGTCCCAGTCGCGGGTAACCGCATCGGTGCTGCTGGTCATGCTGTTCCTCCAGGGGGATTGTTTAGTAGCCCAACGACTGCTTGAGCAACTATAGCCGCAACAATATTCCCCATGTCAAGTACTGGTAGGGTGAACGAGTGACCAACGTGTTCGACGACCCCCGGATTACCGCCGTTGGCCTGCTCTACGAGGCACACGCCGGGCTGTCGGCCCGGTTCTCCGCCCAACTCGAAGAGCACGGCCTCTCCTCGGTCGAGTTCGAGGTGATCACGCGACTGGCCCGCTCGCCGGGTAACCAGCTGCGGATGACCGACCTCGCGGCTCAGACGTCCCTGTCCACGAGCGGGGTGACCCGCGTCGTGGACCGAATGGAACGCGACGGGCTGCTCACCCGCCGCGCCTGCCCGAACGACCGACGCAGTTCGTACGCGGTGGTTACCGCAGCCGGCCTGCAGCGGCTCGATGAGACGTTACCCGGGCATCTGCGGATCATCGAGCAGTGGTTTACCGGCCAACTCGACCCCGAGGCCCTGGCTGCGCTGCTCGACGGCCTGCGCCGCGTGCGCGATGCCGTGCATCCCGGTGCCACCGCCGGCAGCACCGACCAGGAGTACGAGCTGGTCGAGGACACCGGCGCGGCCTGATCCCGCCGGCCGTCCCACGTGGACGGGGCGTGGGCGGAGCAGTGCCGACACCACCGGCAGAAAGACCGGCAGAACTCACCCTGCCGACCGGACAAACCTCCTGAAGGGCACCTTCCGCCCTGACGGCGGTGGCAGGCTAGGTCCACCGGGGATCACCGGGGGGTGACGGCGCGGGCGAACAGCGAGGGGTAGCACCAAGGGGGCTCTTCGCTCGCGCCACTCCCCGCCCGACTATTGGCCCGACGGTCCGCCGCGCCCGGCCGTCAGCGCATAGAGCAGGCCCGATTCCTGCGGTAACAACCGGATGCCGCTCTCCTCGCAGACCCGGTCGAGGCGATCGAGGACGACCGGGTCCGCGGTGCTCGCGGCCAGCCCCACAAGCGCCTCCACCACGCCCCGCCGATCGTGATCGGCCTCGACGGCGGCAGCGAACCACTCGGCCGCCAACTCCCGGTCACCCCTGTGCAGGGCCAGGTTCCCCTCGATCAACGCACAGATTCCCGCCTCCGGCCCGCCCCAGGACAGCGCCGCCCCGTCCGAGCGCGGTCGGGGTGGGCCGGTCCGCTCCGCCGAACGTCGCCCCGGCGCGGCAACCCCCGCCCCGGACACCCCCGTACGCAGTTCGGTGAGCACCTCGGTCGCCTCCGCGGCACGCCCGTCCTGGGCGAACGCCAGCCCGACCGTCCCGAGCACCCGGCGGCGATGGCCCGGATCGCCCAACTCCGACAGCGCCGCCACCGCCCGCCGACCCTCGTCGACGGCGTCGGCATACCGGCCCTCCAGCCGGGCGACCTCGGCCCGGTTGGCCCAGGCCAGCACCCGCAACCGCGGCTCACCGCCCTCGGCCGCGAGCCGGTCCACGGCGGCCAGCCGGCGGCGGGCCGCGGCCAGGTCACCGACCCGGATCTCGTGCCAGGCAAGACTGTTCTGCGCCACAGCCATGTCCCGGGTACGCCCGTTGCGGACGGCCAGTCGGAGCAGCGCCTCCGACTGCTCGCGGGCCTCGTCGTGCGCGCCGACGGTGGTCAGCAGCGCGCTGAGCACGTTGCGCGCCTCCAACTCGCCTGTCACGTCGCCCGCCTTCCGGAACATGGCGAGCGCGGCCCGCGCGGTCGGCAGCTCGTCGGCTTCCGCGCCATGCTCGGCAGCGAGGCGCGCCACCCCGAGACTTGCCCAACCGCGCAGGACCGGGTCCGCGTCGGCGGTCCGCGGATCGGCCAACAGACGGCGAAGCCACTGCCGGCCGGCCACGTCGCGCCCCCGGAACCGCCACCAGCGGGTCAGGCAGGCCGCCAGCCGGAGAGCGGTAAGCGGATCGTCGGTGGCCGCGTGCGCAAGCGCCGAGCTGATGTCGCTGCTCACCTCGTCGAGCCGATGCACCGCGTCGAGCAGCCGGGGACCGGCCAGGTCGCCGGCGGTCCGCGCCACGAGGCGGGCGACCACCTCGGCATGCCGTCGCCGGTGGCAAGCCAACTCGCCACCGCCGACCGCCTGCTCGACAGCGAATTCACGGACGGCGTCGAGCAGGCGGAACCGGAACGGCCCGGTGCCACGCACGTTCAACAGGCCGAGTTCGGCGAGCCGGTCCAGCAGCGGGACCGGGTCGACGGCCACCGTGCCGTCCCGGTCGGCCTCGTCGACGAGCATCTCCTCGGCCAGCTCCACCGACCATCGATTGCCGAACATGGCGAGCCGACGCAGCGCGTCCCGCTCATCGGGTGCCAGCAGCCGGTAGCTGCTCGCCACCGCATCCCGCAGGGTGACCGCCCCCGCCGCCCGCGTGGCATCGGTGCCGTACGCGCGGTGGGTTGCCGACTCCGGCCCGTCCCAGCCCGCGTCGGCGGGGGTGGCCAGGTCGAGCACCCGGTCGCCGTACCTGTCGAGCAGCTCGGTGAGGTCGAGCAGCCGTCCCCGCGCGGCCATCAGCTCGATGGCGAGCGGCAGCCCACCCAGCCGACGAACCAGCGCGGCCAACGCCGGCAGCTCTTCGGGGGTGGGTGGCTCCCGACGGACCTGGGCGAGCCGGGCGATGAACAGCGCGACAGCCGGCCACGACCCGAGCGTGGTCGATCCGGAGCGCTGGGCGTCCGGCGGCGGCACCTCGAGCGGGGCCACCGGCCAGACCCGTTCACCGGGCAGCCCGACCGGATGCCTCCCGGTGACCAGCACCCGCAGGGACGGCACCACAGTGGTCAGCCGGTGCAGCGTCTCGGCAACCGGCCCGGGGGATCGCTCCACCGCGTCCATCACCAGCAGGACCGGCCGTCCGGCGAACTTGGCGACGAGCTCCGGCAGCCGGGCCACGCCGAGCACTGTCATCGCGCCGGCGAGCACGTCCGGGCCGTCCGAGCCCTCGCCGACCAGCACCCCGGCGACGCCGGCCGGGTACGCCCGGGCTGCCGCGTGGGCCACGGCGAGCGCGAGCGCGGTCTTGCCGACCCCGGCCAGCCCGACCAGGCTCACCAGTCGTGGCCCCCGCTCCGCGAGCAGCATCGCGGCCAACTCGGAGACGTCGCGGTCGCGCCCGATCAGGGCGACAGGCGGCGGGAGGGCGACAGGCGCGGCCGACCAGGTGGGCCCGCCTGCTGCCACGTTGTCGCCGCTGAGCGCACCCGGGACACCGTCCGGCTGGGCATCACCGCCGGCGGTGCCGCGGGCCGCACCCAGGAACGCCGCCCGGGTGGCACCGGTCAGCTCCAACGCCGTGGCGAGCAGCTCGACGGTCGTGCGCTGGGGCCGGACCGACCGACCCCGTTCCAGGTCGCGCACCGTCCGCACGCCCACGCCGGCTCGGGACGCCAGCTCCGCCTGGGTCAGGCCGGCGGCACGCCGGTGCCGATGGAGCAGCTCCGGCAGCCTGAGACGACCGGCCGGGCTCCCCGACCACTCCTGATCCGGAGTCATGGGCACGAAGAGTACGGTTCGACCCCGATCAGCGGCAGTCGAACGTCGGGCTACTGACGCCCACTCGCCGATATCCGACAGCCGAACGGACAGCCGGCCTGGGCCGGCTGGACGATCGAGTGGGCCGCCCGGCCGGTGCCCGGGATCGCGCGGAGACGGGCCCGGCCTGTGACGGCGGCCGGTGCGGGGTCGCTCAGAGACCCAGATCCCGAGCGATGATCATGCGCTGCACCTCGCTGGTGCCCTCACCGATCTCCAGGATCTTGGAGTCCCGCCAGAATCGGGCCACCGGGTACTCGTTCATGAAGCCGTAGCCGCCGTGGATCTGGGTGGCCTCGCGGGCGTTGTCCACAGCGATCGTGCTGGCGTGCAGCTTGGCGATGGCGGCCTGCCGCTTGAACGGCTCGCCGGCGAGCATCCGGGCCGCGGCGTCGTAGTAGGCCAGGCGGGCGGTGTGGGCCTTCATCTCCATGTCGGCGATCTTGAACTGGATCGCCTGGTTGGCGCCGATCGGCTTGCCGAAGGCGTGCCGCTCCTTCGCGTACTTGATCGACTCGTCGACGCAGCCCTGGGCGAGGCCGACGGCAAGCGCGGCGATGGCGATCCGACCCTCGTCGAGGATCCGCAGGAACTGGGCGAAGCCCCGGCCCCGCTCGCCGAGCAGGTTGCCCGCCGGCACCCGGCAGTCGTCGAAGGTCAACTCGTGTGTGTCCGAGGCGGTCCAGCCCACCTTGGAGTAGCCCGGCGCCACGGTGAACCCCGGCGTGCCGGTCGGCACGATGATTGTCGACAACTCCTTCGAGCCGTCCGGGTTCGTGCCGGTCACCGCGGTGACGGTGACCATTGCCGTGATGTCGGTGCCCGAGTTGGTGATGAACGCCTTCGACCCGTTGATGACCCACTCGTCACCGTCCAGCACCGCCCGCGTCTGGGTGCCTGCGGCGTCGGAGCCGGTCCCCGGCTCGGTGAGCCCGAAGCCGGCCAGCGCCTCGCCGCTGAGCAGCTTGGGCAGCCAGGTCGCCTTCTGCTCCTCGGTGCCGAAGCGGTAGATCGGCATCGCGCCCAGCGACACCGCCGCCTCAAGCGTGATCGCCACGCTGGAGTCGACCCGGGCCAACTCCTCAAGGGCCAGGCAGAGCGCGAAGTAGTCACCGCCCATGCCGCCGTGCTCCTCGGCGAAGGGCAGGCCGAACAGGCCCATCTTGCCCATCTGCCGGATCACCTCGTACGGGAAGGTGTGCTGTTCGTAGTGCTCGGCGATGACCGGGGCGACCACCTCGCGGGCGAAGTCCCGCACGCTGTCCCGCAGCGCCGCTTGTTCGTCGGTGAGCCGGAAGTCCATCTCAGTCCTCCTTTATGGACGATCGCCGGACGCTCGTGACGCCGGACGGTCGCAGCGGGCGGTCGGGGATCAGACCGGGGTGATGCCGTGGCGACGCCGGGAGAAGGAGCGGTCCTTGGTACGCGCTGCCGCGAACCGACGGACCAGCTCGGTACGCAGGTCGTGCGGCTCGACGATGGCGTCCACCACCAACTCGCTGGCGAGGCGTACGACGTCGATGTCCTGCTCGTACTCGGCCCGCTTGGCGGCCACGAAGGCAGCCCGCTCGGCCTCGTCCTCGATGGCTGCGATCTTGTTGGCGTAGACCGCGTTCACCGCTGCCTCGGCCCCCATCACCGCGATCTTGGCGGTGGGCAGCGCGATCGTGGCGTCCGGCTCGAAGCCGGGGCCGGCCATCGCGTACAGGCCTGCGCCGTACGCCTTGCGGACCACCACGCAGATCTTCGGGACCGTCGCCTCGGAGATCGCGGTGATCATCTTGGCGCCGTGCCGGATGATGCCCTGCTTCTCCACAACGCTGCCGACCATGAAGCCGGGCACGTCACTGAGGAAGAGCAGCGGCACGTTGAACGCGTCGCAGAGCTGCACGAACCGGGTCGCCTTGTCCGCCGAGTCGACGAAGAGCACCCCGCCCTTGAACATCGAGTTGTTGCCGAGCACGCCGACGACCTCGCCGTTGAGCCGGCCGAACCCGATTGTCATCTCCTTGGCCCAGAGTGCCTGGATCTCGAAGAACGAACCCTCGTCGAGCAGGCCCTTGACGTACCGCCGCATGTCGAACGCCTGCCGCTCGCTGGCCGGCACCAGCGCGGCCAGGTCGGCCTTCGCGGGCGCGGCGACGGCCGGCGCGGTCGGCGGCGCCTGCGTCCAGTTGGCCGGCAGGTACGACAGGTAGGTCTTCACCACGTCGAGCGCGTCGGCCTCGGTCTTGCAGAGGAAGTGCCCGACGCCGGACTCGGCGGTGTGCACCTTGGCACCACCCATCGCCTCCAGGGTGGTCTTCTCCCCGGTGACCATCTCGACCATCCGGTCGGAGCCGAGATACATGCTGGCGTTGCCGTCGACCATGGCGACCACGTCGCAGAACGCCGGAATGTACGCCCCACCGGCGGCGCTCGGGCCGAACAGCGCGCAGACCTGTGGGATCGAGCCGGAGGCGCGCACCTGGTTCCAGAAGATCTTGCCGGCGCCCCGCCGGCCGGGGAAGAGGTCGACCTGGTCGGTGATCCGGGCGCCGGCCGAGTCGACCAGGTAGACCATCGGCACACTTGTGGAGTACGCCCGCTCGATGATCCGGATGATCTTCTCGACGGTGCGGGCGCCCCAACTGCCGGCCTTGACTGTGGAGTCGTTGGCCATCAGGCATACCTGCCGGCCGTCGATCGTGGCGGTGCCGGTGACCACGCCGTCGGCGGGCAGCCCTTCGGCGAGCGCGTTGGCATAGAGGCCGTCCTCGACGAAGGAGCCCTCGTCGACGAGGTGGGCGACCCGCTCGCGGGCGAAGAGCTTGCCCTTTGCCGCGTTGGCCGCGTGGTATTTGTCCGCGCCGCCGGCCCGGGCCCGCTTGCGCAGTTGCTCCAGCGCCTCACCGTCGAGCGTCACGCCGACCCCCTACTGCCGCCACCCACGCCGGCCGCCGCACGGGCCCGCCGACCGACCTAAACGATCGTTAGGCTAACGTACCCGTGCGGGGCGCGGCGACCCAACTGCCGAGTGTCGCGCAGAGGGTACGGGTCGAGTCAGAGGCTCGGCTTCTTGCCGATCCACTTCTCGTAGAGCGCGTCGTACGTGCCGTCCTGCTTCGCCTTGGCCAACTCCTCGTTGATCACCTTGAGCAGCTCCGGGTTGCCGTCCTTGCGTACCGAGATCCCGTACTGCTCGCCGGTGTCGAACTCGGCCGCCACCTCGAACCCGCCCGGGTTCTCCTTGATGTACTCCGCCCAGACCGGCAGGTCGTTGATGGCGGCCTCGATCTGCCCGTTGGCGAGGGCCTGCTGCTCGGCGGCGAGATCCTCGAACTCCACGAGCTTGAGGTCCAGCTCCTTCTCGAACTTGCGGGCGTAGTCACGGCCCGTGGTCGACGCCTGAACGCCTACCTTCTTGCCCTTCAGGTCGCTCAGCGACTTGTACGGCTTGCCGGTCTTGACCAGCATCGCCTGTGTCGCGTCGAAGTAGGGATCGGAGAAGTCCATCACCTTCCGCCGCTCCTCGGTGATCGTCATGCCCGCGGCGGCGGCGTCACACTTGCCCGTGTTCAGGTCCTGGCCAGACTTGATCCCCTCGAACGGCGTGTCGATGATCGCCTGCTCAAGGCCCAACTTCTTGGCGGCCAGGTTCATCACGTCGACGTCGAAGCCGACGATCTTGCCGCTGGCGTCCTTGGACTGGAACGGCGGGTACGGCAGGTGGGTGCAGATGGTCAGGGTGCCCGCCTTGACGAGCTTGACCCCGCTGGCCTGGACCTCACCCTCGTCCTTTTTGGCACATCCGGCACTGAGGACGAGCGCACCGATAGTGACAACAAGCCCGACGGTTCGAGCCGGCTTATATATATTCACGGTTATGCCCCTTTGTTTCCCCGAGATAACGGGAGTACAGAGTGACGGCAGGGGGACCGTACCCGATTCTGGGATTGGCGCATAGATCCGACAGTCCTCAGTGGCACGTTTGATCGAGCGGGATGATGACGGCCCGACGCCATCGGTCCCGAGTGCTGAGAAACCTTGTCGCTACCGGGTTTGAGCTGCTATCGGACCGCGGTCACACCGAGGCCCCTGTTCGATGTGGACCGAAATCAACACTATGCCCTATTCTCCGTAGTAAATCTCCATTATGAATGCGTAGACAATTTCAAAAGTTCGCAGTTACGATGCGGTGCAGTCAACGTGGACTACCAATCCCGGCAACGGGACTGCCGCTATGGGATATTGTGAAACTGCTCGGGAGAGGTGCCTCCGTGGTGTCCTCAGATACACCTTGACCGTCGCCAGGACAGAGCGCGTGCGCCCCGGCCCCACCGAGGTCGGCGCTCTCCTCACCGGACCGATTCGGCCACGGCCGATCCACCAGACAGTCGTCGACCTGATCGACGACACGATCCGCCGACACCCCGACGACACCGCGATAATCCATCCCACCGGCACGCTTACCTACCGGGACGTGGACCGGCTGGCCGACGCGGTGACCGCCGATCTGCTCGCCGTCGGCGCCGGCCGGGGCGACTTCGTCGCGCTCCTGCTCGACGACCGGGTCGGGCTCCTCGTCGCCATGCTCGGCACGATGCGCTCCGGCGCGGCGTTCGTGCCGTTCGACAGTGCCTGGCCAGCGCTGCGCCAGGTGCGGATGCTCGACGGCCTCACCCCCGTCGCAGCCCTCGGGTCGCCGCCGCCGGACGGCGCCCCCGCACTGCCGGTCATCGACGTGCGGACGGAGCCGGCCACGACCCGGGTTCCCGCACCCGTCGTCGACCGTCCCCGGCCACAGGACCCCATCTACGCGTTCTTCACAAGCGGCTCCACGGGTCTGCCGAAGTGCGCGGTCAACCTGCACCACGGGCTTGTCAACCGCTTCCTGTCCATGACCGAACGGTTCGCCGCCGACGGCCGGGTGATCCTGCAGAACTCCGCGCACACATTCGACTCGTCGATCTGGCAACTGCTGTGGCCGCTGACGCGCGGCGGCACCGTGGTCATCCCGGACCGCACCGGGATCCTGGACTTCGACGCGACGCTCGCCCAGATCCATCGGCACGGCGTCACCATGACGGACTTCGTCCCCAGCATCTTCGACCTGCTTGTCGAACGCCTTCAGCACCGTCCGCAGGACCGGCACCTGCTGGCGTCGATGCGCCAGGTCTTCATCGGCGGCGAAGCCGCGAAACCGCACACGGTGCAGGCCTTCCGGCGGATGTTCGCCGACATCCGCGTGACGAACACCTACGGTCCGACGGAGGCGTCGATCGGCTCGGTCTTCCACGCCGTGAACGACGACGACCAGCAGGTCATCCCCCTCGGTCTGCCCCTGCCCAACACGTCGGTGCTGCTCCTCGACGAGCACGGTCACCCGGCACCCCGTGGCGAGATCGGGGAGATCCATCTCGCCGGCGTCTGCCTGGGCGCCGGTTATCACGGCGACCCGGAGCGGACCCGACAGGTGTTCGTTCCGAACCCGTACGACGAGGTTGCCGGCGACCTGCTCTACCGCACCGGGGACTTCGGCTGGGTCCGCGAGGACGGCCTGCTGATGTTCAGCGGCCGCCGCGACGCCCAGGTCCAGATCGCCGGGATACGTGTCGACCTGGGCGAGATCGAGCACGCGCTCACCACGCTGCCCGGCATCCACCAGGTGAAGGTGGTCGTCGACGAGGCCGGCGTCGCGGCGACAATGGTCTGCTTCTACTCCGCCGAACGCGAGGTGACCGAGGAGGCGCTGCGCGACCACACCCGGGCCGCGCTGCCCGCCGCGCTGGTGCCCGGCAGGTTCGTCCGCCTCGCCACCCTGCCGCTGCTCTCCAACGGCAAGGTCGATCAGGAGCGACTGCGGCGCCGCCTGGCGGGCGCCGCACCGAAGGCCGCCGACACCGAGGCCGCGTACCCGCCGGACAGCGTCGAAGCACGGATCGCCGAGATCTGGACGCGGGTGCTGGGCATCAGCGCCTACGACGACGACTTCTACTGCCTCGGCGGAACGTCGCTCGGCGCCGCCCGCCTCGCTGTGGAGTTCGAACGCGCCTTCGCGATCCGGCTGGACGTGCGCGACCTGCTCCGGTGCGCCACCATCCCCGCTCAGGCCGAACTGGTCCGCCGGGGCGGTTCCGTCCCGCCGCCCGACGTCACACCGCACCAACTGGCCGACGACCTGCGCCTCGGTGAGCTGGGCCGGACGCGGGTACGGCGACCCGACGACCCGGGCGCGATCCTGCTGGTCGGCGCGACCGGCTTCATCGGCTCGCACGTCCTGGCCGCCCTCGTGGCGCAGAGTGACCGACCGGTCATCTGCCTGGTCCGCGCCACCGACGACGAGGCGGCCCGGCGCCGGGTCAGGGCCGCGCTGTCGGCTGCCGGCTACGGGCCCGCGGAGATGATCGGGTGGTCCGCCCTCGCCGGCGACCTGGACAAGCCCCACCTCGGTCTGCCGGCCGCCGATTGGCGGCGGCTCTGTCGACAGGTCGGCGCGATCGTCGACGCCGGCGGTCGTGTCGACACCCTCCGCGACTACGCCGACCTACGCGCCACGAACGTCCACGGCCTGCGCACCCTCATCCACCTCGCCGGCACCCACGTCCGCAAGCGGATCATCTCGCTGTCGACGACCACAGTGCGCCACTCTCCCGGCACGCCACTGGCCGAGTCGTTCCTGCCACCCTTGGCGACGTTGCCGGCCGACGGCTACAGCCAGTCCAAGTGGGTCGGCGAGCAACTGCTGAGGGCAGCCGCCGAGCAGGGTGTCCCCGCCGCAGTCGTCCGGCTGGGGGAGGTCGCCGCCCACTCGCGCACCGGCCACGCCAACCCCCGGTCCTCGGTGACCATGATCCTGCGGCTCTGCCTGCGGCTCGGCGTACGGCCACCGACCCGCCTGCACGTGGACTGGACCCCTGTCGACGTGGTCGCGCGCGTGGTTGCCGCGCTTACCGAACCGCGCCGCCCGATGCGGCCGGGCACCGTCCTGAACGTGGTGGCACCCACCTCGGTGCCCCTTACCGATCTGCTGTCCCGGCTCCGCGCCGACGCGGACGCGCTGCCGGAGGTCTCGTACGACCGGTTCCTCGACCGGGCCGCCGACCTGGTCGGCGACGACGAGACAGCCCGCTGTCTCGCTGTTCTTCGGCCCCGCAGCGACGCTGCGACCGACGCGCTGACCGGGGTGTGCCACAACGCCCTGGTCGGCACCGACACGATCCACGCCGCCCGGATGGCCCGGGACCTCGCCCTCACCTGGGGCACGAGCCGCGACACGGAGATCGACACCATGATCGACCGTCTCGCGAGGACCAACTTGTCGGTGAACCGCCCGCACCTGTCCACCGCGACAGCCCAGTGAACCGCGATCTACCCGCCCGGGAGATGCCATGAAGGTGAACCTCTACTACGCCCCGTTCCCCTCGCAGATCTTCCAGGGGGAGAGCGAGCCGATCAACACCGAGCGGCCGCTCAACCCGAAGAGTGCGCTGACCACCATCGCCGCCGGGCTGCGGGCGTACGCGCCGCACTTCGGCTACTCCTGTGACATCGAGATCGTCGACCTCCAACTCGGCGGGCAGCGGGTGAAGTACAAGTCGCTGCCGTACGGCCCCCGGATCATGGACTGTTACCGGTACGGCACGCCGTTCGAGGAGGCCGACGAGAAGATCCGCTCGGCGGACGTGCACGGGATCACCTGCAACTTCACCAACAGCGCGCACATCGTCAGTGACCTCGCGCAGCACATCAAGCGGGTCAACCCGAAGGCCCTCGTCGTCGTCGGCGGGGTCGACTGCACCGCCCGCCCGCAGTACTACCTGGCCCGGGGCGCGGACGTGGTGGTGCGCGGTGAGGGCGAGCTGACCTTCGCCCGGGTCATCGACGCGGTCAACCGCAAGCAGGACCTCGGATCCGTGCCGAACATCTCGCTGCGGGGCAAGCTGATCCCCACCAAGGTGGACACGTCCGAGACCGTGCCGATGGACTCGATCGAGCCGATGGCCCTGGACCTGATCCCCGATCTCTCGATCTACACGGACACGGCCGAAGGGCCGCCGCCGGAGGGCGTGCAGGGCAACTTCATCTGCTGGGAGACGTCGCGCGGCTGCGCGTGGCGGTGCTCGTTCTGCACGGCCCCGTCCCGTGGCGGATACCGCTACATGGGCCTGCCGACCATGGAGAAGCACCTCAAGACGTTCCAGGAGCACGGCATCAAGACGATCGTGTGGCAGGAGGACAACCCGCTGTCCCGGATCCAGCAGAACGGCGCCGGCCGTTACCTGTACGACTCCGGGCGCGAAGAGGTCCTCGCGATGTTCCACATGTTCCGGGACTACGGCTTCGCCTGGGAGTTCGCCAACGGCATCGAGTTCGGCAAGTTCATGCAGAACGGCCGCTTCGATCACGAACTCGCCGATGCCCTGCTCGGCAGCAAGATGGTCGACGACAGGTGGGTCGGTTGCTACCGGGTGCAGATCCCACTGGACAACATGAACGTCAAGAAGCGCCGCTTTCCCAAGCTGCTCGGCTTCGACGAGCAGGTGGACGTCCTCGCGACGATGCTCACCGACCACGGTGTCGGCCACCAGACGTACGACCTGTTCATCGGCTATCCCGAGCACGACCCCGAAGGCATCGACATGTTCACCGACTACTGCCTGCGGCTGAAGGAGGAGCTGACCGCCGTCGGGCAGGGGAAGTACAAGCCGTACTTCAACGTGTTCAACCTGTCGCTGCTGCCGGGTGCCCGGGACTGGACGACCCTGCACTCCCTGCTCCAGTTCGACATCGACGAGAACCCCGAGGTGATCGGGATCTTCCTGTCGGCGATCAACACCGAGCACTTCACGTACTGGGACATCTACCAGAAGCGTCTCGAGATGACGACCATGCTCAACGATCGCGAGATGCACCGTCTCTACGACGGCATCTACGCGGGCTGACCAGGAGGTTTCGGACATGCGCGTCACCCTGTTGTATGCCCCGTACCCCGGGCAGTCGTTCCGCGACGAGGACACCACCATCAGCCCGGTGCGCGTCCGCAATCCCAAGAGCGCACTCGTCACGCTTGCCGCAGGCGCCCGCGCCTACCTGCGGGAGTGGGGGGTCGACGCGGAGTTCAAAATCGTCGACACCCAGGTCGACGCCGGCGAACCGGAGCACTACGCCTCGTTCCAGTACGGGCCGCGCACCATCGACTGCCACCGCTACGGTGGCCCGTTCGAGGCGTACGCCGACGAGGCACGCGCCGCCGACATCATCGGGATCTCCAACAACTTCACCAATTCGGCCCGGGTGGTGGCCGACTTCGCCAAGTTCCTGAAGCAGGTCAACCCGGATGCGCTTGTCGTCGGCGGTGGGATGGACGTCACCGCCCGGCCGGAGTGGTATCTGGCCAACGGCTTCGACGTGGTGATCCAGCTCGAGGGCGAGCTCACCTTCGCCAAACTGATCCAGTCGCGGGCGACCGGCCAGCCCATCGAGTCGATGCTGATGACCCGGCGGGTCGGCGACGGGCTCGTCATCATGGGCGGCGCCCAGCTCAACCTGGCCGAGTTACCGCCGATGGCGCTCGACCTGATCGACGACCTGTCGGTATACGACGACACCGGCGAGGGGCAGCCGCCGATGACCGTGCGGGCCCCGTTCACCTGTTTCGAGACCTCGCGCGGCTGCTACCGGACCTGCTCGTTCTGCGCGACCCCGATGCGCGGGCACTACCGCTACATGAAGCCGGACGTGGTGCGGCGGCACTTCGAGTACCTGAAGTCGATGGGGATCTCGAACATCCTGTTCCAGGAGGACAACACGCTGTCCCGGATCCAGCGCTCGGGGCGGGGGACGCTGCTGCACGACAGCGGGCGGGAGGACACCCTGGAGATCTTCCGGATGGCCCGCGAGATGGGCTTCTCCTGGGAGTTCGCCAACGGGCTCGAGTTCGGCAAGTTCCTCGACCTGGGTGAGGTCGACCGGGAGCTGATGGAGACCCTGTTCTGGAACGACACGAGCGGGGACCGCTGGATCGGCTGCTACCGGGTGCAGATCCCGCTCGAGTACCTCGGTGACGAGCCCACCAAGAAGTTCAACAAGCTGCGGCCGTTCCAGGAGCAGTTGCAGATCGTCACGTCGATGCTGGATCTCGGCGTCCGGTACCTGACCTTCAACATGCTGATCGGGCATGACGACGACGACCTGCCGACCATCGACATGTACCTCGACCGGTGCCTGGAACTGAAGGCCCGACTCAACGAGGCAAGCACCGAGGCGACCAACTACTTCAATGTCTTCAACCGGACTCTGCTCCCCGGCACCGCGGACTTCCGGAAGAAGGCAGATCGACTATCGTTCGCCATCGAGGAGACGCCGGAAGTGATCAGCGTCTACCTCTCGCCGATGCCGTCCAACCACCTCTCCTACTACGAGCTGTTCGAGCAACGCCTCCGACTCACCGAGGCGTTGAACGGCTCGTTGATCGACCAGTACGACGGCATCTACCGGCCGGGCGTGCAGAAGGAGTCCGTCCCCGTTGTCTGAACTGGTGACTGATGTCGCTGGGTAAGGCCGTCGGGCGTTACGCCGCACTGTGGCGTACGCCCGGCGTTCCCCGGGTGATGCTGCCCGCGATGCTCGCCCGGCTGCCGGTGGCCATCGAACCGCTCGCGATCTTCCTGCACATCAGCGCCGAGACCGGCTCCTACACGGCCGGCGCGACAGCCCTCGGCGTGTTCTCGGCGGCGCTGGCCGTTGCCTGGCCCCTGCACGGTCGGCTCATCGACAGGCGCGGGCTGCGGGTCGTGTTGCTGACGCTCGCGGTGCTGCACGCGGCGGCGCTTGCCGTGTTCGTAGTCGCGGGCAGCGGCCCGACCTGGCTGCTGGTGGCCTCGGTGGTGCCCGTCGCGCTCACCATGGCGCCGGTGGGCTCAACAGTCCGCGCCGCGTGGGCGCTGATCCTCCCGCCAGGGCCTTCGCTGAACACCGCAAACGCGCTGGAGGCGGTGCTGATCGAGGTCTTCTTCGTGATCGGCCCGGCCGTCACCGGCCTGTTGACAGGCGTCTTCAGCGCGCTCACCACGACGCTGCTGGCCGGCGGCATGCTCGTGGTCGGCTCCTTCCTGTACGGCACCGCACCGGCCGTCTCGACGATGCGCAGGGAGACCGACGGGGTCGAGCCGGGCGCCGCCGAAGATACAGAGAAGAACCACGCCCGGGGCGAGCGGAGGCCGTGGCGCATTCCGGGCGTCGTGGCGATCCTGGTGGCCGCTGGCGGTGCGGCCGCGGCGTTCGCCGTACTCGAGGTCACCGTGCCGGCGACCGTGTCGGCGAACGGCACCGCGGCGGCGACAGGCGTGGCGCTGCTGTCCCTGCCGCCGGCGGCAAGCGTCCTCGGCGGGCTGGTCTACGGCGCACGGCAGCACACCCGGTTGCCTGTCAACCGTTACCTCGTGCTGCTGGCGGTGGCGTTCGCGTGCATGGTTCCGCTTGTCTTCGCCACGTCGGTAGCGGTGCTCGCGGTGTGTCTGTTCCTCGCGGGCCTACCCCTGGCGGCGCTCAGCTCTGAGGAGTTCGGGCTGCTCGGCAGCCTGGTGCCCAAGACGGTGATCAACGAGTCGTTCGCCCTGGCGGCGACGATGATGGCGGTGGGCAGCGCGGCCGGAACGCTTGCGGCGGGCGCGGTCCTGGGCTGGCTCGGCCCCACCGAGGCGCGCCTGCTCTCCCCGGCGGCCGCCCTGATCGCGTTCGCGGCCGTCTTGTCGATGCGGGCTACGCTGAGCAACGCCGGTTCGTCGACCACAGTCGACAGTGGGGCATGACGGGACAACGCGGTCAAACAGCGCCCGGGTGGGGATCAGAAAAGCGAGGGAACGCGTGTCCGGAAACGGCGCGAAAGACTACTACGGCCTGCGCAGATGCACGGTGACGACGCAGGAGGCACTGGCCCGACAGTGGGCGGACGACGCGGACGTGGTCGTCGTGACCGACCCGCCCCGGGAGGACTGGGCGAGCCTTCAGGCAGCGGGTTTCCGGATCAAACCACAGTGGGTGACGTGGGGACGCCGGACCCCTGCCGATCAGGAGGAATTCCTCGCCGGGCTCTCCAAGGCCGAACGGCGCAACTTCCGGGACGTGCGGCGGCACGTCGACGCGCAGGGGCTCACCATCGAGGTGCACTCCCGACTCACCCCACAGCTGTTCGCCGAGTTCCTCGCCGTCTACGACGCGCAGATCGCCGCCATGCCGCACGGTCTGCCGGCGGCACACGCGGTGGTCGCCACCGAGGCCGGGCTCGCCGATTTCTTCCTCGTCTCCGCGCGCTCCGGTGACGAGCTGGTCGCCGGCGTCGTCTGCCGCGTCGCCGCGACCGACAGTGCGATGCGGGTGGCCTTCTCCGCCGCACGGCCGCAGGTCCGCGACGCGATGATCAGCCGTGCGCTCTACCTGGCCGCGTTCGAGGAGGCCCGACGGCGCGAGTTCGCCTGGATCTCCCTGGGCACCGACCCCACCCTGTACGGCCACATCGCCCAGGCCGGTCTGTTCACCTTCAAGAGCCGGCTCGGGTTCGTGCCGGTGCCGCTGCACCACCTCGACCCCGACGACGACGGCTGCGACGAGGCGGAGTTGGTGCTCCGCACCGACCGGCTCAGCGACCCGGCGATGAGCCTCTGCTATGCACGGCCACCGGACCGGCTGGCGACCTGGGCGTCCCCACTGCCGATGCGGCTGGACGTGCTCAGCCCCGCCCACGGCCTCGACCTGCGTCCGTACCGGGCCTCCTTCGTGACGGAGACGGTAGTGGCTCCCCCGGTCGCCGGCGTGGCCGAGGGCGGGGTCGTCGTGATCGTCGACCCGTTCTCGACAGGCGCGCTGCTGGCGCCCGCCTTCAACCGGCTGGGGTGGCGCTGCGTAGCGGTCCTCACCGGCACGATCAACGAGCGGTACGCCGCCGGCCTGCGCCGGGACGACTTCCTTGCCGTGCTGACCGTGGGTGGCGAATCCCCGCAGGCCCTCAGCACCGCCGCCGAGTTGCTCGCGCCGATGCGGCCCACCGAGGTGATCGCTGGCAGCGAGTGGGGCGTCAACGTGGCCGACGACCTCGCGGAGCTGCTGGGACTGCCCGGCAACGTCCGCTCGGCCGACCGTCCCCGGCGGGAGAAACCCGCGATGATGAGCGCTGTCGCCCGCGCGGGGTTGCGGGTGCCGCTCGGCGCGCGGGTACGCAGCGTGGAGGAGCTCGACGACTGGCTGGCGGCCAGCCAGGTGCTGCCGGTGGTGGTCAAGCCGGCGGCCAGCGCCGGCTCGGAGGGCGTCTACTTCTGCGCGGACGCCGCCCGCGCCCGGACGGCGACCGCGAAGCTGCTCGGCGCGACGAACGCCATGGGCCAGCCCAACGACTCGTTGCTGGTGCAGGAGCAGCTCGTCGGCCAGCAGTACTTCGTCAACAGCGTGAGTCTCGACGGCCGGCACCACATCCACGAGATCTGGCGCGATGACCGCTTCTTCGTCGACGGCCGACCGGTGTACGACCGGCAGGTCCTGCTGGACGGGACGGGCGAGGTCGAGGACGTGCTGCGCCCGTTCGTCGAGGGAGTGCTGGACGCGCTCGGGGTGCGTACCGGCCCGGCACACACCGAACTGCTCGTCGACGACCGGGGGCCGGTGCTTATCGAGTCCGGTGCACGGCTGGAGGGCGGTGTCACCCCCGCCGGCCCGGCACAGGCGACGGGGGTGAGCCAGTTGTCGCTCACCGTCGAGCGGTACACCGCCCCGGATCGCTTCGCCAGGCGGATCGGCGCCGGCTACCGGCGGCAGCGGGCCCTGATGGTCGTCTGCCTGGTGGCGCCCCACGACGGCGTGGTCGCCGAGGGCGCAGCCCAACGGTTGACCGAGATTTCCTCGATCTTCTGCGGGTCGGCATTGGACCTGGTGCCCGGCACCCCTGTGCACCGGACCGTCGACCTGTTCACCTCGCCCGGCCATCTCTACCTGATCGCTGACGATCCGGGCCGGTTGGAGGAGGACTACCAGCGGATCCGTGCCCTCGAACGGAACGAACTGTACGAGTACAGATAAGGGTGCTGGGCGATATCCTGATCGCTGATCTCCCGAATGAGGAATTAATGGATGAGTTCACCTATCGCGACGGCTCCCTCTGGTGCGAAGGGGTCTCGCTGACCTCGGTGGCCGAGCGGCACGGCACACCCACATACGTGTACTCCGCGAGCACCCTTATCGACCACTACCGCCGGTTCGCCAAGGCCTTCGACGCGATCAGCCCACTTGTGTGCTTTTCCGCGAAAGCGCTGGGCAACGTGCACCTGCTCCGGCTGCTCGGCCGGGAGGGCGCCGGCATCGACGCGGTAAGCGGGGGTGAACTGCACCGGGCGATGGTGGCGGGGATCGACCCCGAGCGGACGGTGCTGGCCGGGGTGGGCAAGTCCGAGGCCGAGCTTCGGGAGGCTGTCCGCCGCAACATCCGCTGCATAAATGTCGAGTCCGAGGCAGAGGTGGAGTTGCTGTCGCGGATCGCCCGTGAGGAGGGCGCACGTCCCCGTCTGGCGATCCGCGTCAACCCCGACGTCGCGCCCGACCAGCGCACCCCGGCCCGCACGACCACCGGCACCCGGGGCGGCAAGTTCGGCGTCGACATCGAGCGGGCCGAGGCGCTGTTCACGCGTGCCGCCGCCGACGAGGCGCTGCGGATCGAGGGCTTCCACGTCCACCTGGGCAGCCCGATCTTCGACCCGCAGGTGTACGCCGTGGCACTGGATCGCCTGCTCGCCCTCGTCGCGCGGCTGGAGGCGGTCGGCCACCGCATCACGACGCTCAACCTGGGCGGTGGTTTCCCGGCCGAGTACATCGACCGCACCGCACCGAGCTGGGACGACTTCGCCGAAGTGATCGTGCACCGGCTCACCGGGTTCACCCGGGACGGCGGTCAGGTCATCTTCGAGCCGGGCCGCACCATCGCCGCCAACGCGGGGATCCTGCTCAGCACTGTCCGCTATCTCAAGCAGGCCGGCGACCACCAACTCGCCGTGATCGACGCCGGCATGACGCACATCGCCCGCGCGGCGATGTACGACAGCTACCACTTCATGTGGCCGGTGCAGCCCGGCGCGGAGGCGGTCCCGTCCTCGCGCGACGTGTCGGGGCTCGCGGGACTGACGACGTACGACGTGGTGGGTCCGATCTGCGAGTCGAGTGACTATCTGGCCCGGGGTCGGTCGTTGCCGGTGCTGGAGGCCGGCGCGCTCTTCGCGATCTTCACTGCGGGCGCCTACGGCATGACGATGACAAGCAACTACAACAGTCAGTTGCGGCCCGCCGAGGTGCTTGTGCACGGCGACCAGGTCTCGTTGATCCGTCGGCGGGAGACGTACGACGACCTGGTGGCCCTGGAACTGCTCGACGACGGCAGCGACCAGGACGGCTGATGAACGACGACGTGTCGGTCACGGCCCTGCGATCAGTCCGCGAGATCGGCGAGCAGCTGTGGAACAGCCTCGCCGAGGGTGAGGGGTTCTACCTCGGTTACCCGTGGATGGCCTGGGCCGAGACCGACCCGTCGTTCGTCACCACCTACCTGGTGGCGCGAGACGGCACGGGAGACACCGTGGCGGCGGTGGCGACCTATCTGTGGAGCGGCGCGAGCGTCCCCTCGATGAACCTGGCGTACAGCCCGGGTCACATCGCCGAGGAGAATCTGGAACGGCCGCTGTCGCCCGAGGAGCACGCGGCGTTCCTGCCCGCGTTGCTTGTGGGTTCACGGGCCGGCTACCACGGTGCTGTCGCGATCTCCAAGGACCTGACCGCCGCCCGGCGGGACGCCGTGCTGACCGCGCTCTTCACCGAGGTGGAGGCGCTCGCCGCGCGGCTCGGGGCGGCGTGCGTCGCCCTGCTCTACACACCGACGGAGAACGTGGCCGCGTACCAGGCGGCCTGGGACCGTGCGGTCGGCCCGGCCGGTCGCGGTCCGGTGCCGTCGTTGCTGTCCGCGGAGGCGGTGTTGCCCGCGCCGGGCGGCGAGGTCTCTGACCGGGCCGCCGAGGCGGCGGGCCGGCGGGAGTGGCGACGCGAACGCCGGCGGTACGACGACGCGGTGGACCGGGTGGAGTCGGTACGGCTCTCCGAGTGCGTGGACGTGATCGCACCCCTGCTCGGCGCGACGCAGCGCAAGTACGGCGGCCCGGACACCGACGCCGACATGCACCACTACTTCGCGTCACAGGTGCCGGCGCTTGACGCGTACAGCCTGGTGCTCCTGGAACACGCCGGCGACGACGTGGTGGGGTTCAGCCTCAACTACCTGTGGCCCGACGGGGTGTACGTCCGCGCGGCAGGCTTCGAGCGGCAAGCCGCTGCGTACTCCTACTTCAACCTGACCATGTACCGCCCCCGCGACCTGGCGGCGGAACGTGGGCTGCCCGTGGTGCACCTCGGCGCCGGCACGTACGGCGCCAAGCGCGCCCGCGGTGCCGAGCCGCGGTGGACGGCGGGCCTGGTCCGACCTCCGGCGGGCGTCTCCGAGGAGTTCGTGCGGGCCTTCGCGATCACCGGTTCGGACTACCGGCAGGCGGTGCGGACCTGGGGCGAGCCCGTCTCCGCCATCCCCTCGCAGCAGGAAGGTGACAATGCACTACCGCAGGTTCGGCCGGCTGGGCTGGCAGGTAAGTGAGATCTCGTACGGCATGTGGGGGGTCGGCGGCGGCCTGCACGGCTGGACCGGCGTCGAGGACGACGAGAAGTTCGCAGCGCTTCAACGGGCAGTCGACCTGGGGTGCAACTTCTTCGACACGGCCTGGGTGTACGGGCGCGGGCACAGCGAGCAGGTGCTCGGCGACCTGGTGCGGGCCAACCCCGGCACCCGCCTCTACGTGGCCACCAAGGTCCCGCCGAAGGACATGCGGTGGCCGTCGACCCGTGAATCGACACTCGATGACGTGTTCCCGCCGGACCACATCGAGGAGTACGTCCACAAGAGCCTCGACAATCTCGGGCTGGAGTCGATCGACCTGCTGCACCTGCACGTCTGGGAGGATTCCTGGACGGACGACCCGCGCTGGCGGGACACGCTCACCGGGCTGCGTGACAGTGGCCTGATCGGCGGGATCGGCATCTCGGTCAACCGCTGGGAGGCGTGGAACGGCGTACGGGCGATCGAGACCGGGCTGATCGACGCCGTCCAGGTCATCTACAACATCTTCGACCAGGACCCCGAGGACGAGTTGTTTCCGGTGGCCGAGGCGCACGACGTCGCGGTCATCGCGCGGGTCCCGTTCGACGAGGGCACGTTGACAGGCACGTTGACCCTCGATTCGACCTGGCCGGAGGGGGACTGGCGCAACTCGTACTTCGTGCCGGAGAACCTCGCCGAGAGTGTCGCCAGGGCGCAGGCGCTGAGCAAGGATCTGCCTCCCGGGATGCCGATGCCGGAGGCGGCGCTGCGTTTCATCCTGGCGGACCCCCGGGTCTGCACCACGATTCCGGGGATGCGGCGGCTCGCGCACGTGGAGAGCAACATCGCGGTGAGCGACGGAAAGCCACTGGAGCCGTCCCTGCTGTCGACCCTGCGTCGGCACCGCTGGTCCCGCCAGCCGACCTGGTGGTCGCAGTAGCGGCTGCCCGCCGGCACCGATCTGGGAGGCGACGACAGGTGGATGGTCAGGCACTGTCGGCCTAGACATTGAAGTTGATATATGTCTAGGGCTAGGCTCCTGTCACCCCCTCCCAGATTGGAGTCAGCGATGACCTCACGACTCAAGCGGCTTGCGGTCGCGTTG
Organism: Micromonospora sp. NPDC000316; assembly: GCF_042898885.1. NCBI lineage: Bacteria > Bacillati > Actinomycetota > Actinomycetes > Micromonosporales > Micromonosporaceae > Micromonospora > Micromonospora sp. NPDC000316. The sequence continues at coordinate 686,075 of NZ_JBIAZG010000001.1, forward strand.
CTCGCGACGACGCTCGCCACCCTCGGCATCACGGTCGCCAACCCGTCGCCCGCGTCCGCCGCCATGACCATCTGCTACAACACCAGCCAGGCGGGAAGCTACGCGAGCGTCGCCAACCAGGCCGCGTCGATCTGGAACAACGCCACAGTGAACCTGACGCTCACGGCGAACTGCGGCTCCAACCTGCGGATCTACCGGATCACCGGCGGTGGCTCGTACGCCGTCCGGACCAGCCTCGGCAACGGCCGGGTCTACATCGACACCCAGCAGGCGGCGCAGTACAGCGTGCTGCGGATCATGACCCACGAGATCGGGCACATCCTCGGCCTGCCGGACAACTACAACGGCAACTGCTCGCTGCTGATGTCCGGCGGCAGCGCCGGCACGAGCTGCACCAACGCGTACCCGAGCAGCGCCGAGGCCAACCGGGTGAGCAACCTCTTCGCCGGCACCTTCGCCGCCACCGAGCGCAGCGCGGACCGCGCCGGGGCGGACATCTTCCAGGACAGCTGGCCGAGCATGCTCACCTCCGTGAGCTGACCGAACCGCAACGACGGAGGGGCCGGCACCACGCCGGCCCCTCCACCGCGTCTCGGCCCGCTCAGCCGGGCATCGGCGTGAGCCGGGTACGCGGACCCGCCCGCAGCACGCCGGAGGGCAGCTTCTTGCCGAGCAACGACTCGGCCAGTTCGGCCGCTTCGATGAGCGCCGCCAGGTCGATCCCGGTGTCGATGCCCATGTCGTGAAGCATGTGCACGGCCTCCTCGGTGGCGAGGTTGCCGCTGGCTCCCGGCGCGTACGGGCAGCCACCCAGGCCGCCCACGCTCGCGTCGAACTCGGTCACCCCCAACTCCAGAGCGGTAAGCAGGTTCGCCAGCGCGGTGCCCCGGGTGTTGTGGAAGTGCAGCAGCACAGGCACGTGCGCGTTGCGGTCACGTACCGCCGTCAGCAGCTCGCGGACCCGACGCGGAGTGGCCATGCCCGTGGTGTCGCCGAACGCCACCCGGTCGGCGCCGTCGCGGACGACCCGGTCCACGATGCCTGCCACCCGCTCCGGGTCGACATCCCCCTCGTACGGGCAGCCGAAGCTGGTCGCGACGATCACCTCGACCTGCGCGGAGGCGCCGTGCAGCAGGTCGATCAGCTCGGCGATGTCGTCGAGCGATTCGTCGGTGGAGCGGTTGACGTTGCGCCGGTTGTGCGTGTCGCTTGCCGACACCACCACCTCGATCTCGGTGAACCCGGCGGCCAGGGCCCGTTGCGCGCCCCGGGTGTTCGGCACCAGCGCCGAGTAGCGCACCCCGTCGGCCTTCGCCGCGCGCTGCCACACCTCGTCGGCGTCGGCCATCTGCGGGATCGCCCTCGGGTGCACGAACGACACCGCCTCGATCCGTCGGACGCCGGTGCCGGAGAGGGCGTCGAGCAGCCGCACCTTGGCGTCGGTGGGGATCGTGCCCTCGTTCTGCAAACCGTCCCGCGGCCCGACCTCGCGGATCGAGACGGAATCTGGCAACTGGGTCATTCGGTCACCTCGCTGTGACGTCGGATCAGGACGGAGGGTTGTGTGCCATGCCCGCCCTTTGCACTGCTTCAACTGACGCAACACCGATCGTCCGGTATCCGGACATCCGGTGTTGCGTCCAGGTAAGCAGAGCAAAGGACGTGGATGCCAGTGTCGCCGCGCCGCCGGGCGGCGCGACGACCGGCGACGGCGCGGCCAGCTCAGCGCATGCGGGAGACGATGGCCGTGTCGTAGGCGCCGGAGAGGAACTCGTCGTTCTCCAGCAACTCGGCGAAGAAGGGGATGTTGTTCTTCGGGCCGACGATCTGGAACTGGGCGACAGCGGCCCGCGCGCGATCGATCACCTCGTCGCGGGTGTCGCCGCTGATGATCAGCTTGGCGAGCAGGCTGTCGTAGAACGGGGTGACCGTGTTGCCCTCGGCGTAGCCGGAGTCCACCCGGACACCCTCGCCGACGGGCTCCACCCAGGTCGTGACCTTGCCGGGGCCGGGGAGGAACCGCTTCGGGTCCTCCGCGTTGATCCGCAACTCGATGGCGTGCCCGCGCGGGGCCAACGCGTCCGGGTCGAACGTCGGCGCCAGGCCGGCGGCCACCCGCAACTGCTCCTCGACCAGGTCGACGCCGTACACGTACTCGGTCACCGGGTGCTCCACCTGAAGCCGCGTGTTCATCTCCAGGAAGAAGAACTCGTTCGTCTCCGGATCGAGCAGACACTCCACGGTGCCCGCGTTGCGGTAGTTCACCGCCTCACCGGCCCGCACCGCCGCCGCCAGCAGGCGCGACCGCAGCTCGGGCGAGACCGCCGGGGACGGCGACTCCTCGACCAGCTTCTGGTTGCGCCGCTGCACCGAGCACTCCCGCTCGCCGAGCGCCACCACCCGGCCGTCGGCGAGGCCGAGGATCTGCACCTCGACGTGGCGTACCCGGGGGAAGTACCGCTCGATCAACACCGAGCCGTCGCCGAACATCCGCTCGGCGAACGCGCGCACCTTGTCGTACTCGGTGCGCAGCGCGGCCTCGTCGACTGCCACGCCCATGCCCATGCCACCGCCACCGGCGGCGGCCTTGACCATCACCGGATAGCCGATCTCGGCGGCGGCGGTGACCGCCGCGTCCAGGTCGGCGGCCGGGTCGGTGGTGCCGGGCGCGACCGGGACTCCGGCCGCCGCCATCAGGTTCCGAGCGTTGATCTTGTCGCCCATCGCGGTGATCGCCTCCGCGCCGGGCCCGACCCAGATCAGCCCGGCCGATTCGACGGTACGGGCGAACTCGGCGTTCTCCGACAGGAAGCCGTAGCCGGGGTGGATGGCCTGCGCACCTGTGGACTTCGCGGCGGCGAGGATCGCCTCGGTGTTGCGGTAGCTCTGCGCCGGGTTCGGCGGACCGATGAGCACCGCCTCGTCCGCCTCGGCGACGAACGGCAGGTCGGCGTCGGCCTCCGAGTACACCGCGATCGCTCGGATGCCGAGCCGCTTGGCGGTCCGGATGATCCGGCGGGCGATCTCGCCCCGATTGGCGACCAGCAGTGACTCGATCATGTTTCCTCCAGGTGTCCGGATGGTGGGACGGAGTCAGGAAACCATGACCTGTGTGCCGCTGACGAGTCGGCTCAGGCGAGCAGTGCGGCGAGAGCGGCACCCCGCAGCAACTCGGCGCGGCGCCGACGGTCCACCTCACCACCGAGGAACGGTGTCGAGTTCATCAGGCCGAACGCCGCGTGGGCGAGCACCCGCGCCTCGCCGTCGGGCATGCCCGGGTGCAGCGCGGTGAGCACTGTCACCCACTCCTCGACATAGAGCCGTTGCAGGCGGCGGATGCGCCGGCGCGGCTCCTCCGGCAGGCGATCCAACTCGTGCAGGTGCAGCGCGATCACGGCCGGATTGGCCAACGCGAACTCGACATGGAAGTCGATAAGCGACTCCAGGACGCCGCGCGGGTCGTCCGGGTGCCCGGCCGAGCGCTCCCGCCCACCGGCCAGCAGCCCCTCGCTGACCGGGATCAGCGCGGCGGCCAGCATGGCCTCCTTGCCGGCGAAGTGGTGGTAGAGCGCCGGACCGGTGACCCCGGCGGCCGCGCCAATGTCGTCCATCGACACACCGTGGTAGCCGCGGGCGGCGAACAGACCGACCGCGATCTCCAGGATCTCGTCCTTGCGGGACCGGCGTCGGCCCGCACCCACCGCACCCCGCGCCTGCTGCTCCACCTTCACCGGGCAAGCGTAGACCGCAATCCGCGCCGGATGGTTACCGGTCAGTTGCGCCCGCCCCGCCACCGGCCGCCCTCTGGCCTGGCAGAGGTCGGCCGGGTGAGGGTCAGTCGTCCGCGTCCAGATGGTGCTCCGCGCGCAGCGCGGCGGCCTCCGTCGGTCGGTCCAGCAGGTCCAGCGCTCGCGCCAGCAGCCAGGCCGTCTGACGGACCGGCCGCGAGTCGGCCGGGAGCCCACCGAGTACGCGGCGCAGCAGGGGCTCCGCCTCCGCCGGCCGGTCCAGGCGCAGCAGCAGCTCACCGACGAGGATCTCCATCTGGGCGGCCTCACCGAACGCCTCGATCGACCGCAGCCGGTCGGGCACCCCGGCGAGCCGCCGTAGCGCCTCGTCCGGCCGGTCCTCCCCGGTCAGCACCCGGGCTCCGGCCTCGGCCGCCATCGCCAGCTCGTACGTCGCCTCCGGCTCCACCATCTCGGCAAGCGTCGCCGCCAACTGGTCCACCTGCTCGACGGCGCGCAGCGCCGCCCCCCGGTCGTCGGACCAGAACCAGGCGTACGCCTCCCGCCGACGGGCCCGCAGCTCGTCCAGCCGCAGGTCGGCGAGCCGGTACGCGGTGGCGGCCGCAGCGAACCGCTCGGCGGCCACCGCGTCCCGGTCGACGTCGTAGAGGATCCCGCCGGCCTCCTCCAACACCTGCGCCCGCTGCGGGAGATTGTCCGGTCCATCCAGGTTTTCGGCCAACTGCTCCAGGAGCGCCACCGCCGGATCGATCTCACCGAGCCCGGCGTAGACACCTGCCAGCAGATGCCGGCAGCGGTCCGCCTCCGCCTGCGCACCCAACCGGTTCAGACCGAGCACGGCCTCCTCGGCGACCTCGGCCGCCTCGGCGAGCCGACCCACCATCCGGTACGCGATCGCCAACTCCCAGCGCAGGAACGCATCCCCCTCGGCGCCCCGCTCCACGCAGAGCGTCACCGCCTCGACGAAGTCGTCCACCGCTTCGGCCGCCCGGTTGGCGGAGAGCAGAGCCCGGGCGCGAGCGACACGCACCGGCAACTCCGCGTCCGCGGGCGCCGACCGCAGCGCCTCGTCGCAGGCCTCCACGGCGTCGGCCGGATCGTCGACCATCCGCGCGTACGACAGGCAGGCCGCCGTTACCAACTCACCGATGCCCAGCTCACCGGCGAGCCGACGGGCCTCACCGACGGCGACGCGAGCCTCGTCGACCCGGTCCGACTGCTCCAGCACATGCGCCCGGTGCAGCGCGATCCGGGCCGCCAGGTGCTGGTCGCCACCCGCGTCGGCAGGTGCCCGATCGAGCGCCGCGAGGGCCTCCGCCCAGCGCTCCCTGTGCAGCAGCGCCAACGCCACCCGGTCGTGCCCGGCCGTCCGCTGCCGGGCGTCGCCGAGCCGATCGAGCGCCTCGGCGGCCTCCCGGGCCAGCGTCAGCCCCTCCTCGGCGGTCTCGTCGGACCGGGTCAACAGCACGCCGAGCCGCCCGGCGACCACCTGGATCGAAACCTCGTCGGCCGTCTCCCGGTACAGCTCCAGGGCGGCACGGTTCAACTCGACAGCGCCCTCGATGTCGTCCTCGTCGCCCCGCTCGGCCGCGCGCAACGCCAACCGGTGCGCGGCCGTCCGCGCGGGCAGGTCGTCAGCGCCGAACCTGTCGTCGAAGGCGACGAGCGCCGCCCGGAACGTGGCCCGGTCGTGCCGCCCCCAGCTCACCTCCGCGAGATCGAGCAGGTCGTCCGGGCCGGCGTCGGCGGGCAGGGTCACGGTCGGCGGCTCGCCGGCGCGGACACCCCGATCGCCGGGCGACCCACCCTGACCGGATGCCGGCTCGGCCCCGGCCTGTCGCTCCGGGTCTACCGAGCGGGCCGGCCGGCGGCGGACACTCGCGGAGAGCGGCAGATGCTCGCCGCTCGACCGCACGGCGAGCCGACGGGCGATCCACTCCGACTGGCTTGTGGTGCCGTTGCGAGTGTCGAACTGAGCGGCCAGCCCGGTCGCGGTCTCGGCCAACTCATCGGCAAGCGCCGACGCCGGCACCTCGGCTGCCGGCCGACCCTCGGCGGCGCGGCGGTACAGGGTCGCCGCTCCGGCCTGACGCAGCGCGGCGGCGGCGGTCGCCGCGAAGTGCATGGCGGCGGCGGGCGACGGCGGCCGGTCCAGCCAGTCCAGGTGCCGCTCGACAAGCTCGACCGCCCGCCCCTCGTTGCCTGTCAGCGTGCAGAACTCGATGTGGTCGCCGATGTCCCACAGGTCGGCGAGGTTGCCGCGCAGCCGGCGGTACGCCTCCCGATGCGCGTCCCGCGCCGCCTCGCCCTGACCGGTCCGCAGGTATGGCAGAAGCAGCGCGGTGAGGATCGCCTGCGGCTGCTCGGTGCAGGTGAGCCGGCCGGCGAGCACCGGCTCGGCAAGCGCCACCGCCTCGGCGTCCCGCCCGATGTCGGCGAGGTAGCCGACCTGACTCGTCGGGTCACAGCCCGCGCAGTCGGAGAGCTGGTCGCGGGGGGTGGTCTGCCAGAGCCGGTACCAGTGCGCGGCGGCCTCGGCGTCACCCACGTGGTCGGCCACCCGGTACCGGTGCTTGTGGACGGTCTGCAGGCTGTGCCCGCCGGCCCGATAGCGCCGTTCCATGTCGTCAAGCACCGCGTACGTGCGGTCCAACGGCACCTCGGGGAACTTCAGCAGGCCGGACACCATGTACTTGAAGTGCCACAGCAACTGGTGCAGGTGGCCCTGGTGGTAGGGCTGCGGGTCCCTGTCGAACTCGGACAGGCACCAGGAGAAGGTCACGAACGACTTCGCCGGCTCACCGCCGTAGACGTACGCGGTGGTGGCCTGCATCCGGGTGACGAACGCGAGGTGCCTGTCGTCGGCCACGTCGACCCGGCGCAGCAACTGCTCAAGCGCGGCGATCTGCCCCGCCCCGTACGGCATGTCGGCGATGCCGCGCAGCACCCGCCACAGATCCTCGTCGCTCATGCTCACTCCCGTCCCGGCACAGCCCGGCCGAGCAGGCCGAGGAAGGAATCGTTCAACAACGCGGCGTCGGCGGCGCGGATCGGATGGTGGCCGAGCAGCAGCGCCTGCCCGTACAGCGCCTCGACGGCGAGCCCGACCAGCTCCGGATCGCTAAGCATGGCCACCCGGCGCACAAGCGGGTTGCGGTGGTTGAGCACCAGTTGCGGGCGGTCCGGTGGGGCCGTGGCGGCGAGCGCGTCGAGCACCCCGCCCCACAGCTCGTCGGCTCGGTCCCGGCTGGCCGCGAGCTGGTCGTTGAACGCCGCCGACCGGCTGACCAGGTAGAGCGCGGGCAGCGAAACCGGGTCGTACGCCCGCACGACCACCTCGCAGCCGGACCGCTCGACGGCCCGTTGGGCGGCGGTGAGGAACGGCCGCAGCGCCAACTCCACAGGCGGGTCGAGTGCTTCGAAGCGTGTCGTGAGGTCGCTCGGCTCCAGCCGCTCGATGAGCACCGAGCGGTCCACCACCGGCAGCCGCTCGATCAACTCGGTGTCGTACGTGTAGCCGGCGTTGACGACCGCCAGGTCCTGCGCGGCGGCCACCGCGGCGAGCTGACGGAACTCGTCGAGGCTTGCCGCGTAGCGGACCACCCCGTAGCGCTCCCGGAACTCGGCGAGGGTGAGCGTGCCGACGTTTGTGTCCATCGGCCACCACCTGTCGACAAGCCGGAGCATCTCGTCGTCGTGCAACGCCAGCGCCTTCACCCCCAGGTGGTGCACCTGGAGGAACTCGGCGAGCCGGCGCGGATCGTGCCGGGCCAGCCGGACCAGCCAACCCCGGATCTGGTCGCCGAGCGCCTCCCGGGTCGCCGTCAGCAGGGTGTCCTCGTAGAGGGCCTCTCGGCTGGCGGTGGGGCGCAGCTCGGTCGCGTCCACCACGCAGTGCGCGAAGAACGCCCAGTCCGGCAGGAGTCCGTCGGCGTTCTCGGTGAGCAGCATCCGCTTGAGATAGACGCGGTGCCCGGCCCGAGCCGCCGGGTTCACCGGGGTGGGCAGGATGACCGCGACACCTGTCAGCCCGGCCTCCGGAACGGCAAGTGGCAGCACGTCGAACGGGTCCACACCGAGCGTCTCCCGGGCGTACCGGATCAACGCCGCGCGGTCCAGAGGCGCGCCCGGCGCTGTCGACCAGGGCGGCTCGCCGGTGGTGGTGACCACGTCGCCGACCCGGACGGTGACCGGCAGCAGCGACCCGAAGAGTCGTGCCAGGTCGGTGACTGTCGGAGTGGTGAACCACGTGTCGGCGTCGCGGCGGGGCACGAGCGTGACGGTGGTGCCGGGCTCGGCCCGAGCGGCCTCCGGCGGTGCCACGCGCACCGCGTAGCGGCCGTCTGCGTAGCCGGTCCAGCGCACCGTGGGGTTGTCGCCGTGCCGGGTGAGCACCTGGATCTCGTCGGCCACGAGAAAGCAGGAGAGCAGGCCGATGCCGAACTGGCCGAGGAACTCGTGCCGGGAGAAGCCCAACTCGTCGCGCTTGGAGCTGCGGCCGATTGTGGCCAGCAGCTCGTGCACCTGCGCCTCGGTCAGGCCGATGCCGGTGTCGTGTATCCGCAGGGTGCCGTCGCCGGTGCTGTCCGGCGGCTCGATGCGTACCAGAGCTGGTGCGTCCGGGTCGTCGGCGCGTCGGGCGGTGATCGCGTCGACCGCGTTCTGCAGCAGCTCGCGGACGTAGACCCGTGGGCTGCCATAGAGGTGATGACTGAGCAGGTCGACCACGCCACGTAGGTCGACCTGGAAGGTGTGGTCCACGCCTGGTTTCTCCCCGGTCCCGATGCCGGCGCTCACCGTACCGACGATCACCGACGGGCGCGGCCCCCCTTTCGGTCGGTGGCTTGACCCTCGACCGGGTCGAGCCGGCACGGTCGCCGGCATGACCTCCTCCGCTCTGGGCCGGGACTTCCGGCTCCTGTGGTCCGCCACTGTCTCGTCCCGGTTCGGCGACGCGCTGCGTACCCCGGCTCTGGCGCTGTTGGCCGCGACGATGACCCGTGACCCCCGGGTCATCGCGGCGGTCACGGTGGCCGGGCTGTTGCCGCCGCTGCTGTTCGGCCTGCTCGGCGGCGTGTACGCGGACCGCTGGGACCGGCGACGGACGATGGCCCTTGTCGACGGGGTACGCGCCGTGGTGGTGGCGGCGTTGGCCGTGGCTGTCGCCCTCGACCGGTCGCCGGTCGTGGCGATCCTGGTCGCGGCGTTCCTCCTCGCCTCGCTCGGCACCCTCTTCGACTCGGCCTCGTTCGCGCTGCTGCCCGCTGTGGTGCTGCCGGGGGCGCTGCCCCGGGCGAACGGGCGGCTCCAGGCCGGTAGCGCGGTGGCCGGCGGCTTTCTCGGCGCTCCGGCCGCCGGCGTCCTGTTCGTCCTCGCCCCCGCACTCCCGTTCGCCATCGACGCGGTCAGCTTCGCCGTGGCCGCCCTGCTCGTGCTGGCACTCAGCCCATCTCCCGCCGTTGCCACCGGGACGGCTCCGCGGCGTGGCTCGGTGTGGAGCGAGATCGTCGAGGGGGTCCGATGGCTGCGGGGCCACCAGACACTGTGGCGGATCACAGTGCTCACGGCCGCGAGCAACCTGGCGATCGCCGGCCTCATGGCGGTGCTTGTGCTCTACGCGCTGGACGTGCTGCGGGTGCCGCCGGCCGGGTACGGGGTGTTCGCGGCGTGCGCCATCGTCGGTGGCGTCGCAGGGGCGCTCGGGTCGGGTCGGCTCGCCGCCGCGCTCGGCACGGTGGCCGCGCTGCGCGCCGTGCTCGCCGCGCAGACGGTCGCGCTTGTCGGGTTCGCGCTTGCCCGGCATCCGGTGCCGGGTGGGATCGCGCTTGCCGTCTTCGCCGCTGGGACCGTGGTGTGGAACAGCCTGTGGGCGTCGTACGGGCAGCGGCAGGTGCCGAGCGGGCTGCTCGGTCGGGTGGGTGCCGCCCAGCGGATGGTCGGTGTGCTCACCGCTCCGGTCGGCGCGGGGTTGGCCGGGCTGGTCGGCGCCGCGTACGGGACGGTGCCGGTGGCGGGCGCGGCGGCCGGCACGTTCGCACTTGTCACACTGGCGGCGTGGTGGGCACTGCGACCGGCAGCGCCGACGCCGACGGCCGCGCCCACAAGCGGCGGGACAGCAGCCCGGCCAGCGCCGCACCCGTCGCGTTGAGCAGCACGTCGTCTACTGAGGACACCCGACCGAGGTGCAGCACGTACTGGAGGGACTCGATCAGCAGGGACCCGGCGGCGCCGAGCAGGAAGAGCCGGCCGACGCCGGCGAGCGCGGCGAAGCGTACCGGGGCGAAGAAGCCCAGCGCGGCGAAGACCAGCAGGTTGCCGACCACCTGCACCACGGCGGTCGCCGGTGGGGCGGTGAGCAGGTCGGCCAGGTCGCGCAGCGGCACCAGATGGACGTCACGCGGCGCGGGACGCGGGGCGAGGGTCATCCACACCCAGGGCAGGGTGCCCGCGACGGCACCTACCTCGGCGACGCCGCGTCGCCGTGCCGCGCCAGCCGGCACCTCGCGCCGCACACGGACGAGCCTGACGATGACCAGAGCCAGCAGCCCAAGGCCGGCCAGCACGGCGAACAGCACGGCGGCCCAGTCCCACCAGACCTGATCCATCGGCGCAGCCTAGCCCGGGGTCAGTTCCCGGTGGGACAGCCCGGACAGGCGCAGCGCGACCTTCCGGCGGGCCGGCGGCACCAGACCGATCAGCCGGAGCAGCACGTCGCGGGCCGGCCGGCGCACCGGGGAGGCGGTGGCCAGCCGGGTCAGGTTGGCGGCGAGGCTCAGCACGTCCTCGGCCATCGGGCGCTGCTGGGTGTCGTAATCGTCGAGCAGGGTCTCCGGGCCACCGGCGAGCACGTCGGCAAGCGCGGTGCCGGCGGCGACCGCGTCGCAGATGCCGAGGTTCATGCCCTGCCCACCGGCGGGGCTGTGGACGTGCCCGGCGTCGCCGGCCAGCAGCACCGGCCCGGCGCGGTAGGTGTCGGCGATCCGGTGGTGCACCCGGAAGCGGGAGCCCCAGAGCACGTCGGTCACCCGGTCGGGCCGCCGCGCCGGGCCACGTTCGTCGAGCAGCGCCTGGAGGTACTCCCGACCCGGGTCGGCGGGTGCCGTCGGCACGGCGGCGACCAGCCGGACCACCCCGTCCGGAAGTGGTGCCCAGACCAGCGGTCCGGAGCGCGCCAGGAAGAGCGCCACCTCGTCGCACGGCAGCGAACTGTCCACCCGCACGTCGGCGAGCACGAAGGACTCCTGGTCGGTGGGGCCGGTGAAGCCGATGCCTGCCGCCTGCCGCACGGTGCTGTGCAGGCCGTCGGCACCGACCACGTACCTGGCGCGCACCGCCTGGCCGTCGACCTGCGCGAGCACCCCGCCGCCGGTCGGGCTCAGGCCGGTCAGCCGAGCCGGCCGTCGTACCCGCACGCCGAGGTCGGCCAACTGGCCCGCGAGCACCGCCTCGGTGACCGCCTGGGAGACAAGCAGCGCGTAGGGATAGCGGGACGGCAGGTCGTGGAACGGAACTCTCAGCAGCACGCGGTCCCGGTCGCGCACGGTGAAGCCCGGCGACCGCACACCCTGGGCGACAAGCGGCGCCGCGGCGCCGACCAGGTCCAGCACCTCAAGGGTGTACGCGTGCACGACTGCCGCTCGGGAGGTGATCGGTGGCTCGGCCCGTTGGTCCAGCACTGTCACGTCGACCCCGCGTCGGGCCAGTGTCAGCGCGGTGGCGAGGCCGGTGGGGCCGGCTCCCACCACCAGAACGTCGGTATTCCTGGGCAGCATGGCCACCTCCGGTTCGACCAATGCCAACACTCGTTGGCAAACGCTTGTTGGCCAACGTTAGGGCGGGTCCTCGTTGAGTGTCAACAGGCGTTGGCATACGGTCGTTGACATGACAGCGCGCGCCCACCAGACCCAGCCCCGTCGCTCGGACGCCACCCGCGCGGCGATCCTGCGAGCCGCCCGGGAACGGTTCGCCGCCGACGGCTACGAGCGGGCCACGATCCGGGCCATCGCCGCCGACGCCCAGATCGACCCGTCGATGGTCATGCGCTACTACGGCAGCAAGGAGGGGCTCTTCGCGGCGGCAGCCGAATTCGACCTCCGGCTGCCCGACCTCGCCGCCGTGCCGCCCGGGCAACGAGGCGAGGCGCTGGTCCGGCACTTCCTCACCCGATGGGAGGGCGACGAGACGCTTGTGGCGCTGCTGCGTGCCGCAAGCACCAACCCGGGCGCGGCCGAACGCATGCGCGACATCTTCGCCGACCAACTCACCGCGGCCGTGGCCCGCTTCGGCACCGACCCCGCGACGACCGCCCGACGCGCCGGTCTGGTCGCCAGCCAGATCCTCGGCCTCGCCTTCACCCGCTACGTCGTTCGGCTGCCGCCCATGGTGGACGTGACACCCGATGAGCTGGTCTCCTGGATCGCACCGACACTCCAGCGCTACCTGAGCGGGCAGCCCGAGAACTGACCCAACCTTTTACCCCTCGCCATGCGTCTGCCAGATGACGCGTACCGCGACGGCCGGAAGGGGGGCGGATGGCACCCACGGCGAACGACGGCCGCGACGGCTACCTCGCCTTCGTGGAGAGCCACCAACACCGGCTGCTCCGCGCGGCATACCTGATCTGTGGCAACCGGCACCAGGCCGAGGACCTCCTCCAGGACGCCCTGCTCAAGCTGGCGCTGCGCTGGGCCTCCGTGCGCGACGGCGACCCCGCCGCCTACGTACGGGCCATCCTCTACCGCGACGCGGTGTCGTGGTGGCGTCGTCGACGCCGGGAATGGCTCAGCGCCGCGCCACCGGAACAGGTGACCCGGGATCGCGACGGCGCGCTGCGCCTGGCGCTGCACGACGCGCTGGGACAACTGCCGCCCCGGCAGCGGGCCGTCCTGGTCCTTCGCTACTACGAGGACCTGACCGAGGTCGCCACCGCCGAGGCGCTCGGCGTGACAGTCGGCACCGTCAAGAGCCAGAGCCACGCGGCGCTGCGCCGGCTCCGCGAGGTCGCACCGGACCTCGCTCCGGGCACCCGGTCGGGGCGAGCGCTCTCCGGCGACCTGGCCACCGGCCTGGAGGTGAACCCGTGAACGAACATGACCTGCGACACCTACTGACCGCAAGCGTCGAGGACATCCTGCCGAGCCAGCCCGCGGCGGCCGGCTGGGAACGGGCTCGCCGCACCCGGCGCACCCGGCGGGCTGTCGGCGCGGTCGCCCTGGCAGTCGTGCTGCTCGGCGGCGGCACGGTGGCCGCCCTGCGCCCGCCCGACGGGCCAGCACCGGGGCACCCGGTGGCACCGACCGTCGAGCCCACCCACGCCGGTCCCGTGCAGCACCCACCGGCGGAGTTGACCTTCCCACCCGATCCGCTGGCCCGGCTCAAGGGCCCGGCGACCGTGCGACTGTCCGAACGACCGGTCCAGCGGGCGCTGGCGCTGTACCAACCGGTGGACGAGGAGTACCGCGCGGACGGCCCGGTGCGGGTCCTCGGCGACGACGGCGTCGTCCGCAGCCTCGACGTGGTGACGCTCGCACCCACCCGGGACGCGAGCGGCAACGAGGCGCCCGCCCTGAAGCCGGGCATGCTGTCGCCGGACGGCCGGTGGGCCGCCTTCGCACAGACAAACGAACTGATCATGGTCGACCTGACCAAGGCGGGCGTACGCCGGATCCCGCTCGACGGTTACCTGGAGCTTGTGATCTGGGCGAACGACCGGGTGTTGGTCGGCGGCGACAACCGGACGTACGCGGTGCAGCGCGACACCGAAGCGGCGAGCACCATCGACGTGTCGGCGTGGGACGTCGTCGCACCCGACCCGGAGGCCGGACGCGAGGCCGCGCTGATCGAGACGAGCGGCCAACGGGACGGCCTGATGCTGCGCAGCCGGAACGCCCGCGAGGGCGCCCTCCGCTCCGAAGAACGCGTCACCGGCGAACTGCTGCCGGCGCCGTACCAGGTGAACGAGTTCTACGGCCGGGGCTGGTTGCACGGCGGACGGCTGGCCCAGGCGGCGTGGATCACCAGCGACAAGATCGACGGCGCCGAGGGGGTTGCCGTGCTGGACGCCCGCACGGGCGCGGTGGCCCACCTGCTCGACCTCGGTCGGGACCGGGCGAAGGGCTGCTGCCCGGTGCTGGGCTGGGACAACAAGGGCGCCGTGCTGCTCCGCCTGGAACCGGCAGCCGTGGCGCGCTGGCACCCCGAGACCGGCGAGGTCACAGGCGTGGTCGGCAACCTGACCGGCGTGCTGGCGCTGGCCGGTTGAGCACCCTCGGACGCTCAACCGGCCGGTGCCCGCGGGGACCGTCAGGCGGCGATGCCGCCGGGCTGGTCGCCCTTCGCGACAGGTGCCCGGACCAGGTTGCCCCACTCCGTCCACGAGCCGTCGTAGTTGCGCACCTGCGGATAGCCCAGCAGGTGCCGCAGCACAAACCAGGTGTGGCTGGACCGCTCGCCGATCCGGCAGTACGCGATCACGTCGTCGTCCGGGCTGAGGCCCAACTGGTCGGCGTAGATCGCCTTCAGCTCGTCGGCGGACTTGAACGTGCCGTCCTCGTTGGCAGCGGTCTTCCAGGGCTTGTTCACCGCACCCGGGATGTGCCCGCCGCGCAGCGCGCCCTCCTGCGGGTAGTCCGGCATGTGCAGCATCTCGCCCGTGTACTCACCAGGGGACCGGACGTCGACGAGCGGCCGTCCGACGGCGATGTGCGCCATCACCTGCTCGCGGAACGCCCGCAGCGGCGCGTCGTCGCGCAGCGGCACCGGGTAGTCGGCGCGCGGCCGGTTCGGCTTGTCACGGGTCAGCTCGCGTCCCTCGGCGACCCATTTCTGCCGGCCGCCGTCGAGCAGTCGCACGTCGACGTGGCCGAAGAGCGAGAACACCCAGAGGGCGTACGCCGCCCACCAGTTGAAGTTGTCGCCGTAGAAGACGACTGTGTCGCCCCGGCCGATGCCCTTGGCGGCGCACATCTCGGCGAAGCGCGTGGCATCGAGGTAGTCCCGGGTCACCTGGTCGTTGAGATCGAGGTGCCAGTCGACCTTGACGGCGCCGGGGATGTGACCGGATTCGTAGAGCAGCACGTCCTCGTCGGACTCGACCACGACGAGGCCCTCGTCGCCCAGGTGCTCGGCCAGCCATTCGGTGGTGACCAGCCGCTGCGGGTCCGCGTACGACTGGAGGCGGGGATCAGGATCGTTCGGCACAGACATGATCCCCAAGGTACGCCGCGATACCGTCCGACAGCGGGCCATCGGGTGCGACGCGGCGCACGTGAGGTGGGCTCAGGCGCGACGATGGGCGATCCGGCCAGCGGCCACTGTCACCAGGCAGGTGCCGTCGGCGTCGTGCACCGCCAGGTCGGCCCGACCGCCGGCAAGCAGGTGCGGCGGCACGGAGGCGGGCAGCACCAGCAGGTCACCCCTGTCGACGGCGGCCCGCAGCGCCGGGTCGGTCAGGCGCTCGGCCAGCACCGCCGTCACCCCACGCCGCAGCAGCGCGTGCACCCGCTCGCGCGGGGTGGGCGCCGCCGGCAGCGGGCCGTCGTGCACCAGGCCCGGCCCCAGCGTGCCGGGCCAGCGGCGAACCCGCACCTGCGCGTACGCCTCGATCAGCTCGGCAAGCGGGCCGACGGCCTCGATGCGGTCGCCACCGACAAGCACCGCTTGGCCCGGCACCGACTCACCGCCGGGTGTGCGCCGCAGCAGTGGCGCGGTGTGCAGGGTGCGCACGCTCACTCGACGATCGGCCCGAGCAGCGGGCGCTTCGCGGTCACCGTGTCGCCGGACGACCGACCGGTAAGCCGTCGCCGCACCCAGGGGGCGAGGTGCTGACCGGCCCACCGCAGGTCGGCGGCGCGTGCGGCCAGCCACGGCGACGGGGCCGGGTGCGGCGGGACCATCAGCCACTCCTCGTCGCAACCGACCCCGAGCGCGTTCAACACCTGCCCGGCGACCCGCCGGTGCCCGGCCGGGGAAAGGTGCAGCCGGTCGGTGCTCCAGAGCATCGGGTTGAGGAAAGTGTCGTCGGCGTACAGGTCGACCATGATCGCGCCGTGCCGCTCGGCTGTCTCGCCGACCGCCTGGTTGAGCAACTGCACCCGGGGAGCGACGAGGCGCTGGCCGGGCAGTCGGGCCATCACGTCAGCGAACCGGAAGAGCAGCACGTCCGCCCCGCCCGAGCGCAGTTGCCGGACCACCTCGTCGAAGCGGGCCACGAGCGTGTCCGGGTCGAAGCTGCGGCGCAGCACGTCGTTGCCGCCGGCCGCGAAGCTGATCAGGTCGGGTTTCATCGCCACCGCCGCCGGCACCTGCTCGGCGACCACTCCGGGGAAGAGCCGGCCACGGATGGCCAGGTTCGCGTACCGGAAGTCGGGGCCCGCCTCGGCGGCGAGCCGGGTCGCCACCAGGTCCGCCCAACCCCGATAGGTGCCGTCCGGGTACGCGTCGTCCATGCCCTCGGTGAAACTGTCCCCGACCGCGACAAAACTGCGCCAGCGCACCCGCGCCTCCCTCACGCCACCCGTTGCCTGCGGCGACCAGTCTGTCACCGCGGACACGGTCGGGACCGCCCCGATTGGCCGACGTGGTGGAGGTCATGGCCCGGCCGGGTGACACCTCCGCCGCACTGGACCACATCCGGCCGGCGGCACCGTACACCTGTTGGCGCCCACCCACGAGGAGATGGCGGGAGCGCCGGGCGGTCGGATATCCGGCACGGCGAGGGTCGCGTGGCTCGACTCCGGGCCCCACAATGGAGGGCCGGTCACCGGGCCGCGCAAGGGGAGGCCTAGTTGAGTCAGGCAAGCGAGCCGAGCCCCGACGGGCCGGCCCCGGCGACGACCACCTCGCCGCGCACCACACGGACCCGCCAGATCCGGCTCGTGGGGCTCATTGTCGCGCTTGCCGTCCTGGTGGCGGCCCTGGTCCCGATCGTGCTCGCCGCTGGCCCTCCGACCCGCGACGAACTGCTCGAACAGGCCGGCATGAAGGGTAAACAGCAACTCGTCATCGGGGTGAAGGACGACCAGCCCGGCATCGCCCAGCGTTTCGGCAACAACGTCTGGAAGGGCTTCGACGTCGACATTGCCTACATGATCGCCAGCTTCCTCGGCTTCGATCATTCCCAGGTGCGGTTCCTGCCGATCGAGAGCGAGGACCGGGCCCGTCGACAGGCCCGCGACAACGACGGCTTCGTCACCGTCGACCTGGTCATCGCGTCCTACAGCATCAACGACAAGCGCGAGGAGGAGGGAGCTGTCTTCTCCTCCTCGTACCTGCACACCGAGCAGTCGGTCGTGACGTTGAAGAGCTTCAAGGGGCAGGTCAGCAGCCTGGAGGACCTGAGCGGGCGGACGGTGTGCTCGCTCACCACCTCGACGTCCATCCAGCGTCTCGGCGAGGCCGGCGCCAAGCCGACCGGCCGCAACCGGATCAGCGAGTGCATCCAGATGCTGTACGACGGCACGGTGGAGGCGGTAACCACCGACGCGGCGATCCTCGCCGGCTTCGTCACCGGCGACCAGCCCGACGACAGCGGTCAACGCTTCCCGGTCACGCTCCGCAACGTCAAGCCGTTGCAGCACTGGGACATCGGCTCGTCGCCCCAGGAGAGATGGGGTGTCAACACCGGCCCCAACAAGGCGCTGCGCGACCTGGTCGACCTCGCGCTCTACGTCTCGGCACACGACGAGGAGGACTCGACCTGGGAGGACGCGTACAACACCAACCTCCGCTGGCAGCAGGGATACAACCTTCCGCAGCCGGTCGCGGAACAGCAGCAACCCGAGGCGAGGAAGGTGGAGGTGCGACAGTGGCCGTGGGAGAGGATCGCGCTGCCCACCCCGGCGCGCCCGGGAGCGCCAGCGACCCCGCCGACACTGGCCAACCGCGCCGGATGGCGGGGGCGCGGCAGGCGCAGCAGTGGCTGCTGACCCTCCTTCCCGCGTTCCCCGTCCTGCTCCTGGTGCTGAGGCTGTGGCAGCTCAGCCGACAGGACATGTCCACGATGCTGCTGCTTGTGCAGTACGTCAGCCCGCTCGGCCTGCTCAGCGCCCTGTTGATCGCCCTGGTGTGGGCGTTTCCCGTGGTCGTGCTCGCGTTCGGCGTGCTCGGCCGGCTGCTGCGGCTCAGCGCCCCTGACCGCTTCGACCCGGAACGGTCGCTGCTGGCCTCCCTGACGGCGCGTACACCCGGGTGGGTGCTCACCGCCGCCGTCGCGCTAGGGGCGCTCACCTGGCAGCTCCGCTTCCTGCCGGCGCTGCTGATGCTCGGCCTGTGGCTGCTCGCGCTGCGCAACCGCTACCTGCACCCGCACGAGCCGACACGCATCCTGCTGATCAGTGTGGCGCTCCCGCTGGCGGCGGCGGTCCTGGCGTACAGCGTGCTGGGCCCGGCGATCTGGACGGCGTTGCAGGAGGGCGAGTGGGCCACGGCCGCGCTGCTGGCGGTGCCACCCGCCGCCACCGTGCTTGTCACCGGCCCGATCCCCGGCTGGATCGCCCCGGCGCTCACCCACGGGCTGGCGTTCACGGTCGCCGCCGTGCTTCCGCTGGTGATGGGTGCGGTATTCCTCCGGGTGCCGCTGCTGCCCACCGCCGCTATCGAGGTGGCGCCGAAGGATGCGGACGCGGTCGAGGTCGCCCCGGACGGCCGGGACGTCGCGCCCGCCGCGCCGCCGGCCGGCGAGGCCGGCACGGAGGTGGTGCTCGGGGCGCTCATCACTGTCACCGACACGTCGACGATCGTGCTGGACCAGACCGCCGGGGTGCGGTTCCTGCGGAACGGTCAGGTCCGGTCGCAGGTCCTCTGCCCGCAGGCGGCGGATGTGCCCTACAGCCTCGTGTCGGTGCGCGGCTGGCCCGTGGAGGAAACCGCCCTGAACTGGATGATGCCCCGGCGTCCGCTCACCGATCCGGACATGCGCTGCGCCGGCCGGCTTCCCGGGTGAGCTGAGCGCGGCCAGCGCACCGACCAGTTGAGTCGCCCGGCGCGTCAGCACGGCCCTAGCCGTGCGACGTACACCTTGTGGTTGCGGGCAAGGGGCCGCAGCTCGACGCGGCGCTGGAGCTCGGCGGGCGTCTCGCCGCCGCCGGCCTGCGGGTGCTCGTCGACGACCGGCCGAACGTCTCGGCCGGGGTGAAGTTCACCGACGCCGAGCTGATCGGCATCCCGCGCAGCGTCGTGGTCGGCCGTCGCCTGACCGACGGATACGTGGAGTTGCGTGCGCGGGTCGGCGACGAGCGCGTCGAGCTACCGCTGGACGGTCTGGTGGAGCGCATCGTCCACGAAGTACACAGCGAACGTGGGAACCTGGTGTAGCCGCAACGTGACGGGGTACCGCAGTTCGATCGGGTGAAACGTCTTCGGAGGAGCTCATGACCGATTACCGGGTCAGTGACGTGATGACCAAGCAGGTGGTCTATCTGCCAACCGAGACCACCCTGGACGAGGCCGCCAAGGTGATGAAGGAGGCGGACATCGGCGATGTGGTGGTCACCGACGGTGCCACCCTCGCCGGCATGCTCACCGACCGGGACATCGTGGTCCGGGCGGTGGCCGAGAACCGCTCACCGGCGACCACCACCATCGGCTCGATCGTCACCCGCGAGGTGGTCATGATCGAGCAGCACTGCACGGCGGGTGAGGCGGCGACGCTCATGCGGGACCGGGGCATCCGGCGGGTGCTGGTCTGCGACAGCGACCGCAAGCTCGTGGGGATCGTGTCGCTCGGCGACCTGGCCATGCAGCTCGATCCGACGAGCGCCCTCAGCGAGATCAGCGAGCAAACACCCACGGTGTGAGGAAGGGCCCCTTCCTAACGCCTCGGGTATAGGAAGGGGCCCCTCCCAACGGCGGTAGCCTCGACGCATGGCTGACATGCCGGCCCGACTGGCCGAGATCGTCGACGAGTTCGCTGCCGCGCCGCGCGACCTGGTGCTGGAGATGCTGCTGGAGTACGCGGACGTCGTCCCACCACTGCCGGACGACACCGTACGCGAGGGTATGGAGCAGGTGCCGGAGTGCCAGACGGCGTTCTTCCTGCGCGCCCAGGTGACGCCGGACGGCGTCGTCGAGACCCTCTTCGACTGCCCGCCGGAAGCGCCCACCACCCGGGCGTTCGCCGGGATCCTTGCCGAAGGGCTGGCCGGCGCGAGCGCCGAGGAGGTGCTCGCCGTGCCGGACGACCTCTACCAGCGGATGGGCCTGGCGCAGGCGATCAGCCCGCTGCGCGTACGCGGTGGCACGGCGATCCTGGGCCGACTCAAGCGGCAGGTGCGGGAACAACTGGGCTGATCGAGCGGTTGCCACCGATCATGGAGATCGAGATCTACGCCGACGTCGTCTGCCCGTGGTGCTACATCGGCAAGCGCCGGCTGGATGAGGCCCTCGCCCAGTACGACGGCGAGGTGACGGTGCGCTACCGGCCGTTCCAGCTCGACCCGTCGCCGGTGCCCGAGCCCCGCCCGACGGTGGAGGCGCTGGCCGCCAAGTTCGGCGGGGCGGAGCGGGCGCGGCAGATGTTCGACCACGTGACCCAGATCGCGGCCGGCGACGGGCTGCGACTGGACTTCGACCGCTCGCTGATCGCCAACACCTTCGACGCGCACCGGCTGGTTTCCTACGCCACCGACCACGGGCTGGCCGCCGAGATGGTCGAGGCGCTCTACCAGGCGCACTTCCAACAGGGCGTCGATGTCGGCTCCCGGGAGGCGCTGGCCGCGATCGCCGGTGGGATCGGTCTGGACGCCGCCGACGCGCGCCGGTTCCTCGACTCCGACGAACGCGTCGCCGACGTCCGCGCGGAACTCGCCGCCGCCCGGGACCTGGGCATCAGCAGCGTGCCGACCTTCGTCCTCGCCGGCAAGTACGCGGTCTCCGGCGCGCAGGAGACACAGACGCTGCTTGCCGCGCTCGCCGAGGTCGAGCAGCGGGAGTCCGCGACAAACTGAGCCTGCACGCGATGTTTCACGTGCAACAGTATCGACAGTGGTCGTTGCTCAGGCGGGCTTGGCCAGGCTCTCGACGACCTGGGCACCGGGCAGCGCGCCAAGCGCCGGCCCGGGCAGCGCGATCTTGCTGTGCCGTACGCCGGACCCGATGATCACGTGCGGCGTGGCGATCACCCGTGCGTCGACGAGGATCGGCCACTGGGCCGGCAGCCCGATCGGCGTGATGCCGCCGTACTCCATGCCTGTCAACTCGACCGCGTCGTCCATCGGGGCGAAGCTCGCCTTGCGCACGTCCAACGCCCGTCGGGCCACCCCGTTGACGTCGGCCCGGGTGGTGGCCAGGATGACGCAGGCCGCGTAGCGGACCACGCCCTCGCGCTTGCCGGCCACCACGACGCAGTTGGCCGACACCTCAAGCCCCACCTCGTACGCGGCGCAGAAGGCCGCGGTGTCGGCAAGGTCGGCGTCGATAGGCGCGACAAGCACGTCGTCGACGTCCACGGGCGCTTCGGCGGGCCACTGGGCGATGGCTTCGGCCACCGGCGCGGCGAGCAGGTCCAGGCGGGCACGGGCCGGTTCGGTCTTCAGCGTTCCCATCACGGGTGCGATCCTCGCACCCCGCTCGGCGGACGGCCCACCGACCTCCGAGCCGTCCCGCGACGCCACCTGGTCGGGCTGCACCGAACTCAGCTCAACTGCCGGACAGGAAGGCGTTCTCGCGCAGGAAGGTGCGGTCGCGCGAGGCGGCCAGCTCCTCGGCGCGGCGGGCCTTGGCCCGGTTCAACTCCAGATCCTCCAACGCGTGCCGGACACCGACCCGGATCACGCCGTAGAGGAAGACGAAACCAGCGACGTAGAGGAGCACAGTGATGACGACAGCGAACATGACGTCACCGTAAGGCGAACGTGAACAGCAGTACGTCTCATCTCCGCCCGGTTCCCCCGTACGTGTCGGCGAGGTGATCGGCCCAGGTCCGCACGCCGCGCGGTAGGGCGTCGGTGAGCAGACCACCGGCGCGCAACTCACGACCGAGCCGGCCGGGAATCCGTACCGGCAGCAGCGGTCGGCGTACGCCCCGGGCCTTACGCCAGGCACGGGCCGCCTCGTCGAAGCGGAGCACCTGCGGACCGCCGTACTCCTCGATGCCGCCCAGCGGGCCGGCGACCAGTCGAGCCGCGAGCCGGGCTGCCACCTCGCCGGGGTCGACGGGTTGGGCGAGCACCGCACGGTCACCGATCATCGGGCCCAGCCGCGAGCTGGACGCCAACAGGTCGTCCAGGAACTGGGGGAACTGGGTGGCCCGCAGCACCGACCACGGCACCGGTCCGGCCGCGATCACCTGCTCGGCGGCGAGCTTGTGCCGGTAATACGGGATCGGCACTCGATCGACGCCGACGATCGAGACGAAGACGAGGTGCCGGACGCCGGCCGTGGCGGCTGCCACCACCAGTCGACGGGTGCCCAGCACGTCCACCTGGTGGGTCTTCCCCCGGGGCGAGGACGCGAGGTGCAGCACCGCGTCCACCCCCGCCACCGCCTCGGGCAGCCCGTCCCCGGTGGCCAGGTCGACCACCACCCACTGGACGTCGGAGGCGGTACGCGACCGCCGGCTGGTGGCCCGGACGTCCACCCCGTCGTCGCGCAGCCGAGCCAGCACCGCCTGACCCAGATGACCGCCCGCTCCGGTGACCAGAACCCTCATCGTCGTCCTCCATCCGCGGCGAGCACCGGCCGGCCCGCCTGGCAGATGACGACGCTCGGCGACAACATGTGACCTGCTGTGTGCCGGCTCACCCGCGGCTCACCCACGCGGCTCATTTCGAGCGCACCAGGTCCAGCACTGTGAGTAGCGCGAAGAACGCGATAACCAGCTCGTTGACCACCCAGGCGTGCCCCTCGGCCCACCGTCGCATGGCCATCAGCACCCGGGTCGCCCGATTGCCGAGCAGCAGCAACGCCAGCAGGGGCAACGCCAGCAGGAACACGGTGACCAGCACGAACGGCAGCAGGTGCCACCAGGGCAGGTCGTGCCGGGCCACGCTCGCGCCGACGGCGGCCATGGTCAGATCGTCGGTGGGCGCCACCACGACGAGCGCCGCGCCCGTTCGCAGCGCCCACCGCGGATCGCCGCGTCCGACGCTGCCCAGCCACCCGGGCGGCCCGGCCCGGTGCCGGCGCACCCAGACCACCACGGCCAGCACCACCAGCAGGACGAGCACCACCACGTCGATGGCCCGGCCCCTGTCGACCCGGCCCGCGACAGCGCTGGCATCGGCGGTCAGCCCGCCCACCCAGCGGGTCAGCAGCCAACTCCCCGTCACCCCGGCGGCCACCACAAGCCCCACACCGGCGAGGAATCCCAGCGACGCGGCCCGGGGCCGGTCCGACGAGGCGAGGAAGACAGCCACGATCAGCTTCGTCCCGGCCGCCATCACCACAGCCAGTGGCAGGACGGTCAGGAAGCTCATCGCCCGCCATCCTCCCGGCCCGACCGGGTGTCACACCGTCGAACCGGCGCGGATCACCCGCCCGGCCGCGTACGTCCGCCCACCACCACCCGGCCGGCCAGCAGCGCACCGACCAACGCCAGGCCGGCGGCCACCACAAGGGTCACCGTGTAGCTGCCCCGGCCCGGCGCGCTGCCGGCGGCCAGCACGGCACCGGTGAGCGCCAGCACTGTCGCTGCGAAGAGCGAGTCGCCCAGTTGCAGCGACGAACTGTTGCGACCCTGCTCGCCGGGTGCGGACAACTCCAGGGTGAGCACCGACAGGGAGGGATAGAGCAGGCCCATGCCCACACCGGCCGCTGCCCAGCCCAGCACCACCACGGCCACCGGCACCTGGGGCTGGACCGCGAGCGCCACAGTGGCGATGCCGACCGTGATGAAGATCAGCCCGGCGCGGGGCACGCTCGCCCGAGAGGCGGGCACCGGCACCCGGCCCTGCACCCACGAACCCACCGACCAGGCCAGCGCCCCCACGGTGAGCACTAGCCCGGCGGCCGTCGGCGAGAAATCGCGCTCGCGGGAGAGCAGCAGCGGGATGACCACCTCGGCGCCGACGAAGGCCGCCGAGGCCAGGCCACGCAGGCCGATCACTGTGGGCAGCCCTCGGGCGGCCCGCAGGAACCCCGCCGGCAGCAGACGGGGAGCGCTGACCAGCAGGCCCGCCACGGCGAGAGTGACCAACACCAGAGCGGTGACGCCACGCTGCTGTCCCCCGATGTGCAACAGTGCGGCGCTCCCCCCCGCCCCGCACGCCCAGGCGATCCGGGCCAGCGCCCCGGCCGGCACCCGACTCGCGGCCGTACTCCCGAACGACCGCAGGCCGGGGTGGATCAACAACACCGCTGGAACGGCCACCGCCGGCACCGCCAGAAACACCCAGCGCCAGCCCACATGCTCGACGATCAGGCCGGCCACCGCCGGGCCGACAAGCGACGGCACGACCCACGCGGCGGCGAACGCCGCGAAGATCCGCCGATGCAACACCTCCGGGTACGCCCGAGCGACGATCACGTACAGCGCCACCGAGAGCAGGCCCGAACCAAAGCCCTGCACCACCCGGCCGACGACCAGCAGGCCCATCACCGGTGCCGTTCCGGCCACCACCAACCCGACGACGAACCAGGCCACGCCGTGCCACATCGGGGCCCGAGGTCCCCGCGCGTCACACCAGATGCCGGACACCACCATGCCGATCACGCTGGCGGCGAAGGCACCGCCGAACGCGATCCCGTACAGCGCGAGACCATCCAGGCTGCGCGCCACCGTCGGCATCGCCGTACCGACTGCGAGCGCCTCGAACGCGACGAGCGAGATCAGTGCGACGCTGCCCACGGTCATGGCTCGCAGCCGGGGTGCCCACAGTCCCGACTCCGGCGCAACAGCGGTGGCGGTCATCGACGGCCCGCCGTCGGGTCGTCGGTCGTCGGTCGGGTCGGGGGCGTTCTGTTCGGCATGGGCCAAGCCTGCGACCTCAACCCGTATTCAGGTCAACCGGGGGTGACCCGGCTCTCGCCCGACGTCCCGCTGCGGAAACTTCCCCTCCTCGCAGGGCATAACGGACGCCACGTCGGGAAGCCAGCCGCCCGGATCCGAGGAAGCGGGAGGGCGAAGATGGCCGACGGCAGAAGCAGCAGCGGTAGGGAGCTGGGTCGGCACCCCTCCGGCCGTACGCCTCGATGACGGCGGTGGGTCGCGCCGCCGGCCGTCTGCTGCCGTCCGTCAATGTGCCGAACCTCGTCGGCGCGGCGTCCCGCACCGTCGGCGCGGCGTCCCGCACCGTCGGCCCGACCGCTACCCGGCTGGCCCGGCTGACCGGCCTGACCCGCCGCAAGGTGCGCTCCCTGCCCAGCCGGCACCACATCGAGGTGCACGGCGTCTGTCAACCCGGCGGCGACAAGCTGGCTCGGCAGGTGGAGAGCGCGCTGGAAGAGTTGCCCGGGGTGGCCTGGGCCCGGGTGAACGCGCCCTCGGGCCGGGTGGTGGTCGCGGTGCAGGCACCGGAGCCGGAGCTGCGCGAGCTGATCACGACGATCGAGCGGATCGAGCGGACCTGCGATCACGACCCCGATCCGGAGGTCCCACCGCCGCACCCCCCTGCCGAGGGGCCGCGTACACCGCGCACCCTTGGGGCGCTGGCCTCCGACGTGCTGGGTCTGACCATCTCCGCGGCGACCCGGATCCTGCCGCTCACGCCGGTGCCCGGCGAGGTGGTCGGGCTGATCGGCGCGGTGGACCTGCATCCGAAGCTGCACGCGCTTGCCGACCGAGGGCTCCGCGCCGACCCTCGCGCCGAAGTGCTGTTTCCGCTGACCGAGGCGGTGGTGCAGGGCCTGACCGGCGGCTGGATCGGCATCGTGCTGGACGGCGCACAGCGGATCGTGCAGTGGGGCGAGGCCCGAGCACAGTTGCAGGCCTGGCAGCGAGCCGAGCCGCGGTTGACCGGCGACCCGGACCGGGCCTGCGCACGGTGGCAGGTAAGCGACCGTCCCCGGCCCAAGCCGGACGGCCCGATCGAGCGGTACGTCAAGGGCTCGCTGATCGCCGGCGTGGCGGGCGGCGTGGCGGCGGTGCCGTTCGCAGGGCACAAACGCGCCGCTTCGGTCGGGCTCTCCGCACTGCCCAAGGCCCCGGGCAGTGGCCGCGAGGGGTACGCCGCGCAGCTCGGCCGGATCCTGGCCCGCCGTGGTGTGATCGCCATGGACCGCAGCGTGCTGCGGGAGCTGGACCGGATCGACACGCTCGTGCTCGACGCCGCCGTACTCGGCTCCGACCGTGGTGTCCTCACCGACCTGGCGCCGCTGCCCGGAGCCGACGTGGACCAGGTGGCGGAGCGGGCTTTCACGCTCTTCGACCCGGGCACGCCGGGCGGGTCACGGGAGGCCGACGGCTGGCGACTCGGCCCACTGGATCAACTGCACGCCGCCGATCCGGGCGACACTCCGGACAGTGGTCGGCTGCGATCGTCCGGCGGCCAGTTGCTCGGCCTGGCACACGGCGACCGGTTGGCCGCGCTGCTGCGCGTCGAGCCGGAACCCGCGCCGGGCGTCGACGGCCTGCCGACCGCGGCCCGGCACGCCGGGCTGCGACTGGTGATCGCCGGCCCAGATGATCAGCGGTACGGCTCCGCCGACGCCGTGCTGCCCGGCGGTGACCGACTGGCCGACTCCGTGCGGACACTGCAACGCGACGGCGCGGTGGTGATGCTGGTGTCCGCGAACCGGGCAGGGCTCGCCGCCGCCGACTGCGGGTTGGGGCTGAGCGGGCCGGACGACCTGCCTCCGTGGGGCGCGCACCTGCTGGTCGGCACCGACCTGCGGGTGGTGGCGCTGATCGTGGAGGCGGCCGGGGTGGCCCGACGGATGGCCGGGCAGAACATCCGGCTGGCCATGGCCGGCACGGGCCTCGGCACGCTTGGGGCCCTCACCGCCCCACGGACCCAGCTCCCCCTACGGTCGCTGGCATCGGTGAACGGCGCGGCGGCGCTCGCCTTCGCCCACGGTGTCTGGCGGGCCGGTCGGGTGCCGGACCAGACGGACGCCCCGGCGCCGGTGGAGACGGCCTGGCATCTGATGCCTGTCAGCGCGGTCCTGGAACGGCTCCACACCGGGCCGGGCGGCCTGGGTAGCGCGGAGGCGTCCCGCCGGCAGAGCGGGAACGGCACGCCCGACAACAACGCCCCGGCCGGCGGGCTGCTGCGCGCCTTCGTGGACGAACTGGCCAACCCCCTCACCCCTGTGCTCGCCGCCGGGGCGGTGCTCTCGGCCACGTTCGGCTCACTTGTCGACGCCGCGCTGGTGGGCGGGGTGGTGGGGGGTTCCGCGCTGATCGGGGCGGTGCACGAACGCAACACCGAACGGTCACTTGCCGGGTTGCTGTCCCGCTCGGCGGTGACCGCCCGGGTCCGGCGGGACGGCACCGAGCGGGTGATCGCCGCGGAGGACCTGGTGCCCGGGGACGTCATCGCCGTCGAGTCAGGGGATTCGGTGCCCGCCGACTGCCGGGTGCTCGAATCGGTGGGCTTGGAGGCGGACGAGTCCTCGCTTACCGGTGAGTCGCTGCCCGTGGCGAAGACCGACCGACCGGTGGTGGCAGCCGCGGTCGCCGACAGGCGCTCGATGCTCTACGACGGGACCACGATCGCCGCCGGCCACGGCACTGCCGTGGTGGTGGCCACCGGCACCGACACGGAGGCTGGTCGCAGTCTGGCGCTCGTCCGGCAGGCGCCGCCGACGAGCGGGGTGGAGGCCCGGCTCGGCTCGTTGACCAAGGCCGCCATCCCGTTGGCAGCCGGCTCGGCGATCGCGGTGGCCGGCGCGGGCCTGCTGCGGGGCGTACCGCTGCGGGAGTCGGCGGCGACCGCCGCGAACCTGGCCGTCGCGTCGGTGCCGGAGGGGTTGCCGTTTCTGGTGAGCGCGGCGCAGCTGGCCGCCGCCCGACGGCTGGCCGAGCACGGGGCCCTGGTCCGCAATCCGCGCACGATCGAGGCGCTGGGCCGGGTGGACGTGCTCTGCTTCGACAAGACCGGCACCCTCACCGAGGGCCAGTTGCTGCTCGCCGGGGTCGGTGATGCTGTCGGCGACCTCTACGCGCCTGTGGACCGGCTGGACGACCGGCTCCGGTTAACGCTGGCGGCGGCGCTGCGGGCGACGCCGGCAGCGGCAAACCCGGAGGAGTTGGCGTTGCAGACCGACCGGGCGGTCCGGCGAGGCGCCACCACCGCCGGGGTGGTGGAGCAGACCGGCGCCCCCGGCTGGCGAGCGGCTGGTGGGCTGCCGTTCGAGCCGTCCCGGGGTTACCACGCGAGTGTCGGGGAAACCGACGGTCACCTGTTGTTGAGCGTCAAGGGCGCACCGGAGACGGTGCTGCCGCGCTGCGAGGCCCGACGCACCGACGGTCGTCAGGAGCCGCTTGACGACGCCGGCCGCGCCAAACTGCACCAGATGCTTGCCGACCGGGCCGGCTCGGGGCATCGGATCCTGGCCGTCGCCGAGTGCACAGTCGACGACCCGGAGGTCACCGACAGCGAGGTGCGGAATCTGACGTTCGTGGGCTTCCTCGCCATGGCCGACGGGGTTCGGGAGAGCGCCGCACCAGCGGTGCGCCGGATCAGGCAGGCCGGCGTACACACCATCATGATCACCGGCGACCACCCGGCCACCGCCGAGGCGATCGCCGCCACCATCAGCGAGCATGACGTGCAGCGGGTGGTCACCGCGGGTGAGCTGGATCAGCTGGACGACGAGGCGCTCGGCGAACGGCTTGCGGCCACGGACGTGGTGGCCCGCTGCACCCCCGCGCACAAGGTACGGATCATCCAGGCGTTGCAGAAGTGCGGCCGGACCGTGGCGATGACCGGCGACGGTGCCAACGACGCGCCAGCGATCCGGCTGGCCGACGTGGGCATCGCGCTCGGCAAGCGGGGCACGCCAGCAGCCCGAGCCGCCGCCGACCTGGTGGTCACCGACGACCGGCTGGAGACCATCATCGCCACCCTGGTCGAGGGCCGGGCCATGTGGTCGTCGGTACGCCACGCGCTGAGCATCCTGGTCGGCGGCAACCTCGGCGAGATCGCGTTCAGTGTCCTGAGCGCCGCCGCGACCGGCCGTTCCGCGCTCACCGGACGACAACTCCTGCTTGTCAACCTCCTCACCGACCTGGCACCGGCGCTGGCCATCGCGGTCCGTCCGCCAGCAGCGGACAGCGCCGACGCGCTCCTCAAGGAAGGACCGGACGCCTCCCTCGGCGAGACCCTCACCCGGGAAATCGGGCTGCGCGCGGCGGCCACCACGCTGGGCGCGACCGCCGGGTGGACGTTGGCCCGGTACACCGGTCGCCGGCAGCGGGCCGGAACGGTAGCTCTCGTCTCGCTGGTCGGCACCCAACTAGGCCAGACCGTCCTGGCCGGGGGCACCAGCCCCACGGTGCTGGCGTCCACCGCGGCGTCACTGGGTGTGCTGGTAGTGGTGGTGCAGACGCCGGGGCTCAGTCAGTTCTTCGGCTGTACGCCACTCGGGCCGGTCGGCTGGACCATCGGAGCCGGCTCGGCACTCGGCGCCACCTTCGCCAACGGCGCGCTCACCAGGCTGATGGAGAACCTGCCGTCGGCGGGGGACGGGCACCCCTCGGGCGATGACGCGGAGCCGGCGGCCGGCGACGCCGGACCGGCCGAACCCCAGGGCTGACCATCGCCCGGCCGCGACTACCCCACGGTCCGGAACGGGTCGCGGGCCGGCGCCTGCTCTGCCCAGCAGAGGCCGCCGCGGAACTCCACCCCGGGGATGCCGTCTGCGAGCCTGCTGATGTCCACGACACCGGCCAGGGAGTTGGCGAGATCGACTCGCAACTCCTCCACGGCGGTCCGACGGCAGTTGGACCCCGGACTGGGCCGACAGCGAACCCGACCCCATCCCGGTACCGACGATCGGCTGGTTGACCTGGCACATCGGCTGGTGGTGGAGCGTGACGATGGATCATCTCCGGGGGCAGCCGGTACGGCAGCGTACGGATGTCGAATGGCCCGGCGCCGGTGAGCCGACTGTCGCCTGGCTACAAGACCTGCGTACCGAATGGTTGGGTCTCCTCGACCGACTCACCGACGCCGACCTTGACGACACGGCACCGTTCCCCTGGCAGGATCAGTCCGAGTACACGGTCACGCACATGATCGGTTGGGTCAACTCCGAGCTGATGAAGAACGTGTCGGAGATCGGCCAACTCCGGCTGCTGCGTGCGATCCGGACCGCAGCTGATCGTCAGGCGATCTGACGCTCACCCACACCGCCAGTTCCTCGGCCATCTCCCGTGCCCGGCGGTCTGCGCGAGCGAGGGAGTGCTGGGAGACGTCCTTAGCGCGCTCCTCGCCTCCGGCGTTGCGACTGGTTGCCCCGGCCTTGGGCATCAGGTTGACGAGACGAGGAGCTTGACCCCTGATCGGTGCCTCCCGGCGCTCGCAGATTCGCGGCTGCTAGAGCCTGCTGCGCCCGCTGCGCCCGCCGATTCGATTCCTGAGCGGCGTTGTAGGTCCTGGTGAACTGGTGCACCCAGTTTTGCGTTTCAGCTGCCCGGTCCACAGTCCTTTGCGACGTCTCACCGGACGCGTTGTCGATTATGGCGCTGAGCTTCTGAATCACCTTGGCTTCGAGAAGCCCAGTTGCGGCTATCTGAACGCTTTCGCGGTCGTTTGCGCCCGCATTCGGGAAGATTACTTGCGGGTCGAGCATGAGCTGGTCGAGCGTCTGGGCGGTGGGTATCCACTGGCTGGTGTCGAAGGAGACCGGCAGCGCGTCACGTTCCGGATAGCTGATCGACACGATCGTTCCGTCTACCTCAATGACGGGTTCGACTGCCGATTCCGGGAAGTTTCGGTTCTGCCGCTCGACCTCTAGCAGTCCATTGGCAAGTAAGGCTTCAGCTTCTGGATTTTGCCCATCCAGATGATAGACGGGAACCTCTTCTTCTGACGGCCACTGGTCCATGGTGTGATGGTCTCCCTGTCCTGGTCGACGTTGCCGCCCCGATTACGTCGACGAGGTGCCCATGGTTCACTCTCGGACCGAGAAATCTGTCAGACGCCACTCCTCGCTGCTCAGCGCCGGGCGACTCACCCCGCCAGGTTCAGGACCCCGAGGACAATCGACAAGGCAATCGCGACCAGCGTGATGCCGGCGACGGCGCGCAGGACTGCACGGGCCACCCGGCTGCCTCCTGCGCCCTCAGCAAGGCGGCCCATCATCTCCGTGCGCGAGTCGGTGGAGTACGGGTTGGTGCTCGTATCCACGTAGCTGCGCTTCAACCAGTCGCGGTCGGGGTTCGGGTCCTGCATCGTGCCCATGCAGCCAGTGTGGGCGGCGGCGCAATAGGCAAGGAAGACTCGACCAGGGCAAGGATCTGCTCGGGCACTCCACGATCCGGATGACCGCCGACACGTACGGCCACGTCCTGCCGACGCGGGCTCGTCAGGCTGCCTCGGCCGTCGATCGGGTGCTGGGCGAGGATGAGACGGCATGACCACTTGGCTGTACTCGGACCGAGATCAACCAAGGGAAGTGCTGGTGGAGCCCAGGGGACTCGAACCCCTAACCCGAGACGTGACGGAGAAGCCGGCCAAGACGGACGTTCTGGTGCGCTGGCCTGGCCTGCGTCCCTCACCAACGCTTGATGTCTCACACCAGTTCTCGCTGTCGGCTGTGCCGAATCTGTGCCAGATGATCTTCTGCGAGCAGGCGTTGTCGTGGGTTTCTGGCACTATGCAAGCGACCAGACATACGGGAGGGGTAGTGGCCAGAGACCGCCAAGCCGAGGCGCTGAGCCTCGCAGAAGAACTTTTGGCCGATATCGAACTACGTCGACTCGGCGCGGAGCAAATCTTGCTGAAGAGCGTTCGACTAGCTCGATTAATTGGTGACGAGTCGAGCCTAGATTGGCTCAAGCTAGAACTCCATGGCTACGAGATGACGCCAGAAACCCGTAAACCCCTTAGGCGGATGAACCGACTGCGGGTGGATACCAGCGGCAAGGAGATTGGCTACCTCGTTTCATTGGGCAGTATCGAGGCAGCTATTCGAGCCCAAGAGTCTCGCCTTGCTAGCCTTAAGTCGCCCAGCCTGAGCGGCGAATTCCTGGGCATCGCGCTTGACCGCGTACATAATCAGATAAACGGTGCCACGTCGAGCATCACAATCTACGCGAATATTCGATCTGCAGCATTGGCTGAGATTTACGAATTCGCGGCTCGGACCTACCATGAACTTGCGTTCAGCAAAGGCCAAGGGGAGCTATTCGAAGCGGCTAGGCAAGAGATAGATGGACTGCTCGCCCCCGTTAGCGATCGGGCTCTTGAGCGAATCGATTCGATCATCGAACGCCTAGCGCAGGGTGAAGGAGAGGCCATTAGTCATGCCATGAGTACCTGCAGGAGGCTGATTGACAGCTTCGCCGACGCCGTTTATCCAGCCCAGGGCGATCCGATTACAGTCGACGGCCAACCGGTGGACGTGGGCAAATCAAAGGTATTGAATCGCATCGACGCATATGTTCGACAGAGGTCGACGAGCAAGAGTAGACAGCAGAGACTGCGCCAATTGCTCCGCGGGATTTACGAAAGGGTATCCGCCGCTGTCCATAACGACGTCACTCCATCCGAAGCCCGGTTCCTCTTTCTGCAGACGTATGTAGCATTGGGCGAAATTCTAGCTATAAGCGAGACCTCTGCGACAGATTCTCCCGGCCTGGAAGTAATTCCGGGACAGCGATAATGCATCGCACTGCATACAGCCGCTTCGCTTGCTGCCATGGCGATGCTCCTATGGATGTCAACCTGCGACCCCTTGACCCCCAGGCAATCAACACGGATCGGTGACCTGCTGTTTCGCAGGCTCTGAGCTGCCGGACGGGTCCTCCGGTGTCCATGCTCGTCCGCCGACGTCCAACCCGATCGTCACCCAGGAATCGGATTGAGCCGCAGTATCCGGGCGGGATGCTGACTGGTCAGGAGATCACGAGCAACACGGCTAAGCTCTGCGATGGCCCGCCACTGACCGGTGTTGACCGCTGCATCGGGCACGGGTCGGGCGCGGGCTCAGGTCGCGATGGAGTTTGAACCCTAAACAGACCCGCTGGCTCATGTACCGGCTGCCGCTCAGGCTGAAGGAACGGCCGCCTCTCTGGGCAGCAAATATTTCTCGCAAAGTGGACATGCCACCTGACTTAGGGCAGGCTCTAACCATGAGTACTTCTCAGCCGCCTTCCGATCAAGCTGTGACCGCCGGCGCTAATCTTTCCAGCCTGACTTGGCTTATGGAAACGGCCGGAAGAGAGTTTGTAAAGTACATCCTGAATTGCGGCGAAGCCCTCGACTCCATCTTGTCAGGGACCACAACTCTAACGCCCGAACAGGCTGCCAATATCGAGATTCTCGACCGGAGCCTACGAGGACTCCCTGAAGATATAGACCCAACAGACCGAGCGCGTGCCTTCCTAAGCTGGCTGTCATCACCTCAGGACAACGGCCAGTTGACCGCGCAAATGTTTCATCTCAACGCAGGCGGCCAACAGGTCGGGGTGCCTGCGGCCGACGACTTAGAGAAGTCCATCGCCACTCTTGCCGATGCCGCTTACTCATCGCTTCTTCTTCCGGACGAGTTTCCAGAGATGTTCGACTACAACCCTCGCGTCAGCAGCTACGCCGGTCGAGCAATCTTTGGCCATCCTAGCGCCAGCGATTTCGGCAAAGCCGTTATTGATGACCCGGCCCTCGGTCGGCTATTTTCCATCGAAGGGCAGCATACGGGGCGAGTAACGGATCGTATCTATATCAGCACTGGCATCGCCCATTCGATCCAACTGCTAAGATTGCCGGAGATTATTTTGACTCGCGCGTGGCACTCGACCCCTCTCGCGAGACAGAGCCCACCGATGTTCGTCGAAGCTGCCCTCAAAGAGTTTCGGAATATTCGCAGCATCCTGAGTCGCAAGCGGGGGATGACCGCAGGGAAGTTCGCCTTTGCCGGGATCCTCCTCCCAGAGGGCAGTGAGCTTACCCTGAAGGGCGCCTCTGTTCGAAGCGCAACCGATGAGGATCGCAAGCTCGCACCCTCTTCCCTTAAAGGTCAGACAACCGCTACTGACTCCTCAGGACTTACCACCACCGCCAATTACGACGGCGACATCGTGCTGGCGATGCAGATTCCAATTGCGATACGATTCGCAGATGAATCGTCCAGCGATCTGATATGGCCGGATGACATGCGTCTCCCCGATGAAGTCGAGACAACCATTAATAGGTTGCGTTTCGGGCTAATCATGGCGGTGGAAAGGGAGTCCCGGGCGCTTCTCATTCCGACGTGGCAGCACTTTGACGATCCGTTGGATACAACGGCGACCTTGTCGTGGTTTGATCCACGTCACGGCCCAGGATTTATGCCCATACAGCTAACTGCAGACGAAGTCAGGTCTTGGGCGTTGTGGTACGAGAGACTTAGTAAGCCATACGTGGCGAAAATCGACCTCGCGATCAGTCGCATACTCAAGGCTAGCGGGGAGAGGCGAGACCCATCAGACGTTCTTATCGACTCAGTTATCGCATGGGAAAGGCTATTCGGAACAAAGGAGGGTGAACCCACTTTCCGCATTAGCACTTCCATTGCCATGCTGCTAAGTAAGACATTCGAAGAGCGAATGAAGACCAAGGCCAAGCTGTCCAAAATCTACGGCCTGAGAAGCAAGGTCGTCCATGGCAGCGAGCACCTCAAGCCTTCCGAGTATGAGTTCTGCTACGAGGCGCTTGATGTTGCCATTAGAGCTGTTCGCACTTTACTTCTCGACCGCACTGACATCTTGCAGCTGCCGGATGGTGCAGCACGAAGTTCCGCGCTGTTGCTCGGCGCAAAGCCATCGCTCGACGAGGAATCACCTTAGTCGCCTGCATCCGGCAGCACCTCTAGGAAGTCATCCCGTCTGCCGTCGACCCGCCCTTGTGGGAGCGGGCCGCCGCCTGGCCCGCCACGTCAAGCGGACCTTGACGGCTCGTACGGGCGCTGGCGGGCCGGGCGGCGGTCTGCTCGGCTCGCCCGGGTCGACGGCAGGCGGGATGGCCTACCGCAACCACCCACGGACCGCGAGCCGCCGACGCGGCCCCGGCCATCCTGGAGCCGGAGCGCCCCCGCCGGAGGCGCAGTAACCGCAACCTCGTACCCGCCGCCAGCTTGCCGACGCGGCCGGCGTGCGCTCCCCTACGCCGCGCGGGCTCGTGGCCGCGCGGCCCGGCCGGCTGCCGGCCTAACCCTCACCTGGCCAACGCCCCCTTTCGTTCTGCGGCGGCCCCTTGGGCTTCTCGCTTCCGCGCCAGCCGCCGGGCTGTTGCGTGGCCGGAGTCGGAGCGCCAGCGGAGCGACGGACGCGCGCCCAGGCGGCGGCGCGTGCGGCCCGTTCAGGGCCGCCTTGAAGACGTACAGAAATTCCTCCCACACCGCCCGGCAGCCCGCCGGCGGTCCGGCCTATCCCGTCACGGCCGATGCTTGACACCTGCGTCCCGCTAGATGCTTGACATGATCGTTCTGGTCGAGGCGCTAACTTGCCCTGGTGAGCTACGACATGTTCGTTCAGCGGTTCGAGCAGGGCGATGCCGCCCCAATGGCGGGTGATGCCTTCCTGGCCGTCTTTGCGCCGAGGGCCGACCGTCGGGGGCCTCAGCACAGCTACTGGCACATCAGCGCCGACGACGGCGGCACCGCAGACCTCTACGCCACCCTTGCCGACGACACGCTCGGCAGTCTCATAATCAGCCGGTTCTCCGTGGGCGCCGTTCTCGACCTGCTCGTCAAGTTCGTCGGACTCGCCGATGCTGTTGTGCTTCCACCTGGCTACCCCGCCCTGCTCGCGCACGAAAGTCAGCGGTGCCACCTTCCCGAGGAACTTCGCGCCGACGCCGTGGTCGTTCAGGCGGGCGCGGACGTGGAGCGCATCCTTCGGAGCTGCTAGGCGATGTGTAAAGCTCCTCCATCCTGGCTTCGGCTGTCCGAAGTCGGCTGATCGCCTTCAACCCGTGCGAGGGTGTCCGCCTCCCGGCGCAGCGAAGGCGTGCTGGGGGAGTACAGACGATCTCTCAAGCCGACGTCACAGATCGGCTTCTCACGGCGGTGCCCGAGTGGCATCGCGCTCTCGTCGCTGCTGCGGCCGGCGCGGGTCTGCGATGGGCGAGTGCCTGGGGCTCCGGTGGGGCTCGGTTGATCTCGATGCGTCGACCCTGGCTGTCGAGCGGGTCATCATCGAGGTCAACGGTCACCTGTTCGACAAGCCGTACCCGAAGTCAGCCAAGAGCCGGCGGACCGTGCCGCTGGCTCCGTTCCTGCAACAGGCGCTCCATCGCCATCGCGAGCTGGTCGCCCACAGTTCGGATGACCGGGTCTTCACCAACTACGAGGGCGGCTCGATGTTGCGCAGCAACTTCCGCCGCCAGATCTGGCGGCCGTCACTCGTCCGCGCTGGGCTCCTCGGCCAGGTCGTCGAGGTCGGCCCGTTTCAGTTCTGCGCCACTTGGTCTGACCGCGAGGATGTGGAGTGGTCGGCGGAGTTCACGACCGAGCGGGAAGCCGTCGACTGTGTGGCGACTAAGGCGGCCGGCGGGCTGCGGTTCCACGATCTACGGCACTGCTACGCGACGTGGTTGGTGTCCGGCGGAGTCCCGGTCAACATCGTCCAGGCGGTGATGGGCCACGAGCAGGCATCGACCACGCTCAACCGCTATACACACACCCCGGCGGATTTCCACGAGTCGGTGCGCAGTGTCTTCGGCGGCTCTGCTGACGACCAAAGATGACCGTCAATCCGAGGTCGGGTCAGCGGGGGAGAAGAATAGGCCGTGACCTGGCCAGATGATGTGGTGGAGCCCAGGGGACTCGAACCCCTAACCCCTGCCTTGCAAAGGCAGTGCTCTGCCAGTTGAGCTAGGGCCCCGTGGTGGCGCTGCGGCAGCCGTAAATCTTCGCCGCAGGCCGGAGGTCAGCGCAGGTCAGGCGAGGTGGTGGCCTCGTGCCAGAGCGCACGCTCGTCGTTGGAGGCCTTGACCTTGCTGTAGACGACGGCGGCCACGCCGACGACGCTAGCCAGGATCAGCAGCTTCTTGAACATGGGGCGACCCCTTGCGCTCGACTACCGTCGGACGACATGCGGTGGGGCTAGCTGGAATCGAACCAGCGACCTCAGAGTTATCAGCTCTGCGCTCTAACCGACTGAGCTATAGCCCCGTGTTGCGACGAGCAAGATTAACCCATCAGCTTGGCCGGCCCCAAATCGGGGTCCGGCCCCGCGAGCCGGGCCGTCGACACCTGAAAACCTATCCGAGTACGGGACGCCGGGGCGACCGCAATTTTGCGGTGTCCCGGCGTCCCGGTCACTCAGTCCCGCTCGGCGAGGGTCAGCTCGATGCCGCCGACCAGGTCGGCGCAGACGTTGTAGACGAACGCTCCCAGCGTGGCCAGCGCGGTGAACAGCACCACGTTGACCAGGCCGATCAGCGCCGAGCTGAGGATCACGCCCTTGGCGGTGATCTGGAAGCCGCTGGTGCTCTGCCCACCACCGGCGTTGACCAGGTCGCTGAGGCTGTCGTTGACGCTCTGGAACACGCCCATCGCGTCCAACGCCAGGTAGAGCACCGAAGTGGCGACCACCACGACGATGAAGAGCACCACCGAGACGGCGAACGCGAACTTCATTACGGACCAGGGGTCGATCCGCTTGAGGTTCAGCCGGGCCCGACGCGGCCCGCGGGATGCCGCCGAACTGACTGAGGTACGCGCGGCGCGTACCGCCTCACCGACGCGAGCGGCCCCGACGGCGGACGCGTTACCGATCCCCGGGGGCAGGCCGCCGCCGCTCGCCGGGCGACCACCGGGGGCGGTGCGTCCCGAATCCGGCTGCGTCATGCCCGGCATGATCCGGGGTTGGGTGCCGGTGGCACCGGTCGAGGTCGCTTGACCCGGCCGGGTGATCGGCTGGGTGGTCGTCGGGCGCGCCGGGCTCGGGGCGGACGCCGCCGGGGCCGACCCGGCGGACGCCGGCGCCTCGGCGGCGGGTTTCTCCGCCTTGGTGTCGCCCGAGCCGCCGTCCTCGCCGGGCTGCTCCGGCGGAGGTGTCATTCCGGGAGCCCGGGTGAATTTCGGGGCAGGCGCGTCGGCGGGAACCGTAGCCCGGCCCACGGCCGCGCGGCCGGTCGCTGGTGTGCCGCTCTTGGCGGCCTCCTCGTCGACCGGGTTGGCCGAGGTCCCCGTGTTCCCCGACTTCGCCTGTGTCTCCGTCATTCAACTAGTCCTGTTCGTCAGGCTCGTCGGCATTGCGAGCAATCGCCACGATAGTCACGCCGTCCGGGAGGTCCATCAGCTTGACCCCCATTGTGTTCCGGTCACGTGTACGGCGTACAGGCTTCACCGGAGTCCGGATGACACCACCGTTGCTGGTGATCGCGAACAGCTCGTCGTCCGGGTCGATCACCACGGCACCGACCAGACCACCGCGCCGTTCGGTGATCTTCGCAGTCAGCACGCCCTTACCTCCCCGGCCCTGCACCGGGTATTCCTCGATCGGGGTGCGTTTCGCGTATCCCCCGTTCGTGGCCACCAAGACGTCCCGACCGTCCTGAACGACCTCCATGGCGAGCAGGACATCGTCGTCCGTGAAGCGCATGCCGATCACGCCCGAGGTGGCCCGGCCCATCGGCCGCAGCGCCTCGTCCGAGGCGTTGAACCGGATCGCCTGCGCCTTCTTGGAGACCAGCAGCAGGTCGTTCTCCGGTGCCACCAGCGCAGCACCGACCAGCTCGTCCTCATCGCGCAGGTTGATCGCGATGATTCCGCCGGAACGGTTGGAGTCGAACTCCTCGAGCCGCGTCTTCTTCACCAGGCCGTTCTTCGTGGCCAGTACCAGATAGGGGGCTACCTGGTAGTTCGGAATTTCGATGATCTGGGCGATCTGCTCGTCGGGCAGGAAGGCGAGCAGGTTGGCCACATGTTGGCCCTTGGCTACCCTACTGGCCTCCGGCAGCTCGTACGCCTTGGCCCGGTACACGCGGCCCTTGTTCGTGAAGAACAAAATCCAGTCGTGAGTGGAGCATACGAAGAAGTGGCTGACAATGTCGTCCTGCCGCAGCGTGGCGCCGCTGACGCCCTTGCCGCCGCGCCGCTGCGAGCGGTAAAGGTCGACCTTGGTCCGCTTCGCGTACCCCGTTCGGGTGATCGTGACGACCACGTCCTCCCGGGCGATGAGGTCCTCCATCGAGACCTCGCCGTCGAACGGAATGATCTGCGTACGCCGGTCGTCGCCCCACTTCGCGACGATCTCGCCCAGCTCCTCCGAGACGATCCTGCGCTGCCGCTCCGGCTTCGCGAGAATGTCCTTCAGGTCGGCGATCTCGATCTCGAGCTTGGCCAGATCGTCGACGATCCGCTGCCGCTCCAGGGCGGCGAGCCGGCGCAGCTGCATGTCGAGGATCGCGGTGGCCTGGATCTCGTCGATCTCCAGCAGCCGGATCAGGCCCTGGCGGGCGTCGTCCACGGTTGGCGAACGCCGAATCAGCGCGATGACCTCGTCCAGCGCGTCGAGGGCCTTGCCGAGACCGCGCAGGATGTGCGCCCGCTCCTCGGCCTTACGCAGCCGGTACGCGGTCCGCCTGCGGATCACGTCGATCTGGTGCTCGACGTAGTAGCGGATGAACTGGGCCAGGTTGAGCGTGCGCGGCACCCCGTCGACCAGGGCCAGCATGTTGGCGCCGAAGGTCTCCTGGAGCTGGGTGTGCTTGTAGAGGTTGTTCAGCACGACCTTGGCGACCGCGTCGCGCTTGAGCACGAGCACGATCCGCATGCCGGTACGCCCGGAGGACTCGTCGCGGATGTCGGCGATCCCGGCGAGCTTGCCCTCCTTGATCAGCTCGGCGATCCGCTCAGCGAGGTTGTCCGGGTTGACCTGGTAGGGCAGCTCGCTGACGACCAGGCAGGGCCGACCCCGCTTGTCCTCCTCGACCTCCACCACGGCGCGCATCCGGATCGAGCCGCGGCCGGTGCGGTACGCGTCCTGGATGGCGGTGGTGCCGACGATCAGGCCGTGGGTCGGGAAGTCCGGACCCTTGACGATGCCGAGCAGCGCCTCAAGCGTCGTCTCCTCGTCCACCTCCGGGTTCTCCAGGCACCACTGCACCGCCGCGCCGATTTCCCGCAGGTTGTGCGGCGGAATCTTGGTGGCCATGCCGACCGCGATGCCCTCGGAACCGTTCACCAGCAGGTTGGGGATCCGCGACGGCAGGATGGTGGGTTCCTTGGCCCGACCGTCGTAGTTGTCCTGCAGGTCGACGGTGTCCTCGTCGATGTCCCGCAGCATCTCCATGGCGAGCGGGTCGAGCTTGCACTCGGTGTAGCGCATGGCGGCAGCCGGATCATTACCCGGCGAGCCGAAGTTGCCGTTGCCGTCGACAAGCGGGTAGCGCAGCGACCAGGGCTGCGCCATCCGGACCAGCGCGTCGTAGATCGCCGAGTCACCGTGCGGGTGGAACTGACCCATCACGTCGCCGACGACGCGGGAGCACTTCACGTAGCCGCGGTCCGGCCGGTATCCGGAGTCGAACATCGCGTAGAGGATCTTGCGGTGGACCGGCTTGAGCCCATCCCGGACGTCCGGCAGCGCACGACCGACGATGACGCTCATCGCGTAGTCGAGGTAGGAGCGCTGCATCTCCACCTCGAGCCCGACCGGCTCGATCCGGTCGTGTGCGACCACGGCGGCGATGGCCTCGGCGGGGACCTCAGGCTCGTTCGGTGTGGACTCGGGAGAATCGGTCACTGTATACCCTTATCAGACTCAAAGTCGTTTTCGTGCTGTGGATAACCGCTGTGGATACCGGCCAAGCTGTGGATAACTCTGTGGATCGGTGGGGGGGGGGGGGGGGGCCCCCCCCCCCCCCCCCCCCCCACCGCGATCCGTCAGATATCCAGGAATCGCACGTCCTTGGCGTTGCGCTGGATGAACGACCGGCGCGCCTCGACGTCCTCACCCATCAGCACACTGAACAACTCGTCGGCGGTCGCCGCGTCGTCGAGAGTGACCTGACGCAGGGTACGCGTCGCCGGGTTCATTGTGGTTTCCCACAGCTCGGGATAGTTCATCTCGCCGAGGCCCTTGAAGCGCTGGATGTCGTCCGGCTTGGCGTTCGGCTTCTTCTGCTGGCGCAGCGCGATCAGCCCGTCCCGCTCGCGGTCGGAGTACGCGTACTGGGCGTCGTCGCCCTTCTTGTTCCACTTGATCTTGTAGAGAGGCGGGGCGGCCAGGTAGACGTGCCCCATCTCGACAAGCGGGCGCATGAAGCGGAACAGCAGGGTGAGCAGCAGCGTCTGGATGTGCTGGCCGTCGACGTCCGCGTCGGCCATCAGCACCACCTTGTGGTACCGCAGCTTCTCCATGTCGAAGTCGTCGTGGATGCCGGTGCCCAGCGCGGTGATGAGCGCCTGGACCTCGTTGTTCTTCAGCACCCGGTCGATCCGGGCCTTCTCCACGTTGAGGATCTTGCCGCGGATCGGCAGGATCGCCTGGGTCCGCGGGTCGCGGCCCTGCTTGGCCGAGCCACCGGCCGAGTCGCCCTCGACGATGAACACCTCGGACTCGCGCGGGTCGGTGGACTGGCAGTCGGCCAGCTTGCCGGGCATCGAGCCGGACTCCAGCAGCGACTTGCGCCGGGCCAGCTTGCGCGCCTGCTGGGCGGCGATCCGGGCGCGAGCCGCCTGAGAGGCCTTGGTGATGATCATCTTGGCCTCGGCCGGGTTGCGGTCGAACCAGTCGACCAGCCGGTCGTTGCAGACCCGCTGCACGAAGCTCTTCACAGGGGTGTTGCCCAGCTTGGTCTTCGTCTGGCCCTCGAACTGCGGGTTGGCCAGCTTGACCGAGATGATCGCCGCGAGGCCCTCCCGGATGTCCTCGCCGGAGAGCTTCTCGTCGCCCTTGAGCAGCTTCTTGTCGGTGCCGTACCTGTTGACCACGCTTGTCAGCGCAGACCGGAAGCCCTCCTCGTGCGTGCCGCCCTCGTGCGTGTTGATCGTGTTGGCGAAGGTGTAGACCGACTCGCCGTACGACTCGTTCCACTGCATGGCGATCTCGAGCGACATGCCCTCCTCTTCGGCCTCGAACTCGACCACTGTCTTGTGGATCGGGCTCTTCGAGGCGTTGAGGTGGCGGACGAAGTCGGCGATGCCGCCCTCGTAGTAGAAGGTGACCTCGCGCTGCCGGCCGTCCTCCTC
Organism: Micromonospora sp. NPDC000316; assembly: GCF_042898885.1. Lineage (NCBI taxonomy): Bacteria > Bacillati > Actinomycetota > Actinomycetes > Micromonosporales > Micromonosporaceae > Micromonospora > Micromonospora sp. NPDC000316. The sequence continues at coordinate 728,044 of NZ_JBIAZG010000001.1, forward strand.
CTCGGCCACCCGCTCGTCGAGCAGGTGGATGCGCAGGGCGCGGTTGAGGAAGGCCATCTCCTGCAGGCGTCGGTAGATGGTCTGGAAGTCGAACTCGACGGTCTCGAAGACGTCGGGGTCGGGCCAGAAGGAGACCGCCGAGCCGGTGCGGTCGGTGGCCTCGCCCTTCTCCAGCGTGCCGGGCTTGGAGTTGGTGTAGTGCTGCCGCCACACGGCGCCGGACTTGTGGATCTCGACGAACATCTTGGTGGAGAGCGCGTTCACCACGGAGACACCGACGCCGTGCAGACCGCCGGAGACCGCGTACGCCTTGCCGTCGAACTTGCCGCCCGCGTGCAGGATGGTCAACGCGACCTCGACACCCGGCTTCTTGAGCTTCGGGTGGAGGTCGACCGGGAAGCCCCGGCCGTTGTCGGTGACCCGCACGCCTCCGTCGGCGAGCAGCACGACGTCGATGGTGTCGCAGTACCCGGCCAGCGCCTCGTCCACCGCGTTGTCGACGACCTCCCACACGAGGTGGTGCAGACCGCGCTCGCCGGTGGACCCGATGTACATACCGGGCCGCTTGCGAACGGCCTCCAGCCCTTCGAGAACGGTGATCGACTCTGCGCCGTACTCCTGCTTGTCCTGCGCTGCCACCCTCGGCCACTTTCTCGCGTCGTCCACGCCAAAAACGGGCGCGTCGGGCGCGGGTTCGGCGGACAGGACGCGACGTCGGCGCGCGGACCGGCGCCGGAAACCTCCGGACAGCGGGTCGAACGCGCCGGTCGCCGCGGTTGCCCGCGGATCGCGATCGGCTCGACCCGACAGGGAGAATGATCGGGGGCCATCGGCCCCGTCCCTCGCTCCACACCGGGTCTTCGTCTCACCGTCAATCCTACTGTGCGCGCGGGACAGAACCGCCACTCGGCACCCTCAACGAGGCGGCTGAGATGTCCATAGCCGGCAGAACCCCATTACCCACGACTCCCCCCACACGCCATGCTCCGATCGCACGCGCCGCCCCAAAACGGGTTGACCCGCGGCCGGGTGGGTCGGGGGTCGCGGCCGGACCACCGGTGTCGTACGTTTGCGGCGCTCCGGAAGCGGCCTTGATCTTTAGCGGCCGGAACCGGGACGATCGACCCGATCGACCCGACACGTGCTCTCTAAGAGGTGACAGATGGGGCTGGACAACGTCGCGGTGCACTGGCCGCGGACCGGCCGCTTCTACGATCCGGTGGCTCCCGCCGAGTTCGTCGACTTCGGCGAGATCGTCGACGTGCCCCGGATCTCCGCGCCGACGGCGGCGCTTGCCGAGCTGATCGCGAAGACCGGCACCGTCCGCGCGACCGCGTACACCGAGTTGGTGGATCTCCTGCTCGGTCTCGAAGGTGTGTTGTATGCCACAGACGCCGCAGCCGAGGACGAGGACCCGGTGATCGACCCGGACGGCTGCGCCTGGATCGCGGCCGGCATCGAGCGGTTCGTTGCCGGCCACCGCGCGTACGGCGAGGCGGTCACCTTCGAGTCGGTGAGCACGGTGCTGCGGTCGCTGCTCGGCGACGGCCGGCTCGCCGAACAGCAGCTGCGGTGGCTGGAGAGCCGGCTGGACGCGATGCGGGACGAGAGTGGCGATCCGCCGCAGTGGAACTTCACATGCCCCGAGCTGGGTGTGCTGGCGGCGTTCTACAGGCGCTGCGCCGATCGCGGCTTCGCCGTCTACGCCGACGCCTGAGCCGCTGCGCCGCTCGGCGGGGCCGCTGCGCCGATCTCCGGGGCGGCGGGGTCGCCGCTGGGTCGGTTGGCGGCCGCGATCAACTGCGTGAGCACCCCGTGCAGGTGTTGCAGGTCCTCGGCGGGCAGCCCGAGGCGCTGCACGATCGCGGCGGGGATCAGCTCGGCCTGGCTGCGCAGGGCGGCGCCGCTGGCCGTGAGGGTGACGGCGAGGCTGCGTTCGTCGGCGGCGTCGCGCTCGCGGCGCAGGTAGCCGGCGGCCTCCAGCCGCTTCAGCAGGGGCGACAGCGTGCCCGGGTCGAGCTGGAGCAGACGACTCAGGTCGCGGCCGGACAGCGGCGCGTGCTGCCAGAGCGCCAGCATGACCAGGTACTGCGGATGGGTCAGCCCCATCGGCTCCAGCAGTGGTCGGTAGACGGCCACCACGCTGCGCGCGGCCACCGAGAGCGCGAAACAGACCTGCTGCTCCAACGCCAACGGGTCGACGCCGCCCGGTCGGTCGCTCATCGGTTGCCCTCCCCACTCATGGTTACTATCGTAGCGATCGTTGGTGCACCAACCATTGGTAAGCCAATTACCTGCCAGGCGCGGCGAAAGAAGGCGGCAGATGGGTGAGGACGGCGCGGTCCCGAGGTCTCCGGGCGAGGGCGGCCGCTTGCTGCGCTGGGCCTTCCGGCATCTCGCCGGCCCGGCCGAGGGTGTGCAGGGCGCGGTGCAGGGCGGCTCGACAGAGGCACGCGAGGCGTGGAAGCGCGACCTTGCCGAGCGCAAGCGCTACACCCAAGAGCAGCGCGAACAGAAGCGGGCTGCCCGCGAGGCCGGCCGCAAACGCTGAGGGGCCGCTCAGCCGTAGGTGTCGCGTGGCCCCCGGCCGCGTACCCGGCGCGGTCCCTTCACCCAGGACGGCGCGGCCGGGCCGTGGATGTGCAGCTTGCGCACCACGTTGTGGCCCACCTCCTGAGCGATCTGCTTGAGCAACGAGCCGGCCAGCAGCCGCAACTGGGTCGCCCAGGCGGTCGAGCGTGCCTCCACGGTCAACTCGCCGTTCTCCAGCTTGACCGGGCGGCTGTGCTGGGCGACCTCCGCGCCCACCACCCGCTCCCAGGCGCCGAACACGGTGGCCTCGGCCGCCGGCTGCTGCCAGCCACGCGCCTTCACCAGCCGGTTCAGCACCGCGCTGAGCGGCTGCGGATCGCGCGGGTCGGGGCCGGGGCCGGAGTAGCCACGCAGCCGCCGCCCCGAGTCGCCTGCGCCGCCTCCGGCGCCAGGGGTACGCCGGGCGCGGGCCGCCGCCTGCCGCCGGGACAGCGCCGCGTCGAGCACCGCCCGCGCCAGCTCCGGCCCGGTCGCGGCCTCCGCCTGCCCACCGCCGTCGGCACCGGCCGCAGGCACCCCCGATCCGGGGGTACGCGTGTTCGCGGCGTCGCCGGACGGCCGGCCGGTCCGCCCGGTGTCGTTCCCGTTGGCGCGTGGCTCACTCGACACGGCGTACCGTCCCTTCGCCGACCTGATAGCGGGTGCCGCGCAGGGCGGCCGGCACGTCATCGTCCACCGCGCAGGTGACGAGCAGCTGACTCGCCCCGCTGACCAGCTCGGCCAGCCGTTCCCGCCGCCCGGTGTCCAGCTCGGCGAATACGTCGTCGAGCACAAGCACCGGCTCGATTCCGTCGGCGCGCAACAGGTCGTACCCGGCCAGCCGCAGCGCGAGCGCGAACGACCAGCACTCGCCGTGGCTGGCGTACCCCTTGGCGGGTAGTGGGCCGAGGCTCAGGGCGAGTTCGTCGCGGTGCGGGCCGACGAGGGTCGTGCCCCGTTCGATCTCGGCGGACCGCGAGGCGGTCAGCGCGGCGGTAAGCGCCTCGGCCAACGTGGCCCGGTCGGTGGTCGGCTCGGCCAGCTCGATCGAGGGCCGGTAGGCGATGCTTGCCGCGCCCCGTCCCGCGGCCACCGCGTCGTACGCCTTGGCGACGTGCGGGGTGAGCGCCGCGACGAGCTCCAACCGCCCAGCGAGCAGCTCCGCGCCGTGCTGGGCCAGGTGGGTGTCCCAGACGGCGAGGGTGCCGAGGTCGCCGCCCCGGGTGCCGCCGGTCTTGCGTGCCAGGTACGCGGTGCGCAGCAGGGCGTTGCGCTGCTTGACCACCCGCTCGTAGTCGGCCCGTACACCCGCGTAGCGGGGCTGGCGGGTGACGAGCAGGTCGTCCAGGTAACGGCGGCGTTCGGACGGATCACCCCGGACCAGCTCCAGGTCCTCCGGAGCGAAGAGCACAAGTCGCAGTGCGCCGAGCACGTCCCGGGCCCGTCGCGCCGGGGATCGGCCCAGCCGGGCCCGGTTGGCCTTGCCGGGCACGATCTCCAGCTCGACAAGGAGTTCCCGGCCGTCGTGCGCCACCGCGCAGCGGATCACCGCCGAGGTGGCGCCCATCCGGACGAGCGGCGCGTCCGTGGCGACCCGGTGCGAGTCCAGGGTCGCCACGTAGCCGAGCGCCTCGACGAGGTTGGTCTTGCCGACGCCGTTGGCGCCGATCAGGACGTTCGCCCCCGGTTGGAGGTCGACGGCGACCCGCTCGTACGAGCGGAAGTCGACGAGTTCCAGCCGGTGGACATACACAGGGTGTGGATACCGCTCAGCGCTTGTGGACGGCGTGGCCGCCGAACTGCTGACGCAGCGCGGAGACGGCCTTCATGGCCGGTGAGTCGTCCTGCCGCGAGGCGAAGCGGGCGAACAGGGAGGCGGTGATGACGTTCAGCGGCACGGCCAGCCGGACGGCCTCGTCGACAGTCCAGCGACCCTCGCCGGTGTCCTCGGTGTAGCCGCTCAGCTCGGCCAGCTCCGGGTCCTCGTCGAGGGCGCGGTCCAGCAGGTCGAGCAGCCAGGAGCGCACGACGGTGCCCTCCCGCCAGGACTTGATGACCCCCGGGACGTTTGTCACCAACTCGGAGGCGGCCATCAGCTCGTAGCCCTCGGCGTAGGCGTGCATGAGGCCGTACTCGATGCCGTTGTGCACCATCTTCGAGTAGTGCCCGGCGCCGACGGGACCTGCGTGCACGAAGCCGAACTCGCCCTCCGGCTTGAGCGCGTTGAAGATCGGCATCAGCCGGTCCACGTGTTCCTGGGCGCCGCCGACCATCAGCCCGTAGCCGTTCTGCCGGCCCCAGACGCCGCCGGAGACGCCGACGTCGAGGTAACCGATGCCCTGCTCGTTGAGCCGCTCGGCCCGGGGCGCGTCGTCGCTGAAGCGCGAGTTGCCGCCGTCGATGATGATGTCGCCCTCGCCGAGCACCCCCGCGAGCTCGTCGATCGTGGCGTCGGTGACGCCGGCGGGCACCATGACCCAGACGGCGCGCGGCGACTCCAGCTTGCCCGCCAGCTCGGCGAGGCTGGCCGCGTCGCTCAACTGCGCGTTGTGATCGAAACCGACCACCTCGTGGCCGGCTGCCCGCAACCGCTCGCGCATGTTGCCGCCCATCCGGCCGAGTCCTACCAGGCCGAGCTGCATCTGTCCCTACCTCCGTGGATCTGGGTGTTGCTGGACGCGATCAGCGGGAGACGCGGATCGGCATGATGAGGTACCGGTACCCCGGAATGACCTCTCCATCCTCACCGGCGGGCGAGATCACCGCGGGCTTGAAGGCGTCGACGAACGAGAGCATGGCGGTCTGGGAACCCAGGTTGGACAGGCCGTCGATGAGGTACTGCGGGTTGAAGCCGATGGTCAGCGCCTCACCCGTGAAGGTGGCCTCCATCGCCTCGCTGGCCCGGGCCTCCTCGGAACCGCCGGCCTCGACGACCAGCCCGTCGGCGCTGAAGCTGAGCAGCACCGGGGTGGTGCGCTCGGCGACCAGCGCGACCCGCTTGACCACCTCGATCAGGGTGCTGACCGGCACCCGGGCCTCGGCGTTGTGGGTGGCCGGGAAGAGCGAGCGCACCGGCGGGTAGTTGGCGCCGTCGAGCAGCCGGCTGGTGGTGCGCCGGGTGCCACCGGCGAGGCCGACCATGCCCTCGCCGGCCGCGCCCTGGGCGAGGGCGAGGGTGACCTCGCCACCGATCGGACCGAGCGCCTTGGCGGTGTCGTTGAGGGTGCGGGCCGGCACCAGGGCGTTGATGCTGACGTCGGGGTCGTCCGGCCGCCATTGGATCTCGCGCAGCGCCAGCCGGTACCTGTCGGTGGCGAGCATGGACAGGGTGCTGCCGGAGAGTTCGACCCGGACACCGGTCATCATCGGCAGCGTCTCGTCGCGGCCGGCGGCGACGGCCACCTGAGCGACGGCGGTGGCGAACGCGGCGGCGTCGACAGTCCCGGCGCTCTGCGGCATCTCGGGCAGGGCGGGGTAGTCCTCCACAGGCATGGTGGGCAGGGTGAACCGCGCGCTGCCGCAGACCAACTCGAGGTGGGCGCCGACCGCGGCGATGTCCACCGGCTTGGCCGGCAGCGCCTTGGTGATCTCGGCGAGCAGCCGGCCGGAGACGAGGGCGGCGCCGTCGGCGTCACCCTGCACCTCGACGGTGACCTGGCTGGAAACCTCGTAGTCGAACCCGGAAACCCGCAGGTTGCCGTCGGTGACGCGCAGCATCACCCCGGCGAGCACCGGCACGGATGGCCGGTTGGGCAGGCTCTTCGCGGTCCACGCCACGGCCTCGGCGAGCGCGTCGCGCTCCACTCGGAACTTCATCAATGCCTCCGCGTCGACGTCAGCGACAACTCTCTCATGCCGACCGCTGCCTACCGTCCCGCCCGACCGTGCGGGTACCCATCGCACCTTAGGGCGCGGGGGCATCGGCTGTGCGTCCGACCCCATGGATCGTGTCGATGCTGACCGGCCTGTCCGGCAGCGTTCGGCACGATCCACAGAAAGCCCAACGGTGATGATTGGTTTTTGTTCTCTTAGAAGAGATAACCCATCGTCTTCATCGCACCTGTGCAAACTGTGGAGAACTCAAGTTTGCGCAGCTCAGACAGGTTATCTACAGGTGATTTAGCTGTGGAGAACCGGGGGTACAACTGCCTCCTGTGTCCACAGCCCGGCGACGACGGCCGGTTGTCCACCGTTGTCCACCGGTTGTCCACCGGTAATCCACCGACTTTCTCCCCATGCCTGTGGACAGCCGAGAAGATCACCATTGGGGTTGTCCCCAGAACCTTCAACAGCTCGTACACAGGGCAATGATCAACGGTGGACAACGTCGCGGTCGTCCACAACCGTCCACAACGTCATACACAGGGTTTCTCCACAGCCTGTGGGTAACTGTCGAGGGACGGACCGTAGTTATCCACCGACGGTGGACAACGAGCTGTGGACAACGATTGAGCATCGAGGCGGACACGGCGTCGATCCTGTGGTCTGCACCATGTCGAGGGTCAAGCCGAAGCCGTCTCCAGAGCCGAAACGAGCGCCGCCGGAGCCGGGTCGGAGCCGAAAAAAGAACGCCCGGCCGGAGATCCGGCCGGGCGTGTCCCGGGCTTGCGTGCCGCCGTACCCCTCAGGTGTTCTGCTTGATCCGGTTGGTCAGCTCGGCGATCTGGTTGTAGAGCGAGCGACGCTCGGCCATCTGCTGCCGGATCTTGCGGTCCGCGTGCATGACAGTGGTGTGGTCCCGGCCGCCGAACGCCTGCCCGATCCGGGGCAGTGACAGCTCGGTCAGCTCCCGACACAGATACATGGCCACCTGGCGGGCGTTGACGAGCACCCGGGAGCGGGACTGACCGCGCAGGTCCTCCAGGCTCACCCCGAAGTAGTCGGCCGTGGAGACCATGATCTGGTCGGCCGTGATCTCCGGGCCGGCGCCGTCCGGGATGAAGTCCCGCAGGACCTCCTCGGCCAGCGACAACTCGACAGTCGACCGGGTCAGGCTGGCGAACGCGGTCACCCGGATGAGCGCGCCCTCCAGTTCCCGGATCGAGTTCGACACCCGGGAGGCGATGAACTCCAGCACGTCCGGTGGGGCGTAGAGCCGCTCCTGCGCCGCCTTCTTCTGCAGGATCGCGATCCGCGTCTCCAGGTCCGGAGGCTGGATGTCGGCGAGCAGACCCCACTCGAAGCGGGTCCGCAGGCGGTCCTCCAACGTCGCCAACTGCTTCGGTGACCGGTCGGACGTGATCACAATCTGTTTGTTGGCGTTGTGCAGGGTGTTGAAGGTGTGGAAGAACTCCTCCTGCGTACGCTCCCGGTTCTCCAGGAACTGAATGTCGTCGATCAGCAGGATGTCGACGTCGCGGTAGCGGCGCTGGAACGCACTCGTCTTGTCGTCCCGCAGCGAGTTGATGAAGTCGTTCGTGAACTCCTCGGTCGACACGTACCGCACCGACCGCGCGTTGCCAAGCGTCGTGGCGTAGTGCCCGATCGCGTGCAACAGGTGGGTCTTGCCCAGCCCGGAGCTGCCGTAGATGAAGAGCGGGTTGTACGCCTTCGCCGGCGACTCGGCCACCGCGACGCTCGCCGCGTGGGCGAAGCGATTCGACGAGCCGATGACGAACGTCTCGAACATGTACTTCGGGTTGAGCCGGTTGCCGCCGGTGTCGGTGCCGGGCAGCCGACGGTCGTCGCGCCCACCGGTGCGGTGGTCCACTCCGCCGCGGCCCGGACCGCTGTCCGTTCCGCCGTCGCGGGGCAGCGGACGGATCACGTGCTGGTCCCGGGGTGATCGGGCGTCCTCGCGGTAGCGGGGCTCGTAGGGCCGGGTGTCCGGGCCCGGCGGGTCCAGTCGGGCGGCCTGGTCGTCGTAGCCGCGTCGGTCCGACGCTGGCCGAGGTGACCGCATCGGCTCCACGAACGCGGCGCTGAACAGCGCCTCCTGCCCGTCCCGGCTCGCCGGGATCAACCCGGAGCGGTGCCCGTCGACAGCCGGCGCGGGCGGCGGACCGGCCGGGTCGCGCCCCGGCTGCTGCTGTTCGGGAACGATCGTGTCGGCCGGCGGCCGTCCGGAGTACCCGTCGTCGAGCGAGCCGGACAGCGGGATCTCGCCGTCGGCCGAGCCCGGCTCCGGGGCGCTGCGGTAGACGGTGCCGGCCGGGCGTCCGGTGGCGTCCTCGGCCACGCGCACGGTCACCGCCACCTGAATGGGTCGGCCGAGCCGACGGGTCAACGCCTCGGTGATCGCCGGACGCAGCCGCGACTCGATCACATCCCGGGTGAAGGCGTCCGGGACGGAGAGCAGCGCGGTGTCCTCGACGATCGCCCGTAGCCGGGTCAGCCGAAGGTAGGCACGCTGCTGGGCGGAGATGATCTCGTCGGCGAGCTCGTCGGTCGCCGCTAACCACACCGCGGCAAGGTCGGTCGTACCGGCCACCGTCGTGCCACCCCCTCGCCTCTGCTCCCGGCCGCCGCTGTCTGCCAGCCGGCCGTCCCGGGCCCGCCGCGTGCGCGGGTGGAACATCACCCACCCGGACAACTGCCAGTGGGTCATCCACAGGTTATCCACAGCCTGTGTACCGACCGATTGTGGCCGTCCGGCGGACGCGGGTGGGACCTGCCCCCTGCCTGACCGGGCGCTGAAGCGGGTTCACCGTGCCGAACGATTCACCGGCGTGTCCGGTCTTGCCTGCGCGCGACGACCGGAGCTTCCGACGCTCACCGCAATCGGGCACGGTAACAGCGTTGTCCCTGCCCCATCAACCGGCGACGCGGCAGCGGCCTTGTCGGCATCAGCGAAAACCGCCCCTTCGGTCCCGGGCGCGTCCCCGATGGTGGCCGCTGGGGATGTTTGACGGTCATTGCGCCCCTGCGTAGGCTGGAGGGGCTGCTCTGTCGTCCTCTGCTAGGGTGATGGGTGTTTGCTGTCCACGGTCGCATCCCCTCGTCGCCGAGGTCCCGCTCCGCAGGGCAGCACCGATCGGTGGTCACCGTCGAGGTGGCCTGGACCACCCCACGACCCCGGCGATTCCGTCGCGCGGGGCGCGTACGAAAACGGAGAGCCTGACGTGAGCAAGCGCACCTTCCAGCCGAACAACCGCCGGCGCGCGAAGACCCACGGCTTCCGGCTGCGCATGCGCACCCGTGCCGGCCGTGCCATCCTGTCGAGCCGTCGCGCCAAGGGTCGCACCACCCTGTCGGCCTGAGCCGACCGGGCCGGTCCGGGGGACGTGGGCAGTCGTGCTGGCCGCTGCGCAGCGACTGCGGCGCAGCACTGACTTCGCCGCAGCGGTTCGCGGTGGCCGACGCGCCGGACGAGGCGCCGTCGTGGTCCACCTGACCGTGCCGGTGACCGCCGACACCACCACAACGACCTCGCCGAAGCCGGTGCGGGATGCCGGCGCGGAGCAAACTTCCGCGCCGACCCGCGCCGGCTTCGTCGTGTCCAAGGCAGTGGGCAACGCGGTCGTCCGCAACAAGGTCCGGCGCCGGCTCCGTGCGCTCGTCCGCGAACGACTTGTCGCCTTGCCCGCCGGCAGTACATTGGTCGTCCGGGCGTTGCCCGCAGCAGCCGAGGCGTCCTACCCCAGGCTCGCCGCCGACCTGGACACCGCCATCGCGGTTGCCCGGTCGCCCCGAGAGAGGCGGTCCCGGTGAGCACCGAACCGACCTCCGCCGCGCGCCCGACGTCAACAGGTGCCAAGGTGCTGATCGCGCCCATCATCGCGTACCGTCGGTGGATAAGTCCGGCACTGCCGGCCCGCTGTCGGTTCTACCCGTCGTGCAGTGCGTACGCCCAGGAGGCAGTGGCCCGACACGGCGCGCTCCGGGGAGCCGCGCTGGCGGTCCGGCGGCTGTTGCGCTGCCACCCCTTCCACCCTGGTGGACATGACCCGGTGCCGGAGCCGGGCGGTCGCCGCCGTGCCGATGTGACTGGAGCACCGAATTGAGTCTCGACTGGATCTACTACGCGATTTCGTGGATCCTGCTGACCTGGCACTCGGCCTGGGACGCCATCGGGGTGCCCGTCGGCGCGGTGATCGGTACCAACTTCGCCTGGATCCTGTCCATCGTCTTCCTGGTGGTCACCGTCCGGGTGATCCTGTTCCCGGTCTTCGTCAAGCAGATCAAGTCACAGCGCGCGATGCAGGCCCTGCAGCCCAAGGTCAAGGAGCTGCAGGAGAAGCACAAGGGTGACCGGGAGACGCTCCAGAAAGAAATGATGGAGCTCTACAAGAAGGAGAAGGCCAACCCGCTCATGGGTTGCCTTCCGATGTTCCTTCAGATCCCGGTCTTCCTCGGCCTCTTCCACGTGCTGCGCCGTCTGGACCCGGACAAGGGGAACAAGACCCTCTACGGCTGGACCGCCGACCAGTTCCAGAGCGCCTCGAACGCGAAGCTCTTCACCGCCCCGATCGCCGGCAAGTTCGGCTCCACCGCCGACGAGCTGGCCAGTCTTGGCGCCAACGGCTCCACGGTCAAGATCATCGCCGGTGTCCTGGTCCTCATCATGATTGCGACCACCTATCTGACCAGCCGTCAGATGATCCTCAAGACCGGTTGGGCGGAGGACCCGCAGCAGCGGATGATCCAGCGGTTGATGCTCTACGGCATCCCGGCGTCGCTGCTGATCTCCGGCGCGATCTTCCCCATCGGCGTGATCATCTACTGGGTCACGAACAACCTCTTCACCCTCGGCCAGCAGCAGTGGGTTCTGCGCAAGTTCCCGCCGCCGGTGACCGCGAAGAAGGCCACCGCTCCGGCCGCCTCCCGTAACCCGGTGCAGCCCGCCAAGTCCGGTGGCCTGTTCGGTCGCGGCAAGTCGGCCCCGCCGGCGCCGGTCAAGGCGACCGCGCCCAAGGTGGCCGGGCCGAAGCCGGGCGCCAAGCCGGTGAACAACCCGAAGAAGAGTCGCCCCGCCAAGCGGCAGGGCTGAGCTGTCAGGGCCGCCGCCGGGTGACCGGCGGCGGCCCGTTCCGCGCCGTGCAGCCGCCGGAAGGTCGGCGCCGGGCGGAACCGGCCGCGCGCGACGCGGTCACGGGCGACACTGCCCGTACAGACGTGCCCGTGGGCACCGGCGACCTCCCGCCGGCCACGGGAAACCAGCGGACCCGACGGTCCGGACGAGCGAGTACGGAGATGAGACCGTGACCGAGACCAGCATCCCCCGCGTCGAACAGCCCCTGGACGAGGAGGACACCGCGCCCCTCGCGGTGAACGGCGACACCGAGTCGGACGAGTCGGACGACGACGACACCGAGGCCGATGACACCGACACCGCTGCCGTCGCGGGTGGCCGCGAGAAGAAGGCGGCGGGCGAGGGCGAGCTGTTCCGGCAGAGCGAGATCGCGGCCGACTACGTCGAAGGGCTGCTGGACATCCTCGACTACGACGGCGACATCGACGAGCTGGTCGCCGGTGGCCGGCCGGTGGTCGAGGTGGTCGGTGCCCGACTGCAGAACCTGGTCGGTCAGCGGGGCGCCACCCTGGAGGCGCTTCAGGAGCTGACCCGGCTCGCCATCTTCCGGCAGACCGGCACCCCGAGCCGGCTGCTGCTCGACGTCGGTGGCTACCGGACGACCCGCCGCAAGGAACTCGCCGCGGTCGCCAAGAACGCGGTCGAGAAGGTCAAGGAGTACGGCGAGCCGGTCCGGCTGGAGGCGATGTCCGCGTTCGAGCGCAAGTGCGTCCACGACGTCGTCAACGCCATGTCCGGCGTGGCGAGCGAGTCCGAGGGCGTCGAGCCGAACCGGCGCATCGTCGTACGGCCGGCGGACTGACCGGGTGACCCACGACGACACCACGGCGGACGCCGTGACCGGCCCGGGCGGTACGCCGCCCGGGCCGTCCGCTGTCCGGCCGACGGCAACCCCTGATCCCATGAGGTACGACGCCGACGGCGATACCCCGTCTGTCGATGACACCTCCTCGACGGACCACCCCGATGGCGACGGTCCATCGCCCGCCGACGCGGCACTTCCGCCCGAACTGGCTCCGGCGGCGCTGGCCCTCTTCGGCGACCGACTCGACCTGGCCGCCGCGTACGCCGAACTGCTTGTCACCGACGGCGTGGTCCGCGGTCTGATCGGCCCCAGGGAGGCGCCCCGGATCTGGGACCGCCACCTGCTCAACTGCGCTGCCGTGGCGGAGCGAATCCCGGCCGACGCCACAGTGCTCGACGTCGGCTCCGGCGCCGGCCTGCCCGGCATCGTCCTGGCCATCGCGCGCCCCGACCTGACTGTCACCCTGATCGAGCCGCTCGCCCGGCGGACGTCGTTCCTGATCGAGGCCGTCGAGCGACTCGGTCTGACCAGATCGGTGCGGGTGTTCCGGGGTCGGGCCGACGAGGCCGCAAGCGGATCGACAGGCCGGGAACCGATAAGCGGAGACGTGGTGACCGCCCGTGCGGTCGCACCGCTGGACCGGCTGGCGGCCTGGAGCCTGCCGCTGGCTGTACGCGGTGGACGGCTGCTGGCCCTCAAGGGATCCTCCGCCGCAGCGGAGATCGAGGAGCACGCCGACGTCGTGGCGCGGCTCGGTGGCGGCTCGGCGACCGTCCACCTCTGCGGTGTCGACGTGATCGAGCCGCCGACCACCGTCGTGGAGATCATTCGCGAGCGCATGGTCGGCCCGCCCCGGCCCGCCGCAAGCAAGCGCTCCCGTGGCGGGCGAGCACGGCACCGCTGACACCCATCGCGCCATCGGACGTCCGGTCAGTGGGTTGCCTCGTTGTACCCGTACGGATGGAACGAGGGAATGAGAACCCGACGTGGACCGGCCGCGCCCGTCCGCCGTAGGCTGACCGCGCGTCGATAGTGTGGAGCGGCCGACGGACGTCGCGGACTCCGACCGCTCCCGAGGGGCCGTACGCTCCGGGGTGCGAGCGCGGGTGCGGCCAAGTTGACCGGGGCGCGGACCGACCATCCGAAGCGGGCAGGGATGACAGGTGCATGACGACGGCAGGTACGACGATCCACGCGTGACCGGGTCAACCAGCGATCCTGTTTCACGTGAAACCGACTACCCGAGCTGGTCGCCCGGCGCGCCCGGGTCGTCTCCTCCTGCGGCGGAAGACGATCCGCAGGTGTCGCGGGACGAGCCGGCGGGTCAACCCCACCGGGTGGAGACGCCGGAGCCGACGGCTGCTCGTCGAGCGGCGGAGGGGCCGACTCGGCCGGGCAACGCCGCCGAGGTGCGGCCGACGTCGGGCCGGCGGAACACGGCTGCGGCGGTCCGCTTCGAACCGGCAGTCCCGCACCAACCCACGGCTGCGGTGGCTCGGGATGCCGCGCCGGTAATCCCCGATGTGCCAGCCGCGTCGGTCGAGTCGCCGGTCGCGTCCGATCCCACGTACGTTTCACGTGAAACCCCGACGCGCGAAGAGGATGAGGACCCACCCTTGGCTATGGAGGCGATGCGCGCCGTGCAGATCCTGAATCCCAGTGGCGAGGTGACCATGCCTCGACCGGACCGGACCCGGGTCATGTGCGTCGCCAACCAGAAGGGCGGCGTGGGCAAGACCACGACCACTGTCAACCTGGCGGTGGCACTCGCACTGCACGGCAACCGGGTGCTCGTGGTCGATCTCGACCCGCAGGGCAACGCCTCTACCGGCCTCAACGTGCCGCACCACACAGGCATCCCGGACGTCTACGACTGCCTCATCAACAGCGTGCCGCTGGCCGAGGTGGCGCAGGCCGTGGAGGGCATCCCCAACCTCTGGTGCGTACCCGCCACGATCGACCTCGCCGGAGCGGAGATCGAGCTGGTGTCGGTGGTGGCGCGAGAGTCGCGCCTCGACCGGGCCATCGCCGCCTATCCGGGCCAGTTCGACTACGTCTTCATCGACTGCCCGCCCTCGCTCGGCCTGCTCACGGTCAACGCGCTGGTCGCCGCGCAGGAGGTGTTGATTCCGATCCAGTGCGAGTACTACGCACTGGAAGGGCTCAACCAGCTGATCAACAACATCAACCTGGTACGGCAGCACCTCAACCCGAAGCTCGACGTCTCCACCATCCTGCTGACCATGTACGACCGCCGTACCCGGCTGGCGGATGCGGTCGAGCAGGACGTCCGGAACCACTTCGGCGACAAGGTCCTCCAGGCGGTCATCCCCCGTAACGTCCGGGTCTCCGAGGCGCCCAGCTATGGCCAGTCGGTGATGACCTACGATCCCGGTTCGCGGGGCGCGACGAGTTACTTCGAGGCCGCCCAGGAGATCGCCGAGCGGGGCGTCAAGGAGCCGGTGGGCCGGAATGCGTAGTGCGGACGAGTCGCTGGGAGGCGTGGCATGAAGAACCGTCCTCGGGGCGGTCTGGGACGAGGCCTGGGTGCGCTCATTCCGACCGGGCCGGTGCCGGGTGCCGCCGGCACCATGACGGTCGAGCCGGAGAACGGGCACGTCGACGTCGACGAGGGCTCGGCGACCCCAGTCGTGTCGGCTGCGCCCGCCAGCGCTCCGGTCCATCAGCCGGAGCCCACGCTCAGTCCCGTGCCCGGAGCCCGGTTCGCTGAGATCCCGGTCGACGCGATCCTGCCGAACCCGAAGCAGCCCCGTCAGGTCTTCGACGAGGAAGCGCTTGAGGAGCTGAAGACCTCGATCCAGGAGGTGGGCTTCCTCCAGCCCATCGTCGTTCGGCAGCTCGACGGCGAGAAGTACGAGCTGGTGATGGGCGAGCGGCGTTGGCGTGCCGCCCAGGCGGTCGGGCGGGACAACATCCCGGCGATCATCCGGGACACCCGCGACGACGCCATGCTCCGCGACGCGCTGCTGGAGAACATCCACCGGGCCAACCTGAACCCTCTGGAAGAGGCAGCCGCGTACCAGCAGTTGCTGGAGGAGTTCGGCGCCACTCACGAGGAACTGGCCCGTCGGATCGGTCGCAGCCGCCCGCAGATCTCCAACACGATCCGACTGCTGAACCTGCCGGCGCAGGTGCAGCGCCGGGTCGCCGCGGGCATCCTCTCCGCCGGCCACGCCCGCGCCCTGCTGAGCCTCGACGATTCGGAAGCCCAAGAGCAGTTGGCGCTGCGCATCGTGGCCGAAGGGCTGTCGGTGCGGGCGACCGAGGAGATCGTTGCGCTGACGCTCAACGACGGGCCGCCGAAGGGTCAGGCCGCGAAACGGCGGCCGAAGCCGCACGCGCCAGCGCTGTCGGATCTCGCCGATCGTCTGTCGGACCGCTTCGACACCCGGGTCAAGGTCGACATCGGCCGGAGCAAGGGCAAGATCACGATTGAGTTCGCCACGGTGGACGACCTGGAGCGGATCGTCGGAATCATCGGAGTGCAGCAGGAGGAGTCCGAAGATCCCGAGGCCTGATCGCCTCGCTCCACCTGCGGCCGCGCTTCCCTCGGGTAGCGCGGCCGTTCTGTATCCGGCCCCGTTTCACGTGAAACGGGTCGCGCCCTTCCCAACCTCGCCGATCTCGCCCAGGGGGCGAGCACGCGCCAACCCCGTTGGTCCCGGCCAGCGGGGCGGGGCGCGCGGTAGGGCGGCGCGGGTGCCCGGGTCTGCCTGAGCGGGCGGCCATCGAGCACAGCAGGCTTTCGCGCACAGGTCTGTCTGCACGGACGGCTGGGTCCGGCCCGGCCCCGCGCGGACTCGTCATGGATGTCAGCCCGGCCTTCACGTGTCGGTCTTGCGCGGGCCGTCAGCGACGTCGGGCTCGGCTCGTCCCACGCAGGTCTGTGAGGGCGGGCAGTCCGAGGCCGCTCGGGCCGGGCTCCAGGCGGCCGGCTCCCTGGCTGCGGACCTACCCCCGGAGCGCCACTGGCAGGCCCGGCGGCCCTCGGGTGTCGCCACGGCTCGCCGACTGAGGACTACAGGATGCGGGCGCCGGGTCGCCGGAGCGACGAGTCGAACCTCGGCGCGGGTGGGCGGCAGGCCGACAATCCACGAGCGCATGACGCGGTGCGGCCAGGGAGAGGGAAGTTGACCTCCACGGGCCGCGAGGGCGCTCGTCCGTGGCGGATCCCTACCGAGGGGCCGGGTACGACGTCGAAGCCGGCAGCGGACCGCTGAGAGGGCGCAGGAGGTCCCTCCCGCGTCCCCCCGAGGCTCGGCTTGCAACCGGAGCGCTCGCGGCCTCCGTTTCACGTGAAACCACCCCTCCACCCGCCAGCCCTCAATCCAGCTCTGGAGCACTGACCGAGGCGGCCAATCCTGAGCCGAGAATCGCAACGCAGCGGTGAGAACAAGGTCGGCCGCCCGCGACGCCGCTCGTCCAGATGCCGCAGCGGTCGTGGAACAGCGAATGCGCGCCGGCGATGGCAGGTCGAGCGGCGGCCGACCATGGTGGCCTCATGCACAGGCGACCGATCCTCGCGGCCCCGTGTGTCAGAGGGCCCGCCGACTCCGGCGGCAGAGGCCGGGAGCACCCGCAAAGTCGGAAGGCAGCGCCGCCGAGGCTGTGGAGAAGTTGGAGGGCAGCGCGGAGGAGTTCTGGGAAGCGGAGCGGCAGTGCCGTGAGGGCTGTGGACTGAGGGGCGTCGAGCAGCGCCCCGCCGCGCCCGGCGCGATCTTCGCCGGGTTCCACTCGAGCGGCCACTCGTCCCGCCCTGCCTCGTGCAGGGGCCGTCGTCGCGCCCCGATCTCGGCGTTCGGCGCGACCCGCAACACACCCCCGACCGAGCGGTCGCCGAACCGCCCGAGAGCGGTTCACCGCAACGACCGAAGGGCCGAAAAGTTATCCACACCCTTTGTCCACAGGCACCCCCCGTTTCACGTGAAACCCCGCGTGGGAACGGGTGCGAGCCTGTGGATGACGGCCTGTGTTGGTGATCTCGGCAGCCTGTGGATATCGCCTCGGCGAGAGGTGGCGACGGGAGTATCAATCGACGAGGAGCACTGATCTGGGTGGTCCGGACCGATGGAACAGCTAGGGACAGCGGCGACAGACTCGGTTAGGGTCAGCGTCGTGCACGACACCCCTCCCTCAGTCCCGGACTTCACCCAATGGCCCTCGTTTCCCTTCGAGGGTGATCTCCGCGTGAAGCAGCTCGACGACCCGGTCCCGGTCGAACCGCCACGCAAGGGCGAGGGCCTCCGGGAATGCACCGCCTGCAACGCCCCCGACGACGCCTACATCTGGGTGGGAGAGCGGTGGCGGGTGCGTGCCATGGATCGGCCCACCGGCCTGCCCATGGTGCTCATCCTGGAATCGCGGACCCACCTCGATCTGGGTGACCTGCCGAACCTGCTCGCCGCCGAGCTCGGGGTGATGACTGTCCGCCTGGAGCGCGCCATCCGGTCGCTGGATGGCGTGGCGCGGGTGCACGTCAACAGGTGGGGCGACGGCTCCGCGCACCTGCACATGTGGTTCCTGGCCCGGCCGTACGGCCGGCTGCAGTTGCGGGGCACCTTCCTGTCGCTGTGGGATTCGATCCTGCCGCCGATCTCCGAGGAGCAGTGGCGGGAGAATCTGGCACTCGTCGCCGCCTGGCTCGCTGAGTTCGGTGGCCGGCCGCTGGCCGAGCCGCCCCGCATTCAGTGGCAGGCGCCGTCGAGCCTGCTGGCCCAGTCCGAGGCCGCCCACGCCGCTGCCGCACGGGAGGAGGCCGCCTCGGTCATCGAGGCGGCCGAGGAAATCCCGGAGCCCGCGGCCGAGGACGACAACGACCGCACCGATGGCGACGGGGATGTCAGCGGGCCCGCAGCGACCGACTCCGACCCGATGGTCGCGTCCTCCGTCACCGCCGCTGACTCGGCTGGGGAGCCAGACGCCGACTCAGCATCCGACGCCGACCCGGCGACTGAACCTGCCGCCGCGACCACACCTGGCCCGCTGGACGACACCACCGACTCACCCGCTCCCAACGCGGGCAACCCAGACTCGCCCGCTCCCAACGCGGGTAACCCCGCAGTGACCCCACCCGGAGTGCGACCCGTCCACTGATCGTCGGCCCGTCGGCCCGTCGGCCCGTCGGCCCGTCGGCCCGTCGGCCCGTCGGCCCGGCGGCCCGGCGGCCCGGCGGCCCGGCGGCCCGGCGGCCCGGCGGCCCGGCGGCCCGGCGGCCCGGCGGTGGCAGCTGCAGCATGCCACCGCTTCGCGGTCGACAGGGGTCACGCCGGCCGCGAAGCGGACGGGAAAGCAGGATCAGGACGCGCGCTGGGCTGCGGTGCGGGTGACCAGGGAGCCGAGGAGTCGACCGAAATCCAGACCGGCGGCCTGGACGGCGAGCGGCAGCAACGACGTCTCCGTCATGCCGGGCGAGACGTTGACCTCCAGCACGTGCGGCTGACCGGCGGCGTCCACGATCACGTCGACCCGGGACAGGTCCCGCAGGCCGAGCGCGGTGTGCGCGGCGAGAGCCACGTCGGCCACGGTGGCGGCCACCTCCGGCTCCAACCGGGCCGGAGCATGCCAGGTGGTCCGACCGGCGGTGTAGCGGGCGGCATAGTCGTAGACGCCGTTGCGCGGCACGATCTCGACAGGCGGCAGCGCCTGCGGCCCGTCACCCAGATCGACAACGGAAACCGCGACGTCCTTGCCGGCCACGTACCGCTCCACGAGCGCCGTCGAGTGGTACGCGAAGCAGCCGACCATCGCGGCCGGAAGTGACGCGGCGTCCCGGACCACCGCAGCGCCCAGGCCCGAGCCGCCCTGCGCCGGCTTGACCATCAGGGGCAGGCCCAGCCGGTCGACGATCCGGTCGAGTACGGCCACAGCGCCCAACTCGGAGAAGCGGTCGTGCGGCAGGGCCACCCAGTCCGGGGTGGGGATGCCGGCCTCGCGGAGCACCGTCTTGGCGGAGGGCTTGTCCCAGGCGAGCCGCGAGGCACGGGCGTCGCAACCGACGTACGGGATGCCACACAGGTCGAGCACACCCCGCAGGGAGCCGTCCTCGCCGGTGGCGCCGTGCAGCGCGATCACTACCGCGTCCGGCGGGTCGGCGGCGAGGGCGGGCAGGAGTGCCACGTCGGCGTCCCGCATCTCGGCTTCAACCCCGACGGCACGCAGCGCGTCGATCACCCGGCGGCCGGAGCGCAGCGAAACGTCACGTTCGTAGGAGAGGCCGCCCGCGAGTACGAGCACCCGCAGATCGGCCGCGACGGCGGAGTTGGTCACGGCAAGGTGCTCGACAGCGGTCGTACCCATTGCGGCATCATGCCAAGTCGGGACCCGGCACGTCGGAGCCGGGCTGGCTGCGGCGACCTGTGGCGCCACCGACGGCACCGAAGACGCGGCGCATCGCCAGCTCCTGCTCCATGACGCCGGCGAGCCGGCGGACGCCCTCGCGGATCCGCTCCGGCGGCGGGAAGCTGAAGTTGAGCCGCATGGCGTCGGTGCCCGTGCCGTTGGCGTAGAAGCCGGTGCCGGGCACGTAGGCGACCCGCGCGGCGATAGCGCGCGGCATCATGGCCTTCGAGTCGAGCCCGTCCGGCAGGCTGGCCCAGACGAAGAGGCCGCCGGCCGGCGTCGTCCAGCTGGTGCCCTCGGGCATCAGGTCAGACAACGCCTCCAGCATCGCGTCCCGGCGCTCCCGGTAGACCTCGCGGTAGACCTTCAGCTGCTCCCGCCACGGCATGGTGCTCAGGTAGGCCGTCACGGCGGCCTGGGCGTAGCCGCTGGGGCAGAGGATCTGCGCCTCGCTGGCGATGACCAGCTTGTCGCGGACCGCGTGCGGCGCCAGGATCCAACCGACCCGCAGCCCGGGGGCGAAGGTCTTGGAGAACGTGCTGAGGTAAAAGACCCCGTCGCGGCGGCGAGCCCGCAGCGGCGCGGGCGCCTCACCCTCGAAACCCAGCTGGCCGTACGGGTCGTCCTCGACGACGAGCAGGCCGGCGCGCTCGCAGATGTCGAGTACGCGTTCCCGGCGCTCCTCGCTGAGCGTCACGCCTGTCGGGTTCTGGTAGGTGGGGATGGTGTAGAGGAACTTCACCCGCCGGCCGGCGCGGGCCAGGTCGGCGATGGCGGTCTCCAGTGCTTCGGGGATCAGCCCTTCGTCGTCCATCGGCACGTGTGCCACCTGGGCCTGCGCGGCCTGGAAGACCCCGAGCGCGCCGACGTACGTCGGGCCCTCGGCGAGCACCACGTCACCGGGGTCGAGGAAGAGCCGGGCCACCAGGTCGAGAGCCTGCTGCCCGCCCACGGTGACCACCACGTCCTCGGGTGAGGCACCGCACGCGGCGTCGATCCCGGAGAGGGACATCACCTCGCAGATCCGCTCGCGCAGCTCCAGGGTGCCCTGGCCGATGCCGTACTGGAGGGTGGTCACGCCGTGCTCGGAGCCGAGCCGGCCCAGCATCTCGCCGACGGCGTCGAGCGGCAGAGCGGCGATGTAGGGAGCCCCACCGGCGAGCGAGACGACCTCGGGTCGGCTGGCCACTGCGAAGAGTGCTCGGATCTCCGAGGCGGTCATGCCGCGCACCCGCCGGGCGTACCGGTCGGTGTAGTCGTCGAGTGTCGTGCCGGTCATGACCTCACCTCGATCGCTGCTCGGGTGGCTCCCGCCCCGGGTACCCCGACCGCTCGTGACCATGGGGTCGGGAGGCACCAATTGTCGATCGTAGCCCGCCTGGGCCTGCGTGTCGGCCTGCCGTGACGGACCGACCACATCGCGGACCCTGGGGTGGTGTCCCCCGGTGCGGTGGGCATCTGCGCGTCCCCTCCCGTACCAGCGATCAGCGGCGTACGATCGCTCGTCGGGGGCAGGAAGGCGGCGCTGTCGTTCCATGCCGGTCTCACCACCGAGCCTACTTGTGGGGATGCGCCATATGTCGCGACGTCTGGTCAGCCTGACCCTCGACACGCTGGAAGATCTTCCTCGTCCCTGCCGGCAGTGCGTCTACTGGGAGTTGGACCCGGTCTCCGCCGACCGCGCAGGCGCCGCCGGTGACCCGGGTCTCGAAAAAGAGGCGTGGGTTTCCCAGACGCTGCTGGAGTGGGGTTCCTGCGGCAAGCTCGCGTACGTCGACGGCATGCCTGCGGGCTTCGTGATGTACGCCCCGCCCGCCTACGTGCCCCGCTCGATGGCCTTCCCGACCTCTCCGGTCTCCGCCGACGCGGCACTGCTGATGACCGCCAACGTGGTCGCCTCGTTCGCCGGTGGCGGGTTGGGCCGGATGTTGGTGCAGGGCGTCGCACGGGATCTCACCAAGCGGGGGATCAAGGCGATCGAGGCGTTCGGCGACGCCAAGTTCGGTGACGCGGACGACCCCGCCCGGGGCTGCGTGGCACCTGCCGATTTCTTCCTCTCGGTCGGTTTCAAGACCGTACGTCCGCATCCCCGGTTTCCCCGGCTGCGCCTTGAGTTGCGCACCGCGCTGAGCTGGAAATCCGACGTCGAGTACGCGCTGGAGAAGCTGCTCGGCTCGATGAGCCCCGAAACCCTGCTCCGGCCGGTCCGACCGGCCCCGGCGACCCGGTCCACAGGCGGCTGACCGCCGCTCCGGAAGCGGCCCTCGACCACGGGTCTCAGTCGACCACCGTGCCCGCGGTGACCACCGCCCGCAGTTCGCTGACGTCGATCGAGCCGGTCGGCACGTCCCGTTCGATAGGGAAGTACATGCGCTGCACCGCGGCCACGATCGCCTCCACCACCCGGTCGCGGAACCGGGGGTCGACCAACTGGGCGCGGTCGGTCGGTGAGGTGAGGTAGCCGACCTCCACCCGGACCGCCGGCATCCGGGTCAGCCGCAGCAGGTCCCACGTCTTGGCGTGCGTGCGGCAGTCCCGCAGCCCGGTGCGGGCGACGATCTCCCGCTGCACCAGCCCGGCCAGCCGCTCCCCGGTCGACGAGGTGACCCCGTTGTCGGTGCCGTAGTGGTAGGTCGCCACGCCCTCCGCCTCCGGGTTGGCGTGCCCGTCCAGATGCAGCGACACGAACACGTCGGCGCCGAGCGAGTTGGCGAGCATCGCCCGGTCGGTGTCGGGCAAACACTTGTCGGGCGCGGGACCCCGGGTGAGTTGCACCCGCACTCCGGACGCGGCGAGTCGCCCCTCCAGTCGGCTGGCGAGGTCGTGCACGAGGTCCGCCTCCGTCCAGCGCAGCGGACCGTCCGGCACGACCATGCCCGGATCGGTGCCACCGTGCCCCGGGTCGATGACAACCGTCTTGCCGACAAGTGCCGGCCCGGACTGGCGGATCGCGTCGGACTCGCGGAGCCACTGCGGGCGGCCGCCGACGACCTTGCGACCGATGCGGCGTAGAGCGTTCATCGTGTGTGGCCCGCAGGAGCCGTCGGGGGTGAGCCCGACCTCGCGCTGGAACTGCGCCACCGCGCGGGACGTCCGAATGCCGTAGATGGCGTCGGCGCGGCCGACGTCGTACCCCATCTCCAACAGTCGCTCCTGCAGCGACCGGACATCCTCGCCGGTGAGCGGCTCGGGCACCGCGTGGTAGAGGGTGCGGGCGCCGAGCCGCCAACGGGCGGCCTCCAGGGCGCCCCAGGTCTCCGTGCCGACCCGGCCGTCCACGCTGAGCCCACGGGACTGCTGGAACGCGCGGACGGCACGCTCGGTGTCGAGGTCGAACTCGTCGGTCTGCGGACCGGCGGCGAGCAGGTCGATGCCGTTGAGAATGGCACGGATCTCCGTGACCGCGGGTCCCCGGTCACCGGGTCGGATCGGACGCACGCACGACCCCCTCTGCACGAAGCTTGCTGGCCGGGCGGCCCCGGCTTGAGGTTATGCGTTCCGGGGCGGCCAGGTGGCTCGGGCGCGAAAAACGCGCGGTGCGGGGGCCGCGAAGACAGCGAACCCCGCACCCGACGAGCGGGTACGGGGTTCGGTGACGTAACTGCTGGTCAGAGGGCCGACTCGATGAGCCGGACCAGCTCACCCTTCGGCTTGGCGCCAGCGATCGACTGCACGGGCTGGCCGTTCTTGAAGACGGTAAGGGTCGGCACCGACATCACGCGGTAGGCGCGGGCGGTCTCGGGGTTCTCGTCGATGTTGAGCTTGACGATGGTGATCTGGTCACCCATCTCACCGGCGATCTCCTCGAGCAGCGGCGACACCTTGCGGCACGGCCCGCACCACTCGGCCCAGAAGTCCACCAGAACCGGCTTGTCGGCCTGCAGCACGTCAGCGACGAAGCTCGCGTCCGTGACCGCCTTGGTATTTCCCACTATGCCCCTCCTCCGGGATGTGTTTCCAGTTTCAGCTGAGCGTCGCGATGAAGCGCTCGGCGTCGAGCGCTGCGGCACAGCCGGTGCCGGCCGCGGTGATCGCCTGACGGTAGGTGTGGTCGACCACGTCACCGGCGGCGAAGACGCCTGGCACGTTCGTCCGGGTGCTGGGGGCCTGTACCTTGATGTAGCCCTCGTCGTCCATCTCGACCTGACCGCGGAAGAGCTCACTGCGCGGGTCGTGGCCGATGGCCACGAAGACGCCTGTGACGTCCAGGACCTTGGTCTCGCCGGTGTGCACGTTGCGGACGCGTACACCGGTGACCTTGCCGTCGGCGCCCAGGATCTCCTCGACGGTGCTGTTCCACTCGACCTTGATCTTCTCGTTGCCCAGTGCCCGGTCGGCCATGATCTTGCTGGCGCGGAACGAGTCGCGCCTGTGGATGATGGTGACCGAATCCGCGAAGCGGGTGAGGAAGCTGGCCTCCTCCATCGCCGAGTCGCCGCCGCCGACGACCACGATGTTCTGGTTGCGGAAGAAGAAGCCGTCACACGTGGCGCACGAGGAGACGCCGTGGCCGAGGTATTCCTGCTCGCCCGGCACGCCCAGCGGGCGCCAGGCCGAACCGGTGGAGAGGATGACGGAGCGGGCCTGGTAGGCGGTCTCGCCGACCCACACGGTGCTCACCGCGCCGGCGCCGGCGTCGCCGGTGTCCGCCAGCTCGACCCGGGTCACGTCGTCGGTGAGGAACTCGGCACCGAACCGCTCGGCCTGCTTGCGCATGTTGTCCATCAGCTCGGGGCCGAGGATGCCGTCGGCGAACCCGGGGAAGTTCTCCACCTCGGTGGTGGTCATCAGTGCGCCGCCGGACTGCACGCCCTCGATGATCAGCGGCTTCAGGTTGGCGCGTGCCGCGTAGACCGCCGCCGTGTAACCGGCCGGGCCGGAGCCGATGATGATCAGGTTGCGGACCTCGTCCACTGCCGTCTCCCGAGTGTGTGTGTTCGGCGTCGGCGCACGCACCGATGCGAATCCGAGTGCCGACGCCTGGTGGGTGCCGGCAGCTGACTTCCAGAACGTCATCGTACGAAGCGGGGATTCCCGGGTCGGGCATCCGGTGGGTCAGGTCACGTGGACGGTTATCGCACCGACGACGGCGGATTCACCCTACCCGCGCCGAATACCGGCTGTCCGAGCCGGACCCGGGGACGCCGCACTCGGGGCCGCTGACCCAGGCCCAGCGGGCACCTGTCGCGTCGGCGAACCGGAGGACAAGCGCCTGCTCGCCCTGGAACCGCGCGTAGTCGAGGACTTCGACCACAAGCGGAGCTGATCCGTGCTCGGCCGCCACGTCCGCCAGGCAGGCCCTCAGCGCGGCCTCGTCGGTGAGCCGGGCCAACTGGTCGGACCCGTTCGCGGCGGGTCGGCGGCCCTCGGCGTCCACCCCGGGCTGCCCGTCCGGACCGCCGGTGGGCTGCTTGAAGGGCTGGTTCGTCGCGGAACCGCCGGTGGCATGAGCGAGGGTCTGCGGGGTGTAGTCGGTGCCGCTGTGCAGCGCCGGCCCGGTGGTGCGTGCCGCTGTGTCTTCGGGCGCGCTGGCCGGGCGGTCCATGGCGCTGCCAGCGGTGTCCGAGGCGTTCCTCGACAGTTGGGTGAGACCCAGGCCGACCGCGACGACGGCCACCGCCGCGGCGGCCACCGGGGCGGCACCCCGGGCCCAACGCCGCTGTCGGCGCTGTCGGCGCCCCGGCCCGGCGGGTATGCCACGCCCCGCCTCGCCCGGGGAGGACCCGGCGGGTCGGCGACCGCCGCCGCCCTGCGTCGGCAGGATCACCGGCGTCGCGGCGTCGGACGGCTCTCCGCTTGTGGGGTCGTCGTTCGGCAGGGGACCCGCCGCGGCCAGCGCGGCGGCGAGTCGATCGGCGACGGAGGGCGGCAGCTCCGGGGCAGGCTCGGCCCACCGGGCCAGGTCGGCGTGGACCTGCGTGATCGCTGGGGCCAGCAGCGAGTACGCCTGCGCCCAGGCCGGGTTGGCCTCCACCAGTCGGGCGATCTCCGCCTGCTGCGGCGTGCCGTCCAACGCCCCGCCGAGGTAGTCGGCGAGCAGGTCGGTGTCGACCTCTCTGAACTCCTCGGTCGTCACGTGTCCTCCTGGTTGGGGTCCCGCCGGTAGCGGCCCGACCCCGATCCGACGCCCTCGGCCGTGCGCGGGTTCCCCGCCGTGACGCCGGGCACGTCCGCGTTCGCGCCGGTCGGTTCCGGGTCGGCAGAATCCGGACGGGCCGCCGACGCCGTCGGACGGAGATGGCCGAGCAGCACCGCCAAGCGGGCCCGACCCCTGGCGCACCGGCTCTTGACCGTCCCTTCGGCGACACCGAGGATGCGGGCCACCTCGGCGACCGGGTAGCCCTGCAGATCCACAAGCACCAGGGCGGCCCGTTGCTCGATGGGCAGCTCGGCGAGCGCGGCACGGACGACCAGGGCGGTGTCGTGGTCGTGCGCCGGTGCCGCTGGCTCGATGCCACCGGTGCCCGACCCGTCCGTGGACCGGTTGCCGTCGGGCAGCGGAACGGTGGGGTGCGCCTGTCGGCGGCGGACCCGGTCCAGGCACGCGTTCACGACGATCCGGTGCAGCCAGGTCGTGACGGCGGAGTCGCCCCGGAACCGGCCGGCCGCCCGGTGCGCCGACAGCAGGGCGTCCTGAAGTGCGTCGGCGGCCTCCTCGCGGTCACCGAGCGTCCGCAGAGCCACCGCCCAGAGCCGGTCGCGGTGCCTGTGGAACAACTCGGCGAAGGCGTCCCGGTCGCCGGCGACGTGGGCGCGCAGCAGCTCAAGGTCCGTTGCCGCATCGCGCCCGTCCATCACCACGTCCGGCGGAGGTGGCGCCGGGATCGTGCTGCCCGGCTCACGAACCCTGGACCGTAATCTCCTGCACTCCGAGCCGGAAGCCGTCCTCGTCGCCGCTGGGCGGCAACTCGGTGAACCAGAGCAGCAGGTAGCGGTACTTCTCGTCGGCGTTGAAACCGTTGAAGGTCATCGTGGTGCCGTCGTGCTCCTTCAACACACCGATCTCGGTCTTGTAGTTCGCCACCATCTGCTTGTCGCCGTTGGAGGTCGACGGGAAGGTCGCGGTGCCGGCGAGCAGTTGCGCGGTGGCACCCCGACCGGAGAGCACGGCCTGCACCGACTTCACCGTGTGCGGCGAGCCCAGGTCCAGCCAGACCCCCATGCCGGACTTGAGGTTGCCGTAGGTGGCGTTCGGGTAGCGGTCGGTCTCCCAACCCTTGTCGTTGTCGCCATCGATGATTTTGTCGGCGCCGCCGAGTTCGTCCCGCTTGCTGCTGTCCGGGTCGACGATCCGGATGCCCTGGACGCCGAGGTTGCGGACCGTGGCGGCGGCCGGGGTGGCGTCACCGGCCGGCGCGCTGGCGGTCGGCGCGGCACCGGCGCTGTCCTGCGGGTCCTCGTCGTTGCCACGGAGCGCGCTGATGCCGATGAGCAGACCCACAAGGGCGACCGCCAGCAGGCCGGCGATGCCAATGGCGACCTTGCGACCACCCGCGGCGGCCAGCGGGGAGGGCTCCTCCCCGGTCTCGGCCGTGAACCGCAGCGGCCCGCTGGTGTCGAGGTAGTGCTCCTCCTCGGTCGGCACGTCCAGCCGAGCCAACTCGGCGGCGAGCACATCGGACGAGGGCGGAGCGATCTCGGCGTCCAGCAGATCCATGGTCAAGTCGTCCAGGTACGCGGGCACGCCGGCCCGGACCTGGCGGGGGGCCGCAATCGTGCCGGCGGCGTCCCGAACGGCGTCGGAGATGGCGGCCCGGCCGTGGCCGGCGGTGGCGCCGTGCAGCGGTGCCTCGGTGTGCGGCCAGTGACCGGTCAGCGCGAAGTAGAGGACGCCGCCGACCGCCCGGATGTCGTTCTCCTGGCTGTCGGCGCCGTCGGTGCGCGCATCGGCCAGGACCACCCGACCCTCGTCACTGATCATGACGGTGCCGGGGTGCACGTTTCCGTGCACCATCCCGGTGGCGTGCACGGCGGCGAGCGCGCTGGCGACGGCGTTGCCGATCGCGGTGGCCCGGGCCGGGTCCAGCGGGCCCTCGGCCGCGAGGTCACGCAGCGACTGCCCGTCCACCCACTCACGGACCACGTACGCCCGGTCGGCCTCGTCGATGGCGTCGTACACGCCGACGAGGTTGGGGTGGATGACCCGGCTGGCCGCGACGGCGGCCTGAAGCATTTCGGTGGCGGAGTCGCCACCCGGGTAGCGGAGCACAACCGCGACGGGACGGCGCAGGATGACGTCGACCCCGCGCCAGACCAGCCGACCCGCGCTGTCGTTGTTGATGTGCTCGACCAGTTCGTACCGCTCGGCGAGGATCTCACCGGCCGTGGGAGCACCGAAGGTCATGACTGGCGGAGCGCTCTCGTCCGCCTCCTGACCTTCGCCGACCTGGGTCACCCGTCCTCCCTCGGTGATCGTGTCGATCGATGGACCCGCACTGCTGGGCATGTGGCTTCCCGCTCTGCCGTCGAAGGAACCGGCCGACCGGTGTCGACGCCCAGCGTCGGCGCCGCCGCACCCGTCGAGAGCGACCTTACCCGGGTTGCCCGTCTCTCCGACATGTCATCTTCCCGCCGTACCCGGCGGAAACCCGGGAGCCCGGGAAGTAGTCCGGTTACGACCGTTGTCAGCCACGTTGCTGGCACATGTACTAACCAATCTACGGCTTCACCACAAGTGATCGACGCCGGGGCCAGGCGCGGTTGGCGCTTCCGCCCGGGGGAGCGCGTTCCCCCCGATCGGACGGCCAGGCTCAGCCGTACGGTTGGTTATCCACAGGCTGATCTGGTTGCTGGCCGGCGAATCGCGGAGTTATCCACAGGTGCGTCCCCAGGCTGGTGATCCGCAGTCACGGTCCGTGCGGGTGCGCCCCTCCGAGGTGACGGTCAGCGACCGAGCTTGCGCCGAACCATGCCGACCACCTCGGTGATCTCCCCGATCCGCAGCAGCATGGCCAGCCCGAGGTAGGTCCCGCCGATCACCGCGCCGCCCACCACGAGCTGGATCGCTGCCTCGGTCCAGCTCGGCGTGTCGTTGCCGGGCAGCAGTGCGATCACCAGCCAGCCGACCAGCGCCGCGCCGAGAGCGGCGACCACGACCCGGCCGATCGTGCGCATGATGGCACCCATCCCGATCCGGCCGACCCGGGGCCGGAGCAGCCAGGCGGAGCCGATCGCCGCAGCCAGGTAGGAGACCGCGTTACCGATCATCATTCCGGCCGCCGCGAACTGTGCCGCGAACGCGGCGAAGAGCACGATCTGCACTCCGACTCGCAGCGCCACCACCGGGATGTTGATCAGGGCGGGGGTGCGGGTGTCCGGCAGCGCGTAGAAGGCAAAGGTGAAGAGCTGGCTGATCGCGAACGGCACCAGGGCGAGCGCGGCGGCCAGTAGGACTGTGGACGTGGCCGTCGCGTTCTCGGCGCTGAACGCTCCGTACCTGAAGACCACCACCGAGATCGGGGTGGACAGCACGGCGTAACAGACCGCGATCGGCGCGAGCACCGCTGTCACCATCCGGACGCCCCGGGAAAGATCAGCGGTGACGTCGTGGAAGCGCCCGTCGGCCGCAGCGGCGGCCATCCGGGGCATCAGTGCGGTGATGATCGAGACGGCGATGATGCCGTGCGCCATCATCAGCAGCAGGAAGACATTGTTGTAGATGAGGATGCCGGCCTGGTCCGTGCCGGCGGCCCGGGTGAGGAGGTTTACCACCACGAAGAGACCGAGCTGGTTGACGGCCACGTAGCAGAACATCCAGGCACCGAGCTTGGCCAGCTCGCGCAGCCCCAACTCACGGAAGTCGAACCGCCACTTCCAGCGGAAGCCGACCTTGCGCAGCGCCGGCAGCAGCCCGGCGGTCTGTACCGCCACGCCGAGCAGGGTGCCGCCACCAACCAGCAGCGTCCGCCCGACGCCCATCTCGGAGGGCTGCAACCCCTTCGCCCCGAAGGCCACGATGTAGAGGCCGAAGGTGCCGATCACCACCAGGTTGTTGAGGATGGGGGCCCACATCGGCGCCGCGAAGTGCCCCCGGGTGTTCAGCACCGCGGCGATCAACGCGCTGACGCCCGTGAAGAACAGCATCGGCAGCATCAGCCACGACAGGTGTGTGACCAGGTCGGTGTAGTTGCTGTCCTTGCCGCTGGCGTAGATCGCGGTCAGCACAGGCGCTGACGCCATAGCGAGCAGGGCCGCAGCGGCCAGCGCCAGCACCGCGAGACTGAGCAGCCGTTGGGCGTACGCCTCACCCCGGTCGGCGTCGCTCTTGCGTCGACGAACCAGCACCGGGATCAACACACTTGTCAGCACCCCGCCGAGCAGGAACTCGTACACCTGGTTGGGGAGGAACTGGGCGGTCGTGTAGGCGTTGCCGATCAGGTTGCCGAGGGCGGCACCGATCATCAGGTTCCGGATGAAGCCGGTGCCCCGGCTTACCAGGCTGCCGATCGCCATGACCGCGCTGTTCGCGGCGGCGCTGGTTTCGGCGACTACCTCCGGCGGGGGGGCCGTGGCCTCCACCGCAGGCTGGTTCAGCGGCTCGGCGGAGATGAATGTGGCGCCGTCTCCCGGGCGGCCGCCAGCTCCGGGCCCGCCGTCGCGCGCGGCGTTGGCGCTGCGGTAGAGCCCGCCGCTCATCTCCAGCCTCCCAGGGGGTACGTCGAGCCGGCACCGACCCGCACTCCACAGACCTTAGTCAACCCCTACCCGTTGGCCGCGCCCGGCGGATCGGATCACACCCCGGCCCGATAGGCTGGGGATCCCATGTCCGAAGCTTCCGCTCCCCACGCCGCCGACCGCCGCGAACTCACCGCCGCGCAGCGCAACGCCGTCGCCGAACTACTCCGGGTCTCCCCGGTCGCCGACGAGTTGGGCCGCCGGTTCGTGCGCGCCGGTCACGAGTTGCACCTGGTGGGCGGTTCGGTGCGGGACGCGCTGCTCGGTCGGCTCGGCGACGACCTCGACTTCTGCACCGACGCGCATCCCGACGAGACGTTGCGGATCATCAAGGGCTGGGCCGAGTCGATCTGGGAGACCGGCCGGGAGTTCGGCACCATCGGCGCTCAGCGCGACGGCCTCCGGTTGGAGATCACCACTTTCCGCGCCGAGTCGTACGACCAGGTCAGCCGCAACCCGGTCGTGGCCTATGGCACCAGTCTCGACGAGGACCTGAAGCGGCGTGACTTCACCATCAACGCGATGGCGGTCAGCCTGCCGGAGCACCGGTTCACCGACCCGCACGGAGGGCTGGCCGACATCTCGGCCAAGGTGATCCGTACCCCCAGCACCCCGCGTGAGTCGTTCGGCGACGATCCGTTGCGGATGCTGCGGGCCGCACGGTTCGCCGCCCAACTGGGCTTCGCCGTGCACCCGGACGTGTACGTGGCGATGAGCGAGATGGCCGCCGACCTGGACCGGATCACCGCCGAGCGGATCCGCGACGAGTTCACAAAGCTGCTCTGCGGCGCCGATCCGATCACCGGGCTACGGCTGCTTGTCGACACCGGGCTGGCCGAGCGGTTCCTGCCGGAGCTGACCGGTCTGAAGCTGGAGATCGACGAGCACGCCCAGCACAAGGACGTCTACGAGCACACGCTGACGGTCGTCGAGAACGCGATCTCCTTCGAGGAGGAGGGCTGCGACTTCATCCTGCGGATGGCCGCCCTCATGCACGACGTCGGCAAGCCGGCGACGAAGGCCGCCGCCCCCGATGGCCGGGTCAGCTTCCACCACCACGAGGTGGTCGGCGCCCGGCTGACCAAGGCCCGGATGAAGGCCATGCGCTATCCCAAGGAGGTCACCGCGAAGGTGACCGCGCTTGTCGCGCTGCACCTGCGGTTCTACGGGTACGGGCGGGGCGAGTGGACCGACTCGGCGGTGCGCCGCTATGTGGCCGACGCCGGTGACCTGCTGCCTCGGCTGCACAAGCTGACCCGCTCGGACTGCACCACACGCAACCGCCGTAAGGCCGCCCAGTTGGCCGCCGACTATGACGCGCTGGAGGATCGGATCGGCCGGATCGCGGCCGAGGAGGACCTGGCCCGGGTCCGCCCCGACCTGGACGGCAACGCGATCATGGAGTTGCTCGGTGTACCGCCGGGACCTGTGGTGGGTCGAGCCTGGAAGCACCTCAAGGAACAGCGCCTGGAGCACGGCCCGCTGGACCGCGACGCCGCCGAGGCGGAGTTGCTGCGCTGGGCCCGCGCCGAAGGCCTGATCGACTAACGGCTTAAGCGAGAGATCTTGGAAGGAAAGCGCCCCCGGAGGGGCACTCTCCTTCCAAGATCTCTACGGCTTCTCCGCGTCAGCGAGTTTCGACGGCCGACCCGTCCACGGCTGCGGTCTTGCTGGGCGTCGTGCCGTTGGCGACCGAGCTGGACGCCGAGCCGAGCCGGGCCAGCAGGCCGGGCAGGTCGATGCCGGTCAGGTCGCTGCCGAGTTGAAGACCCTGCGCCACGTTGCCGGCCACCGACTTCGTCAGCGACGACGCGCCGTCGGTGGAGATGACAGTCATCTTGTCGATCGCACCGATCGGGGCGCTGGCCGCCTCGACCACCTGCGGCAGCACCTTGACCAGCAGGTCCAGCACGGCTGCCTCGCCGTACGCCGCGAACGCCTCGGCCTTGCGCGCCATCGCGTCGGCCTCGGCCTGCCCTCGGGCCAGGATCGCGGCGGCCTCGGCCGCGCCCTCCCGCTCGACCGCCTCGGCGATCGCCGAGCGTCGACGCTGCTCGGCCTCACCCTCCTTGGCGCCCTCGATCGCGTTCGCCTCGGCCAGCGCGGCCCGGCGGGCCCGTTCGCCCTCACCGGTGAGGCGGGCCTGCTCGGCGGAGGCCTGCGCGGCGGCGATGACCGCCTGCCGCTGCGCGTCCGCGCTCAGCACCGCCGCAGCGCGGGAAGCCTCGGCCTCCTGCTCCACCTTGTACCGGGCGGCGTCGGCAGGCTTGCGCACCTCGGTGTCCAGTTGGCGCTGCTTGAGCTCGGCGTTGCGCTCGGCCACCTTCTGCTGCTCGGACAGGATCGCCTGGTCCCGTTCCGCCTGGGCCAGCGGCCCGGCCGCGGCCGACTTCGCCTTCGCCGCGTCGATCTCGGCCTGGATGCCTGCCTGCTTCAGAGCCAGGTTCCGGTTCGCCTCGGCGATGGCCTCCTCGGCGAGCAGCCGCTCCTGCTCGGCCTGCTGCCGGGCCCGCGCCTCGGCGATCGCCGCGTCCTTGAGCACCCGGGCCGCCTCGGGCCGACCCAGGTCCTGGAGGTACGAACCCTCAGCGAGGATGTCCTGGAGCTGGAAGGTGTCGAGCACCAGCCCCTGGTTTGTCATCGAGTGCTCGGCCTCCTCGGCCACCGCGTTGGCGAACGCCGCCCGGTCCCGGATGACCTCCTCGACGGTGAGCCGGCCGACAATCGACCGCAGCGCGCCGGCCAGCACCTCCCGGGTGAAGTTGTCGATCTCGTCCTGCTGGTGCAGGAACCGCTGCGCGGCGGCACGGATGGCGTCCTCGGTCCCGCCGACCTTCACGATCGCCACGCCGTGCAGGTCGGCGCGGATGCCCTGCTTGCTCACCGCGCCCCGGATGCCGACGTCGATCCGCCGGCTGGACAGGTCGAGTGACTGGAGCTTCTGCACCACCGGCAGCACGAACACCGAGGCGCCAAGCACGACCTTCTGCCCGGAGTTGTCGGTGGACCGGCCACCGTCGGCGGTGTGGGTGGTACGGCCCTTACGGCCGGTGACGATGAACGCTTCGTTGGGCCCGGCCACCTTGATCCGGGAGAGGACGAAGAACACCAGAATGAGCACGAGGAGAACGGCACCGCCGACGGCGATCAGCAAGGGCATGAAGAAGTCCTGTCTTCGAGGAGGAGTCAGTAGGTCTCGACGTGCACGCTTGTCTCGCTGAGCGCCTGCACGACGAAGACCTGGGCGCCGACCGGGATCGGCTTGTCGGCGCGGGCGTTGAGCTTGACCGGCTGGCCGGCGACGCGTACCCGGACCTCGCCGTAACCGTCGACCGGCACCGGGGTCACCACCAGGCCGAGTGCGCCGACCAGGTCGTTGCGGGTGGGGGTGGGGTCGGTGCGCATGTTCCGCGCCGCCCGGCTCAGCCGGGCCGCCAACCAAGCGGTGGGCACGGCGGCGACCAGGCCGGCGGCTGCCGCGCCCGCGATCATTCCCGGTGTACGCGCACCGAGCAGTTCGTTGACGATGGCCCCGCCGAACCCGAATGCGCCGGCGAAGCCCGCCACCGCCTCGGTCGAGGCCGGCCCGTCCACGTTGACGTGCCCGAAATGCAACAGCTCGGTGCCGATCAGGGCGAGCACCAGCACCCCGACGCCTGCCGCGCCGATGAGCAGAAAGATGAGCGTCCCCGTGGCCACGACCTGCACAGTATCGATGTCCCGCAAGGTCCAACGGTCCGGTGGGACGCGAAGATAATCTTCCGTTGGTGTTGATCGAAAACGGGGCAGCGCCGACGGCTTGGGCGAGTTATCTTCTGCGCCGCCGGCAGATCGTCCCGGTCAACACGCATCGAGAGGACCTGCCCGTGGCCGTCCCGATCATCCCGAACATCGTGGTCATCTTCTACATCGTCAGCCTGGCGCTGACCGCGGTCGTGCTGCTGGGTGTCGCGGTCACCTCGTTCGCCACCACCTCCCGGGTGGACCGGGTACTGGCCGGTATCGGTGGTGCCCTCGCCGGCTACTACGCCTACTACCTGCTCAGCTCCAACGACGAAAACGTCACGGTCTTCTACGCGGCTCTGCTGCTCCCCTTCTACGCCGGGCGCAAGCTCTACCTGGGCTTCCGCGACCGCGACCGAACCCGCGCCGAACGGGCCGTGGCGAAAGAGGCGATCCGGGCAGCCGAGGAGTGGCGTTCGGCCCGACGCTGGTAGCCGTGCCGGCGAGGAAGCCCGCGGCAGGGACAATGGGTGGATGCGCTGGACCGTGCTCGACTCACCGATCGGCGAGTTCTCCGTCGCCACCGATGGCACGAACGTCTGCGGTGCCGCCTTCGGCCGGGTCGAGGCAGCGGTCGACGAGCCCGGCGACGCGGCGTCCCGGCAGGCCGTGACCGAACTGCGGGCGTACTTCGCCGGTGAGCTGACCGCGTTCACCATTCCGGTGTCGATGCCACGGGGCTCCGACTTCGAGCGGGCGGTGTGGCGGGAGATGACCCGTATTCCGTACGGCGAGACGTTGACGTACGGCGAGGTGGCGCGCCTGGTCGGTGACCCCGGGGCGGCACGGGCGGTTGGTGTGGCCTGCAACCGCAACCCGGTCCCGGTGATCGTGCCGTGTCACCGGATCGTCGGCGCGGGCGGCAAGCTGGTCGGTTTCGGTGGCGGTCTGCCCCGCAAGGTCAAGCTGCTGGAGCTGGAGGCCGGGGTCGCGCTGCGACACGCCTGGTCCGCTGGTTGACGCTCACCGAGCAGGGTTATACAACTTTGGTATGGCATTCACGCTGACCCTCAAGCCCGAAGTCGAACAGCGCCTCAAGGAGCTTGCCGAGGCCGAGCAGCGTTCGATGCACAAGACCGTGGAAGTGGCGATTCAGGCATACCTGGACCGCCACGATCGCGACGAATGGACCCGCCAGGCAGCTCGGAAGGTGTTCGCCGAGGACGCCAAGTTCTTCGAGATGCTGGGCGAGCGGTGACCCAGGCTTGGCCAGATGCGGAGGATCTGCTGACCCTTCTCGCGGAGTGGACCGGGCCAGAGAGCCGCGTACGCGATGCGGGGATCCTCGTCGCGGCGGCGGCGCGCCCCCATGCGCGGTTGGTGGGGCGGGCCGTCTATCCGACGGTCCTCGACAAGTCCGCAGCGCTTCTGCATGGCCTGATGATGTGGCGACCACTCGATGTCTGGAACGCCGGACTTGGTTGGGCAGCGATGACGGTCTTCCTGGGGCGGGCCGGCTTTGTCCTCAACATGCCGGCGAAGGAGCGGATGGCATTGACCGACGCGCTGGTCAGTGGCGAGGTCGACTCCATCGACGAGTTGGCGCTGCGGCTGTCGCCGTACCTGGAGATGTCGAGCTGAACGTGGCGAGGGCCGGGTCCGTGTGGACCCGGCCCTCGGCCGTGCTTGCTGCTCAGCGGGTCAGCGCTCGACCTCGCCGGCGATGAACTCCTCGACGGCCTGGTGGGCGTCGTGGTCGGCGTACTGCACCGGCGGGGACTTCATGAAGTACGACGACGCCGACAGGATCGGGCCGGCGATCTTCCGGTCCAGGGCGATCTTCGCGGCGCGGACGGCGTCGATGATGACGCCTGCCGAGTTCGGCGAGTCCCACACCTCGAGCTTGAGCTCGGCGTTCAGCGGGGTGTCACCGAACGAACGACCCTCCAGGCGGATGTACGCCCACTTGCGGTCGTCCAGCCACGGCACGTGGTCCGACGGGCCGATGTGCACGTCGCTCTTGCTCATCTCGTGCGGGATCTGCGAGGTGACCGACTGGGTCTTCGAGATCTTCTTCGAGACCAGCCGCTTGCGCTCCAGCATGTTCATGAAGTCCATGTTGCCGCCGAAGTTGAGCTGGTACGTGCGCAGCAGCTCGACGCCGCGGTCCTCGAAGAGCTTCGCGAGGGCGCGGTGCACGATCGTGGCGCCGACCTGGCTCTTGATGTCGTCACCGACGATCGGCAGGCCAGCGTCGGTGAACTTCTGCGCCCACTCCGGGTCCGAGGCGATGAAGACGGGCAGGGCGTTGACGAACGCGCAGCCGGCCTCGATCGCTGCCAGGGCGTAGAACTTGGCGGCCTGCTCGGAACCGACGGGCAGGTAGCAGACGAGGACGTCGACCTGCGCGTCGCGCAGCGCCTGCGCCACGTCGACGGGCGTGGCGTCGGACTCCTCGACGATCTCGCGGTAGTACTGGCCCAGACCGTCGAAGGTCGGACCGCGCTGCACGGACACGCCGGTCGGCGGTACGTCGCAGAGCTTGATTGTGTTGTTCTCGCTGGCGACGATCGCCTCCGCGAGGTCCATGCCCACCTTCTTGGCGTCGACGTCGAACGCCGCGACAAACTCAACGTCAGAGACGTGGTAGTCGCCGAAGGTGACGTGCATGAGACCCGGGACGCGGTCGTTCGGGTCGGCGTTCCGGTAGTACTCGACGCCCTGAACCAGGGACGAGGCGCAGTTACCCACACCGACGATGGCGACGCGGACGGAGCCCATAGCGTCTGCCTCCTTCTTCTCTGTCACGGCCGCTCTTTCCTGGTCTCTCCAGGTGGAGGCGGGCTGTTGTCTTCTCGTCGGCCACCGGCCGTCCCGGTTTGCGGGACTGTCGGGGCTCGGCCGGAGCGCTCGTTGGCGATGAGCTCCTCCAGCCAGCGGACCTCACGCTCACAGGCGTCAAGGCCGTGGCGCTGCAGTTCCAGGGTGTAAGCGTCGAGGCGCTCGGCCGCCCGGCCCAGCACGTCGCGAAGCCCTTCGCGACGTTCCTCGATCTTGCGGCGGCGACCCTCCAGAATGCGTAGTCGGGTCGCCTGGTCGGTCCGGGCGAAGAACGCGAAGTGCACTCCGAAACCCGTGTCGTCGTAGGTCTCGGGCCCGGCCTGTGCGATCAGCTGGGCGAAGCGTTCCTTGCCCTCCGCGGTGATTTTGTAGACCACCCGACCTCGTCGGCTGGTCAGCGCGGGAACCTCCTCGGCGGTGACGGGTGTCTCAGCGGCCTCGGTGATCCATCCGGCCGCCTGCAACCTGCGTAGCGTTGGATAGAGCGAGCCGTAGCTGATCGCCGCCCGGATCGCACCGAGTTTGGCCGTTAGCTCCTTGCGCAGCTCATAGCCGTGCATCGGAGACTCCTGCAGGAGGCCGAGGATGGCGAGATCGAGCACGGGCCACCCTCTCTTACCCCCGGCGCGGAGCAGTAACCGCCGCGATGTATCGGACCGATACATCGCACGTTAGCGGTTCGGCGAAGCCAGGGCAAACCCTCGTTCCGGGTTCCCGTCGTCACGGATCGTGACCGTGGTCGCCTGGTCGAGCCGGACCGCGTACCCTTCTCGGCATGCGTACGCAGCGCCAGGTCGTCGACTACTCGCTTCAGAAGCGAGCAGTGCTGCGTGAGCTTCTGGCCGGCCGGGTCGGCACGTACGACGTCTGCGACGCATCGCCGTACCTGAAGAACGCTGCCCGGTTCCATGGCGAGCCGACGGAGCGGCGCTGCCCGATCTGTCGCAGCGAGAATCTGACCCTCGTCCATTACATTTACGGGGACGAACTCAAGCAGTCAGCCGGGCAGGCGCGGACACTTGTCGAGTTGCCCGTGCTGGCGATGACGCTGCGTGAGTTCCAGGTCTTCGTGGTGGAGGTGTGCCTCGGCTGTGACTGGAACCATCTCGTCGAGCAGTACCTGCTCGGCCGGGACGGTCTCACTGGCGACGGCGACAGCGCTCACGAGCAGGACGTGGCGGCCGCCGAGGGCGTGGGTCGGCGGAGGCGAGAGGCGCAACGGTGATCTCAGCTGGTTGGACCGGCCCCGGGGCCGTAGACATGACCCGGGACGGCCGACCGCTCGTTGGTCCGATTGGCCCGATTGATACTGCAATGGCCCCGGTGAATCGGCACCCTCGTGCCGGCGTCCCGGGTGAAGCAACTCACGGCAACCCGGTGGCGGCGCTGTCGCGCTCCACCGCGACCGGCAGGGTGTGAGGAATGAACTCGTACGGCGATCCCAGTTCTGCGCGCGGGCGGGCCCAGTACCCGGGCCCGGACGGTGACCCCGGACCGGGCACGGACGACGCGTACCGCCGACCCGGCGGTGACTCCCGCGCAGGCGGTTGGTCCCCCTCGGAGCCAGCGGCGCCTCCCGGCCGGGCCCCGGTGACACCCCGGGCTGCCGGTGGTCGCGCCTCGGTGGGTGGTTCGGCCTCGGTGCCACCGCGCGGCGGCGCCGCCGGGTCCGCCTCGGTGGGTCCGGCCACGCCAGGTCGGACCGGTCGTGCCTCGGTGCCGGTGTCGCCGGCACCGGGCGCTCCCGCCGGACGTGCCGGCGCGGGCCGTGCCTCGGTGCCCGTGTCCCCGGCGCCGGGCGCTCCCGCCGGCCGGGCCACGGTCGGCAGCGCTTCCGTCGGTGCCGCCTCGGCAGGCCGTGCCAGCGTCGGCTCGGCGTCGGTCGGTGGCCGTGCCGCGGTCGCCCGAGCGCGCGTCTCCCCGGCCTCCGGTGGCCCGGGTGGCCCAGGCGGGCCGAACGGTCCGGGTCGGGGCGGTCGTGGTGCGGGTGACGCGGGCTCGGCACGCGCCAAGAAGCGCAAGCGGATGAACCTGCTGATCGCCGGGTTCGCGGTCTTCATCATGCTCGCCGGCATCGGCGTGGTCGGGTTCACCTACTACTCGACAAACGTGGTGCTCCCGGATGAGATCACCCCGCCGCAGGCGACCACCCTGTACGCCTTCGACAACAAGACGATCATCGCCAAGGTGGGCGATCAGAACCGCACCCTGGTGACCATCGACCAGATCCCGCAGTGGGTGCAGGACGCGGTGGCCGCGGCGGAGGATCGGAACTTCTACCGGCACTCCGGTGTGGACTACAAGGGCATTGCCCGTGCCGGATGGAACAACCTTTCCGGCGGTGACAAGCAGGGTGCCTCCACCATCACCCAGCAGTACGCGCGCAACGCCTACGACAACCTGAAGGACGACACCTACGCCCGGAAGGTCAAGGAGGCGATCCTCGCCTCGAAGCTCAACGACGAGTACACGAAGCCGCAGATCATGCAGCACTACCTCAACGTGATCTATTTCGGCCGCGGCGCGTACGGCATCGAGGCGGCGGCGCAGACCTACTTCGGCAAGTCGGTGAAGAACCTCAAGCCGGATGAGGGCGCGGTGCTCGCGTCGCTGATCAAGCAACCGGAGCCCAGTTCGACCCACCAGGGGTACGACCCGGCTATCAACCCGACCGCCGCCCAGGATCGCTGGAACTACGTGATCGACGGCATGGTCAAGGAGGGCTGGCTGGGTGTGCCCGGCAAGCCCGAGCGGCCCACCGAATACCCGAAGACCATCAAGGCCCCGAAGAAGGGCGGCATCGGCGTCGACTTCGGCGTCGACACGCCGTACGGCAACGTGATCAATTACGTCCGGGAAGAGATGCGGGACCGGGGCCTGTGCGTCGAGAAGGATACGGAGGTGACCGACACGAAGCCGCGGTGTTCCCAGGCGCTGATGGCCGGCGGCTATCGCATCCGGACCACCGTCGACACCAAGATGCAGGCGGCGGCGGTCGAGACGGCCCAGCGCAAGTCCAAGGGTTCCGAGTTGGCTGGCCAGCCGGCCAACCTCATGGCCGCAGTGGTGGCGATCGACCCCACCACCGGTCGGGTGCTCGCCTACTACGGCGGTGACAACGGCACCGGCACCGACTACGCCGGCAAGAACACCGACTCCAGCGGGGCGATCAGCGGCGGCCACTCGCCTGGCTCAAGTTTCAAGATCTATACCTTGGCGGCCGCGCTCAAGGAGAAGAAGTCGCTCGAGTCTCGGTGGAAGGGCAAGGCCTTCACGCCGGAAGGCACCAAGTTCAAGGTCAGCAACGCCGGCGTCGACAACCCCTCCTGCGGTAACTCCTGCACGCTCAAGGTGTCCACGCTCAAGTCCCTGAACGTGCCGTTCTACTACGTCACCGAGGACATCGGCGCGGACAAGGTCGTGGACATGGCCAAGCAGGCCGGCGTCACCACCATGTGGCGCACGGACACCAACCCGGCGAAGGCGTACGACCTGACCAAGGCCGACCCGAAGGACATCACGCCGGAGCCGTTCTTCAACGTGGTCGGCTATGGGCAGTACCCGATCACGGTGCTGGACCACGCCAACGGGGTCGCCACATTCGCGAACGGCGGCGTCTACAACAAGGCCCACTTCCTGTACTCGGTGGAGAAGCAGAACCCGAACACAGGTAAGTGGGACAAGGTCTACAGCGAGAAGCTCGACTCGAAGCGGAGAATCGACAAGGCCGTAGTCGATGACGTGACGTCCGTGCTGAAGGACTACCCGGCCGCGGTCAACCACCGGCTCGACGACGGTCGCAAGGCAGCCTCCAAGACCGGCACCTGGGAGCTCAAGGGCGACAGCAGTGACAACGGCGACGCCTGGATGATCGGTTACACCCCGCAGTTGGCCACTGCGGTGTGGGTGGGCAACGTGAAGGACCGGAAGCCACTCATCCTCAAGGACAAGCGCAAGGTCAGCGGCGCGAACCTCCCTGGCGACATCTGGGAACGGTTCATGAACGAGGCGCTGAAGGGCAAGCCGAAGGTCGACTTCCCGCCGGCGGCGAACGTCGGCGACCCAGAATCCGGCAACGGTGACGCACCACCCCCACCGCCGCCGACGAACATCCCGGGTCTTCCCGGTGGGCCGGGTGGGCCGGGCGGCGGGCAGCCCTGCGACCCGCTGACCAACCCGTTCTGCCCGCGTACCGACGGCAACGCCGGCGGTAACACTCCGGGCGGGCCCGGTCGGCCCGGCAACGGCGGCAACGGCGGCAACGGGGGCGGACTGTTACCCAGCCTGCCTCCGTCCAACCGGGACTAACCCTGCACAGCTTCACCACCACGCCGCCGCCGGCCGGACGACCTGTCCGGCCGGCGGCGGCGTTTCAGTACCCGGATCTCCGTGGCGGGGGCGGGACGCACACCCCCGTCGTACGGCAGGATGCCTTTTCATGAGCACCCAGTCGACGCCCGGCATCGACGACGCCGGAACCACCGACCACCCGTCCCGCTCCGACGGGTTCGTCCGCGGCCTCTCCGGCGCCATCGGCGGGCCGCTCGGCGACCACGCGACGGCGCTGGACCGGCCGACCGGCTCCGAGCGTCGGTTCTGGACCGCCGCCCGGATCGTCCTGGCGCTTACCTGTCTCGCGCTCGCCCTGCACTGGGTGCAGAAATCGCCGTGCCAGGACGGCGCCTGGCAGAACAACGTCCAGTACAACCGGTTCTGCTACACCGACGTGCTCGCCCTCTATTACGCCGAGGGGCTCAACGAGGGCAAGGTGCCCTACCGTGACCACCCCGTCGAGTACCCGGTGTTGACCGGCTACTTCATGGGGGCACTCGGCCTGCCGGTGCACGCCATCGGCGACGGCGACCCGACCATCAACCAGGCCCAGTGGTTCTACAACCTCAACGCGCTCGTGCTGGGCGCGCTTGCGGTGGCCACGGTGGCGGTGATCCTCGCGCTGCGCCGACGACGACCCTGGGACGCCGCGTTGTTCGCGCTCGCCCCCGCGCTGCTGCTCACCGCCACCGTCAACTGGGACCTGCTCGCCATCGGCCTCGCCGCGTTCGGCCTGCTGGCCTGGGCTCGGCGACAACCGGCGGTGGCCGGCGTGCTGCTCGGCCTCGCCGGTGCGGCGAAGCTCTGGCCACTGTTCCTGCTGGGGCCGATCCTCATCCTGGCGCTGCGGGCCAATCGGCTCCGCGCCGCGCTCACCGCCATCGGCACGGCGATAGTCGCAGTGGTGCTTGTGAACCTGCAGCCCGCGCGGGCGTACCCGGAGAACTGGGGTCGGTTCTTCGAACTCAACACGACCCGGCCCATCGACTGGGGCACGCTCTGGTACATCGGGCGCTACCTCGACGGCAAGATCGGCACCAACTCGGGCCGGCAGGGCCCGTTCGAGTGGCTGAACGCCAACATCCCCACCCTCAACATCGTCTCGTACGCCCTCTTCGGGCTGGCCTGCCTCGGCGTGGCCGTGCTGGCGCTGCGGGCGCCGCGCCGGCCACGACTCGCCCAGCTCGCCTTCCTGGTGGTCGCCGCGTTCCTCATCTTCAGCAAGGTCTGGTCGCAGCAGTTCGTGCTCTGGCTGCTGCCGCTTGTGGTGCTGGCCCGGCCGAAATGGGGAGCCTTCCTGGCCTGGCAGCTCGCCGAGGTCTGCTACTTCGTCGCCTTCTACGGTGAGCTGCTCGGCGCGGCGACCAGCCGCCCGGTCTTCCCCGAAGGTGTGTTCGTGCTGGCCTCGACGCTGCGACTGGCAACCGTCGTGGTGCTCTGCGTGCTTGTCGTCCGGGAGATCCTGCACCCCGAGCAGGACGCGGTACGGGCCACCTACGCCGACGACCCGGACGGTGGCGTGCTCGACGGCGCGCCGGATGCGCCCTGGCTGGACCGATGGCGCCGCCGCGAGAACAGCTCCGCAGCCGAACCCGAACCCGCAACCACCACCTGACCCCCAAGGCCGGACGCGGCCGACCAGGTCAGGGTTTGTGGGGGAGCCCGACCGGCGCAGGGATCAAGCCTGACCGCCCGGAGCCGGTCGGGCTCCCCCACAAACCCCGCCGTCGGGACAAGCGTCAGAGCCGGTACACCACGGCGTCACCGACCTCCTGACGGGTGATGTCGAGCGACTCGACGGGTGCGTCGATGGTGATCTCCCACGGCG
Organism: Micromonospora sp. NPDC000316; assembly: GCF_042898885.1. Taxonomy (NCBI): domain Bacteria; kingdom Bacillati; phylum Actinomycetota; class Actinomycetes; order Micromonosporales; family Micromonosporaceae; genus Micromonospora; species Micromonospora sp. NPDC000316. Next base: position 771,148 of record NZ_JBIAZG010000001.1, read on the forward strand.
TACCCGCCACCTGACCACGCAGCAGCACCACCGTGCGGACGCCCAACGTCCGCAGGTAGTCGACGCTTGTCTGGTTCGGGAAGGACTGGCTCACGCGGCGGACTTCGTCGAGCTGGCGGGGCGTGAAGCCGCTGCCACCGTTCACCACGTCGGGGAACCCGCTTGTCGACCAGAGCATCACGTGCTGGTCGAGGCTCTGGTTGCTGGGCAGCACCAGCAGTGGCCCCTCGGCCGTGCGCATCGCCGCCGGCTGGGTCGGCACCACCGGATGCGGAGTGCTGTTCAGGCCCTCGACGGCGACCAGCAGCAGCGGCAACAGGGTGGCCAGCCGCAGCCACGGCCCCGGCCACGACGGGATCCGCTGCGCGGCCACATCGCGGACCCGGTCGGTGAGGGCGGTGACCGCGCCCGCCGCGAGCAGCGCCAGCAGCAACGTGGTCCAGAGCATCAACCGACCCGGGGTACGCAGGGCGTTCCAGCCCGGCGCGTGCTCGAACAGCAGCCCGTAGGTGAAAGTGCCGTCGAAGAAACGGGTGCCCATCGCGAAGACCATCGTCACAAGCACCCCGGCGAGCAGCAGCAACCGTTGCCGCAGCCGCCAGACCGAGAAGAACAGGCCGCCGGCGGCCAGCGCGTACAGCACGAAGCCCGGCAGCAGCGTCATCTCCGCATGCCACGGCAGAGCCGCGCGGGCGCCCTCGTGCAACCCACCCCAGACCCACGACTCGGCGGGCGCGGTCACGAAACCCGACGCCGGCGGCGAGTACATGCGAATGTCGTCGATCGAACGTTCGGCGTACGGGTGCAGCTCGGTCACCATGAAGTACGGGTACGCCATCAGCAGACCCACGCCGGCGAAGAACACGCCGCCGACCACGTCGGCGACGAACAGCCGGCGACCGAACGGCACGGGCTGACCAGTCCGGAGCCGCCGCACGAGGAACAGGACGGCAGTGACCACCACCGCGCCGGCCAGGAAGTACGCGAACGGCAGGCCGATACCGAAGCCGAGGCTGATCTGCCAGGCCGCCACCAGCCAACCGGCGTAGACCCAACCATCGTGTCGCCGTTCCGGCCGGTAGCCGTACCGCAGCGACCAGCCGTGCCCGCGCGCCAGCATCGCCAGGGCAAGCGGGATGCCACCGTTGGACAGCACGTGCAGGTGCCCCGCCTGGGCCAGCAACCACGGCGCGTAGGCGTAGGCGACCCCCGCGACGGCCGCGCCGATCCGGCCCGAGCCCATTTGCCGGGCCAGCGCGTACGCCCCGAACGTCGCGAGCGCGTGCGCCAACACGAACATGATGTTGTAGCGCAGCACCGCGTCCTCGGGCCCGCTCCCGAGCATCCCGGCCGGGGCGTAACCGAGCAGCGTGTCGGAGAACGCGAAGCTCCACAGCTCGGGGAAGAAGGTGTTGGACTGCCACAGCCGCGCCGGCTCGGTCAGCAGGATGTGCCCGGACCACGCCATCTGCCAGGCCTGCAGGCTCGGATCCCAGTAGTCCTGGGGAAGCGTGTAGCGCGGATAGCGCAGCGTCGGCCAGGTCATCAGCGCGGCCAGCGCCAGCACCGCCAGGCTGGCCAGGGTCCACTCGTGGACCAGGAACCGGCCGACCGACCGGCCGACCGCGCGAAGGGCCCGGCTGAACCGGTTGGGCACCGGCTCCGGCGCGGAGGCGAACGCGACCCACCGCTCGGCTTCCGGCTTCACCTTGCCGTCGGCCTTGTCCTGACCGTCGGCGTCGCCCGCCTTCTCACTCGCGTCCGTCTTGGCTGCGTCCGTCTTGGTCGCGTCGGTGTTGGCTGCGTCGGTCTTGGCCGCGTCCGTCTTGGCTGCGTCGGTCTTGGTCGCGTCGGTGTTGGCTGCGTCCGTCTTGGCTGCGTCGGTCTTGATGGCGTTCTTGTTGCTCGCGTCCTTGTCGGCCGTGGCCTTCTCGGCTTTGCCCTTGTCGGAGGACGCGCCGCCCTCGGCCGTGTCGTCCTCGGTCGCGCGGTCTTTCCCGGCGCCGTTCCTCGCGGTCTCGTTCTTCGCCGTGTCGTCCTCGGTCTTGCCGCTGCTGGGCGCGCTGCTCTTCGCCGTGTCGGCCTTGGCCTTGCCGCTGTTGGCCTTACTGCTCTTGGGCGTGGCGTCCCTGGTCTTGCCGCTCTTGGCCGCGCCGCTCTGGGGTGCGCCGCTCTTGGCCGCGCTGCTCTGGGGTGTGCTGCTCTTGGGCGTGGCGTCCTTGGGCGTGGCGTCCTTCGCCGGACCGTCGTCGGCGGCGCTGTCCGTGGCGTTCCCGGCCCCGTGCTGTCCGGTCGTCATGCTGGCGGGCGCTCCGCTCCGACCTGCTGGCGGAGGAAGTCGATATCGGCGGCCTGACCGGCCACGCCGCCCGGGGTCTCGACGACCACCGGCGCCCCGGCGGCGCGGATCACCGCCACGACCAACTCCGGGTCGATCGTCCCGCCGCCCAGGTTGTCGTGCCTGTCCTGGCCGGAGTTGAACGCGCCCTTGGAGTTGTTGGCGTGCACCAGATCAATGCGCCCGGTGATTGCCTTGACCCGGTCGACCAGCCCGAGCAGCTCCTCGCCGCCGGCGTGCGCGTGGCAGGTGTCCAGGCAGAAGCCGACCTCGTGGTCGCCGATGGCGTCCCAGAGCCGGGCGAGCGCGTCCAACCGGCGGGCGCACGCGTTGTCACCTCCGGCGGTGTTCTCGATCAGGACCGGCACACCGAAGCCGCCGGAGTCTGCCGCGTACGCGAATGTCTTGCGCCAGTTGTCGAAGCCGACCGCCAGGTCGTCACCGGCGTTGACGTGCCCACCGTGGACGATCAGGCCCTTGGCACCGATCGCGGCGGCGGCTGTCGCGTGGCCGAGCAGCAGCTTGCGACTGGGGATCCGGATGCGGTTGTTGAGGGTTGCCACGTTGATGACGTACGGCGCGTGCACGTAGAGGTCGACCTCGGCCGCGCGTAGCCGCTCAGCGTCCTCCCGCGGCTTGGGCGCCTTCCACCCCTGCGGGTCGGAGAGGAAGAACTGCACGGTGTCGGCGGACCGGGCTGATGCCTCCGCCAGCGGGTCGGCCGAATCGACGTGGGCTCCGATACGCATGGGAGCGAGCCTACGTCGCGCCCCCGACGGGCGCGGTGACGGCCGGTGCGGTGTCGTCGCCCGTCGCGTCACCGGCCGAACCGGCGATCGTTGATGGAGTGAAACCGGCGATCAGCGTCGATACCGCAGGCGGCGTGAGCGCCGCGTACGACCGCCGGATCGTCAGCGAGGTCACCCCCGTCTCGCGGCCCGGCGGGGCGGGGGCGGCCCTTCGAGACACCAGACGTACGCCGATGAAGAATCTCGGATAATTGTGCTATTTCCCCCGACAAGGGACGAGAGCCGTTGTATCGTCAGGTAACAACACGATAAAGCTCCGCGGGGCGTCTTCGGTCCAACCTCATCGGTGTGGTCGTTCCTCCCCAGGTCCCACCCAAGGAATGCGGACGGGACGCTCCGCGGCCTCGTTGACGGGGGCTCGCCACCGACCAGTGATGGTCGGCCGGCGGCCCCCGTCAACGCGTTCCGGGCGCTGGCCCGACCACCCCTGACTTGATCGTCTGGACCGGGTATCCTGGTCAGGTTGTCCGCGTCCGGCCGGGATCCCCCGGCACGTGCGGGCGGCGACACAAGACCTCCTGCCACGGAAGGACCGTGGCCGCTTAGCCCACAGGAGGTGAGCACGTCTTGCGTCACTACGAACTAATGGTCATCCTCGACTCCAGCCTCGAGGAGCGCACCGTCGCACCGTCGCTCGACACGTACCTGAACGTGATTCGGACCGCGGGTGGCTCGGTTGAGAAGACCGACGTGTGGGGCCGCAGGCGCCTCGCGTACGAGATCAACAAAAAGGCCGAGGGCATCTACGCCGTCATCGACCTGCAGGCCACGCCTGCTGCGGTGGCCGAGCTGGACCGTCAACTCCGGCTCAACGAGTCCGTGCTGCGCACCAAGGTCATCCGACCGGAAATGCGCTAAGCCTTCAAACCCCCCGGTTCGTCCGGATCAGCCTCCGCGACTCTGTCGTACGGCTCTGCGAGCCTGTACGACGAGACGCTGAGTGCGCGAGGAGATGGTCATGGCAGGAGACACCACCATCACGGTCATCGGCAATCTGACCGATGACCCCGAGTTGCGGTTCACCCCCTCCGGGGCTGCGGTCGCCAAGTTCCGAGTCGCTTCGACGCCCCGTTTCATGGACAAGGCGACGAACGAATGGAAGGACGGCGAGCCGCTGTTCCTCGCATGCACCGTGTGGCGGCAGGCCGCCGAGCACGTCGCCGAGTCGCTGCAGCGTGGCGCCCGGGTGATCGTGTCGGGCCGGCTGCGTCAGCGGTCGTACGAGACCCGCGAGGGTGAGAAGCGCACTGTCATCGAGCTTGAGGTCGACGAGATCGGCCCGTCGCTGCGCTACGCCACGGCGAAGGTGCAGAAGATGTCCCGCTCCGGCGGTGGCGGTGGCGGCTTCGGTGGCGGTGGTGGTGGCAACCAGGGTGGCGGCGGAGGCAACTTCGACGACCCCTGGGCTTCGGCCGCTCCCTCTCCCGCGCGTGCCGGTTCGGGCGCCAATTTTGACGAGGAGCCACCGTTCTAATGGCGCCTAGCGCTCGCGATCGCAAACCAGGAGCACGTGCAACGGCCAAGGCTGCGGCACTGCGCAAGCCGAAGAAGAAGGTGAACCCGCTCGACAAGGACGGGATCGCCTACATCGATTACAAGGACACCGCGCTGCTGCGCAAGTTCATCTCCGATCGCGGCAAGATCCGCGCTCGTCGGGTGACCGGCGTGACCTCGCAGCAGCAGCGTCAGATCGCCCGTGCGGTCAAGAACGCCCGTGAGATGGCGCTCCTGCCCTACACGGCCACCACCCGCTGAGAGGAGGCACCGATATGAAGATCATCCTGACTCAGGAAGTGTCCGGCCTCGGTGCCCCGGGCGACATCGTTGAGGTCAAGGACGGCTTCGGCCGTAACTACCTGCTGCCGCAGGGCTTCGCGATCGCCTGGACCAAGGGCGCGGAAAAGCAGGTCACGGTCATCAAGCGGGCCCGTGGGGCCCGCGAGATCCGCGACCTCGACCACGCGAACGAGGTCAAGGGTCAGCTCGAGGGCCTCAAGGTCAACCTGAAGGCCCGCGCCGGTGACGGCGGGCGGCTCTTCGGCTCGGTCACCCCGGCCGAGATCGTCGACGCCGTCAAGGGCGCTGGCGGTCCGGTCCTCGACCGGCGCCGGCTGGAGGTTCCCGGTCACATCAAGTCGACCGGCACCTACCCGGTGAAGATCAAGCTGCACCCCGAGGTCACCGCGTCGTTCAACCTGAACGTCGTTCAGGGCTGACGGCCAGCAATACCACCACCAGGGCCCGCACCGAGCGATCGGTGCGGGCCCTGGTGCGTTCGATTACCTCGCCGGCGCCGCGTCAGCCGATCGGCTGACCGGTCACCGCGCTGATCATCACGGTGGAGAGGCCGCCGCCGACCACAGCGGCGGCGAGCGCGATGGTGGCCGACCGCCACGTCGTACCGACCCGCCGCAGCAGCGCCGCCACCACCAGACTGCTCACCAACGCCAACCCGAAGCGTGGCGAGCCGGCGAGCAACGACTCCAACGCCCGCGACCGGGCCGAGTCGCACCCACCCCCGCTGATGTCGGTGACACAACCCGCAGGTGCCTGGCCGTCAAGCGTCAACAGCCAGACGAAGATCAGCACCGCCGGCACCAGATAACAGGCGGCGGTGTAGAGCAGCGGTCGAAAAGACCCACCCGGATCCGGGTCGAGCAGGTCGTCTTCCAGGCGCCGCGCCCAGCCACCCGACGCCACCGCCTCGACCCGTCGGCGCACCGACGCCGTGCCGACCGGCGACTGGGCCGCCCGGCGTCGCGGCACATCACCAGACGGTACGGGCGCGCTACGCGGCCGCGGAGCGGTGTAACCCACAACCGGCGACCGGGGCGCCGACGTCGACGGATCCGTCCAACGCGGATCGTCGCCGGACAACCGGGTCCCGGACCAGAACCCGTTGTCCCGACTGGGCCACCCCTCGCCCAAGGACCGCTTGGAGCGAGGTGGCAGTGTCCGGTCCCACTGGTCGTCCTCGACCGCCGACCGCTCCCACTGACCGGTGTGGTCCGACCGCTCCCAGCCACCGATGCTCTCCGCCTGCGACCACTGCTCGCTCAGGTCCGTGCCGTCCGCCCCGGCTGGCGGCCATGCGTGCACGCCCGAGGCGTCCCACGGGTCCACCGGCGGGGCGTACGACGGGTCGGGCTCCGCCACCCGCTCCGAGCCGCCGTCCCATGGGTCGACCGCCGGACGCGTCCAGGACTCCTCCGCCGCTCGGCGGCTGCGCCGGGTCGACCGGCGCACCTCCGAACCCGGCGCCGGATCGGCCGGGGCGGCCTCCAGGTCCCCACCGGACCAGGTCACCTGGGGACGACCGGCGGGCGCACGGCGGGGACGGCGGTCCGGGACCGCGCCGGAGACCGGCTCATCCTCTGCCGAGTCCGCGCGCCGACGGCCCGCGTACCCCTGCTCCTGTGGGCGGTCGAGTGTCCACTCCCGGGTGTGGTCCGAATCGGGACCCGCACCGATCGCCGGCTGCTCCCGCCAACTGGTCTCGATGGCCCGGCGCCGGGTGCTCGTCGGCTCGGGGCTTCGCCAGCCAGCGCCGGAACCGGGCCGCTCAGGCTCGGCGTCCTCGTCCGGCGCGGCATGGCGGCCACCGCCGTCGGCGTGCCGAACCCCCGACTCCAGCGCCCACCGAGGCAGGTAGGCGTCGACCGGCTCGTCCTGCCCCCGCTCCAAGGCGCGACGCCGACTGGAGGTGCGATAGCGCGCATCCTCGTCGTACCTGTCGACCGGGGAGGGCGGCATGGGCTCACCCCACGGGGCGGTCGGCTGGCGCTCGCGCGGGCTGCCCTCCCCGCGCTCCCAGTCCCGGTAACTCACGGCCGGAGTGTGACCCTTCTGAACCCAAAGCGTAATCCGCTGTCCAGGTGTAGCCGTTCGCTGGAGATAGTACGGGACGATCGTGGCGCAGGCCCGACCAAAAATTTCTCCTCCACAGGCTGGGGACTGTATATCCGCAGGTCAGAGGCTTGCGGCCGAGAATTCCCCAACGGTTATCCACACCCTGTGCACACGCTGCGCACATGCTCGTCCACCGGCGTCCACAGGTTGTCCCGAGGCTCGTCCACCGGCCTTGTTGAGTGGCTGACCTCGGGGTCCGTATGGTTGGCCCTCGACCGCCGGCACGATGGCCCCCGATCGACCGGCCTGGTCGGAGGGAAGTGTCGTACCCCGGCGGTAAAGCTGGGATCGGATACCGGCGCAGTGGAGGGGGGACCCGTGTCGGTCACCGACGACATGCGGGCGGAGTCACGCTCCGGCGGCGGCCAACCGCCCGTGCAGCGGGACGGCCAGTTCGACAAGACCCCACCCCAGGATGTAGCCGCCGAGCAATGCGTCCTCGGCGGCATGCTGCTGTCCAAGGACGCGATCGCCGACGTCGTCGAGATCCTCAAGACCAACGACTTCTACCGGCCGGTCCACGCCACCATCTTCGACACCATCCTTGACATCTACGGTCGGGGCGAGCCGGCCGACCCGATCACAGTGGCCGCCGCCCTTACCGACTCGGGCGACCTGGCCCGCATCGGCGGCGCCCCCTACCTGCACACCCTCATCGCCAGCGTGCCCACCGCCGCGAACGCCTCCTACTACGCCCGGATCGTCAGCGAGCGGGCGGTGCTGCGCCGGCTGGTCGAGGCCGGCACCAAGATCGTGCAGCTCGGGTACGGGACGGCAAGCGGTGGCAGCCGCGACGTCGACGACGTCGTTGACCTTGCCCAGCAGGCCGTCTACGACGTCACCGAACGCCGGGTCAGCGAGGACTTCGCGATCCTGGCCGACATGTTGCAGCCGACGCTCGACGAGATCGAGGCGGTGGGTGCGCAGGGCGGCATGATGACCGGCGTGCCGACCGGCTTCTCCGACCTGGACCGGCTGCTCAACGGCCTTCACGCTGGGCAATTGATCATCGTGGCAGGCAGGCCTGGTTTGGGTAAATCGACCGCTAGTATGGACTTTGCCCGACATGCCGCTATTAGGGCAAACCAGGCGGCCGCCATCTTCTCGCTCGAAATGAGCAAGGTCGAGATCGTCATGCGACTGCTCTCGGCTGAGGCGCGGGTGCCGCTGCACGTGCTGCGCAGCGGGCAACTCTCCGACGACGACTGGACCAAGCTGGCCCGGTGCATGGGCGAGATCAGCGAGGCGCCGCTCTTCGTCGACGACACGCCGAGCATGAACCTCATGGAGATCCGGGCCAAGGCCCGCCGCCTCAAGCAGCGGCACGACCTCAAGATGATCGTGGTCGACTATCTCCAGCTGATGACGTCTCCGAAGCGCACCGAGAGCCGGCAGCAGGAGGTCGCCGACCTCTCCCGTGGCCTCAAGCTGCTGGCCAAGGAGGTCGAGTGCCCGGTCATCGCGGTCAGCCAGCTCAACCGTGGCCCCGAGCAGCGCACCGACAAGCGCCCACAGTTGTCCGATTTGCGAGAATCTGGATCAATTGAGCAAGATGCTGACGTTGTCATCCTTCTGCACCGCGACGACTACTACGACAAGGAGTCACCGCGGGCGGGCGAGGCGGATTTCATCGTCGCCAAGCATCGAAACGGGCCAACCGACACGGTGACCGTCGCTGCTCAGTTGCACCTGTCCCGCTTCGTGGACATGGCCATCGGCTGAGAGGCCTGACAACCGCCACGCCGATCAGCCGAGCAGCGGGAACCAGCCCGCCGACTCGCCCAACTCCAGCCGGTCCCGTTCGCTGAGCGGAAGCCTCCCGGTGGCCTTCAGCAGGATCTCGTGGTCGTCCCAGGCGGTCGGGCGGACTGTGTCGTCGCTGAGCAGGCCGTCCATCGTGGCCACGGCGACGCGTACCGCCAAGGGGCCGGGCGGCGGTGCGTCGGGCAGGTCAGGTGTCAGGTCGAGGTGGTGGACGACGGCCTCGGTGGTGAGCGTCGCGAGGAAATCCGGTACGCGCAGCACGTGGCCCTGCGTGCGCACGTACCCGTCGGGATTGGTTGTGGCGGCGGCGCGGACCGCTGCCGGCGCGGTCTCCTCCCAGAGCCGGACGATTCCGGTCGGACTGTCGAACGCGGCGGCAGATCGCCGGACCCACCAGGCGTGCTGGGCGGCGTCAGCATTGTCGGCGGGAAAGTCACGCCAGTAGCTCACGTCGTCGGTGTCGGCGGGGCCGGCGGCGGGGCTGGCCAGCGTAACCAGGGCCCGCTGGGCGTCGCCGAGCAGGTGCAGGAGCAGGTCCGCGACGAGCCAGCCCCGGCAGCGGGTGGGTCGCTGCAGGGCCGCGTCGTCCAGGTCGCCGACCACGGCGGTGATGCCGTCGTACGCCTGCGCCAGCGCCTCGGCTGGCCGGATCGCGGTCATGCGATGCAGCCTCGCACGGACCGTGGCACCCGCCAACCATCGACGGGGTGGGTGGTGTGCCCGGGCCGACGCGTGGATCGGCCCGGGCGGGATGTCGGTCTGGGCTCAGCCGAACATCTCGTCGAGGAAACCCTTGCGCTTCTTGCGCTTGTAGTGCCCGTGGTAGCCCTGGTGCTGCTGGCCGTAGGCCGGTGCCGGCGGGTAGCCGGGCGGGGGCGGCGGTGGCACAGCGCCGTAGCCGGGCTGGTGCTGCGCCGGGGCGTGCGGCGGCGGGTAGCCACCGGGCTGCTGGGCGGGCGGCGCCGACGGACCGCCGGCTTGCTGGCGGCTCCAGTTGGCCTCCGCCTCGAACAGCTTCTCCAGCTCGCCGCGGTCGAGGAAGATGCCCCGGCACTCCCCGCACTGGTCGATGACGACACCGCTGCGCTCGTACTGACGCATTTCTCCGTGACACTTGGGACAGGTGAGGCTCATCACCAGACGGTACCCGGTCTTGCTATGCGGTTGCTGTGAGCGACTCGATCACCTCGTCGTCGGACACCTCGTGGAAGTCGTCGTAGTAGAGGCTCACCGCGCCGAAGTCCTGCGGGCGCTGAGCGCACACGACCTGGTCAGCCTCGGCGGCCAGCAGTTCGTACGCCTCCTGCGCGCCGACCGGCACCGCGACCACCACCCGGCGGGCGCCGAGCCGGCGGACGACCTCGACGGCGGCCCGCGCGGTCGCACCTGTGGCGAGCCCATCGTCGACGATCACCACGGTCCGGCCGGTGAGGTCCAGCGGTGCCCGGCCGCCCCGATAGAGCTGTTCCCGGCGTTCCAGCTCGACCAACTCACGGTGGTTGACCTCGGCGATGTCGTCGCTGCTGAGGCGCCCGGCCACCATGTCGTTGAGCACCTGCACACCGCCGGGGCCGACCGCTCCGAAGGCGACCTCCCGTGCCCAGGGCATGCCGAGCTTGCGGACGACGAGCACGTCCAGGGGCGCGCCGAGCCGTTCGGCGATCACCCGGGCCACGGGCACGCCGCCGCGGACCAGGCCGAGGACGACAACGTCCGGTTGGCCGATGAGTGCGGTGAGTCGGTCGGCGAGCACCCGGCCCGCCTCGGCGCGGTCGCGGTACGTGGTCATGCCTTCAGGTCTACGCCCTGCGGGGTCGTTCTGCCCGACGGTTACACCGATGTGGCCCGACCGGACAGCTGCTCGGGTGCCGGTGTGATCGGCACGGTGGGTGTCGGGCGGTGCAGTGCGGGTGCCCAGGTGAGCAGTGCCAGCGGGTACAGCAGGTAGCCGAACCGGGTGGAGGGCATCAGGGCGATCGCGGCGAGTAGCCCGTACCCGCAGATCAGCGCGGTGGCGACGGCGGTGCGGGGCGGTCGGCGGACGAGCCGGACGGCGATGGCCACGCCGGCCGCGATCAGCAGGGCGGTGGCGACCAGCCGGCCGGCGGGCAGTGCTGTGGCGATCAGGTAGCCGGGGAACGGGGACTGCGCGGGGCTGGTGACCAGGCCGTGGCCGAGGGGGAAGCGCAGCACGTTCTCGATGAGCGCGTCGCGGTCGACAAGCAGGGCCGGGAGCAGAGCGGCGACGGGCAGTCCGATCGCGCCGGCGGCGACCCGGAGGCCGGTCCGCCGGGTCAGACCCCAGACGATCAGGACGAGGGCGACCGGCCAGGCGAGCAACTTGAGCGCGCCGGCGAGCCCGACCGCGAGGCCGGCCTGGCCTGGCCGGTCGGCGGCGGCGAGCGCGAGGGCAAGGAGGCAGAGCGCGAGTACGGGCAGGTCGTCGCCGCCGGTGGCAAGGGTGAGCGCGCAGACTGGCAGCACGGTGGCGGCCTGCACGCCCCGCAGCAGCGCGGCACCCCGCCAGTTGTCCCCGACAGGACCGGTGGCGGGTGCCGTGCGCAGGGCGTTCACGGCCAGGGCGAGCGCCAGCGCGGTGCCCACCGCGAACCACACCCGGGCGTCGGTCCAGGGGGCGTCGACAAGCGCCCGGGGCAGGCCGAAGATCGCCATGCCGGGCTGGTAGGGGGTGTAACCGAGGAGTTGCTCGCCTGCTGGCAGGGCGGCGATCGCGTCGCGGCCGAGGTACGGGGTGCCGTGCTCCAGCAGGCGGATGCCTGCTTGCTCCACGACCAGCACCTCTTCCTGCGCCCGGTCGGTGCGCCCGCCGGACCGCTGGATGCTCTGCCAGACCACGGGCAGCAGCGCGGTGCTCACCCACGTGAAGGCGGTGATCGCCCAGCGGGCCGGCAGGCCGACCAGCCGGGATGTCGGGGTACGCCTGCGCAGGAGAAGTTGCACGACCACGGCCAGGGCCGCGACCAGGTATCCGACGGCGGCTACCGCACCCCAGGCCCGATGCGGCAGCAGGGTCGAGGTGACAGCCGTGATCGCCGCGAAGAGGGCCGAGGCGCCGTAGAGGCCGAGGTCAAGGGCGAGCCCGCCGGCGGCGTTGTCGAGCGTTCGCCAGCGACGGTGGCGGGCGGTCGGGGCGTCGGCGATCACGCGCGTCAGTCTGGCAGACCTCGCTGCTCACCCGGTTGTCCGCGTCGCCGTGGGCGGGCCCCCGCGAACACTGCCTGACCGTCAGGCGGGCAGGTGGGGAAGGTTGTCGGGGCGGGATCGGCCGCCCTGTCGGCGGGGCTGTGTCAGCCGGATCACCGCGCCGGTGTCGTGCAGCGGCGGTGCCAGGGCGCCGGGTCGGCCGCCGGAACCCCGTTGCAACGCGGCGAGCAGCGTGCCGGCGGGCATCGGCCGGGCGAACAGGTGGCCCTGGCCGGCGACGCAACCCAGCTCCCAGAGGGCGCGTCGCTGCGGTTCGCTCTCCACGCCCTCGGCGACCACGTCCAGGTGGAGGCTGCGGCCCAGGTCGAGGGTGGAGCGGATGACGGCGGCGGCCTCCGCCGAGCTCTCCATCGTCGTGACGAAGCTGCGGTCGATCTTCAACTCGTGCACGGGGATGCGGGAGAGCAGGGAGAGCGAGGAGTAGCCCGTGCCGAAGTCGTCAAGCGCCAGCCGGACACCCTCGTCGCGCAGCCGGCTCAACACCCGGTCCACCACGTCGAGTTGGCTGAGCGTCAACGTCTCGGTCAACTCCAGCACCAGCCGATCCGGTGGCAGGTCGTGGGCGCGCAGGCGGGCCAGCACCGAGCCCGGGAACCGCGCGTCGAGCAGGCTGCGCGGTGACACGTTCACCGCGACCGGGATGTCGAAGCCGGCGTCACGCCAGTTGCCCGCCGCGATAAGCGCCTGGTCGAGGATCGCCTCGGCGAACGCCGGCAACAGGCCCGAGCGCTCCACCGCCTCCAGGAAGCGCAGTGGATCGATCAGGCCGTGGGTGGGGTGATGCCAGCGGGCCAACGCCTCCGCGCTCGTCACCTCGCCGGTGCCCAGGTCGACGATCGGTTGGAAGTTGACGATGAACTCGTGGTCGGCGACGGCCCGTGGCAGGTCGCCGCCCAGGGTGAGGCGGCCCAGGTCGGCGGTGTCGCGGGTCGGGGCGTACGTGGAGATCCGCTGCCCGGCCCGCTTGGCCTGGTACATCGCCACGTCGGCGCGGCGCAGCAGCTCCGCCATGCCGCCGCTGGCTGGCGCGGCGGAGATCCCGCCGCTGGCCTCCACGCTGATGCGCATGCCGTCCAGCTCGAACGGCTCGTGCAACGCGGCGAGCAACGTCTCGGCCCGGTGCGCGGCGACCGCGGGGGCCGGCAGCCCGCGCAGGAGTACGGCGAACTCGTCGCCGCCGAGCCGCGCCACCAGGTCACTGCTCTGGGCGGCGCTGCGCAACCGGTCGGCGACCTGCACGAGCACCTGGTCGCCAGCGGCATGGCCGAGCGTGTCGTTGACCTCCTTGAAGTGGTTGAGGTCGATCAACACCAGCGCGGTCACCCCGTCCGCGTGCCGGGTGCTCAACTGCTCGGTGCCCTCGTCGAGGAGGTGCCGGCGGTTGGCCAGGCCGGTGAGCGCGTCGTGCGCGGCCGCGTACGCGTGCTCGTCGGCCACCCGGGCCAGTTCGGCGTACGCCTGGGCGTTGCGGACGGCGGTGCAGAGCGCCGAGGCGAAGGTGCGCAGCGTGTACTGCTCCCGCTCGGAGAGCCGCACCGGGCCGCGGAAGCGCAGTCGCAGCGTGCCGACGTCGACGGAGCGGTCATGGCCCTCCAACGGCGCGGGCACGACGGTGCCGTCCACGTCGGTGGGTGTGCCGGTCGGGCCGGCGACGGTGATGCCGCCGGTGCCACCCCGCACGGTGCGACAGCCGTCGCGCAGCTCGATCTCGACCTCGTCGGCCGAGAACAACTCGGCGGCCTGGGTGACGGCTGTGGTGAGGACGTTGTCCAGGTCGACCACGTTGAGCGCGTCGGTGGTGCGGGCGAGGCGCTGCCACGCCTGCTGTTCGGTGCGGCCCCTGATCCGCGCGGAGTAGGCCAGGTGCAGGCTCAGGACCAGGGGCGGGACGGCAAGCAGCAGACGAGGATCCGCTTGGAGGATGAGCAGGGTGAAGGCGGCCACCACGAATCGGACGGCATAGCCAGCGATGCGAAGGTCCAGGTTGTTTCGGAACTGCGATGTGATCTTGGAACCGGATGCCAGTGCGATCACGGGGATTGCCAAGGCCTCGTCAAGCAACGCGGCGAAGAGGTACGCGACCGCGAGGATCCCCACGAACTGCGGGGTATGTATGGCCGGCCAAGTCCAGTCGAGCAACGTGAAGGTCAGGCCTGCGCCAGCCGCAACAAGGATGTTCTTGCTAACCCCGAAGGCGAGTTTGATCGGTGGCAAACGAACCGACGCGACGGTGATGCCGATGCAGGTGCAGACGACCACCCACGGGATCGGGGCAATGGCAGCCGCGATGACAATCGCCGCCTCGCTCCAACTGATCAGGTGTACGGCCGAACGCACGCGCACGCGCGCCTTGACGAACGCCCCTACGGCGATCATGAACGTGAGCGTCACAATCGTCGGGCCGTCCGGCGCTGCGGCCTGCGGTGCTGAGGTGACGATCAGCCTCAGCGAAGCGAGCGCGACGACCCCGGCGGCAACGACGAGGAGACCGACGACCAGCCGGAGCCGTCGATCGGTCTCGCCCTCGTGCCGCTGTGAAGAGGTCATTCAACTCCCGGATGACCATGCCTGCTGTGTCCGAACCATACCTCTGCGTGACGCAGAAGTCCTGCGTCGATGTCAGCCCCACTCGTTTCCGCGCATTTCACCTGCTCCTTCCCTTTATGCGACCGCCCAAGTCGTGACGGCCGGACCTGTGGAAAGGAGCTTAAGTGGGGTAGGGCCTAGTTAGGTACGATAAATGTCGGTATCCTCAACATTAGCCAATTCGGTGCCGAATAGTGACATTCTGTTCGCACTTCAGTGCGGAGAGCGCCGGGATGCTCCCTGCCTGCAATGACTCCGTCGCGGAATGTTCCGACTCGTCGAGCCACGTCCATCAGTGTGGGCATTGAAGCACCGCACCTCATCCGCCGATTCGGTTAACCGAGTGCTGGCTTCGGTCAGGTGTCTGCTGTCCGGGTCGGAGGTGCGGCCGTTCACGAAAGCGGATGTTGCCTTATGGTGGCACCGAACCGGTTCGCCCTCGAGGCCGGGGGAGTCGAGGGATGGTGGAGATTCAAGTACTCGGTGGACTCTCGCTTCTCCTGGCTGGAGAGCGGCAGAGCTTGGGAACACCGAAGCAGCAGACTGTTCTCGCGATGTTCGCGCTGCACCCAGGTCGGCTTGTCACGGCCGAGGAGTTGATCGACGAGCTGTGGTGCGAAAACCCTCCCCGGTCGGCACTGCCCAATGTCCGCACCTATGCCGCCCGATTGCGCCGGATCTTCGACTCCTCGGATGTGGGGCGTGGTGCTCTCGCACGAGAAGGCAGCGGCTATCGACTCAACTTGCCTCCTGAAAATATCGACTCGTTCCGATTCGTAGCGGATCATCACCATTCCCGCAGTCTTGTCGCAGCCGGAGAACTCCAACAGGCAGCGGCCCTGCTGGAACGTGCGACGTCACGATGGCAGGGACAGTTGCTCGCTGGCCTGTCGCTCGGTCCCGTGCTTTCGGCTCATCGCCAGGCGATGGATGAGGAACACCTACTCGCTGTCGAACTCCTCGCCGACCTTCATCTGCGGACAGGTCGGGATGACCTGGCGATTCCATTGATGCGGGAGGTGGTCGCGCGCCATCCGCTTCGGGAGCCGGCATATCTCCTTCTCATGCGGGCTCTGCGCGATCGCGGGGACAACGCGGAGGCGCTCGTCGCGTACGACGAGATTCGCTCACGGTTGACCACGGAGTTAGGAGTTGCTCCGGGGGCCAACATCGAAGAACTACGCCGCAGGATCGCTACCGAGGTCCCACAGCCGTTCCCCGCCGCCCCCACCCGGAGGGAAGCCACAGAAGGGCGATCCGCGACGATCGCACCCGCCCGGACGGCTGACTCGACAACCGAGCGGACACACAGAGCCAGCCCGGTGGATCACCTTCCCCGAGCGGTGACCGACTTTGTCGGCCGGGGAGACGTGTTGTCGCGGTTGGTGACGGAGACGCGGCGCGTCGAAGATCGTGTGCCGGCCGTGCATATCCTCGACGGGATGGCGGGCAGCGGGAAGACGACTCTCGCCGTGCACCTGGCCCGCCAGCTCTCCGCGCAGTACCCGGACGCCATGTTGTTCATCGACCTGTGCGGGCATGGCGAGAAGAATCAGGTGGAGCCAGCGAGGGCCCTGGTCACCCTACTTCGTCAACTTGAGGTGCCGGCCGAGCAGGTTCCGGTCGAGTTCGAGGCCAGGGTGGATCTGTGGCGACGAGAACTGGCTCGCCGGAGGTCCGTGATCGTCCTCGACAACGCCGCGAGCAGCGAACAGATCCTGCCACTCCTGCCGACCGAGCCGACCGCCGTCGTGCTGGTGACGTCGCGGCGGCGGCTTTCCCATCCTGACGTTGGGCCTTCGCAGACCCTGCCGGTACTGACGACCCAGGAGAGCGTGGATCTCCTCGCTTCTAGTGTCGGTCGTGACCGTGTCGTAGCCGAGCCGGATGCGGCTGTCGAGGTGGTTCGGCGGTGCGGGCGTCTCCCACTGGCGATCCGGCTCGCCGGTGCCCGACTGGCCCATCGACGCGGTTGGCGACTGGCGGATCTCGCCGAACAGATGGACGGAGCCACGGCAGCGCTACGTCATCTAGCTGGCGAAGAGAGCACGATCTCCGGTGCCTTCGCCGCCTCCTACGAGCCCCTCCCGGAGTCGACTAAGCGAGTCTTTCGGTTCCTGAGCCTGTATCCCGGTAATCGGTTCGGCCCGCAGGCCGTTGCCGCGCTGACCGGCCTGACCGTTGCGGGGGCTCACGCGGCGCTCGACGACCTCGTCGACCGAAACCTGGTGGAGGACCTGGACTCGACGCGATATCGACTGCACGACCTGATGCGCCAGTACTCCGTGGAACTGTGCTCGCGTACCGACTCCGCGAGCGACCGTAGGCTCGGGCTGGCCCAACTGTTCGACTTCACGGTGGAGGCGGCGCTGAGGGCTGCCGAGACGCTGGAGCCTGGCGTCATGAAATTCCACGTCACACACCTTGCGCTTGGACGATCCGAACTGGTTGAGGGCATCGGTGAACTCACCGCCGACTGGTTGGAGACGGAGCGAACCGAGTTGGTGACGATGGTGTTGTCAGCGCTTGATTCGGGCTTTCATGAGCACTGCTGGCGACTGGCCCGTGCCCTCTGGCGGTTCTGCTACATCCGTGGGTACTTCGAGGACATCATCCTGATCCACCGTCACGCGTTGACCGCGGCGGAAGCAACCGGCGACGTCGGTGCGATGGCCCTGATGAACAACTACCTCGCCTCCGGTTACGTGCGGACCGGGAAGGTTCGGGAATCGCTCAGCCATCTGACCCGCGCGGTCGCCCTCTCCAGAGAATCGGGAGACGCGTTGGACACGGCGCGGTATCGCGCCAATCTTGCAGCGGTCTACTACTGGAGTGGTAACCCGACCGAAGCAGTTGCGGTCGGACTGGAGTCCCTGCGCGACTACAAGGGGTACGGCACCGTCAGGGTGCCGATGGTGCTGCCGAACATGGGCATAGCAATGATGTCGCTGGGGCGCTACGAGGAGGCGCTGCGCCTCCACCGTCTGCACCTGGCGTGGGCCCGGACGAACTCCGATAAATTCCATACCCTCAACGCGCTCAGTCACATCGGCGCCGTGCGCGTCCGAATGGGCGATCTGCCGCAGGCGATCCGCATCCTCACGGCCTCGTTGGCCCTGCGTGACCGTACCGGGCACCGCTATGGCGAGGCTGAGGTGCGCAACGATCTCGGAATGGCCTATCGCGGTCTTGGCCGACTGGTCGAGGCCCAGCAGGAACACGAGGCGGCCCGAAAGCTGTCGATCGCCTCAGGGGAACGGCACGTCGAGGCGGCGGCGCTGAACGAGCTCGGGCGCACCCTGGTGGCACAGGGGCAGGGCGGTGAAGCGGTCGAGGTGTACCGGGAGGCGCTGCGGCTGGCGACCCGGATCTCAAACCCTCACGAGCAGGGGCGTGCCCTGGCCGGTCTTGCCGAGCACTTCGCGAGCATCGACCCGGCCGAGGCTCGGCGGCACTGGGAGCGGGCGCTGGCGATCTTCCGGCGGATGGGTGTGCCGGAGCGCTTCGACGCCGAGCGGGGCCTCGCCGAGCTGGACGCCGCGCAAGCAGGGCGCTGACCTGCGCGGACTGCTCTTATCGATTTCTTATCGCCGGACCCGATAGCTTTTGCGCCGTATCGACGAACGGGGGAGGTTCTGCCCACGGGCAGAACCGGGTCGTCGACACGACGCCTGCTGCCAGGTCCCCCCAGCGACTTTGGCGGCGGGTCGGTGAGGAAGGAGCGGCGCTCCCGCGAGTGCGCGCAGGCACCCGGCGACGTGACGGGACGCCGCTCCTTCCGAGCGCCTCCGCGTCGTACCGCACCGATAGGCTCACGGCCGTGACCGAACCCGCGCAGCTCAGCCACGTCGACCACGCCGGCGCGGCCCGCATGGTCGACGTCTCCGCCAAGCCGGTGACAGGGCGGTTGGCCGTCGCGGCGGGCCGCCTGCGGACCACGCCCGAGGTCGTCGACCTGCTACAACGCGACGGTTTGCCCAAGGGCGACGCGCTGGCGGTCGGGCGGCTCGCAGGCATCATGGGGGCCAAGCGCACTCCGGACTTGATCCCGCTCTGCCACCCGATCGCCCTGCACGGTGTCACCGTCGACCTGCGGTTGACCGCGGACACCGTGGAGATCACGGCCACCGCCCGCACCGCCGACCGGACCGGGGTCGAGATGGAGGCGCTCACCGCGGTCGCGGTCGCCGGTCTCGCGCTGGTCGACATGGTCAAGGCTGTCGATCCGGCCGCTTCGGTGGAGGGGGTCCGGGTGCTGCGCAAGGAGGGCGGCAAGACCGGCGAGTGGGTCCGACCGGAGGACCGGCCGTGATCCGGGCCCGGGTGATCGTCGCGTCCAACCGGGCGGCGGCCGGCGTCTACGCCGACACCAGTGGCCCGCTGCTCGTCGCCGGCCTGCGCGAGCTGGGCTGCGAGGTCGACGAGCCGGTGGTGGTGCCCGACGGTGAGCCTGTCGGCAGGGCCCTGGAGGATGCCCTCGCCGATGGCGTCGACGTGGTGCTGACCAGCGGTGGCACCGGGGTCACCCCGTCGGACCGCACACCGGACGTGACGCGGGCCGTCCTCGATTACGAGATCCCAGGCATTGCCGAGGCGATCCGCGCGCACAGCCGCGACCGGGTGCCCACCTCGGCGTTGTCCCGCGGGTTGGCGGGGGTGGCCGGCCGGATGCTTGTGGTCAACCTGCCCGGCTCGACCGGTGGCGCCCGCGACGGGCTGGCGGTGCTCGGGCCGATCCTCGGGCACACAATCGACCAACTTCGCGGCGGCGACCACTGACCGGCGTCGGCCCGCCCCGATAGGCTCGACAGGTGAGCACGGAAACCGCACCAACCGCGGACCGGGTCGTCGCGCCCCCGCCGGCCGGGTGGGAGGAGGCGCGGGCCCGGGTGTACGCGGTGGGCCTGTCCGCCGCGCTCCCCGCCGTCGCCCGGCCGCTTGTCGACACTGACGGGCTGACCCTGGCCGAGCCGTTGACCACCCGCACCGACCTGCCCGCCTTCCCCACCGCGAGCGTGGACGGCTGGGCCGTGCGAGGTGCCGGGCCGTGGCGCGTCGTCGGCCGGGTGTTGGCCGGCAGCACCCCCGCGCCGCTCGTCGACGACGGCACCACAGTCGAGATCGCGACCGGGGCCATGGTGCCCGAGGGCGCCACTGCTGTGCTGCGCGTCGAGGAGTCCACAGTCACCGAGGGCCTAGTCAGCGGCACCCCTCGGCAGGCGCCGGAGTGGCGGCAGCCGGGCGAGGAGGCGTACGCCGATGAGGAGCTGTTGCCCGCCGGCACGCCTGTCGACCCGGCGGTGATCGGCCTGGCCGCTTCCTGTGGGCATGACACGCTGCGGGTCCGGCGGGCACCGCGGGCCGCGCTGCTGGTCTTCGGTGACGAGTTGCTCACCGCGGGGCTGCCCGCGGCGGGCCGGGTGCGTGACGCGCTGGGGCCGGCGGTGCCTGCCTGGCTGCGGCGCTACGGTTGCCAGGTCCGCCCGTCCGACGTGGTGGGGCCGGTGGCCGACACGTTGCCCGCGCACGTGGCGGCCCTGCGCTCGGCGCTGGCCAACGCCGACCTGGTCTGCACCACCGGCGGCACGATGCACGGCCCGGTCGACCACCTGCACCCGACCCTGGAGGCGCTGGGCGCCGACTACGTGGTCAACACCGTGGCGGTCCGGCCCGGCTTCCCGATGCTGCTGGCCCGGCTCGCCGGCCACGACGGGCGGGTCCGGTTCGTCGCCGGTCTGCCCGGCAACCCACAGTCGGCAATCGTCGCGCTTGTGTCGCTTGTCGCCCCGCTGCTCGCCGGGCTCCAGGGCCGCTCGATGCCGGTGTTGCCGCAGGTCACGTTGGCCGAGGCGGTGCCCGGTCGCGGCAGTCACACACACCTGGCGCTGGTCCGGCTGGACCGGGCCGCCGGCACCGCCCATCCGGTGCGGCATGTCGGTTCGGCGATGCTACGCGGCCTCGCCGGCGCCGACGGGTTCGCCGTCATCCGACCCGGCACCAACGGCGAGCAGGGTGACCGGGTGCCGATCGTGCCGCTGCCGTCGCTACCCGGGGAGTGGGCGTCGTGACCTCACAAGTGCTCACCTTCGGTGAGATCACCGACAAGCCTCTCGACCTCAGCGCGCACGAGGCGGCGGTCGCCGACCTGCGGGCCGGGGCGGTCGTCTCCTTCCAGGGCGTGGTCCGCGACCACGACGGCGGGCGGGCGGTGGTGAGTCTGGAGTACGAGGGGCACCCGAGCGCCGCGCAGGTGCTGCGCGAGGTGGCCGCCGAGATCGCGGCCGACCCCGACGTCTACGCGGTGGCCGTCTCGCACCGGGTCGGCCCGCTGGCGATCGGTGACGTGGCGTTGGTCGCCGCGGTGAGCACCGCGCACCGCGCGGCCGCCTTCGCGGCCTGCGCCCGGCTCGTCGACGAGGCCAAGGCGCGGTTGCCGATCTGGAAGCGTCAGGTCTTCGCCGACGGCACCGAGGAATGGGTCAACTGCCCCTGACCGCTCAGCGTCGGCCGTTGACCATCGCGGGCCGGGCGAGACGTTCCCCGTAGAACGCCGGCTCGGCACCCGGACGCCACGGCAACGCGGCGACCAGCACGATCAGCGCGAGAGCGAGCGAGTTCTCCATGAGCGCGCCGAAGAGGCCGTCCTGGTAGTGCGACTCCTCCGGCAGTTGGTGCTCGTACGGCCAGATCGGGGAGATCAGGAAGAGCAGGTAGAGCCCGACTGCGGCGACGCCGTGCCGCAGTCCGGTCAGCGTGGGGTACCAGATCGGTGGGCGCAGGCCGTTGAGCCCGGCCAACCCGCCGAACGCCGTGCCCTGCCCGCCGCGCTGCGTCCCGCCCCGGCTCGCCTCCCGGCGACGGATCGCCGCGTCGGCAAGCACGATGATCGCCGGGATCACCCAGACCAAGTGGTGCGTCCAGGAGATCGGGCTGATCACGTTGGCGGTCAGACCGACAAGCGTGAACGCGGTCAGCTCGTCACCGTCGGCGCGGGAACTCGCCGCCCGCGACAGGCCGAGCGCCAGGAGCAGCACCGAGAAGGCGAACCAGAGCAGACCGGGGGTCTCGATCGAGTCGTACAGCCGGGCCAGCAGGCCGGCGAGCGACTGGTTCGGCGTCATGTCGGCCGCGCCGACCCTCTCGGTCTGCCACAACACGCTGCCGAAGTACGTCCGCGACTCGTCGCCGACGATCGCGAAGGACGCCACGGTCACGCCGATCGTGGTGCCGATGGCGGTGGCCGCCACCCGCCACTGGCGGGTGATCAGCAGATAGGCGATGAACAGCGCCGGCGTGAGCTTGACCGCGGTGGCCAGGCCGATGCCGGCGCCCGCCCAGGCGCCGCTGTAGACGAAGCGCAGCAGGGGGCCGTCCGTCGCGGCGTAGTGGGTGCCCCGGCGCGAGCGCCACCGGAGCCCGATCAGGTCGGCCATGATCAGGGCGAACAGCAGGATGTTGACCTGGCCGTAGCCGAGGGTCTCCCGGCCGGGCTCGATGGCGACGGCGAGCGGCACCGCCACGGCGACGGTGAACCACAGTGGCCAACCCAGCCGGTCCACGATGGGGCGGAGCAGCCCGGCCAGGACCAGTGCCAACGCGGCGATGCTGGCGAGGGCGTTGACCACCCCGGCCCCGCCGATCGGAAGTTGCGCCATCGGCAGCATGACGAGCCCGGCGAACGGCGGGTAGGTGAAGCCGAGCGTGGTGCCAGGCGCGATGAACTCGTAGAGCTCGTGACCGCTCGCCCACCACACCACCGCGCCGTGGTAGATCTTCATGTCGAAGAAGTTGTACGGTCGCCCGAACTCGCCGATGGCGAGCCATGCGGCAAAGGCGACGGCGGCCACGATGGCACCCCGTACGACGTTCCTGCGATCGATCCCACGCATCACGCGTTGAACTGGGGCGAGGCGGTCCGCCCGTCTACCGACAATCGTCGGCATGGCGTGGCCACCCCCGTACCAAGGTCGTCCTACCCGTCCAGGTCCTGCACGGAGCCTAGAACGGCGCCTCACGTCAGTGCCTCCCGCGTTATGCGACCGTGTCCGATCCCACACATGTTTTTGACATTTCCACCGTGTTAACGCCTACCGGGTGGTTCAGGTAATTCGCGGCCTTAGCGGGGGTGGGAGGCAGCCGAGAGGTGGATCGACGCAGGTCAGCCCGGGATGCGCCGGGCGGTCGCGGCGGACCGGACGGCGATCCGGGCCTCCCGCTTGGCCGTCCGGACGGCACGCCCCACGGAACGTCGAGAGTGACCGATGCGGTGGCCGGTGCGCCAGCGCAGACCCGGCTTTCCCTCGGTGTCGGCCGCGGCGAGCAGCAGACCGCCGAACAGGCCGAGGTTCTTCAGGAAGTGAACCTTGTTCGTGTCGCGCGTGGCCTTGTCGTCGTCCTGGTTCCAGAAGGGATGCCCGGCGATGGTCGTCGGCACGAGGGTGCCGGCGAGGACCAGTGCGGCGGGCCGCGTCAGCCGCCCGGTGGCGAGCATCAACCCGGCACCGAGCTGCACGGCCGAATTGATGCGGATCAGCTGCTCGGTCTCGGTGGGGAAGTTCGGGTGCACCTTCCGCAGCAGTGGCGCCGCCCGATCGGTCACCGGCGCGGCCTTCTTGGCCAGCCGCTCGGGGGAACGGAGACTGCGGTATCCGCTGACCACGAAGATGCCGCTCAACATGGCTCGGGCGAGGGAGCGTACGGGCGTCATGGATCAGTCATACCCCGTCGCGGCGTTCGCTACCCTGCCAACCGCCGGATCCGAATCGGTGGACGTGCACGTCGCGCCACGCCGATTCGAGCGACAGTCGCTGATGGACCGGCCTCGGCGGGTAACGTCGCGCGGGTGACGACGCTGCGCCTCCGACCCGAGGATCCGGCCGACAGCGCGTCGGTGCGTCGGGTCCTGGCTGGCGCGTTCGCCCGACCGGACGTGTCGACACCGCCGGAGGTGGCCCTTGTCGACGAGTTGCGCGACACCGAGGCGTGGCTGCGGGAGCTCGCCATGGTCGCCGAGTACGGCGGCGAGGTCGTCGGCTACGCGCTGCTCACCCGGGTGCGGGTGCGACCCGACCGAGGCGTCGACGTGTCAGCCCTGGCCCTCGGGCCGGTGGGGGTCGCGCCGCACCGGCAGCGGGTCGGCCACGGCACGGCTGTGGTCCAGGCCGCCTTGGACGCGGCCACCGAGTTGGGTGAGCGGATCGTCGTGGTGCTCGGCGCTCCGGCCTTCTACAGGCGCTTCGGCTTCCGGCCGGCCGGAGAGCTAGGCCTGACCAGCCCGTGGTCCGGGCTCGGCGAGCCGTGGCAGGCGCTGGTGCTGCCGCCGTCGGCTAGTGGTGAGGCGCCGCCGCCACGGGGTGAGGTGCTCTTCCCGGCGCCCTGGTCCCGGGTCTGAAACCCGCGACCGGGGCTCTGGTCCCGGTTTGCGGCGCGGCCCTGGGTTGTGGGAGTGGTCAGGCCGGCTGGGTACGCAGGTACCTGCCGAAGTGCGGGACGGTGAAGGCCACGGTGCCCCGCTCCCCGGAGTAGATGAGCCCCTTCTTGATCAGCGCGTCGCGTGCCGGGGAGAGGCTGGCCGGCTTCCTGCCGAGCGCGCGGGCGATCTCCGCGGTGGGCACCGCCGCGTCCATGTCGTCGCGAGTGACGCCGCTGGACTCGCCCTCCACCAGGGACAGCGTGGCCATCGCCCGCATGTACTCACGTTCGGCCGGGGTGGCCCGCTCGAACCGGGAGCCGAAGAAGCCGACGGCCAACTCCGCCTCCGCCTCCGGGGCGGCGACCCGTACGTCGGCGGCGGTGATCGGCGAGCGCGGGGCGTGATCCCAGGTCGCCTTCCCGTACGCCTGAACGAAGTAGGGGTAGCCGCCGGACTTCTCGTAGAGCAGATCGAGCGCCTTCTGCTCGTACTCCACTTCCTCGCGCTCGGCCGGCGCGCAGAGCGCCTGGTCGGCGGCGATCCGGTCGAGGCGGTCGATGCGCTGGTAGCGGAATAGCCGCTCGGAGTACGACTTGGCGGCGCTCAGCACGGCCGGTAAGTGGGGCAGGCCGGCGCCGACGACGATCAGCGGAGCACCGATCTGGGACAGCTCGTGGCAGGCGGCGCAGAGCGCCGACACGTCCTCCGGCCCGAGGTCCTGCATCTCGTCGATGAAGATGGCGATGCCGGTGCCCACGTCGCTGGCCACGGTGGCGGCGTCGCTGAGCAGCTCGACCAGGTCGATCTCGATGTCGCCGGAGTCGGCGCGGCCGCTGGCGGCGGGCACGTCGATGCCGGGCTGCCACCTGTCACGCAGTTTCGGCGATGCGCCGGCCCGCCCGGTCGGGGCGGACCGCTGGGCGAACGCCTTGAGGACGCCGAGGAAGGCGTCGATCCGGTCGGGTGCGCGGTGCCGGGGCGCGAGTTCGCGGACCGCCATGTGCAGCGCGGCGGCGACGGGGCGGCGCAGTGACTGGTCCGGACGTGCCTCGATCTTGCCGCTGCCCCAGAGGTGATTGATCGCCTGGGACCGCAGGGTGTTGAGCAGGACGGTCTTGCCGACGCCGCGCAGCCCGGTGAGCATCAGGCTGCGTTCGGGGCGACCCCGGGCGATGCGCTCCAGCACGATGTCGAAGACGTCCAGCTCCCGCCCCCGCCCGGCGAGTTCGGGCGGGCGCTGACCGGCGCCCGGGGCGTACGGGTTGCGGACCGGATCCACGCATCGCAGAGTATCGGCCCATCTAGCGGCCAGGCTAGATATGGATAGATGGGGCTACCGGCGTGTTGAGGCCGTCGAGGCAAAACTAGGCCTGTCTAGCGTCCAAGCTAGACAGGCCTAGTTTTGCCAATCGCCTAGCGTCTCTTGAGGCAGAGCACGTAGTCGAACAGGTCGACCGAGTTGTCGTGCACGTAGTTCGCGGTCGCCTGCGGAGCCAACGACTTGCACTGGTCTCCGTCGGTCGTCGCCGGAATCCGCAACAGCACCTGGTAGGTGTCCGGACCACACGGCACCTTGCGCAGCTCGGCGTCGGCCTCGGTGCCGTCGTTCACCACGCAGTCACCCCTGGCGAACTCAACCCTCTCCGGCGTCGGCGTCGGCGTTGGCGTCGCCGGGGTCGGGGCGTCGCTGGGCAGAGTCGGCGCACTCTCCGACGGCACCGGCGCGGCGTCGTTGCTGTCGTTGGCGACCGTGAAGACCGCC
This sequence comes from Micromonospora sp. NPDC000316, assembly GCF_042898885.1. Taxonomy (NCBI): domain Bacteria; kingdom Bacillati; phylum Actinomycetota; class Actinomycetes; order Micromonosporales; family Micromonosporaceae; genus Micromonospora; species Micromonospora sp. NPDC000316. The sequence continues at coordinate 796,953 of NZ_JBIAZG010000001.1, forward strand.
CAGCCGGCGAGGCCCAGGCAGGGGCAGAGCAGGAGCAGCACCACAAGCGCGACGATCAGAGCGATCTTCCGGCCGGAGCTGTTCGCCGGCGGGGACTGCGGCATCGGGTACCCGCCCGGTGCCGGCGGACCCCACACCCCGCCCGGCTGGCCCGGGGTCGGCCCGGCGGGCGGGAACGGACCGGGCTGGCCCGGGGTCGGCCCGGCGGGCGGGAACGGCCCCGGTGGCGGCTGACCGGCCCCGAACTCAAGCGGCGGCGGACCCCACGCCGGTGCGGGCGGCGGCTCTGCGCCGGGCGGCGGTGGGCCCCACTGCTGCCGGGACGGGTCGTCGTCCGGCTGGCCGGAATCCGATGATCCGTAGGTCGTCATGTCATCCCCAGAGGTGGATGGCCTCAGCGCTGCTTGAGGCAGAGGACGAAGTCGAGGGTGTCCAACTCGCTGTCGAAGAAGTACCAGTTGGTGTAGCCCTCGACCTTTGCGCACTTGGCCTCGGCATCGCGCTCACCGCTTGTCGCGCCGTCGATCCGGCGCAGCACCTCGTACGACTTCGGTGCGCAGTCGCTGATCAGCAGTTTGGGCTTGCCGCCTGCCGCGCCGTCGTTGCGCACACACTGGCCGACGGTGGCGAACCGTGGATCCGCCGACGACTCCGGTGCCGCGGCGCTCGGCACCGGCTCGGTCGGCTCGGTCACGTCCGCGTCGGGCTCCCCGGTAGCGGCCGAGCCGGTAGGCGCGGCCACCGGGGCCGCGTCGTCCGACCCGCGCAGGAACCAGTACGCGCCGCCGCCCGCCACCATCAGCAGCACGACGGCCACCACCGCGATCAGCGGCCCCCGGCCACGCTTGTTCGGGGCGGGCGAGGGGTCCCCACCGTACGGGTCGCCGTCGTACGGCTCCCCGTACGCCGGGTTCGCCTCGGCGCCGTACGCCGGGTTCGCCTCGGCGGGCCGGTACGCGCCACCGTAGGGCGTCGGAGCGCCGGTCCCGTACGGCGTCCCACCGCGTTCACCGCCGTAGGGCGTCCCGCGCTCACCACCGTAGGCTGCCCCCGGCCTGCCGCCGTACGGTGCGGCGGGCACGCCGTACGAACCGTCGCCGTAGGACCCCGGCCGCCCCTGAGGTGCGGGCGGATAGGGCTGCCGGGCCTGCCGTTCGGGCGTGTCGTCGGGTCGCTGCCCAGGCCACGGTCCTCCGCCGCCGCCACCCGGCGGTCCGTAGTTCGTCATGCCGCCCTCCAGGCTGGTGAGAGAGGCGGCCACCCATGCGACGCCGACTCCGAGGTCACCGTAGCGTGGTCCTCCGATGAGCTCATCCCCACCGAGTGCCGCAGCCGCCCCAGGCCGCCGCGCCGGCGCCGCACCGACCATGATCTGGACCGCGCTGATCGTGGTCTACGTCCTGTGGGGCTCCACCTACCTGGCCATCCGGGTCACCGTGGAGACGCTTCCGCCGCTGCTCTCGGCCGCCCTGCGGTTCGCCCTCGCCGGTCTCGTGTTGGCGGCGGTGCTGCGGTTGCGCCGAGGGCCCGGCGCCCTTCGGGTGGACCGGCGGCAACTCGGCTCCGTAGCGCTGATCGGGGTGCTTCTGCTCACCGGCGGCAACGGCCTGGTGGTGCTCGCCGAGTCCGGGCCGCCCGGGGTGGCGGTGCCGTCCGGGATCGCCGCGTTGCTGGTGGCGACCGTGCCGCTGCTCGTCGTGCTGCTGCGCACCGCGACCGGGGACCGCCCTCCGCTCTGGACGTTCGCAGGGGTGACGCTGGGCTTCGTCGGTCTGGTCCTGCTGGTGCTGCCCAGCGGCAGCGCGGACGCGGTGCCACTGGTCGGGGCGTTGACGGTGGTGGCCGCTGCCACCGCCTGGTCGGTCGGGTCGTTCCTGTCGGGGCGGATCCGGATGCCCGCCGACCCGTTCGTCGCGACCGTGTACGAGATGATGGCCGGCGCGCTGGCCCTGGCCGTCATCGCCGCCGCCCGGGGCGAACTGCGCGACTTCCACCCGGCGTCGGTAAGCACCCGGTCCTGGCTGGCGCTTGCCTACCTCATGGTGGCCGGCTCACTCGTGGCCTTCACGGCGTACGTGTGGCTGCTGCACAACGCACCCATCTCGCTTGTCTCGACGTACGCCTATGTGAACCCGGCGGTCGCGGTGGCCCTCGGCGCACTGCTGGTGGCCGAGCCGATCACCGGGCAGGTGCTGCTCGGCGGCGCGGTGATCGTCGCCGGGGTGGCTCTGGTGGTGAGCACCGAACGGCCCCGTCGTAAGGCCGCGAAAGCACGATCGGGGGCCGTGCCGGCGGACGACCGGAGGTAGCCTCCGGTCCATGTCGGCCGCCGCGCTGGTGCCTGTAGCGCTGCTCGGTGCGGTGGTCGGTGTCGTCGTACCCCGGATTGCCGTGCGTTTCGCCGCCGCGCCGACCCGGCCGCGACCGTGGCGCCCCTCGACCCGGCCGCGACCGTGGCGCGCCTCGACCTGGCTCGGTCCGCTGCTCGCGGCGGGTGTGTTCGTCGGCCTCGCCGCCGCGCTGGGTGCTGACCCGGCGCTGCCGGTGTTCCTCGCGGTGGCGGCGGTGGGGCTGGTGCTGGCCGGTGTCGACCTGGCCTGCCTACGGCTGCCCGACCCGCTGGTCGGTGCCGCCGGTGTGCTGGCCCTCGGTGGCCTCACCGGCGCGGCGCTGCTGGCCGGCACTCCCGGACGGCTGGTCGATGCGTTTGCTGGCGCGGCTGTCGCCGGCGTGGCGCACCTGCTGCTGGCCCTGCTGCCCGGGTCCCGGCTGGGCTTCGGGGACGTGAAGCTCGCCGCGGTCCTCGGCCTGCCGCTCGGCTGGCTCGGCCGGGACGCCCTGCTGGCCGGGCTGCTCCTGCCGCACCTGCTGCACGGTGCCGTGGTGCTCGGTCTGCTCGCCGCGCGGCGGGTCCGCAGGGACACGCTACTGCCACTCGGGCCGGCGCTGCTCGCGGGCGCCTGGCTCGCCGTGCTCCTGGCGTGACAGCTAGATGAGGCGGAGCTGACGGTCCTTGGGGCGGCGCGGCTCGGCCTCGCCGAACCGTTCGAACAGGCCCGGGTCGATGGCACCGAGGAACGGTGACGGTGCGCAGTCACGCTCCACGCCGTGTCGGGTACGACGGCCGGCGTGGCTGACGTACAGCCGGTCCTGGGCGCGGGTCAGGCCGACGAAGAAGAGCCGGCGCTCCTCGGCGACCGCGTCCTCGTCGGGTGTCGAGCCGGGCCACCGCAGCGGCAGCAGCCCGTCCTCCGCGCCGACCAGGAACACCACAGGGAACTCCAGGCCCTTCGCGGCGTGCAGGGTGAGCAGCGTGACCGCCTCGGCGCGCGGGTCGAGGGCGTCCACCTCGGCTCCGGTGGCCAACTGCGACAGGAACGACTCCAGGTCGTCGCCGCAGCGCCGGGCCAGCGGGGTCAGCAGGTCCACCGCCGAGCGGACGTCCTCGGGGCGCACCGCGCTGCCGGCGCCGTCGAGGGTGGGCACCGCGAACCGTTCCGCGACGACCTGCCCGGCCAGGCGCACACGGGCGGCCAGTGAACCGGCCAACCCGTCGGCGTGCCGCAGCTCGCGGGCGATGGCCGCCACCCCGGGCCGGTCCCGCAGCCGGTCGTGTGAGCGCTTCTGGACGGGGATGTTGGCTCGGGCCAGGGCGTCCACGATCGGGGCGGCCTGCGCGTCGGTGCGGTACAACACGGCGATGTCGGAGAACGACAGCGTGGTGGAGCGGCCGTCGATCCGGCCCGAGTCGAGCGACCGGTGGGACAGCCCGCCGACCAACTCGTCGACGGTACGGACCACGAAGTCGGCCTCCTCGGCGACCGACGCCGCCGGGTACCGACCGACGAGCGGCGCCTCCGGGTCGAGCCGGGCCGGGTCCAGTCGCCGGCCCCGCACCAGCGAGGACGGCGCGATGGCCTGCACGGCGGCGGCCAGGATGGGTGCCGACGAGCGGTAGTTGCGATTGAGCCGAACCAGCCGGGCGTCCGTGAAGTCCTGCGAGAAGCGCAGGAAGTAGCCGACGTCGGCACCCCGGAACGAGTAGATCGCCTGATCCGGGTCGCCGATAGCGCACAGGTTGCCGTCGGCGGGGCTGAGCAGTCGCAGCAACTCGTACTGCACCGCGTCGACGTCCTGGTACTCGTCGACGAAGATCCACCGCCAGCGGTCCCGGTATCGCTCGACAAGCTTCCGGTCGGCCCGCAGCAGCTCCACCGGCAGGCTCACCAGCTCGTCCAGGTCGACCAGGTCCTGCTTGCGCAGCAGCGCGACGTAGCTGGCGAGGTCGTCGCCGGCCTCCGACCGGGCCGCCGCGCGTTCGCCGTCGTCGGCGATCCGGAAGTCGGTCGGCAGCCCCGCCGCGTCGGCGTTCTCCCGCAGGATGGTCAGCCCCAGCGCGTGGAACGTGCCGACTGTGACGTCCTCGGCGACAGGGCCGAGCAGGGTGTCCAGGCGGTGCCGCAACTCCTCGGCCGCCCGCCGGGTGAAGGTGATGGCCAGGCAGTGCTCGGGAAAGACGTTCAGCTCCGCGCAGAGGTACGCGATCCGGTGGGTGAGCGTCCGGGTCTTGCCGGTGCCCGGCCCCGCCACGATGAGCAGCGGGCCGCCAGGCGCGGACGCGGCCACCCGCTGCATCGCGTCCAGCCGGTCCAGCAGGCCGGTGCCGACCTCCTCCATTCCGGCGAGCATCGGTTCGAACGGCTCGTGCGGCGACGGAGGCGACGCGATCGGAGGGGCGGGCGGCGGGGCCGGAGCCCTACGCTTCGGCTCCACCTTCGCCGCCGCCGGGCGCTTGGCCGTCGAACGGGCCGCCGGCTCCGCGGGCCGCCGCTGCGCCGGCACGGGTACGTCGAACAGCGTCTCCTGCGCCGCGCCGGCACTCGTTCCCAGCTCCGCGGGATCGAAGAGGGTGATCACGCCGTACTCGCCGTCGTAACCGGGCACCCGGCGTACGTCGCCGCGCCGCAGTCGACCGATGCCCTCCGCGAGCAACTCGCCGCCGGCCTGCGCGATGTCCGGCAACGGCGTCGTGGTGAGGATCTCCAGCTCGGGGCCGAGCGCGGCGAGTAGCTCGTTGAGCCGCCCCTCCACCTTCTTCGACCGGGCACCCACCTTGTTGATCTCACCGAGGATCTCGGCCAGCGGCACCAGGTGGGTGACCTGCCGGGCGTTCACCGGCCGGTGCCCCTCGGGGCGGTCCGCCAACTCCTCGATCCGGCTGAGGACGCCCACGGTGAGGGGCTTGCCGCACTCGGGGCAGCGACCGTCGGCGGCGCGGGTGCGCTCCGGGGTCCAGTTGACCCCACACAGCCGGTGCCCGTCCGCGTGGTACTTGCCCTCTTCAGGGAAGAACTCGATGGTGCCGGCCAGGCCGTCGCCGGTGCGCAGCGCCTCCCGGACGGCGAAGTAGTCCCGCTCGGCCGTCAACACCGTGGCCTCGCGGCCCAGGGCCGGTGGGGAGTGCGCGTCGGAGTTGGAGACCAACTGGTAGCCGTCCAGGCTGCCGACCCGCCAGTTCATCGCTGGGTCGGACGAAAGGCCGGTCTCCACGGCGAAGATGTGCTCGGCCAGGTCGGCGTAGCAGTCCGCGATCGCGTCGAAGCCGGACTTCGAGCCCAGCGCCGAGAACCACGGCGTCCAGATGTGCGCCGGCACCAGGAAGCCGTCCGGGCTCGCCTCCAGGGTGATCTCCAGCAGGTCCCGGGAGTCCAGACCGAGGATCGGCCGGCCGTCGGAGCCGAGGTTGCCGATCCGCCCCAACGCGGTGTTGAACCGGGCCACCGCGTCCAGGTCCGGAAGGTAGATCAGGTGGTGCACCTTGCGGGTCCGGTCGTCCCGCTTGTAGATCGTGGAGATCTCCACGCTCAACATGAACCGGACCGGGTCCGCCTCGGCAGAGCTCGCCAGTCGGGGCGGCAGCCGGCGGGCCACGTCCCGTTCCGCTTCCGGGTCGAGCCGGTAGAGCCCCGGCTCGGCCGGACGCAGCGTCTCCCGCAGGTGGTCGTACCAGGCGGGGTGGGTGAAGTCGCCGGTGCCGAGCAGGCCGATGCCCTTACGCCGAGCCCACCAGGCGAGGTTCGGAGTCGTGAGGTCACGGCTGCACGCGCGCGAGTACTTCGAGTGGATGTGCAGGTCCGCGACGAATGGCGGGAGGCCACCGGGGGGTACGGCGCTGAACGGGGGCACGCCGCATCCTGTCACGCCCGCCGCGCCGGCCGCCTGCCGCCACGCGCGGACGTGACGTCCGCTATGCCGAGCGCAACTCCACAAGAGTGATCTGCGGCTTGGCGCCCACCCGCACCGGCGGACCCCAGAAACCGGCGCCGTTTGTCACGTAGACCTTTGTGCCGTCGACCTCGCCGAGGCCGCTGACCACCGGCTGTTCGAGTCGGACGGCCAGGTTGAACGGCACCATCTGCCCGCCGTGGGTGTGCCCGGAGAGTTGCAGGTCGACGCCGTACGTTGCCGCCTCCACCGCCGCCAACGGCTGGTGTGCGAGCAGGATCACCGGCCGGCTCGTGTCACGGTCACCGAGGGCGGCGGCGAAGTCCGGGCCGGCGGCGAGGCCGGTGCCCGTGCCGGACAGGTCGTTCACACCGGCCAGGTCGAGCACGCCACCCCGCGCCTGGATCTCCTGCCGCTTGTTCTGCAGCACCCGCAGGCCGAGCCGGTCCACCTCCTGGACCCACTCCTCCACCCCCGAGTAGTACTCGTGGTTGCCGGTGACGAAGAAGCTGCCGTACCGCGATCGGAGGTCACGCAGTGGTGCGGCGGCCGAGCCCAACTCGGCGACCGAGCCGTCCACCAGGTCACCGACGACCGCTACCAGGTCGGCGTCGAGTCGGTTGATCGCGGCGACGATCCGCTCGGTGTGCGCACGCCCGCGCAGCGGGCCGAGGTGAATGTCGGAGACGGTGGCGATGCGCAGACCGTCCATGCTGCGGGGGAGCTTGGCGAGCGGGATCTGCACCCGGTCCAGTTGTGGCGGGCCGAGGGCCGTGCGGATGCCGTACCCCGTGATGCCTGTGGCGGTGAGCCCGGCGAAGATGGCCGCCCCGCGGGCCAGCAGCAGCCGGCGGGCCGGGTCGTGGTCCGGTGCCCGCACGGCCGCGGCGGCCGGCGGATCGGTCGGCCCGGCGGCGCCGACGAGCGCGGGCTCGGGCGCCGCGGTGGCCGGCTCGGCGGCGGTCACCCGGCGGCGTAGCACCAGCCGGGTGACGAGCATCGGCACTTCCAGCACGACGAGGACGACCAGCAGATAGAACATCAGCGCGAGCCAGAGATAGCCCGGCCAGGCGATCCAGTAGAGGCCGGCCTGCGTCCCAGCCATGGTGACAGGCACGAGCAGCGCCAACACCACTGCGGCTATTCCGCCGGCCCGCCGCCAACGGCCCGGTGTGGTGGCGTCCCGAACGAGCCGTTTCCACAGGTAGAGGTGGATGAGGCCGGTGACCAGAGCCAGGACGGCCACGAAGCCGACTACGGCAAACATCTGTGCGCCTCCTCAGCCGCCCGCGAACGGGGGCAGGACATCGATCGTGGCCCCGCCTGGCAGGGGTGCCTTTCGATCATGACAGGTGACGCCGTCCACGAGGAAACTGGCGACCCTCAGAACGGCGGCCAGTTGATCGCCGTGCCGTTGCGCCAGATCGGCGGTGAGGTCGTCGAGTGACCGGCCGGCGGGCGTCATCTCCTCGGAACGCCCGGCGGCGGCACGCGCGCCGGCGAAGTAGCGGACGGTAAGCGGCTTGAGCGCCACCCCTCAACCCCCGATCGCGGACATCGGCCGGGTCGGCTGGAGGAATGTGGGGTCGTCGATGCCGTGCCCGGCACGCTTGCCCCACATCGCGGTGCGCCACCGCTGAGCCAACTCGTCGTCGGTCGCGCCGGAGCGCAGGGCCCCCCGGAGGTCGGACTCCTCGGTGGCGAACAGGCAAGCGCGGACCTGGCCGTCGGCGGTCAGCCTGGTGCGGTCACAGTCGCCGCAGAAGGGGCGGGTGACGCTTGCGATCACGCCGACCCGGGCCGGCCCGCCGTCGACCAACCACGTCTCCGCCGGGGCCGCGCCGCGCTCGGTCGGGTCGGGGCTGAGATCGAATCGGGTACGCAGAGAGGCGAGGATCTCCTCGGCGGTCACCATCGTGGCCCGGTCCCAGCCGTGCTGTGCGTCCAGTGGCATCTGCTCGATGATCCGCAGTTGGTAGCCGTGGTCGACGGCGAAGCGGAGGAGGGCCGGCGCCTCGTCCTCGTTGACACCGCGCATCAACACCGAATTGATCTTCACGGGGTTCAGCCCGGCGGCTGCCGCCCCGGCGAGCCCGGCAAGCACCGCGTCCAGGCGGGGCCGGCGGGTCAGCTGCGTGAAGCGGTCCGCGTCGAGGGTGTCCAGTGAGACGTTCACCCGGTCCAGACCGGCCTCGCCCAACGCCGGGGCCAGCCGGTCGAGGCCAATGCCATTTGTGGTGAGCGAGATGCGCGGGCGAGGGTCGAGGGCGGCGATCGCGGCCACGATGTCGACCAGCCCGGCCCGGATCAGCGGCTCACCACCTGTGAACCGCACCTCGGTCACGCCGAGCCGCTCGACGGCGACCTGGACCAGCCGGACGACCTCGTCGTCGGTGAGCAACTCCGGACCCGCCAACCAGGGCAGCCCTTCGGCAGGCATGCAGTAGGTGCACCGCAGGTTGCACTTGTCGGTGAGCGACACGCGTAGGTCTCGCGCGACGCGGGCGTACCGGTCGACGAGGACGCCGTCGGTCGGCGGGGCGACGCTCACCTGTCGACCGTAGCGCGCTCGACCCCGCCCAGGGCGACGCGGGCGACCTGGACAACCGCGTCACGGTAACCGCCGCCGAACATCGCGGTGTGCACGAGCAGCAGATGCAGTTGATGCAGCGGCACCCGTTCACGCCAGCCGTCGGGCAGCGGCCAGGCCTCCCGGTAGGCGGCAAGCACCCGGGCCAGATGCGGGACACCGCCGAAGAGCGCCAACTGGGCGAGATCCGTCTCGCGGTGCCCGCCGTGCGCCGCCGGGTCGATCAACCAGACCCGTTCGTCGGCCCCCCACAGCGCGTTGCCCGGCCACAGGTCACCGTGGATGCGGGCGGCCGGCTCGTCCCCGCCGAACTCGCCGAGCCGGCCGATCACCTGCTCGACCAACGCGGCGTCAGCGCCCGTCAACGCGCCGCTGTCGACCGATCGTCGCAGGTAGGGGGCGAGCCGACGCTCGGCGAACCACGTCGACCACCCCCGGTCGTCGAGGGTGTTGTCCTGTGGGAGGGCCCCGATGAAGCCGGGCCAGGTCGCACCGAAGGCCGGCGCACCGGCCCGGTGCAGGTCGGCCAGGTCCCGACCGAACCGCTCGGCCGCCGAAGGCGTCGGCTCGCCGGGCTCCACCCAGTCGAGCGCCAGAAGCTCGGGCAGGGCCACGATCACCTCGGGTACGCCGACCGCCCCGGCCTCCCGCAGCCACCGCAACCCGGCGGCCTCGGCTGCGAAGAAGCCCTCCGGCACCGGCCGGCCGGCCCCCTCGGGCCAGGACTTCGTGAAGACGGAGTGGCCGTCGTCCAGGGTGAGCCGGGCGGCGGCGCAGATGTTCCCACCAGCGACAGGCGTCTCCCGGATCCGCTGGTGGGTCAGGAACGTCGGCAGGTGTGCCGGGTGCTCGCGCAGGTACGCCAGGTCCATCAGCGCACGGTAGCCGTTGCCCATGACACGTGGTGCCACCTGAACACATCGAGCAATGCGCACTCTGCGATAAGCAGGCGAAATACGCTCAGTAACTGTGGATAAGTCGCGTGTCATCCACAGGGGCGGCGCAGCCGGATGAGCGGCCCGCAGGCTGCCCCCATGACCTCGACCGAACGCCCGCAGCTCGCCGTCCGCTCGCCCGCCGACCTGCTCGCCGCCGTGCCGTACCTGCTGGGCTTCCATCCCGCCGACAGCGTGGTCGCGGTGGCGCTGTGCGGGCGACAGATCATCTTCGCCGCCCGCGCCGACCTGCCCGAGCCCGGCACGGATCCGGTCGATCGGGCCCGGCACCTGGCCGGGGTGATCCTCCGGCAGGGCGCGGAGGCCGCCACCGTCGTGGGTTACGGGCCGCCCGACCGGGTGACCCCGAGCGTGGACGCCGTACGCGCCGCGCTTACCGGTGCCGGGCTGGAGGTGCTCGACGCGCTGCGGGTGACCGACGGCCGCTGGTGGTCCTACCTCTGCACCGAGGCCGACTGCTGCCCACCGGAGGGTCGGCGCTACGACCCGGCGGCCAACCAGGTCACCGCGTCGGCTGTCTTCGCCGGTCAGGTGGCTCTCCCCGACCGGGCCGCCCTCGTGGCGCAGGTGTCACCGGTGGACGGCCCCGCCCGGGACGCGCTGCGCGCGGCTACCGTCCGGGCCGAGCAGCGGCTGGTGGACCTGATCGAGCACGCGCCCGCCAGCGACCTGCTCGGCGGCCGGGCGGTGCGCTCCGCCGGGGTGGCGGCGGTCCGCGAGGCGCAGCGCCGGCAGCGGCGCGGTGAGCGACTCGACGACGACGAGGTGGCGTGGCTGTGTCTGCTGCTGACCCACCTGCCGGTCCGCGACCACGCCTGGGAGCGCACCGATGGCCGTGACCGGGACATCGCCCTCTGGACCGACGTGCTGCGCCGGGCCGAGCCGGAGTTGACCGCAGCGCCGGGTGCGTTGCTGGCGTTCGCCGCGTGGCGAGCCGGGCAGGGTGCGCTTGCGGCGGTGGCGCTGGAGCGCACGCTCGGCCTGAACCCGGACTACTCGCTCGCCCTGCTCCTGGACGACCTGCTGCGGCGCGGCGTGCCCCCGTCCGAGCTGGACGGCTGGCCGTCGGTCGGCATGCCCGGGGTGGTCCGCCCGCGCAAGAGGCGCCGACGTGGCAGGGACTGACCGGCGTCGCGCAGCCCTTGTGTCTGCCGCATCACTCCGGTTGGGCACCCTACCTACCGATAGGTAGGGTGACCGCCATGGCCACCAACCCCGCAATCGTCGTCAGCGACCTGACGAAGTCCTACGGAGCCCGAAACGCACTGAACCAGCTCTCGCTGACTGTCGAACGGGGCAGCCGCACGGTGGTCCTCGGGCACAACGGGGCGGGAAAATCCACCCTCCTGGAGATCATCGCCACGCTGCGCACCCCGACCTCCGGCACCGTGACTGTCGACGGCCACGACACGGTCACCCAGGCTCGCGAAGCCCGACGGCTGATCGGTCTGACGCCGCAGGCCAACGCACTGGACCCGCTCGCCACCCCGACCGAGGTGCTCAACTTCCAGGGCGTCGCGCTCGGACTCGGCCGACCGGTCGCCGCACGCCGCACCCGGGAACTTCTCGAACTCTTCGGTCTGGGGGAGCAGCACAAGACACGGATCTCGAAGCTGTCCGGCGGAACGCGTCGTAAGGTCGACCTCGCCGTGGCCCTGGTCTCCGAACCCCCGGTCGTGATCCTCGACGAGCCGACCACCGGTCTCGACCCGCTCAGCCGCATGGAGTTCTGGAATGAGCTGAGACGACTCAACCAGAACGACCGGACCTTCCTGATCTCCACTCAGGATCTCCACGAGGCGGATGTCCTCGCCACCGACATCGTGGTGCTCCGCGACGGCGCGGTCACCGCACAGGGCTCCCCCGAGTCGCTGAAACGGTGGGTCGGTGAACGCACCCTGACCCTCGGGCTGGCGGACGAGCCCACCGCACAGGTGTTCCTGTCCTCCGCGCGTGCCCAGTTCCGCGCCGAGCCCGAGGAGCCACGGACGGTGCGCCTCGCACTCTCCAACGACGCGGAGGCGCTGAAGACCGCGCTTGACGACATCGGTCGGGCCGCCGACGGGATCGAGGAGATCCGCCTGACCGAACCCTCGCTCGACGACGTCTTCGTCGCTCTCGCCGCCCGCTGACGCGGGCCCAACCAACTCCCGCTAAGGACGCCACACGTGACGCTTCTCGACGTCCCTCTCGCCCCCTCGCGTGGGGCCGTGCTCGCGGTCACCGTCGCCGCGACCAGGCGCTCCACCCGGGCGGTCCTGCGCTCTCCGGCCCTCCTGGTCGCCCCGGTCGCGCAGTCGCTCTTCTTCCTGCTCATCTACTCGGGGCAGCTCAGCACCGTCGGCAGCGGCTATCTCGCGGGCGGCAGCTTCATCTCGTTCCTGCTGCCGCTGATTCTGCTCACCGGTGTGGCCACCGGCGCTGGCACGGCGGGAACGCTCGTCCTCCGGGACATCACCAGCGGCTACCTCGATCGACTCCGGCTGGCACACGGCACGAGCACCCCGTTCCTCGTCGGGGCCGTCGTCGCGGCGCTCGTCGCCGTCACCATCGGGATGCTCACCACGATCGCCGGGGCGGTGCTCATCGGTTACCGGCCGGAGAGCTGGGCGGGGGTGACCGCCATGATTGTCCTGATGCTCACGCTCGGCCTGGGCATCGCGCTGCTCAGCATCGCCGTCGCGATCAGGTCGGCTTCGGCGGCGAGCACCAACCTCGTGACACTCGCCGTGTTCGGGCTGTCGTTCTTCACAGGCGTGTTCGCTCCGGTGGACGAACTCGCCGGCTGGATGCGCGTGATCGCGACCGTCAACCCGCTCAGCTACGTCGTGGACACGGCTCGCCAGCTCGAAAGCGGTGCCGTGCTCTCCGCGGCGCCAGTGGCTCTCGTCGCCCTGGCTACGCTTGTGCTCGTTGGAGTCGCCGCCTGCGTTGTGGCCCTGAACCACGCTCGGAGGAGTCGATGACCGCCATGGCAGACACCCGCTCACAGATCGTGGACGCCTTCAGCGAGCAGTTGGCAGTCGTGGGCTACCAGGGGGTGTCGCTCGTCGGCGTCGCACGGGCGGTAGGCATCCAGAAGCCGTCCATCTACCACCACTTCCCCGGTGGCAAGGAAGAGCTCTACTCGGCCGTGGCGCTGAGATTCGTGGAGCAACTCCGTGCCCGCATCGCGGCGGCGCTGGCGACCGAAGGGCCGTTGGAAGAGCGGCTGCGGGCGCTCGCAGTCGTCTCGGCGGAGCACCCGACCCGGGCCATCTCCTTCGAGCAGCGTGTCTACGACGCGCTGGACCTCGTCTCCGAGGAGACGAGAACCGACGTGTCCGAACGGTACGTGAGCGGCGTCCTCAATCCGGTCGTCGGGCTCTTCCGCGAAGCGGTCGAGGCAGGAGACGTCAGCGGCGATCCCTGGCTGCTCATGAACGCGTTCCTCCATCTCGCCCGCGCGATCGACCTCATGAACGAACCCGAGGGCAGCACCCAACTTGTCGCGCTCTTCCTCGACGGCGCTCGACCACGCTAGGAGGCGGCTCGGTGCGCGCCGGTGTGGTCCGTCGAAGGATGTAGCGGACGTTCGTTCCACGGGGCGAGTCATCCGGGGTGAGGCCGCCGCAGAATCAGCAGATGCCCCCACCACGTGAACGCCGCACATGAGCGCCGGCCTGCTGCTGTCGCTCGCCGGCCTGGCACTTGTCGACAGCACAAGCATCGGCACCCTCTTCATCCCGGTCTGGTTGCTGCTCGCGCCCGGGACTGTCAACGCCCGGCGGATCCTCGTCTACCTCGGCACGATCGTCGTCTTCTACTTCGGGGTCGGGCTGCTGCTCGCCGTGGGCGGGAGCCAGTTGGCCGACGTGCTCGGCGGGGCGTTGGACAACCGGCCGGTGCTCTGGGCGCAGCTCGCTCTCGGGGTCGGGCTGTTCGCGTTGAGCTTCCGCTACGACGGCAAACGACGTCCGCGTGGGGGCGGCGTGCTGCGGTGGCGGGACCGGGCGACCTCCGGCGACTCCTCGACGCGCTGGCTGGTGGGGCTGGCGCTGCTCGCCGCGCTCGCGGAGGTGGCGACGATGCTGCCGTACCTCGGCGCGGTCGGCCTGCTGACCACCTCCGGGCTCGGGGCGGCGCAGATCGTCGGGCTGCTCGCCGGCTACTGCCTGGTCATGGTGGTGCCGGCGGCGCTGCTGCTGGGGGCGCGGCTGGCGTGGCCGAGGCTTGTCGAGCCGGTGCTGGGCCGGCTCAACGCCTGGATCGCGCGGCACTCCGGCGGCATGCTCGGCTGGATCCTCGGCATCGCCGGGTTCCTGCTGGCCCGCGATGCCGTGCTCCGGTTGGGGCTGTTGGACGAGCTGGTGATCAGACTGTGACCCGCTCGGGGCGGGCGTAGACGTTCATCGTGTTGCCACGCAGGAAGCCGACGAGCGTCATGCCCGCCTCCTCGGCCAGCTCGGCGGCAAGGGTGCTCGGCGCGGACACCGCGGCCAGCAGCGGCAGACCGGCCATCCACGCCTTCTGGGTCAGTTCGAAGCTGGCCCGACCGGAGACCAGCAGCAGGTGCCCGGTAAGCGGCAGCCGGCGTTCCCGCACCGCCCAACCAATCACCTTGTCGACCGCGTTGTGTCGACCCACGTCCTCGCGGAGCACCACAAGGTCTCCGGCCGCTGTGAACAGCCCCGCCGCGTGCAGCCCGCCGGTCCGGTCGAAGCCACGCTGGGCCGCGCGGAGCCGGTCGGGCAACTCGGTGAGGAGTGCGGCCGGCACGGTGAGCGGGTCCGCCGACACGTCGAACAGCGACCGGGTCCGGATCGCGTCGATGCTGGCCTTGCCGCAGACCCCGCATGAACTGGTCGTGTAGAAGTTCCGGGACGGATCGGTGGTCGGTTCCGGCACGCCGGGGGCGAGCACCACGTCCACCACGTTGTACGTGTTCGGCGTCTCCGCGCCCGCGCAGAGCTGGGCGGTCAGCACGTCGTCGGTCGACCGGATCAGCCCCTCGGTCAGCAGGAACCCGATGGCCAGATCCAGGTCGTCGCCGGGGGTGCGCATCGTGACGGCGAGAGGCCTTCGCCGCCCGGGACCGGCCGCGCCCACCCGGATCTCCAGCGGCTCCTCCACCGCCAGGTTGTCCGGCCGGCGAACGGCACCGCGCCCGTCGGCCGCCGCGCCCAGGTCGATCCGGAGTACGCCCCGTCGGTCAGTCGCCCGTCCCATCCTGTCATCCTGCACCCCACGCCGGTACGCCCGCACAGCTGCCCGGGATCGGCCACGGCAGTTACTGCCGGTGGGGCACCGACCCGGCTACCGTGACCGGATGGGGACGTACGCCGCGGTGGTGCTCGCCGGTGGGGCTGCCCGACGGATGGGCGGGGTCGACAAGACCGCGCTCGCGGTCGGTGGCCGCTCGATGCGGGACCGGGTGTTGGCGGCCGTCACCGATGCCGCGCCGCGCATGCTTGTCGGTCCGGCCGATGTGGTCCCGGCCGGGGTGCTCGTCACCCGGGAGGATCCGCCCGGCGGTGGCCCGGTCGCCGCGACGGCTGCCGGGTTGGCGTTGCTCGACCCGGACACGGCAGTGGTCGCGTTGCTCGCCGCCGACCTGCCGCTGCTCACCCGCGCCGCGGTCGGTGAGCTGCTGACCCATCTCGGCACGGCACGTTCCGGCGGGGCGGCCGCACCGGTAGCCGAAGGTGTGCGTGGCGGCCCGGGGCAGATCGACGGGGTGTGCTTCGTCGACACGGACGGGCGACGGCAGTCGCTCTGCGGGGTGTGGCGGGTCGCCGCGCTCCGGTCCGGGCTGGCCCGTCTGTCGGCCGAGCGGGGCGGTGACCTGGCCGGGGCTCCGGTCCGGGCGCTGTTGGCTGGTCTGGTGGTCCGCGAGGTGCCCTGGGCGGGCAGCGGCCCGCCACCCTGGTTCGATTGCGACACTGACGACGATGTCCGCCAGGCGAAGGAGTGGGTGCGATGACGACACTTGACGACTGGGTCACGGCGGCGTGCGCCGAGGTGGGTCTCGACGGGGCTCAGGTGCCGGTGCCGGCCGTGCTGGACCTGGCCCGGGACGTCGCCCACCAGGTGCTGCGTCCGGGCGCGCCGGTCACGACGTACCTGCTGGGGCTGGCGGTGGGGCAGGGCGCCGACCCGGCGGACGCCGCGGCCCGGCTCAGTGCCCTCGCCGCCAACTGGCCGGTCGCGCCGGTGTCCGATCCCGGTCCGGCCTGAGTCGTCGCTCGGGCGGCGTGGGTAGGGTGATCGTGACGGACGGAGGCGATCATGACGGCTGACCACCCCTCGGCGCCGGAGGGTGAGCGGCCCGGCGGCACATCCGGGCCGGCGGAGTCGATCCTGCTCGACGGACCCAGCACCACCGACCTGCGGGCCAAGGTGACCGAGGCGTGGCGGGAGTTCGCCCGAATGCTCGCCGTGCGACTGCGGGAACTGCCCGCCGGCGCGCACCTCGAGCTGACTCTGGACCCCACCGCCTCCGGTACGGGGGACGCTGTCTATTCGATAAGCGTCGACGTGACCGACGACGGTGGGCTCTCCGCGCGTGCGGTCGGCAACGCCGCCCTGCCGCAGGGCTTCCGGTTGGATCGGGCGGCGGTGGCGGACATGGTGGCCCTGGGTTGGTCCCCACCCGGGGTGGTGCCCGGGTCCGGTGGCTCGTTCGGGCTGAACGGTACGACGGCGGAGGCGGCCCGAGTCGCGCCGCTGCTGTCCCGGACGCTTCGCGACGTCTACGGTGCCCCGCACCCGGCCTTCCTCGTCTATCTCGTGCACGACGAGCAGGGCGAGCCGTTGACAGTGGAGCCGCTGGGCACCGCGCGCAGCGAGTTCGGCCCGGACGCCGACGTCGAGGGTGACCTGGAGGAGGCTCTTGCCGAGGCGGCCGCCACGGGGCGGGACGACATGCTCGACCTGGCGGAGCGCGTACGCACAGTGGTGTCCACGATGTTGAAGTCCGAGCCCGACCGGTTGCAGATCGACTCGGACGGCGACATCAACATCCGCGCTGGTTCGGCGATGGTCTTCGTGCGGGTGCGCGACAATCCGCCCCTGGTGGATGTCTTCTCCCCGGTGCTCACCGAGGTCGAGCCCACCGAGCGGCTCTACGTCAAGCTGTCCGAGCTGACCAACCGGATGCCGATCGGTCGCCTCTACTGCGCCGACGACACGGTCTGGGCGTCCATCCCGGTGTTCGGCCGCAACTTCCAGGCCACCCACCTGATGCTCGCGGTGCAGGTGATGACAGGTCTCGCCGACGAGTTGGACGACCGGTTGCACGGCGAGTTCGGCGGCAAGCGGTTCTTCAGCGAGGGTGACAAGCCGGTGCGACGCGAGGACGCCGAGCACCGCACCGGCATGTATCTCTAGGCCACGTCGAGCAGGGTTTTGCCGACCGTCGCGCGCGCCTCGATGGCGGCGTGCGCGTCGGCGGCGCGCTCCAGCGGGAAGCGCTGGCCGATCAGTGGCCGTAACTGACCGGCCGCCGCGGCGGCCAGCGCCTGGTCGGTGTACGCCCGCATCCGCGCGGGCGGCGCGTCCGAGCGGACAAGCGTGATCTGGCGGGCCGCGGCGTCCTCCGTCGACACGGGGGACCACTCGCCGCTGGCCAGCCCGAAGCTGACCATGCGGCCACCAGTGGACAGCAGCTCGAAGGCTGTCCGGGCGATCGCCCCGCCGACACCGTCGAACACCACGTCGAGGCCGCCCATCGCTTCCCGGATCTGGTCGGCCCAGCCCGGCTGGCGGTAGTCGACTGCCAGTTCGGCACCGAGGCTGGGCAGCAGGTCCACCTTGCGTGCGCCGCCGGCCACACCGATCACCCGTGCGCCGGCGCTCGCCGCGAGCTGCACGAGCAGGCTCCCCACGCCGCCCGCCGCCGCCTCCACAAGCACCCGGTCACCGGGTCGGACGCCGACCGCCTCGACAAGTAACGTCGCGGTGCGTCCGTCGGCCAGCAGCGCCACCGCCGCGTCAAGCGCCAGCCCGGAGGGCACCTGGAAGGGTGCGGACGCGTCCACGACCGCGCGTTCGGCGTACCCGCCGGAGCCGCCGGTGGCGCTGACCACCCGCCGGCCGACAAGTGCCGTGTCGACGTCCGGCCCGACGGCGGCGATCAGCCTGCCGACGCCGTTGCCGGGGATCAGTGGTGGGGTGACCTGGAACGGCCCGGGTCGACCGGAGCGTAGTTGCGTCTCGATGAAGGTGATGTTGACGTGCGCGACGTCGATCAGGACCTGACCGGGGCCGGGTGTCGGGTCGGGTGCCGGGCCGGGCACCAGCACCTCGGGTCCACCGAACTCCCGTAGCCAGATTGCCCGCATGCGGTCCTCCTCGGTCACGGCGGGCGTCGTGCCCGCACGTCACGGCCAGTCCACTGCCTCAACCGGGGTTGAGGTCAAGGTCAGCGGGTGGACGGGCCGACGCCGGGGGACTCGGCCAGTCGGGACAGCACGATTGTGCTGCGGGTGGACGTCACGAAGGACTCGGCGCGGAGCCGCTCCAGCGCCGCCTCCAGGTGGGCGATGTCGGCGGCGCGCAGGTGCACAAGCGCGTCCGCCTCGCCGGAGACGGTGTACGCGCCGACCACCTCCGGGTGTCGGCGGGCGGCCACGCCGATCTGCGCCGGGGTGGTCCGGCCGGCGCAGAACAGCTCGACGAACGCCTCGGTGGTCCACCCGACGGCCGCCGGATCCACGACGGCGGTGAATCCCTTGATCACGCCCGTGGCGCGCAGTCGGTCCACCCGGCGCTTGACCGCCGGGGCGGAGAGTGACACCCGGGTGCCGATGTCGGCGTACGACGCACGGGCGTCGGCGACGAGCAACGCAATGATCCGCTGGTCTACCGCGTCGATCTGCAACGTTCCGCCTCTGGGAAGCAATGGTTGTGGCTGTTACCAAAGTTCAACCGTACCTACTCTTGGTGACCGTGAACCAGCAGCGAGTCTCGCGAAAGCGGACATATCTCATGTGCTCGCCCGAGCACTTCGCGGTCGAGTACGCGATCAATCCGTGGATGGACGTGACCACCCCTGTCGACCGGGACCTGGCCGTCACGCAGTGGGACCGCCTGCGCGAGACGCTTGTCGGCCTCGGTCACGACGTGCACGTGCTCACGGCCGAGCCGGGCCTGCCCGACATGGTCTATGCCGCCAATGGCGCCTTCATGGTGGACGGCAGCGTGTACGGCGCACGGTTCAAGCACGAGCAGCGGGCCGCGGAGGCTGCCGCTCACCACGCCTTCTACGAGTCGCAGGGCTGCCGGTTCATCGCGCCGAACGAGACCAACGAGGGCGAGGGTGACTTCGCGTACGTGCCGGAGGCGCATGGCGGGCTCGTCCTGGCCGGGCACGGCTTCCGGACCGAGATCCCGGCGCACGCGGAGGCGCAGGAGGCGCTGGGCCGTCCGGTGGTGTCGCTGCGGTTGATCGACCCCCGCTTCTATCACCTGGACGTGGCGCTCGCCGCGATCGACGACTCGAACATCGTCTACTTCCCGGGCGCGTTCTCCGCGGCCAGCCAGCGGGTGCTCACGCAACTCTTTCCGGACGCGGTGATCGCTGACGACTCGGACGCGATGGCCTTCGGGATCAACCTGGTGAGCGACGGCGCGAACGTGGTGCTCAACAGCGAGGCCACCCGGCTGGCCGGCAAGCTCAAGGCCGCCGGCTACCACCCGGTCCCGGTCGATCTGGCCGAGTTGAAGAAGGGCGGCGGCAGCGTGAAGTGCTGCATCGCCGAACTGCGGCACTGACCCGAACTCTGCCGCGTACGTCAGGGGCCGGCCTCCCGCCTGGGAGACCGGCCCCTGATCGTGCTCAGGTGGTGCTCAGCCCAGCGTGGCCAGCTCGTTGATCAGCACGTTCGACGTGGCCTGACCGTCGCGCTGCACCTCCCGCAGATACCACTTCTGCTGCGGGGTACGCGGCTGGTTGAACTGCCAGATGCCGCGCGGGCTGTCGATCTGGCCGATCCTGCCCAGTGCCAGGTTTACCTGCTGGGGCGTGGGCGACCCGCCGGTGAGCTGGATGGCCTGGTCGAGCACCTGCGCCGCGTCGTACGACGCCATGGCGTAGGTGGTCGGCGTGATCTGGTGCTTCTTGCGGTAGGCCGAGGCGAAGACCCGGTTCGACGTGCTGTTCAGGTCGGCCGAGTAGTTGAGCGCGGTCTGGATGCCCAGGGCGTCCTGGCCCAGGCTCTCCAGCACGGTGCCCTCGGTGAGGAAGCCTGGCGCGTAGACCGGCCCGGAGAACCTGTCGCGCAACTGCTTGATGAACTCCACGGCTGCCGCGCCCGCGAAGAAGCAGAAGACCGCCGTCGGCTTCTTGGCCAGCGCCTTCTCGATGTCCGCCACGTAGGTGGTCTTGCCGGGGCTGGAGGTCGGGTTGGTGTTTGTCACCGGGTCGGCGATCCGTGGGTCGGAGGCGCCGAATTCCTGCCGGAAGCCGCGCACCACGTCGGGGCTGCCCACGTTCTCCGGCACGATGATCGCCACCCGGCCGTTCGCCGGCAGTTGGTCGCGCAGGTAGCGGCCCAGCGCCCGGCCGGCCTCGTCCAGCACGTACGAGGTGCGCCAGATGTAGACGACGCTCTGCAGACTGCTCGGCGAGGCGTTCGACCCGATGAGCGGGACCCGAGCCTCCTCCACGGTGTCGCGGATGCCGACCATCACCGACGAGCTGACCACTCCGGTGAGCGCCAGCACGTTCTGCTTGAGCAGTTGGTCGACGGCTGCCTTGCCGCTCTTGGCGGTCTCACCCTCGTCGGCTGTCAGCAGCTCCACCGGATGCCCGCCCAGCTGCTGGCCGTGCAGGTCCAGGAAGAGTTGGAAGCCGTTGGTGATGTCGTCGCCGATGGACTTGACACCGCCACCCTTGGGTACGATCAGACCGATCTTGATCGGGCTGCGGTTGGTGGCCGGCTGGTCATCGGTGTCGGAGCCGCACGCAGCGGCGAATCCGGTCGTACCGAGCGCGGCCAACAGTTGGAGCGCCCGCCTGCGATTCATCTGCGACACCGAGTTCCTTCCCCGTGAGCGTTGCAGGGCAGAACACGCCCCTCCGGGCGTTCTACCTGCTCCGCGACGCTGCGTCAATGGCTAGTGATCTTCGTGCAGGGAACGCAATGCATCGAGGACCTTGGGCCATGCGGCCGACTCGGGGTCGATGAGCCCGAAATGCTCGCATCCAGGCAGTTCGACAAGGGAAATATCGGACCCTGCGGCACGTGCTGCCGCGACGAAGTCCCGGCTCATCGCCACCGGAACCTGCAGATCCACAGACCCGTGCATAACTACTGTCCGTGGTCGCATGGGTACCAGCAATCGAGGATCACTCGCCGCGTACCGGTCCGGAACCTCCGCCGGGCCGCCGCCCAGCAGCGCGGTCACCGCGCCCGCATCCAGGTCCCACCGGTACGCCTCGACCAGGTCGGCCACCGGGGCCAGGGCCAGCACCGCACCCACCGTCGACGGCGCGGTCGCCGCCACGTACAGGGCCAGGTGGCCACCTGCGGAGTGACCGATCAGGATCGGGGCGGCATCGCTCACCCGACCCGGCAGTGCCTCGGCGGCCAACGCCGGCAGCGCTGCGATCCCGGTCAGCGCGTCGGTAAAGGTGCCGGGCCAACCGCCGCCCGGCTGCCCGGTGCGCCGGTACTCCAGTTGCGCGACCGGGTACCCCCTGGCGGCGAGCGCGGCGGCGAGCGGCCCGGTGTGCCCTCTGTCGTACTCGGCCCGCCAGAAGCCGCCGTGCACCACGATGACCAGCGGCCGGGCCGGGCCGGTCCCGGCCGGCCGGCGCAGGTCGGCCACCTGGTCCGGGTGGTCGCCGTAGGCCACTGTCCGGTCCGGCTCGGGTGCGGGCCGGGTCAGCACGTCACGTGGGTCGCCAGGCATTCCGGCACGGTAGCGCGTCCCGGCCGGGTGGTTCGGCCCCGGGAGTCGGTCCCGAGCGGCATGGGTCGCGCCCACTGGGTAAAGATGGACCCCATGACCGAAGCGCGCTCCGCTGGACAGAACGACGATCCCGGTCCGGACGACTCCGGCCACTCCGGCACCGTGGTGGTGGTCGGCGCGGACGGGCGGCCGATCGGCACGGTGCAGACCGAGGAAGGCCAGGGCGAAGACCCGACCCGCCTTGTCGAGCAGCCGGCCAAGGTGATGCGGATCGGCAGCATGATCAAGCAGTTGCTGGAGGAGGTCCGGGCCGCGCCCCTGGACGACGCCAGCCGGCACCGGATGCGGGAGATCCACGAGCGCTCCATCGTCGAGCTCAAGGACGGCCTCGCCCCCGAGCTGCGCGACGAGTTGGAGCGGATCTCGCTGCCCTTCACTGAGGACAAGGCCCCGAGCGAGAGTGAGCTGCGCATCGCGCACGCCCAGCTCGTCGGCTGGCTGGAAGGGCTGTTCCACGGCATCCAGGCCGCCCTGGTCGCCCAGCAGATGGCCGCCCGCGTGCAGTTGGAGCAGATGCGCGGCGGCCGGCAGGCGCTGCCCAGCGGCCCCGGCCCGATGGTGCCCGGGATGCCGGGCATCGGCCAGCCGGGCGGCGGCGAGGGGCACAACACCGGTCAGTACCTCTGACCGACCGTCGGGCCCCGGGCCGCTCAGCCCACCCCGAAAACCTTCTCCAGGTACGCGGCCACGCCGTCCTCGGAGTTCGCCGCCGTGACCTCGTCGGCGACCGCCAGGACGGCGCGGTGCGCGTTGGCCACCGCCACGCCGCGGCCGGCCCAGGTCAACATGGGCACGTCGTTGGGCATGTCACCGAAGGCGACGACGTCCGCCGCCGCCACGCCGAGCCGGTCGCAGTACCAGTCGAGCCCGGCCGCCTTTGTCACCCCGGCCGCGGAGATCTCCACAAGCCCCGACGACGACGAGTGCGTCGCCTCGGCGAGCCCCGCCACCGCTGCGGCGATCAGCGCGGCGAACGCGTCCGGGTCCTGCTCACCGGCCCGGGCGAGCAGCTTCACCGCCGGCACGGAGAGCAACTCCTCCGGCGACTCGATCGGCCGGATGCCGTCGGGGTCGACGTCCCAGCGCAGCGGGTAGTGCGTCTCGTGACGCATCTCCCGGCTGTCCAGGATCTCCACGGCGAAGCTGATGCCGGGCACCTCGGCGCGCAGCCGCTCGGCCACCTCGGCCAGGTGCTGCGGGGCGAGCGGATCGGCTCGCAGCACCTCGTCGCGCACCGGGTCGTAGACCACGGCACCGTTGGCGCAGACCGCCGGCAGCGGCTCAGCCAGTTGCTCGTACACCATCTTGAGCCAGCGGACCGGACGGCCGGTGACAAGCACGACATGCGTGCCCTGCGCGACGAGTCGGGCCAGCACCCCTGCGGTGCGGGCGCTCACCGTGTGGTCGTCCCGGATCAATGTGCCGTCTATGTCGGTGGCGATCAGCCGAGGGGTCTCTCCCATCACCGGGACAGTAGTCGGTCCAGATAAACCGCCACCCCGTCGTCGTCGTTGCGCAGCGTCACCTCGTCGGCGATGGCGCGCACGGCGGGGTGGGCGTTGGCCACCGCCACCCGGGACCACCCGGCCCACTCGAACATCGGCAGGTCGTTGGGCATGTCTCCGAAGACAAGCACGTCACCCGGGTCGACACCGAGGGCCTGCGCCACAGCGGTCAGCCCGGTCGCCTTGTCCACGCCGGGCGGGGAGATCTCGATGAAGCCGAGCCCGGCCTGGGTGAGCGTGGCGACCTGCGGCGGGATGATCTGGCGGGCCACCGCGAGCAGTTCGTCGACGTGGTGGTCGGCGGTTCGCGCGAACGCCTTGATCACGTCGCAGGAGAGGCACTCGGCGCGGGTGCGCTCCTCGAACCGGTCCTGGTAGGGCCAACTCGCGTGGTAGTCGCCCCAGAGCGGGGCGTCGTGCTCGTCGGACGCCTCGACCATGACGGTAAGCGGACCGACCTCGGCCTCCAGGTCGGCGAGCAGTTGTGCAAGCACCTCGCCGGCCAGCCGCTCGTCGCGGAGCACCACCGGGCCGGTCGGGTCGCTCTGGTCGACGACCCGGCCGCCACCGGCCATCACCAGGAAGTCGGCGGCCCGGATGTCGTTGCGCGTCAACTCGGTCAACCGGGGGCCGCGTCCAGTCGCGCCGACCACCGGAATTCCGGCGGCCCGCACCCGGTCCAGCACCCCATGGGTGTACGCGGAGACGGTCTCGTCGCTGCGAACCAGCGTGCCGTCGAGGTCGGTCGCGATCAGCTTGGGCAGTCCCGGGCGGGTCATCGCTCCTCCTTCGCCCGCCGCCGTCGCAGCCTGCCGTGCGGCCCTGGTCGAGACCCGGCGTGACGGCGGGCAGCAACCGTACCTCGCCCAACGGGGCGCAACCATGGCTTCCACGCGAATCGGGCGCCAACGGGAGGCCTACCGCCGGGGTCGACGAGGGCGCAGGTCAGGCGGTGTGGGCGTGACCGCCGAGCCGTATCCTCCACGGCCCGGTCCGCGCAGGTCAGGAGGTGTGGGCGCGACTGCCGGACCGGACCCGCCAGGGCCGGCTCCGTGCGGCTCAGGCCGGAGGCTGGGGGTGCGTGAACGGGACTGCCGAGGTGACTGTCAGGTCGGCCGGCGCAGGCAGGCCGTCCTCCTGGGCCGAGGCCCGGTCCCGGCGGCGACGCCAGCCGCGCCCCGGAACCCCGCCGTCGGGACGGTCGCCCTCCGGCGTGCCAGGCGGTGCGCCCTCGATGGCGGTCGACGCCAGCCGCAGGGCCGCGCCGAGCAGCACGCAGGCGACGAACGCCATCACCAGGCCACGGCCGTACTCGACCCGGAAACCGTCCTGAGGTGCGTAGAAGTAGGTCCGCTGACCGCTTTCGTTGAGCGTCGCGGTCGCGGCGACCAGCAGCACCAGCAGGGCTGCGGAGAGGGTCAGCCCCATCAGCCGGGCGTTCGGCCGGACGGCAGCGGTGCCCCGCAGAGCCAGCGCCACGGCGCAGACCAGGCCCAGCAGACCGACCAGGTAGCCGACCCCGAAACCGCCGATGTCGGACACCCCGGCCGGAACGTCGATCGTGCTGGTGCCGATCCCTCCGCTGCTCGGCAGGGTCATCACCATCCACTCGCCGACAAGCGAGGCGACCCCGGCGACCGCGCCCAGCCCGGCGAGCAGCACGGGCAGCCGAGGGTCCTGGGTGAAGCCGGCCAGGGACCAACCGAAGCGCCGCCGTTCGGTGGGCTCGTCGTCGCCACCCCACTCGATCACGGTCGGCCCGTCGGACGGTTCGCCCTGCCGGGGGATCGGCAGTTCCTCGGACATCGGCCATCCCCTCTGCCGGTCACGGGCCTGCGTCGAATCATGGCACAGAGCGCACGGCTGTCGCCCCTTCCGACACCACCCACGGCGGGCCGTCGATGAGGTGACGGGGATCGCAGGGTGGGCGTCGGCGCCGGTCGGTCGCTCGGCGGTCACCTATCCGCTAGCGTTCTCCTCATGCCTATCCGTACCGCTTCAGCACAATGGCAGGGCAATCTCACCGAGGGCGCCGGCACGGTCCGCACCGGTAAGGGCGGCCTGTCCGGCAACTACTCCTTCAAGTCGCGCTTCGAGGAGGGCGAGGGCACCAACCCGGAGGAGCTGATCGCCGCCGCGCACGCCGGCTGCTTCTCGATGGCGTTCTCGAAGGCGCTCGCCGACGCCGGCACGACGCCGACCTCGGTCGAGACCACCGCGAAGGTCCACCTGGACAAGACCGACGCCGGGATGACGGTGACCCGGATCGACCTGGAGACCGTCGGCCAGGTGCCCGGGGTCGACGAGGCGGAGTTCCAGAAGCTCGCCGAGGCCGCCAAGGCCAACTGCCCGATCTCCCGCCTGCTCTCGCCGGGCGCCGAGATCACCCTCACCGCTCGCCTGGCCTCCTGAGCCAGCGACCCGCACTCCGTACGTGCACGGAGGGAGCCACGGCCCGGTCCCGGGCGGCCGCTCCCTCCGCGCACGCGCGGAGCCCAAACCCCGCCGCGCTTGATTCCCTCCGCGAACGTTCGGACCTCGGACAGGGCCCAGCGGCGCGACCGAACCGATCGGCCGGGCATCGGGCACAATGGGTGGCGTGTCGGTGGAGATGACCCGCGAGCGTTTCGAGGAGCTGGTCGGTGACGCCCTCGACGAGGTGCCCGGGGAACTGCTCGGCCTGATGAGCAACGTGGTGATCCTGGTCGAGGACGACCCGCCTCCCGGTGAGCCCGACCTGCTCGGCCTCTACGAGGGGCACGCGCTCACCGACCGGGGTTGGGACTACTCCGGCGTGCTGCCGGACCGGATCTTCATCTACCGCCGCCCGATCCTGCGGATCTGCGACAACGACGAGGACGTCATCGACGAGGTGGCTGTCACGGTTGTCCACGAGATCGCCCACCACTTCGGCATCGACGACGCGCGGTTGCACGCGCTGGGCTGGGGCTGAGCCTGCGCTGCTGTCCGACGGCGCCACGCCGCTCGGCCGATGGCCCGTGCTTGCTGAGGTCGCCTACCGTCGACGCAGCGAACGCGACCCATTCAGGAGGCACCTTTCATGCGCAGCGAGCTGTTCTCCGCCGAGAACCTGGAGAAGGAATCCCCGCAGGCCGGCATGCGGCTGCAGAACTCCAAGATGTTGAAGATCGAGCTCAACGGCGAGGCGATGGCCCGGGTCGGGTCGATGGTCGCCTACCAGGGGAACGTGCAGTTCCAGGCCCTGGGCTCGGGCGGGCTGGGCAAGTTCCTCAAGCAGAAGCTCACCGGCGAGGGCGTCCCGCTGATGAGGGTCACCGGCCAGGGTGACGTCTTCCTCGCCGAGTTGGCCAAGGACGTGCACGTCATCGACCTGGAGCCGGGCGACGCCCTCTCCATCAACGGCTCCAGCGTGCTCGCCTTCGACTCGACCCTCCAGTACGACATCAAGATGGTCGGCGGCGCCGGCATGGCCTCGTCGGGTCTCTTCAACTGCGTCTTCAGCGGGTACGGCCGGATCGCCGTCACCACAAAGGGCACCCCTGTGGTGCTCAACGTGGACGCCCCGACGTACGTCGACCCGCAGGCCGCGGTCTGCTGGTCGGCCAACCTCCAGACCGGCTACCACCGCGCCGAGCAGCTCGGTCTCGGCACGCTGCTGGGCCGGCGCACCGGCGAGGCGTACACGATGAGCTTCGCCGGTCACGGCTTCGTGGTGGTGCAGCCGTCCGAGGAGCCGCCGGTAATGGGCAGCGGTCAGCAGCAGCAGGAGGGCGGTCTGCTCGGTGGTCTGCTGAGCTGACACGGCTTCGCGGGCGCCCCTGGCCCTCGGGGGCGCCCCGCCCGGGTCAGGCCAGCTCGCCGGTGCGCAGGCGGGCCAGCCAGGCCGCCGCGTCGGCGTAGTCGACGTCGGAGAGGCCCGCCGGCGCCGGGACGGGCAACTCGCCCGCCGACTCGGCCCACCGGTGTCGGGGATAGGAGCCCAGGAAGCGGACCTCGGCGCAGACCCGGCGCAGCCCCTGCAACGCCTCGCCCAGCCGCACGTCGGCCACGTGCCCTGTGCAGTCCAGGAAGAACACGTACCGGCCCAGCGCCTCGCCTGTCGGCCGGGACTCGATGCGGGTCAGGTTGACCCCCCGGACGGCCAACTCCATGAGCACGGTCAGCAGCGCGCCCACCCGGTCGTGGGCGATGTAGACGGCAAGCGAGGTGAGGTCGTCGCCGGTCGGCGGCGGGGGCGGGCCGGGACGGGAGACCAGCACGAACCGGGTCACCGCGTCGGGGTGGTCGGCGATCTTGTCGGCGAGCACCGCGAGGCGGTGCCGGGCAGCCCCGATCGGGGCGCAGATCGCCGCGTCGAACTCCCCCGAACCGGCGCCGGCGGCCGCCGCGCCGTTGGAGAGCACGTCGACCACCACCGCGTCGGGTAGGTGCTCGCGTAGCCAGCCCCGGCACTGGGTGGACGCCTGCGGATGCGCCGCGACAGTGCGGATCGACGTCAGTGAACTGCCCGACCGTGCGCCGAGCACGAACTCCACAGGCAGGATCACCTCACGGGTGATCACCAGCGGGTCACCCTCGACGATCTCGTCGAGCGTGACGCCGACCGCCCCACCTATCGAGTTCTCCAGCGGCACCAGCGCGGCATCGGCGTCCCCGGCCCGGACGCCGTCCAGCGCCTCCCCGACACTGCGGGCGGGCGTACGGCTGCCGCGTTCGGCAGCGGGGATCATGCGTAGGGCCTGTTCGGCGAAGGTGCCCTCCGGGCCGAGGTAGACGAAGCGCGTGGGCGGAGTTCCGGGCATGTCGAACAGCCTACGCACCCGGTCTGAGCGGCGGACCAGCATCGCAGGCGAGGGCGCGGATGCCGGCTGGCCCGGCGGCCCGGACCTCGATGGTGCACACGTCGGTGCCGGCGGTGACCAGTTCGAGGGCGGCGGGGCGACCCGTGGTGACGACCTGGAGTGCCTCGTGCCCGGTCACCTCCACGACTGTGTACTGCCAGTCGGTGGCGCAGAGCGGCCCGGTGCGGACCTTCACCTGCACGTTGTCCGGGAGGACGGCGGCCCGGCCACGCAGCAGCCGCACCACCTGCTGCCCGGTCGGCCCGTTCCGGCAGGCGGTGGCGACCAGACCGGCGTCGGGGGTAGCCGACGGGGTGCGGGCCGGCGGGACGGTGGGCGACCCCGTCGGCGCGCCGGTCGGACCGGGTGCCGTCGGGGTGCCGGTGGCCTGCGGCACCCCGGCCGGTTGCCGCAGCTCGGGCGGGGCTCCGCAGCCGCTCAGCGCCACGACCGCGAGGAGGGTCAGCAGGACCGGGGTCATGGGCGGCGTACGGCCCGCCGCGGGGACGGGGGCGGCGGCCATCGCCCGCGCTCGGGGAGGCGGGCTGCGGAACGGGGTGAACGGCACGGGCCGATCCTCGGGACATCGGGGAAGCTCGTCGCGGCCGGGGGTGGCCGAGCCCATCGTAGGGCGAGCGGCCGGCCGGGTGAAGATCAGCCGAGGAGTCGGTGCCCGGCTCGCTCCAGGGCGGCCGTGCCCTCGGCCAGCCGGACGGTCGGCACCAGCAGATAGTCGGTGTCGAAGGTGGAGAACGTGACCACGCTGACCCGTGCCTCGGCGAGCGGGCCGACGAGTGCCGCAAGCGTTCCCGTGGTGGCCACCCCCGAGTCGGCGACCTTCAGGCAGCGCCAGGAGGTCTCCACCACCGCATGCGCCGGAGCGCGGTCGGTCGGGCAGATCACCGACATCCCGTCGGCGGTCCAGCTCACGGAGACCACGTCGGCGCGGCCCAGCTCGCTCGACAGCGCGTACGGCAGGGTGGCGCCGGCGGCCAACCGGCACACGGCGTACTCCCCCGGCAGCAGAGCGATATCGAGCATGAGGGCACCTTACGGCGTTGGTATGGGCTCACGCCGACTTCGCCGCGTGCGGCGAACACCACACTCCGCCGCAGGTCAGACCTCGGAGAAGAAGGTGAGTGACCCTGCCACGGCACCGTTGGCGTGCACCGGGGTGGAGATCGCGTCGACAGTCGCGTCGGAGCTGTCCGCCGAGGCGGCCTGCACCCGGAGCAGCCCACGGGCGAGCCGGCCGGAGGAGAGCGCGAGCAGGGGCGGGATCTTGTCGACCTCGGCCTCGGTCAGCTCGCCCCGGTTGGCAGTGAAGTCGAGCAGGCGCAGCCCACCGTTGAGCAGCGGTCGCCCGATCAGGCCAGCCGGCTCGCCCAGGCAGAGCAGCTCGCAGCCGGCAGCGGAGATGGCCACCACAAGGGTGTCGGCGTCGATCAGCAGACACGGCTCGTCGGCCCGGCAGACTGTCGAGGACCACTGACCCAGGTTGTCGGACCCCAGCTCTGTCGAGGCCCGCGCCGTTGGCACGAACACTTCCGACAGCGAGAGTTCGACGTGGGCCACCGAGCCTCCTATGTACACCGACGGACTGTCCACGCTAGCCGGTCACCGACGGGACCACCGAGCGCACCGGGTCACCGGGCCGCGCAGCCTGACGCCGCGGGGCGGTCGGTGACGGCGCGGGAGCCGGTGGGGGGCGGGTAACCGGGGCCGCGTGGCGTCGCCGGTGACGTTACCGGTGGTGGGCCGGCTTGTCAGCGGCCGTTCGGCCCTCGTCGTACCACCGGTAGTCGGCTGTTGGACGGTACGTGCCCTTCAGCCAGGTGCTGGGGTGCTGCGCGACCCGGGACAGCTTCTCGGCCGTGGCAGGGCTGATCCGGTTTCCACCGGCCACGAGGAGCCGGTCCAGCTCCCGGTGGGTGGCCATCAGACAGTCCTTCGGAAGGCCGTAGACGCTGATCACGCCGGAGCCCACGAAGGTCAGCACCGGCGACACCGGGATGGTGAGCCCCACCGCGTCGCTGAGGGCCTTACTGGCCCGCTTGGCGTCCCGACGGGCCTCGGCCACGTACGGGGGCCGCTTGCCGTTGATCTGCACCACGTCCCCGGCGACGAGCACCCGGGCGCGGCCGTGGTCGGCGATGGTCACCGCGAACAGGCCGCTCGGACCGATGGCGAGGAACCCGGCGCGTTCGTCCTGAGGGCGGTCGAGCAGAGCGTCCGCCACGTCGGTGCGGGGCCACTCGACGACGTGCCAGGCCGGCCCGAGGTGGTCGAGCTGGCCGAGCGCCCGCGCTCCGGCCGCCTCCAGCCGACGGGCTCCCCGCTCGGCACGGCGGCGCCGAGCCCAGGCGAGAGGTGTCGGACGGATCGGTTCGAGAACCCCCGGCGACTCGACGCGGGGGTGGGGCACCGCGACGGGCGGCAGTGCCCGGGCGGTCGGTACGGCTCGTCGTGCGGGAAAGACAGTCATCGCGACCTCCGGCAAAAGGTCCCTCGAAGTTATGTCCTCACTACCCTACGTTGCTACTCCCGGTGTTCGGCAAGCCGGAGCGCCGGAGTGACTACGGATGAATGCCATATTCATCCACAGTTCTTTTCTCGGATGCCGCTAAACCCTGCCCTACGCTGCGGGGGTGACCCACTACGTCGACAGTGAAGTCGGCCGGCTCGGCACCGTGCTCCTGCACCGACCCGGCCCGGAACTGGCCCGGCTCACCCCCCGCAACAACGACTCGCTCCTGTTCGACGCGATCCCCTGGGTGGGCCGCGCCCAGGAGGAGCACGACGCGTTCGCCGCCGCGCTGCGCGAGCGCGGCGTCGAGGTGCTTTATCTGGCCACCCTGCTGGCCGAGACGCTCGCCGTCGCCGACGCCCGGGCCGAACTCACCGAGCAGGTGCTGCGTTCCCGCCGGCTCGGCGACACCCTGCGCGCCCGGGTCGCCGACCACCTCGCCTACCTGGACCCGGTCGCGCTGGCCGACGTGCTCATCGCCGGGCTCGCCCACGAGGAGCTGCGGATCAGCTCGGAGCGGCCGGGCGGCTTGGTCTACACCCTTATGGACCGGCATGACTTCGTCATCGACCCGCTGCCGAACCTGCTGTTCACCCGGGACTCGTCGCTGTGGATCGGCGACCGGGTCGGCGTCACGAGCCTGGCCATGCCGGCCCGCCGGCGGGAAACCACGCTCACCGACGCCATCTACCGCCACCATCCGCGCTTCGCCGGCACCGAGTTCGTCTACCGTCCCCACCTCGAACACCTGGAGGGCGGGGACGTGCTGCTGCTCGCCCCGGGCGTGCTCGCGGTCGGGGTGGGCGAGCGGACCACACCTGCCGGCGCGGAACGCCTCGGCCGGCAGGTCTTCGCCGCCGGGCTGGCCCACACCATCCTTGTGGTGCCGATCGCCCAGGAGCGCGCCACCATGCACCTGGACACCGTCTGCACGATGGTCGACGTGGACGCGGTGCTGATGTATCCCAACATCGCCAGCACGCTCTCGGCGTACACAGTGATCGCCGGCGCGGACGGCGAGGACCCGCGGGTGGACGGCCCCGCGCCCTTCCTGCGGGCCGCCGCCGACGCGATGGACCTCGACCAACTCCGGGTCATCGACACCGGGCTGGACCCGGTCACCGCGGAACGTGAGCAGTGGGACGACGGCAACAACACCCTCGCCCTGGCACCCCGCCTCTGCGTCGGCTACGAACGCAACACCGCGACCAACGCGCAGTTGGAGCGGGCCGGCATCGAGCTCATCCCGATCGCCGGCTCGGAGCTGGGCTCCGGCCGGGGCGGCCCCCGCTGCATGTCCTGCCCAATGGTCCGCGACTCGCTGAAGGAAGGGCCCCCTGTTAACGCCTGATGCATAACAAGGGGCCCCTCCTAACGTCTCAGCGGAGCGTGAGCTGGCGGCCGAGCAGCCCTTGGCGGGCCCGGCGGCCGGCGGCGTCCAGCGGGTCGGTGGCGGCGAGCGCCTCCGCGTAACGCTTGGCGAACTGCGCGACCGGGTCCTCCCAGTCGGCCGCCGGAGTGTGCTCCGGCAGGTCCCAGACCGGCACCAGCCGACCGTGCGCCCGGAACATGCCGGCGAACTTGGTCTGCTCGCCGAGCGTCAACGTGCCGGCCGCGCCGAGCCGGGCAAGCGCGTCCAGGGCGGCGTCCTCGTCGTCCGGCAGGACCCAGCGCACGTGTGCCTTCTCCGGGACCTGGCACCAGTACGCGGCCTTCGCCGCAGCCAGCCGCACCGTCGGGTAGATGGCGGCGTTCGCCCGCTCCAGCGACGCCTGGACCGTCGGGTCGTCCGCCGCGCCGGGGTCGAGCCAGAACTCGAACCCGTCGTGCATGGTGATCT
This sequence comes from Micromonospora sp. NPDC000316, assembly GCF_042898885.1. Taxonomy (NCBI): domain Bacteria; kingdom Bacillati; phylum Actinomycetota; class Actinomycetes; order Micromonosporales; family Micromonosporaceae; genus Micromonospora; species Micromonospora sp. NPDC000316. Next base: position 829,374 of record NZ_JBIAZG010000001.1, read on the forward strand.
CCAGCGGGCCGTCCACAAGGATGTCCTGGAGTCGGGGGCCGGGGCCGGGCAGCGGCGGTACGGCCACCTGACCGCCCGGCTCGGCCCGCAGCGCGCAGAGCAGCGCGTCGGCCAGGTCGCGGGAGACGTCGCCGGACTGCTGGTGACGCTGCAGGCCGATGAGCACCCGGCCGTCCGGTTTGCTCACCGCCGGTGCGGCCATCGGCAGCACCGTGGCCAGCGTGACCGGCCGGTCCCCGAACTCCTCGACGACGGCGGGCGCCAGCCGCAGCGGCGCGGACGCGGCGGGCACCAGTTCACGCAGCGCGATCCACTCGGGCTCGTCGACAAGCCCCTCGAACGGTCGCGGCACGAAGACGTCCCGCACCTTGTCCTTCCGGGGGGCGGTGTCGACGGCGGCGCGCTGGCTCTTTCGACGCTTGCTCACGGCGTCACAGCCTAGAGGCCCGTCGGGTCGTCGTGGGCCGGGGACCCACCCGCGTCGTCGTTCAGCCCGCCGGCACCAGGTCGGGGCGGGTCGTCGCGGTCGGGTCGAACTCCGCCCACACGCGCTGACCCATGCCGTCGCGCTCGACACCCCAGCGGGTGGCCAGCCCGGCCACGATGTGCAGCCCGCGCCCGTCGGCGGCGTCCGGGTTGGCCGTCCGGATTCGTGGCCCGGTGCTGGCGCCACCGTCGGTCACCCGCAACTGTATCCGTGGGCCCGCGGCCGAGGGCCGCAACCGCCAGGCCACCCGGACCACGCCGCCGGGCAGCGGCCGGGCGTGCCGCACCGAGTTGCCCACCAGCTCGGCGAGCACCGCGATCAGGTCCGCGAGAAGCGTCGGGGGTACGACGTCCGCCAGCTCGTCAGCCAGTCGGTGCCGGGCCAGCCGTGCGCCGGCTGCGTGGTGCGGAACCACCACGCACCACGCTCGATCCCCCACTGCCACCGTCGCCTCCACGTCGCGCCGCCGTCGGTCAACCGCGCGGCAGCCGCACCTCTGCGACCGTACCGCCGTCGGTCCTTGGACGTAGGGATACCCATCCATTCTGCTGTTCAACGATTCGGCGGACGAGATAGAGGCCGAGCCCTGCACCCGGGTAGCCGCGTCGGTCGCCGGACTCGCCCTGCCAGAACCTGTCGAACGCCCGCTCCACGTGCTCGGGGCGGATGCCGATGCCCCGGTCGCTGACCCGGAAACCGACGAGCTGACCGTCGACCCCGGCGGTGATCTCGATGGGGGAGCCCGGAGGCGCGTACTTGCCCGCGTTTGTCACCAGCTCGGTAAGCACGGTGGTCAGGCTGGGTCGGTGGCCGAGCGCCTTGGGCAGGTCGGCGGGGAGGCGCAGCACCAGGCGTCGGCGCAGCTCCGCCGGCAGGTCGACGACGGCGGTCCGCAGTGCCTCACCGAGGTCGAACGGGCTGGGCGGGTCGTCGCCGGGGCCGGTCTCCGCGGCCGAGGAGAGCAGCCGGTCGACCAGCCGGGCCAGCTCGTTGGCGCGCTGCCCGATCACCCGGGCGGCCTGCCGGCGGTCGGCGTCGTTTAGCGAATCCCAGTGGTCGGTGAGGGTGTCCGCGTACCCCTTGATCACCGTGACCGGGGTGCGCAGCTCGTGGCTTGTCACCGCGACGAACAGGTCCCGGTCGTGATCGCGGCGCTGCTGGTCGGTGATGTCGCGGAAGGTGACCACCCGCAGCGCGCCAGGGCCGGGCAGTTCGCCGGAGGTGATCCGCAGCCAGCGCCCGTCGGGCAGGCGGTGGTCGCGGACCTGGCCGGAGGGCGGCAGGGGCAGCGGCAGCGGGCGGCTCAGCGCCTGCTCGGCCGACCGACCGGTGACCTGGGCGGCGGCCGGGTTCCAGAGCCGGACGTGCCCCTCGCGGTCGACAACGGCCAGCCCGTCGGCGAGCGCCGCCACCACAGGCCCGTCGCCGTGCACCGGCAGCCCGCTCTGGTCGCCGTACATGTGCCCGACGCACGAGGCGAGGTAGGTCACCACCCCCTGCTGCTCGTCGCCCGGCTCGTCCTCATCGGGATAGAAGGCGTGCAGACTGCCGACGGTGTGCCCGCCGATCTCGGCCCGGGACACCACCATCCGGCGTACGTCGCTGCCGGTCAACTCGCCGGCGAGCTTGCCGTTGAGGTCGTCCACGTGGACCTGTCGCACGCGTGGCCCGGAGAGTAGGCAGACGGTGTCCGGGTCGTCCGCCGCCAGCGGGCGACCGAGGGCCCACTCCACCGCGCCGGTCGCCGCGATCACCCGGCCACCGGTCGGGCCGAACTCGACGAACGCCATACCTGTCGCGCCGAGCGCCGGCTGGGCCGCCCTGAGCAGCTGGGTGAGGACCGGCAGCCCTGCGTCCCCAGAGTTGATCATCTCGATGACGACAGTGTGGCCGGCGATGAGAGCGGGGAAATCGATACGCTCCGGCATGTGCCGAGTCTGCACCGGCGACCCGACTTCCGGCACCCCCTGTCGATGCCGATCAGCGGTCCCGTCGGGCGAGCGCGTGCGCCGGCCGGTCGGTGATGATCCCGTCCACCTCGGCGGCCAGCACCAACTCCAGGTCGGCCGGCTCGTTCACCGTCCAGACGTACACCTGGTTGCCTGCGGCGCGGAGCGCGGGCAGCAACTGCGGGCGGGCCCGGAGCAGGCCGATGCCCGGCCCGGCGATGCGGGCGCCGAACGGCAGTCGGCCCGCCGGCCACCAGGGCGGCAGCACCTCCAGCAGCAGCACGGTGGGCAGCGTCGGAGCCAACTCCCGGACCCGCCGGATCGCCAGCGGGGAGAACGACATCACGGTGACCTGGACCGGGTCGTCCGGCGCCGGGTCGGCCAGCCCGTACGCCCGCAGCAGGGCGACAAGCCGCCGCTCCACGTTCGAGCCGTAGCGGGACGGGTGTTTGGTCTCCACGAGCAGCCGGACCGGCCGCCCGGCGGCCAACACGGCGTCGAGCAGCCGAGCCAGTGTCAGCAGCCGGGTGTGCGACTCGTCGGGCGGCAGGTCGCCGCTCGGCGCGCTGCCGGGATGCCAGGAGCCGAAGTCGAGCGCCTCCAGTTCGGCGAGCGTACGCGCGCTGACCAGACCCCTGCCGTTGCTGGTGCGGTCCAGACGCCTGTCGTGGACACAGACCAGGTGCCCGTCCCGGGTCAGCCGGACGTCACATTCCAGCCCGTCGGCACCCTCGTCGAGGGCGCGCAGATAGGCGGCGAGGGTGTGCTCCGGAAGATCGTACGAGGCGCCGCGGTGCGCGAAGACCAGAGGGCCGCCCATGTCGGCGGCCTCAGATGACCTGGCCGGGCTGTCCGTTCCCGTCGACCACCGGGCGGCCGACGGCAGCCCACTGGCGCATTCCGCCGTCGGCGTTGCGCACCCGGTCCCAGCCGTTGTTGACCAGGTAGGCGACGACCTGGGCGGAGCGACCGCCGGAGCGGCAGACGACCGCCACATCCTGGTCGGTGGGCACCTCGGCGAGCCGGGCTGGCAGTTCCATCATCGGCAGGTGGTGGGCGTTGGGGGCATGGCCCGCCGCCCATTCGTCATCCTCCCGCACGTCGAGCAGGTAGGTGTCGTCGGCGATCTCGGTCACGGGCACGGTGGGAACCTGGGGTCCGAACACAGGAAACAACACTAGATCCTCGTCGGCCGGTTCGGTGCCGACCGGGCCGTCGATACCATCACAACCGCGTGACCCAGCGCGGGTTGGCCTGCACCCAGGCGGGCAGTCGGGTGCCGCGGACGGCTTCGAACAGCCCGTTGCCGCCGTTGTCGAGCACCACGTACGAGACCCCGTCGATGGTCTGCGGGGACGAGGGCACCTGGACGCCGCGCATTCCGTCGGGCGGCAGGGCGCGCAGCGTGAGGAGCAGGTCCTCAAGGGGTACGCCGTTGGTGTCGACAGTCAGCGAGCCGCCGACCGCCCGGAGCACCTGGTCCAGTTTCACCGGGTTGGTGCGCAGGTCCGCCTGGCCGGCGCTGTCCAGCATCGCCCGGAGCAACTGCTGCTGGTGGCGCTGCCTGTCGTAGTCGCCGCCGGGCAGGTCATAGCGCTGCCGTACGTAGTCCAGCGCCTGCGCGCCGTCCATCCGCTGGCAGCCGGTGGGGAACACCCGGCTGGTGTGGATCGAGCGGACCTCGGTGTCCACGCACATCTGTACGCCGCCGAGCAGGTCGATGACCTTCCGGAAGCCGGAGAAGTCGACAAGCGCCGCGCCGTCGAAGCGGATGCCGGTGAGCCGGTTGAGGGTGGCGGAGAGGAGTTGGGTGCCGGCCTGCCCACCGCCACCGTGCTCGTACGCCGCATTGATCTTGTCTGGACCGCCGCCGAAGCCGTTCACGGGCGGGATGGCGACCAGCAGGTCACGCGGGATGGAGACCAGGTACGCCTCGTGGCGGCCAGCGGGCACGTGCACGATGAGGATGGTGTCCGAGCGCTGGTCGGGTTCGCTGCTGCCGGCACGCCGGTCGGTGCCGATGAGTAGGTAGTTGAGTGGCCCGTCCAGGTCGGTGCGGTCGCTGCGGGCGTCGGTGTCGAGCAGTTGTTCCTTTGTCACCGAGCGGTCGTACCGGTGGGTGAGCGTCTTGAGGCCGACCACGGCGAGCCCGGCCAGCAGGACGAGGGTCAGGCCGACGCCGAGCATGATCCGTGGACCACGGGCGCGACGCGATCGGGCGGATCGGGCGTCGCCGTCCCGGCCCACCGCGTTCCGTCCGGACCTGGACGTGTCCGCCTCCCCGTAGCCGTTACGTGAAACCTGCTCACGTCAGGCTACGGTCGGTGACGGTACCGTCGCGGGCTTTCCGCGACATCGCCCGCTCACTTGCGGGTAGAGATCACCTCGGGGTTGGCGAAGACGAACTCGGCGAGCTTGTCCTGTTTGATGGCCCGGAACATGGCCATCGTCTGTTCGCTGAGCGCCTCGGTGCCGCTGCCGGTGCTGTGGAAGGTGCCGTTGTTCGTCTTGAGCATGGTCAGCTCGTTCGCGGTCACCCCGCGCATGGTGTAGATGAAGTTCTCGATCGACGTGCCGCCGGTGTCCAGCACGAACGCCTTGCCGGCCGCCTTGATCAGCTGCTGCATCTTCGCCGGGTTGGTGAGCATGCCGCCGTCGGTGGCCTTCTTGGCCATCGCCTTGATCAGTTGCTGCTGGTTCTGCTGCCGGTCGTAGTCACCGTTACGCAGGGTCTTGCGCTGCCGGGAGTAGTCCAGGGCCGCCCAGCCCTCCATCTCCTGGCAACCCTTCTTGTGCACCACAGGGGTCCTCGGCTTGCCGGTCTTCTTGGCGTCCGCGTTCCACATCGGCTTGCCGTCGACGTACGACATGTGCAGCGACTCGACCTCTTGGCTCACGCAGATCCGCACCGTGCCGAGCGTGTCGATGACGTTCTTGAAGCCACCGAAGTTGATGATCGCGGCACCGTCGAAGCTGATCCCGGTGAGCCGCTTGATCGTCTGCGCCATCAGCTGGGCGCCGCCCTCCCAGCCGCCGCCGTTGGCGGCGCCGGCCTGGAACGCGCCATTGATCTTCCCGGTGCCGCCCTGGTAGCCGCTCTTCGGGAAGGCGGGGATCTGCGCCTGGGTGTCCCGAGGGATGGAGATCAGGTACGCCTGGTCGTGCGTGGCCGGAATGTGCAGGATGATGATGCTGTCCGAACGGACGTCATCGGCGGCCCAGCGCTCCCGCGCGTCCACGCCGAGCAGCAGCATGTCGATCGGGCCGTCCAGGCTCGCGCCGCCCTCGGCGTCGGACTTGCTGGCACCACCGAGCAGGTCGCGCTGTGCGATGTCGCCGGTCGCCTGGCCGATAAGCACCTTGCCGCCGACGATGCCCACCCCGCTGGTGAGCATCAGCACCGCGCCGAAGATCACGGTCAGTCGCGCCCAGAGCGGATCCTTGCGCCGGGGCCGCTTCCTCGCCGACCCCTTCCCGCCGCCGGACCGACCGCCGCCACTGTCACCTGGCGGACGGCCACCCGGCCCACCGCCCGACGGGCCCGGCTGCACCGGTATGGACGCGGCGATCCGACCGCTCGAAGCGGTGGAGGATGGGCGTCGGCTGGCCTGAACCGGCATTCGTGCTCCAGCTCGTGATCAGGATGGGGCGGCACCACTCTACGTATGTGAAATCGACTTGGCGAGTTCTTCTCGTGTCAATCCGGACGTCGGATTTCTCAGATCCGGTCGATCGTTGCTGTTCGATCGGCTGAACGGCTGGTGACGCGGGAGCTGTCGGCCGTCGTACCGCCGGACCGCCCGGCCCGCTGCGGTCAGCCGCCGTCGGTGCTCTTCGGCGGGTTGGCCTTGACCCAGTCCGCCATGGTGTCCGCCGACATGGCCTTGTACATCTCCAGGGCCTTCTCCCGGTCGGAGACCACCACCGACTCGCCGTTGATCGTGTCGCTGCCCGCGTTAGGGCTGGTCAGGAACGTGAGGTTCTGCCCGCGCAGGTTGCGGAACTGCACTGCCATGTCGGTCAACGAGAATTCCTGGTCGACCGTGACGGCCGCTGTCACCGACTTGAGGAAGTCGTTGAGCTTCTTGGGGTTCGCAAGCGTGCCGGTGCTCGCCGCCTTGTCCATGAGCGCCCGCAGGAACTCCTGCTGGTGCCGCATCCGGGCGAAGTCGCCATCCGGGAACTGCTTGCGCTGCCGGATCCAGTCCAGCGCCTCCGCGCCGTCCATGTGGTTGGTGCCCTTTGTGAACGTCCGGTACGGCTTGTGGATCGAGGTGATCGTCCGCTCCACCTTCAGGTCGACACCGCCGAGGGCGTCCGTGACCTCCTTGAAGCCGCCGAAGTCGATAGCCATCACGTGGTCGATCCGCACGTCGGTGAAGCACTCCACGGTGCGGACCGCCAGCGGCAGCCCGCCGAACGCGAAGGCCGCGTTGATCTTGGCGCGTTCGCCGGAACCGCAGTCCGCGCCGGCGCTCTGCGGGATCGGCACGTAGAGGTCACGCGGGATGGAGACCAGGTACGCCTTCTGGTGGTCGGCCGGAATGTGCATCACGATGATCGTGTCGGCTCGCCACTGGCTCTTGGTGTCGACAGGCGCGTCCGGGTCCCGGGAGTCGCTGCCGACCAGGAGGATGTTGAACGCGCCGTCGACGGCCTTGGCCGGCCGACCGCCGGTGATCTCCGCGAACGGGTCGGTCCGGGCCAGGTCGTTGTTGAGGTTGCGTGCGTACATCCAGGCACCGAGGCCGCCGAGCAGCGCCAGGACCAGCACCGCGATCCCGGCCACCAGGGCGATGCGCCCCCAGCGTGGCCGTGGACCACGCCGTCCCGAACCGCCGACGCCGCCCGGGCCACCAGGCCCTCGCGGCCCTGCCGGGCCGCCTCGGTCATCGTCGCGCGACGGGTACGAGCGCGCCTCCGACGGACGGGCGCGCCCGGAGGCACGCCTGTCGGGGCCGGGCACCGAGGCGCGCCCGGCGCTGCGGTTCAGGTACGGCTGCGGAGCGCCGGCAGAGGTGGCTGACATGTAATTCAGGGTACGTAGCGAGAGCCACTCCCGCCCCCAGGCGACACTCAGCGATCGGCGCTCCGTGGGGCGGCGGTTACCCTAGCCGCGCCCGGAAGTGCTCGATCGTGCGTCGCAGGCCGTCTTCGGGCGCCACCATCGGCTCGTATCCGAGCAACTCCCGGGCGAGGGTCAGATCCGGCCGCCGCATCTCGGGGTCGTCGGCGCTTCGAGTGACGTAGGTCACCTCGGACGTGCTTCCGGAGAGTGACACGATCAACTCGGCCAGTTGTCGCATGGTGAGCTCGTGTTCGGTGCCGCAGTTGACCGGGCCGGTCTCGGTCGAGTCGAGCAGCAGCAGGATGCCCCGCACCAGGTCCTCGACGAAACAGATCGACCGGGTCTGGTTGCCGGTGCCGTGCACGGTGATCGGCTCGCTGCGCAGCGCCTGGGAGATGAAGGTCGGGATGGCCCGCCCGTCATCCGGGCGCATCCGCGGGCCGTACGTGTTGAAGATCCGGACGATCGCCGCGTCGAGCCCCCGGTAGCGGTGGTACGCCATGGTGGCCGCCTCGGAGAAGCGCTTCGCCTCGTCGTAGACGCTGCGTACCCCGATCGGGTTGACGTTGCCCCAGTAGGTCTCGCGCTGCGGGTGCTCCTTCGGGTCCCCGTACGCCTCGGAGGTGGAGGCCATCAGGAACCGGGCGCCGTCGGCGGCCGCGCGCTCCAGCAGGTGCAGGGTGCCCACCGAGCCGACCCGGAGGATCTCCACAGGTAGTTGGGCGAAGTCGGTGGGGCTTGCCGGCGAGGCCATGTGCAGGATCGCGTCGAACCGCTGCGCGAGCGCCGGGTGGTCGGTCGGCAGGCCGTCGGAGATGTCCGCCTCGACAAGTGTGAAGGTCGGCAGGTCCAGCAGGTGGGCGACGTTCTCCTTGGAGCCGGTCACGAAGTTGTCGAGCGCCACCACCGTGCAGCCTCGGGCGATAAGCGAGTCCACCAGGTGTGAGGGAACGAAACCGGCGCCGCCGGTGACGAGAACGCGGTGACCAGTTCCGAATCGCTCAGCAACCTTCATACCGGTCAGCCTACCGATCCCCATTCGCGCGGAAAGGACCCCCGCCGCCGGGGGCCCTTTCCTACGAACGCGCGCGGATCAGTGAGCGCCGGCGCCGGTCAGGGCGCGGACCTCCAGCTCCGCGTACTTGTCCTCGTCGTGCTCCTTGGAGATGACGGTGCCGATCCACCCGCACAGGAAGCCGAACGGGATCGAGAGGATGCCCGGGTTGGACAGCGGGAACCACTGCCAGTCGTGGTCCGGGAACATCGAGGTCGCCGCTCCGGAGACCACGGGCGAGAAGAACACCAGGAGTACGGCCGAGAGCAGACCGCCGTAGATCGCCCACACCGCTCCGGAGGTGTTGAACCGCCGCCAGAAGAGGCTGTAGAGGATCGCCGGCAGGTTGCCCGACGCGGCGACCGCGAAGGCCAGCGCCACGAGGAACGCCACGTTGAGGTTCTGCGCGTAGATCGACAGGAGGATCGACACCGCGCCGATCACCAGGGCGGAGATCCGGGCGACCCGCACCTCCTGCCGCTCCGACGCCTCTCCCCGCTTCATGACGTTCGCGTAGAAGTCGTGCGCCAGGCTGGAGGAGGAGGCCAGGGTCAACCCGGCGACCACCGCCAGGATGGTGGCGAAGGCGACCGCTGCGATGATCGCCAGCAGGGCCGCCCCTCCTAGGTCGCCGCCGAAGAAGTCGATGCCGAGTGCCTCGGCCAACTGCGGCGCGGCGGTGTTGCCGGCCTTGTCCTGCGCGGTGATCGCCTCACTGCCCACCAGCGCCGCCGCACCGAAGCCGAGGGCCAGGGTGAGCAGGTAGAAGGTGCCGATGATGCCGATCGCCCAGAGCACGCTCTTGCGGGCCGCCTTCGCGGTCGGCACGGTGTAGAAGCGGATCAGGATGTGCGGCAGACCGGCGGTGCCGAGCACCAGCGCGATGCCGAGCGAGAGCAGGTCCATCTTGTTGTAGAAGGTCTGTGTCGCGTCGCCGGCCACCTCGACCCCGTAGCGCAACCCTGGTCCGAGGAGCGCGTCGCCCTTGCCGGAGGAGGCCGCAGCGGCACCGAGCAGCTCCGACAGGTTGAAGTTGTACTTCGCCAGCACCAGCACCGTCATGAGCGTCGCGCCGCCCATCAGCAGGAACGCCTTGACGATCTGCACGTAGGTGGTGCCCTTCATGCCGCCCACGGTGACGTAGATGATCATCAGGGCGCCGACCATGATGATGGTGGCCACCTTGGCGGTGGCCGCGTCCATGCCGAGGAAGGTCGTCCCCGGCCGGATGCCCAGCAGCAGCGCGACAAGCGCGCCCGCGCCCACCATCTGCGCCAGCAGGTAGAAGATCGACACCGTGATGGTGGAGACCGCCGCCGCCGTACGCACCGGACGCTGCCGCATCCGGAAGGCCAGCACGTCCGCCATCGTGTACCGGCCCGAGTTGCGAAGCAGCTCCGCGACCAACAGCAGGGCCACCAGCCAGGCGACCAGGAACCCGATGGAGTAGAGGAAGCCGTCGTAGCCGTAGAGGGCGATCATGCCGGCGATACCGAGGAACGAGGCAGCAGACATGTAGTCGCCGCCGATCGCCATGCCGTTCTGGAAGCCGGAGAACGACCGGCCACCCGCGTAGAAGTCGGTAGCCGTCTTGGTCTGCCGGCTGGCCCAGATGGTGATGGCCAGGGTCACCGCCACGAAGACCAGGAACAGCGTGATGGTCAGGTTGCGGGCGGTGTGGTTACCCGCCTCCGCAGCGAGGAACGTCTCAACCGCGTGAACCGTCTTCACGGGTCACCTCCCCGATCTCGGCGCGGATCCGGTCAGCGATGGGGTCGATCTTCCGGTCCGCGTACCGGGAGTAGAGCCAGGCGATCAGGAACGTGGAGACGAACTGGAGCAGGCCGAAGACCAGCGCGACGTTGATGTTGCTGCCGAACAGCTTCGTGCCCATGAAGTCCCGGGCGTACGCGGAGAGAATGACGTAGAGCGCATACCACAGGAAGAACGCGACGGTCATCGGGAAGACGAAGCCGCGCAGCGCTCGCCGCAGCCCGGCGAACTCGTCCGACCGTTGTACGGCCAGGTACTTGTCCGACTGGGAAGCGGCCGGAGCGGGTGTGTCCGTGGACATCTGTGGATCACCACCTTCACAGGCGTCAGAGGAGTTTCGCGCACCGTAAAGAGCGCGCTCCCCGAGGTGGAAGGGTGAGATCGACACCGGTCGTCGAGTGCGCCGAGCGGTCGCCTGGCTGCGCCGAGTGACCCAGGTCACTCCGCTTACCGGCTGACGTAGCGGCAATCACCTCATGACCAACGGGATGGCGGCGGGTGCCGCATGCCTAGGTGGTCAGCTCGCGGTAGTGGCCTCGGTAGTGCAGGAGGGCGGGGGTGTCGTCGGTGACGGTGACGGACTCGATGGTGGCCTCGACAAGCAGGCCCCAGCCGTACTCCCGGGCGGCGTCGAGCCGGCACCCCGACCACCCGCCGGCGTCCGCAGGCACCGGCCCGTACGGCGTTTCGGCCCAGGTGTCGAGGGCGAACAGGCCGCCGGGTGACGGGAACAGGCCGGCGAAGCGGTCCGCGAGCTGCCGATGACGCGGGCCCAGCAGGGCCACAGCGAACCGCCCGGCCTCCTCGATCGCCGCCCACAGGTCCGACTCCGGGTCGATCAGGCCCAGCAGCCGGTCCGGCTCGCCCTCGGCCAGCAACGTGGACGACACGGTCAGCCCGGCCGGGCCGGGAGCGGTCCAGAGCGTCACCGGCGCGGCCAGCCGACCCCGCAGCCGGCGTGCCGGTGAGCGCTGCGCGGACGGCGTCGCGAACGGATCGGTGGAATGGATCTCGGCACCCGGCTCTGGATTCACGTGAAACATTGTGCCGGCCCGTCGGCCCGGACTCTCCCCGGCGGCGGGCGCGTCGGCCCTCCAGGTCGTGCTGCACGCCTTCATGCGTCTCCGCTGAGACGACCCCGCTCAGCCGTCGCCCGGCCCGCCGTCGGGCAGGGACTGGCGGGCGGCGGCAAGCACCTCCGGGTCGGCACACCCGGCCCCGTACCCGGCGATGCGACGGCGGATGTCACGGCCGAGAAGCCAGACGCCGATCGGATCGGCCACCGGGCGCAGGAACGCCGGCCGGCAGCGGAAGTTGTACCGCCAGGTGGCCACCGTCGTGCCGGGCTGCGGGCCGGGCGCGAAGCGCCAACCGCCGCCGAACCGCTCGAAGAACCACGGCCCCCGGACCATCTTCATTCCGACGTTCGTCGGCGGCGCGAAGGAGACGTACTCGCTGACCATCACCAGGCCGTGCCGGGAGCGGGTGTACGTGCGCACGCCACGGCCGGGGCGTGTCGCGCCGTCGACGAAGTGCTGCTCGCGGACGAACGGGTCCCAGCGGTAACGCACCGGGGCGACGGTCTGGGAGACGGCGAACGCCAACTCCGGCGGGATCGGAACAGTGGTGACAGCCTCGACGACAGGCATCAGCGCCTCGGGGTGACGGTGGTCAACAGTTCCGGCAGCCGCCGGTCCAGCACGTCCCCGGCAAGGTACGCGCCAAGTAGCGCCGCGCCCAACCCGTACGCCGTGCCGAGCGGGAGGGCCAGCCACAGCCAGACGTTCCCGAGCAGCGCCGCGGCCACCACCATCGGCACCGCGGCGACCGCCGAGACGACCATGGCCAGCAGGGTGAGCAGACCCTTCGCCAGGCCCGCGCCGCTGTTCATCGCGAAGGGGTTGCTGGTCTCCGGCAGCGAGTACGCCCCGAGCACCGAGACGAAACTGTTCACCGCGAGCCCAGCGCCGTAGGTGGCGGCCAGGCTTCCGGCGGTCAGCCCGATCCAGCCGGGCCGGCCGAGCAGCACCGCCAGCACCACCGCGACGAACGCCAGCATCGGCAGGACGTACAGCGAGAAGGCCGTCATCCGCGCGCGTAGCTCCAGCCGGCCGGGCACCCCGGCCACGACGTTCGCGGCGTAGGCGCTGCCGTCGAAGCCGAACTGGTTCGCCAGGGTGACCGCGGCGAGCACGCCCACGAAGATCATGGAGACGGTGACGAGGACAGGTGAGCTGTCGCTGGCGCTCGTCTCCAGACCTGGTCCGCCGCCGGTCATGAAGCTCGAACCACCCAGGTTGATCATCACCGGGACGAAGAGGCCGACCACCGCGATCGTGATCAGGTTGGCGCGGCGGCGGGCGTCCCGCCACCAGTAGCGTGCCTCCCGGGCGACGAGCGCACCGAAGCGGTCCCGACGCGCCCAGCCGGCGACCCGGGGAAACAGTTGTGCGACCGCGCCACCGACGACGCCACGCTGCGCCGGGGCCTTACCGGAGCTCGCCGCACCCATCATCGCCGACTCCAACGACCGCGACCACCAGGCCAGCAGGGCGCCGATCGCCAGCACCGTGATCAGCAGCTTGACCGGCGCGGCCCACACCCGCCCCTGCGCCATGTCGATGCCGGCGGTCCACGGTGCGCCGAACGGCGTCCAACCGATCACCGTTGCCACCCCGGTCAGCCGGGCCCAGTCCGCCTCTTGCAGCGCCGCGAGGCCGAAGACCTGCAACGGGCCGAGCAGCGCCGCCGTCACCGCCAACAGGACGGCCGCCAGGTCCCGCACCCGGCGGGACCGCAGCATCGTCGCGAAGGCGCTTGTCACCGCCCGGCTGGCGGCCACGCAGAGCAACAGCCCACCGAGTACGCCGAACACCGCCACCAGACCGGCGGACCAACCCCCGAGCGCCCAGGACGTCAGCACCAGCCCCGACGACGCGATCAACATCGCCAGCACCGGAACGCTCACCAGCGCGGCGGCGAACAGGCCGGTGACAAGCGTGCGGCGGGGCAGCGGCAGCAACGCGAACCGGGCCGGGTCCAGCGTCTCGTCCACCCCGAAGAAGACAAGCGGCAGCAGGAGCCAACCCAACACCAGCAGCCCGCCGCCGGCCGCCGCGATCAGCACCGCGTACCGGCCGTTGTCGGTCAGGCCCGGCGCGGCGAACAGGAAGAAACCGGTGGCGGCGATCCACAGCCCGAACAGCGCACCACCGACGAACAGCGCGACACGCCAGCCCTGGCCCCGGAAATTGTTGCCCATCACCCGCAGCTTGAGCCGCACGAAGTGCCGTGCGGAGACCGCCCGCACCGGACCGGCGGGCGCGGCGTCGACGCTCACCGGGACAGCCACGACAACTCGTCACCGGTCGCGGTGCGCCCACCGACCACCTCGACGAAGACCTGCTCCAGCGAACGCTCGCCACGGACCTCCGCGAGCGTGCCGACCCGCTTGATCACGCCCTGGGCCAGGATCGCCACATGCGAGCACAGCCGCTCGACGACCTCCATCACGTGACTGGAGAAGACGACAGTGCCGCCGCCGGCCGCGTACCTGGTGAGGATGTCGCGGATCAGCGCGGCCGAGACGGGGTCGACTGCCTCGAACGGCTCGTCCAGCACCAGCACCCGAGGGCCGTGCAGCAACGCGCAGGCCAAGCCGATCTTCTTCTTCATGCCGGCCGAGTAGTCCACCACAAGCGTCCGTCCGGCGTCGCCGAGCGCCAGCACGTCCAGCAACTCCGCCGCACGCTGGTCGACGACCGCCGGGTCCATCCCCCGCAGCAACCCGTTGTACGCAAGCAGCTCCGCGCCGGTCAGCCTGTCGAACAGGCGTACCCCGTCGGGCATCACGCCGAGCAGCGCCTTTGCGGTCACCGGATCCCGCCACACGTCGTGACCGAGCACCCAGGCCGAGCCCGCGTCCGGCCGCAGCAGACCCACCGCCATCGACAGGGTGGTCGTCTTGCCGGCACCGTTCGGACCGAGCAGGCCATAGAAGGAGCCGGCGGGGACGTCGAGGTCGACGCCTGCCACCGCGATCGTGCCGTCGAACCGCTTCGCCAGGCCACGCAGCGCGAGCGCGGGGTGCTCACCAGTCATGGAGCCGACGTTAACCGCCGACCACCAGTTCTGCCGTCCGGCGGCCGACGGACCCGCGGTCATCCTGAAGGCGTAGCAGAGCCCTCAGAGCGCTGAGGACACCCTGGATCGGCACAGGTTCAGAGACCTGAGTAGGGGTGGCGACGGCCGTTGCGCTCCTCCCACCGGGCTACCGCCGGGCCGCGCTGAGGGCTCTGGGCAAGCAGCCGCCAGTACTCTCGGACGTGGCGTTGGGTCTCAGCCAAGGCGTAATGGGCGGCGAGTTGGTCCCGCCAGAGATTTTGCAGGTCTACGCCGGTGGCGCTGAGCTCGGCCGCCCAGGCATTGCCCTCCCAGCTCTCCCGTTGCTTGCGGCCGGCGGCAATGTCCTCCAGGTCGGCTAACAGGTCCAGGCATGTGTCATGTACGCCGTGGACGTCGTCCACCAGCCACATGCCGAGATATCGCAGCCGGGCATCGGACCGAAACTCGATATACCCCCGACTGTCGCGATAGAAATCCACGCCGTTCAGGGCTGCCTCCATACTCAATCCATCACCGGGTACCCGTGCAACAGTTTGCCAGTCTCTGTGTCGTAGAACCCGCGCAGCTTGATACCTCGGAACGTTCCGCTCCAGCGTCCATCGGAATCCTTGACCAGATCGGGCGCCTCGAAGCCGCGGGTGATCGCACGGTCCACCTGGTCCGGCGTCCAATCGTCGGGGAAGAAGGTGCTGCCACCTCGTTTCTCCCGCCATTCCCCGGTTCGGCGGTTCTGGAATGACACGCGACCGTGGTAGACCCCGGTCCTCTGGTCCCGAGCCGTCACCTCATGCAGTTTGGCGCCGGGCGGGTCGATGCCGCCGGGGCGGTGGTGCCAGCCCGAGGCTCGCCCATCCCGTTCGCCGAGCAGGGTGTGCCGGAGACGTTCCGGGGTCATGCCGCCGGTACGTTGTCCACGGCGTGCGCGTGCCTTCTGTTTGCGCAGGTGGGAAAGGGCCGACCGGATGAATTTCCCCCGTGCGCGCTTACCCATCGAGGAGCGCGCCGATCACCTCGTCGATCAGCAGACCGACGATCTCCCGCGTGATCATCTGGAAGATCGGGATTTCGGCCAGCGAGGCCCCGAACGTCGCCACCGCGGTGGCCACCGCCTGGGCGATCTCCACCGAGAGGATCACCAACTGCACGATGACCTGGATCTTCAGCGCCAACACGATGGCGCCGACGATGATCAGACCGGTGCCGGCCAGGGTGGCGGCGAGCGCGCCGTCCTGCAACACCTGCACCGGGCCGTCCTGCTCGGTCCAGTACCGCTGGAAGGCGTCGATGTCGGCGCCCGTGTTGCCGGCCCCGACCGGCTGGGCCGCCTGCCACGCCTCCGCCGTCAGGGCTTGGAGCCTGCCGCTGAAGTCGAGCCAGCGCTGCCCCATCTCGACAAGCGCCGTCTCGTCCGCCTGCGGCCAGTCGTACCCGATCATGCTGAGGAAGGTGGCCAGTTCGCCCGGTAGTTGCAGCCCCACGTCAGCTCACCCCAGTTCGTGGCCGAGCCCGGTCAGACGGGCCGTGATGGCCCGCTCGTCCTCCTCGACGAGGTGCGCCATCCGGTTGAGGTCGACACCGACCACGCCGAGTTCCTCGATCGCGGACTCGAAGCACTCGGCGGCGTACGCGGTCACCTCCTGGCAGGCCGCGCCGATCAGGCCGCCGATGTCGTCGTCGCCCCACGGCGCACCGAACCCTTCCAGGTCGGCCAGGAACGTACGCAGCTCGGTGAGGAAACGGTCGGAGATGTCCTGGAGGTTGGTGCCGGCGCCCCGCAGCCCGTCCGGGTCCACCATCCGGGTCACGATCCAGGCCTCCTGCCAGAGGAAAGTCCCTCTTGGACGCTGCTGAGCCTGTCGATGAAGCCCTGCAACTGCGGCACGGCGCTGCGCTGTAGCTCGCGCAGTTGCTCCAGCATCGCCGCCGTGTCCGGGGCTGCGGCGACGTCGGCCAGCGCCGCCCGGAGGTCCGTCAGAGCGGCGTTGGTGGCGGTACGGATCTCGTCGGCCAGGCTCTCCGACCCCGACCGCATCAGCCTCGGGTCGATCCACACCGATTCGATCTGTCCACCCGGGCGCGCCACCACTCGGACCATCCCGTCGGCCGCTTCGCCGACGCCCTCGATCGGAGCCGTCGCCTCGGCACCGCCGTCGACGCCACGCCGATCGAGCGTCGACAGCAGCTCGGAAATTGACCTGCTCAGATCCGAGGGATTCGCCACGACCGGCAGTGTAGTAAGCCAACCACCGCTAGCTCAGCCCCGAAATCGCCCGGGGCACCACAAACACCCCATCGATCTTGCAGTTTCGGTCGCCCTATTGAGGTGATAAGTACGTTTCGCCCCGGCACAAAGTGCAAGATCGCGAGGGAGGGGGGAGGGGGGAGGCGCGGGGAGGGCGGGCGGGGTTAGAGGCGGAGGGATTCTGGGGTGTGTAGGCGGAGCATTGTTGCTGCTACGTCTACTGGTGCTCGTCGGCGGGTTGCCATCGACACCGCGATCATCACGGTGAAGGCCAGCGGCACCGTCCAGGCGGCCGGCTGCGCGATGAGCGTGGCAGGCCAGCCGGACAGCGGCGGGCCGAGCACTGTGACAAGCACAGCGCCGATCGCCGCGCCGCCGCCGACAAGCACCCCGGCTGCGGCACCCAGATCGGTGAGTCCTCGCCACCAGATGCCCAACACCAGCAGCGGGCAGAAGCTCGACGCGGCGACCGCGAAGGCCAACCCGACCACCTGGGACACGTCCAGCCCGGAGAGACGCAGCGCCAGCACCGCCGGCACGGCACCCGCGATCACGGTGGCCAGCCGGAAGTTGCGCACCGAACCCCGGCCGAGCACGTCCGTCGAGATCACCCCGGCGACGCTTGTCAGCAGCCCGGACGAGGTGGAGAGGAAGGCCGCGAACGCGCCCGCCGCGACAAGCGCCGCGAGCAACCGCCCGACCAACCCGCCACCGAGGACCGCACCGGGCAGCAGCACCACCACCGCGTCGGTCTGCCCGCTGATCAGCAGTTGTGGTGTGTAGATCCGGCCCAGCACCCCGTACAGGGTGGGCAGCAGGTAGAAGACACCCACAAGGGCCAGCACCACAAGCGTCGTCCGGCGGGCCGCTGCGCCGTCGGGGTTGGTGTAGAAGCGCACCAGCACGTGCGGCAGACCCATGGTGCCGAGGAACGTGGCCAGGATCAGCGAGTACGTGGCGAACAGCCCTCGGTCGTCGTCACCTGCGGCGCTGGGCAGCAGCCAGTCCCCGGCGTCGATGGCCACCCCGGACACCTGCGGCACCGGGTCACCGGCAGCGAAGGACAGCTCGTCGCCGGGGCGTACCTCCTGGATGTCGCCGTTGGGCAGGGTGAGGGTCGCGCGGTGCTCGACCACGACTGTGGTCGCGGTCCGGAACGTCGGCCCGTCGGGCGGCGTCACCGCCGGGCGGCCGTCGGCCTGCCACTGCAACGCCAGGAAGATCACGGGTACGGCGAGAGCTGTCAACTTGAGCCAGTACTGGAACGCCTGCACGAAGGTGATGGCCCGCATCCCGCCGAGCGCCACGTTGGCGGTGACCACGGCGGCCACCAGCAGGGCACCGACCGGGTACGGGGAGCCGGCCAACGTGGACAGGGTGAGGCCGGCGCCCTGAAGCTGCGGCACCAGGTAGAGCCAACCGATGAAGATCACGAAGGCGGTGGCCAGGATGCGCAGGCGCCGCGAGCCGAGCCGCAACTCGCAGAAGTCCGGCAGAGTGAACGCGCCGGAGCGGCGCAGCGGTGCCGCCACGAAGAGCAGCAGGGCCAGGTAGCCGGCGGCGAACCCGACCGGATACCAGAGGACGTCCACGCCGTATTTCAGGACCAGGCCGGCGACGCCGAGGAAGCTCGCCGCCGACAGGTACTCCCCGCCGATCGCCGCGGCGTTCCAGGTCGGGCTGATCACCCGGGACGCGACCAGGAAGTCGGAGGTCGTCCGACCCAGTCGCAGTCCGTAGAAACCGATCCCGAGGGTGACAAGGGTGACCGCGACGATGGCCGGAACCACGTAGTCGTTGCCCACTCAGCGCTCCGGCCGCTGCACCAGGTCGGTGAAGTCCTGCTCGTTGCGCTCGGCCAGCCGCACGTACGCCCAGCCCACCGCGATCAGGAACGGGAAGGAGGCCACGCCGAGCAGCAGCCAGGGCAGGTTGACGCCCCCGACTGTGGTCCGGCCGAGCGACGGCGCGATGGCGAACAGCCACGGCAGCCCGCCCAGCCCGATGACGACCACAAGCGAGAGCCGCAGCGCCAGTGCGAGTTGGGCCCGGACCAGGCCACGGACCAGCGCCTCACCGACCTGGGTCTGCTGGGCCAACTCGGTGCGGGTCCGCTCGGCGCGGCTGTCCCGCCGGGTGATCTCGGCAAGCACGATCCGGGCGCGCTGGGGTGGCGGTGTCGCACCGCCCGACCCCACGTCGGGGAGTTGCTTGGCCACCCCGGCAGTCTTGCCCGCCCGGCGCGAATGTCAAGCGTTCCCGCCTACCAGCGATGCATCCCGATACAGCCTGCGGGGCTGCCGGTGGCAAGTATCGGGTCGAGCACCCGCCGTGCCCGTTCCCGACCGAGGTTCGTCGCCCAGAAGCCGTCCCGGGGCAGTTCGGCCGCGATCTCCCACAGCGCGCACGTCCGCATCGGCTCGGGCAGCCGGTCCAGAGCCGGTACGGCGTCGGCGGAGAGCCCGGACAGGTAGCTGACGTCGAGGCGGCCGGTCGCCAGGTACCTGTCGACGTTCCGATCGGCGATCATCCGATCCGGGTTGACCAGGGCCAACCCGAGCAGAGCCAGCACCGCAGTGCCGATCACCAGCCGGGGCAGCCAGTCCGCCCGGAGTCGAGCCACGGCCACGCCCACCAGGATGAAGAGCAGCCCGAGCCACAGCTCGACGGTCGCCACGAAGAGCCTCAGCCGGGTGGCGCCGTACGCGTCGGAGTAGACCTGCATGCGATAGAGCGCCGAGGCGACGACAACCAGGCTGAGCGCGGTGAGCAGGCCGAGGAGCGTGCGGACCAGCAGCCGGTCGGCTCGGGTCGCCTTCGGCGCTCGGCGGGCGGCGACAGCGATCACCAGCAGGGTGAGCGCGGTGACGGCGAGCAGTTGCCAGAACCCGCCGCGGGCATACTCGGCGTAGGTGAGCCCCGCCGTGCGCAGCACGTGGTCCGCGCCGCCGAAGAACACAGTCATCTGCACCAGCACGAACGCGGCGAACAGGGCGTCGAGCAACACCAGCGGCAGGGTCCATTCCAGCCGATGTGCCGGCCGAACCGGGGTTGCTCGCAGACCGTCCAGGTCGGGCGGGCGGTTGACCAGGTACGCGCCGCCGAGCAGGCCCATGCCGATCAGCCCCAGCCGCACCAGCCAGCCGAACACACCATCGGGCGAGATGTTGGGCAGCAGGCCCATCACCAGGTCGGCGAAGACCGCGTCGGCGGAGGAGAAGAGCAGGCCGAACAGGGTCAGGAGACCGGCCGAGATCGCGAGGCTGCTCAGGATCCGGCCGATCCCCGGGCCGCCCGGGCCGACGCGGCTCAGCCCTCGTACCGCCCAGGGGAGCGCCCGAACCGTCGCGGCAGGCGGCAGCGTCGCGGCCAGCAGCATCCCGAACAGGCTCCGCCCGCCGGTCACCGCGAGCGTCGCGGTGACCGCGGCGGCGAGCAGGCAGAGCACGAAGAGCCAGCCGGCGGCCCGGAACGTGCCCACGGCGACCAGCGCGACAGTCGCGGCCGCCCAGGCGGCCTGCGCCGCCCGCCCCGGTGCCCCCGTGGCATCGGGACGGGCGGTGGCCGCCGGCCTGGCCGGGACTGGCTCGGCCGGAGTCGGCCGGGCCTGGCCGGGCGTGGTCGACGCCGGTGTGGCCGTGGTCGCCGCCGGTGTGGCCGTGGCGGCCGCCGGTGTGGCCGTAGCCGTGGCCGCTATTGGCGTGGCCGGGGTCGGCGTGGCTGTAGCCGGGGTCGGCGTGGCTGTAGCGGGGGTCGGCGTGGCCGGCGTCGGCGTGGCCGGGGTGGGCGTGGCCGGGGTGGGCGTGGTTGCCGCTGGCCGCTCGCCGACATCGGCCTGCGTTGACTGTCGTGGCCGGGTGGCCCCGGCTACGGCGAGCGCGGCGGTGCCCGCCAGCGCGGCCACCAGCCAGCCGAGGCTGGGACGGACCACGGTCAGCGCCGAGGCGCCGAGTATGGTCGCCGCCGCCAGCACGGCGAGCAGCAGTGGGTGGGGCGCCCGGGTCGGTCCTGGCCAACGCTGCTGGATCAGCGAGGGTGGCCGTGGCGCGCCCGGCTGGAGCGGCCAGGCTTGGGGCTGGCCGGCCGCCGGCGGGGTCGCCGGCCCGCTACCGGACCGAGGCTGCCCGGCCCCACCGGGTGGCGAGGGCTGCGGCCGGGTCGGGCCGTTGGCCGGTACGGGAATGCTGCCGGGGCTGGTCATGCGGCCTCTTCTCGCTGTGGCCCGTCGATCGGGATGGTGACCTGGATGTGGCAGCCGGGCTGGGAACCGGCTCCGACCGGGTCGAGGACGCGGATCTGGCCGCCGTGGAGTTCGACGACCCACCTGGCGATGGCCAGGCCCAGGCCGGTCCCACCGCCGGCCGCCCGGTCGCCACGGGTGAACCGCTCGAACACGCGGGAACGTTCCGCCGACGGGATTCCCTGCCCCTCGTCGCTCACCTCGAAGTGGAGTTGGCCGGCGTGCTCCTCGGCGCTGACCCGGACGGTGCCGCCGGGTGGGCTGTGCCGCGCCGCGTTGTCCAGCAGGTTCGCGAAGACCTGGTGCAGCCGCCACGGGTCGGCGTGCACGGTCAGCGGCACCGCCGGCTCGTGGAGCCTGAAGTGCACGTCCAGCCCCGCGCCGAGAGCGCTCGCGGTGGCGTGCTCCACCGCCTCGTCGAGGAAATCTCCCACGTCGATGCGGACCCGGCGCAGCGGCACCACTCCAGCGTCGAGGCGGGACAGGTCGAGCAGGTCCGCGACGAGGTGCCCGAGCCGCTGGGTCTGGGACAGCGCCGCGCGCAGCGCCGCCGGTTCTGGCTCGGCCACCCCGTCCACCATGTTCTCCAGGACGCCCTGCAACGCGGTGATCGGCGTACGCAGCTCGTGGGAGACGTTCGCGATCAGTTCGCGTCGGCGCTGGTCCGCGGCGTCCAGGTCCTCGGCCATCTTGTTGAACGCCTGGGCCAGCTCACCGACCTCGTCCCGGGACGTGGCGCGCACCCGCCGGGTGTAGTCGCCCCGGGCCATCGCCCCGGCGGCGGCGGTCATCTCCCGCAGCGGCGAGGTCATCCCGTGGGCGAGCACCTGCGAGGTGACAAGCGCGATGCAGATGACAGTGATCGACGTGCCCGGTGGGAGCCAGCCGATGCCGTACCAGAAGTAGCCGATGGCCACGGCCCAGGAGGCGACAAGCAGGACGCCGAGCTTCATCTTGATCGAGCGGACCGGATCCAGTGGGCGGGGTAGCACCCGATCGAGCCAGTCGTGCAGCCGGCTGATCACGCGGGCACCTCCAGGGCGTACCCGACGCCGTGGACGGTCCGGATGAGGTCGGCGCCGAGCTTCCGGCGCAGCGCCTTGACGTGGCTGTCCACGGTGCGGGTGCCGCTGCTGTCGCCCCATCCCCAGACGTCGGCGAGCAGCCGTTCCCGGGGAAGGACCGTGCGCGGGCGTCCCGCGAGGTGCACCAGGAGGTCGAACTCGGTAGGCGTGAGGTGGACGTCCGCGCCGGCCCGCCGAACCCGCCGCTCGGCCTCGTTGATCTCGATGTCGCCGAGGCGGATGGTTGGTGGAGCGGGGGCGGCGGCCCGTTCCACCCGGCGCAGCAGCACGTGCACCCGGGCGGCCAGTTCGCGCATGGAGAACGGCTTGGTGAGGTAGTCGTCCGCGCCGACCGCGAGCCCCACAAGCAGGTCGGTCTCGTCGTCGCGGGCGGTGAGCATCAGCACCGGCACCGGCCGGACTGCCTGGATCCGTCGGCACACCTCCAGGCCGTCGAAGCCGGGCAGCATCACGTCGAGTACGACGAGGTCGGGCTGCCCGGTGCGGAACCGCTCGACCGCGCTCGGGCCGTCGGTGGCGATCTCCACGAGGAAACCCTCGGCGCGCAGTCGGGCGGCGACCGACTCGGCGATTGTGCGTTCGTCCTCGACCACCAGGACCCGGCGTTCCTTCATGGGCTCTGACTGTAGGGAGCCGCCGTGGAGATCAGTGGGTCGCGTTGTGAACAACCTGTGGAGAACGGCTCACGCCTGTGGATAACTCCACGGACGGGCCGCCAACCTCCGTGAACGCCCGCGCCTCGTTGTGGACGACGAACGGAGCTGCCAGGGTGAGGCGGTAGAGAGGGGGTGTGACGGTGACGAACCCTGCGCGGCCCGACCGGGGCGCTGCCTGGACTGTGGACGACCTCCAGGACCTCCCCGAGGACGACCAGGTCTACGAGATATTCGACGGGAGCCTGCTCGTGTCCCCCCATGCGGACGTCTTCCACGGCGCGGTCGCCAACCGCCTCCGACGGATTCTCGATCGGCAGGCTCCCGCCGGCATGCTCGTCGGCCAGGACATCGGGGTCAGTGCCCGACGCTCCTCCTATTTCGTGCCCGATCTCTTCGTGGCGATGGAGAGCGCACTGGCCGGCGGCGGCACCGCGCTCGACCCGGCCGACGTGCTCCTTGTCGTCGAGGTGATCTCGCCGAACAACGCCGGCCGCGACCTGGTCCTCAAACGCCATGAGTACGCCGCGGCCGGCATTTCCCACTACTGGCTGGTGGAGCAGACGCTCACCGTGCTGGTGAACGGTGCGGGCGGTTACCGCGAGCAGGCACTCGTCCCGATCGGCGAGGTCTACCGCACCGAGCAGCCGTTCCCACTCGAGCTGCGGTTGGCCGACCTCTTCTGAGCCGGCCAACCGCAGGTCGGTCAGTCCAGGCCGATGCGCTCCGGGCGGGCCGAGGCGGAGCCGAGCCAGGTGTGCGGGTTGCCGTACCAGCACCAGCCCAGCTTCGGCGCGCCCTGGCTGATCCACAGCGCCGGCACCCGCTTGTCGCCGCAGCGGGAGCCGACAAGCGAGAAGCACTTGTTGCTGGCCAGCGCTGCCGGGTGCAGCGTGATGAAGGCGAGTCCTTCGTCGATGGTGAGCGGCAGCCGACCCTGTGCGGTCATCCCGTCCAGGGCCACGGCCGGCGCGAGGTTGCGGAACTCCTCGCCCCGGTCGACGTCGAAGAGCAGGTACGCCGGCCCGGCCGGAACCTCCAGTTCCTTGATCGGGTCGAAGCGCGGCAGGTCGTCCTCGGCGTAGTTCCGATCGACGACGCCTGGCTTGCGCTTGCCGGCCAGGGTGGTGAGCCCGAGCCGGGCCTCCACCGCGATCAGGTCGCGGGTGATGACAAGCAGGAACGGCACCCGGGCGTCGGTGGGTGCCGGCAGACCGGTCGCACCCTTGACGGCCTGGGCCCGCAGTGGGGCGATCAGGTCGCGGAAGGCGCTCTCGGACAGCTCGGCCAAGGCGGGATAGCCCAGCTGCACGAGTCGGTCGAGTTGGCGGTCGAATTCGGTTTCGACGTCGAACAGAGTCTCGGTCACGGCAGCCTCCCAGGAGTCGTACGGCCTAGCGTACAACGTACGGGATGCTCGCTATCATTCCCGACTCATCGACTCCAATCCTGCTTGGCCGCCCTGACCAGCTTGTCCTTCAGCTCCCGGGTGTGCCGCCGGCTCACCGGCAACTCGGTGGAGTCGACCACCACCACGTAGCCGGAGTTGACCAGGCGCAGCTCCGCGATCAACTTCAACTGCACCAGGTACGACCGGTGGACGCGTACGAAGCCCGCGTCGGCCCACCGCTCGGCGAGCGTGGCAAGCGAGACCCGCACCAGGTGTGACCCCTCAGCGGTGTGCAGTCGGGCGTAGTCGCCCTGCGCCTCCACCCAGCGCACCGCCGACCGGGGCAGCATGCGGGTGGTGCCGGCGAGCTCGATGGGGATCGTCGGATCCTCCTCGGCCCGGGCCAGCGCCGCCGGATGCGACGGCACCACCCGCGAGCCGATCACCCGGCGCAACGACTCGGCCAGCCGCTCGGCGCGTACCGGCTTGCGGACGTAGTCGGTGGCGCCCAGGTCGAACGCGTCCACCGCGCCGTCGTCGTACGCGGTGACGAAGACGATCGCCGGTGGCCTGGCGAAGCGGCGCAGCACCCGGGCCAACTCCATGCCGTCCAGGCCGGGCATCCGGATGTCCAGGAAGACCACGTCCACGTCGCCGTCACGGAGCAACCGCAGCGCCTCGGTGGCGTCCCCGGCGGTGTGCAGCCGGGCCACCCGAGGGTCGGCCCGCAGGTGGTACGCCAACTCGTCGAGCGCGGGCGGCTCGTCGTCCACCGCCAGAACCCGCAGGAAACCAGTGGTCACGAGCCGGCCCGTACACCCGGGTGGAACTTCGGCACCCGCATGCTCACCTTCGTGCCCGACCCCAGGCCCGTCTCGACGACCAGGCCGAAGCGGTCCCCGAAGACCGACCGCAGCCGCTCGTCGACGTTGGAGAGGCCGACGTGCTGGCCCGGGTCGTCCCCCGGATCGCCTGCGGCGCGGGCCAGCTCGGCGATGCCGGCCGTCAGCGCGGTCGGATCCATTCCCACCCCGTCGTCCTCCACGGTGATGTGGCACTCGGCGCCCGCGTCCCGGGCCTCGATGCTCACCATGCCCGTGCCCGGCTTGCGGGACAACCCGTGGCGGACGGCGTTCTCCACAAGCGGTTGCAGGCAGAGGAACGGCAGCGTCACCGGCAGCACCTCCGGGGCGATCTGGAGCCGCACCTGCAACCGGTCGCCGAACCGGGCCCGCTCGATCGTGAGATACCTGTCGATCGACCGCAGCTCCTCGGCGAGGGTGGTGAACTCCCCGTGCGCCCGGAACGAGTACCTGGTGAACTCCGCGAACTCCAGGATCAACTCCCGCGCCCGCTCCGGGTCGGTGCGGACGAACGAGCCGATCGCGGTGAGCGCGTTGTAGATGAAGTGCGGGCTGATCTGTGCCCGCAGGGCGCGGATCTCCGCGCGTGCCAGCCGCTCCCGCGACGAGTCCAGCTCGGCCAGGGCGAGTTGGTTGCCGGCCCAGTGCGCGGTCTCCAGGGTGGCCTGCACCAGCCCGGGCGCCGGTGGACTGTCGGCGATCGCGAGCAACGCACCGACGACCCGCCCGTCCGGCCCGTGCAGTGGCGCCACCACCGCCCCCCGGATCGGGCAGTCGACCCGATCGCAGCGTAGGTCGGACTGCCCGAGCACCGTCGAGCGCCCGCTGGCCACCGCCCGCTGGGCCGCCGCGAGCAGTTGCTCGCCGTGGTGCGTGCCCCGCCCGTCGAGGGCGAGCACCTGCTCGGCGTCGGTGAGGGCCAGGCCGGCCGCGCCCACCAGGGCACGCAGATGGCGTACGGCCTTCGCCGCGCCCGCCGCGCTCAGCCCCGCCCGCAGCGGCTCGGCGGCCAGCCCGGCGGTGTGCAGCACCTCGTAGGTGGCCCGCTGGGTGGCCGTGGCGATGCCGCGCCGGGCGCGCAGCCGCAACACCGCCAGCAGCGCAGCGGTGAGCGCGGTGACGAGCGAGACGACGCCGACGACGGCGGAGAGGTTGCCACCCACGCAGCGATCCTGGCCCCTGCGGCCCGGCGCGCCAAGCCCCTAGTACGCGCCCTTTCGGGCGAGCACCACCCCGACGGTGCGCCAGAGGATGCTCAGGTCGTACGCCAGGGACCAGTTGTCGACGTAGTAGAGGTCCAGTCGGACCGCCTCGTCCCAGGACAGGTCGGAGCGGCCGGAGACCTGCCACAGGCCGGTCATGCCCGGACGGACCAGCAGCCGGCGCCGCACGTCGCCCAGGAAGTCACCGTCGTCGGCGGGCAGCGGGCGCGGCCCCACCAGCGACATCTCACCCCACAGCACGTTGATCAACTGCGGCAGCTCGTCCAGCGAGGTGGCCCGCAGGAAGCGACCCACCGGGAAGACCCGGGGATCCTCCTTCATCTTGAACAGCATGCCGTCGGTCTCGTTCTGGTCGGTCAGGCTGGCCAGGCGGTCCTCGGCGTCGACGTACATGGTCCGGAACTTCCATACCCGGAACGTGCGCCCCTCGTGCCCCACCCGGGGCTGGCGGAAGAAGACCGGCCCAGGGTCGGAGATCCGGATCGCCACGCCGATGGTGACGAAGAGCGGGATCAGCAGCAGCAGGCCGAGGCCGGCGGCAACCCGGTCCATCAGGTTCTTGGCCAGCAGCGCCGGCCCGGACAGGGTCGGCTCCTCGACGTGCAGCAGCGGCAGGCCCTCGATCGGCCGGATGTGCACCCGGGGGCCGGCGATGTCGGTCAACTGCGGGGCGACCACCAGGTCGACACCGGAGCCCTCCAACTGCCACGCCAACCGGCGCAGTTCGCCCGGCTCGGCGCTGGCCGACCCGCAGACCGCGATGGTGTCCCCACCGACCTCCCGGACCAGGGCCAGGACGTCGCGCCCCGCGTGCACCGGCACCGGGGTCGGCACCCCACGCGCCGCCGCGTACCCGTCGGTGATGTGGATGGCGACCGGCACCAGCCCGGCGTTCGGGCTGCGGGTGACAGCCGCGTACACCTCCAGGCACTCCGGCAGAGTGCCCACGAGCACCATCCGGTGCGCGGCCTGGCCGGCCCGACGCCGGATGTAGTGCAGCGCCCAGCGGGCCACGAAGCGGCCCCACAGGATCAGCAGCAACGCCCCGAGCAGCGCCGTGCCGACCGTCCACCGGGACAGCGCGGTCTTGGTGGCGAACGCGAGGAACGAGACGCTGGCCGCGACAGTGACGGCGGCCCGGATGACCCGCTTGAACTCGTCCGGCCCGAGCCCCAGATAGCGCCGGTCGTACGCCCGGTTGCTCCAGAGGATCACCACCCAGCCGAGGGGCAGCAGCAGGTAGGAGACGGTGTGGAACCAGGTCGGGTCCTGGTGGGTGCCGGAGAACCCGGAAGCGGCCTGGTCGAACAGTTGGATCGCGATCCAACTGGCGAACGCCGCCGCGCCGAAGTCGAGCAGCAGCAGGATCGCCGTGTAGGGGCGGTGCCAGCGGGAGACGCGGCGTCGCGCTCGGGCCCACGCCGACCGGGGGACGCCGTTGTGTGACGGCGGCGTCGGCGGCTGGATCTCGAAGCTGTCGACGTGCCGCACGAGTCTGCTCCGGCCTTCGTTGGTTACCGGGCGCTGGAGGCTTGTCGTCACCTCACCCATGTCCTCCCGCATGACTCGTGCCGCTCACTCGCCGTGAGGGCCCGGGTCGCCCACCGTCCCAGTCTCCCACGCGGCCTCCGACCGGTCGTCGCCCCGAAGGAGATTGGCGACCGATGGTGTCGCTGGGATCTGGCCGGCTCCGCACCATTTCAGAAGCCGGGGACCGGGCCACTATACCGATGGATACGCGTGTGGCGAGAACGGTGGACCGGAGCTTCGGCTCAGTCGGGCCGATTCCGCTCTGTAGTCGCCGAGTTGAACTACTCACCGTACGAGGCGAGACAACCGTCGGTCAGCGAGCGGCTTGCCGCCCGTCTGACACGTCGGGCAGTACTGGAGGCTGGAGTCGGCGAACGACACCTCCCGCACGGTGTCCCCGCACACCGGGCAGGGCAGCCCGGTGCGGGCGTGCACCTTCAACCCGGCGCGCTTCTCGCCCTTCAACTCCGCGGCGCGCTGACCGACGGACCGCTCGACCGCGTCCCCGAGCACCTGCCGGGTCGCCGCGTGCAGGGCGGCGAGTTGGGCGTCGGTGAGCCGGTCGGTGATCGCGAACGGGGACAGCTTCGCGGCGTGCAGGATCTCGTCGGAGTACGCGTTGCCCACCCCGGAGAGCACCGACTGGTCGGTCAGCACCCCCTTGACCTGCCCGCGCCGGCTGCGTAGGCGCTCGCTGAAGGTGGGCAGGTCGGCAGCCAACGCGTCCGGGCCGAGTTTGGCCACGCCGGGCACCGCCGCCGGGTCGGTGACCAGGTACGCGGCTAGTTTCTTCTGGGTGCCGGCCTCGGTCAGGTCGAAGCCGGAGCCGTCGTCGAGGCGGACCCGTACCGCGATCGGACCCTTGCCGGGACGCAGCGGGGTCGCGGACGGGAACGCCTCCCGGTAGTGCAGCCAGCCGGCCCGGGCCAGGTGGACCACGAGATGTAGGTCACCCTCGATGAACACGTCGAGGAACTTGCCGTGCCGGCGGGCGTCGACGACAGCCCGGCCGGCGACCGCGGACGGTGCCGGGTCGTACGTCTTCAGGGCGCTTATCGCGGCGATCTCCAGCCGGTCGACACGCCGCCCCACCGCGCGCTGTCGCAGGTAACCCGCGAGCGCCTCAACCTCCGGTAGTTCGGGCACGACACAACGGTAGCCTTCTTTCCCGTGAGAATCGTGGTGGCACACAACCGGTACCGGGAAGCTCAGCCCTCCGGCGAGAACACGATCGTCGACTCGGAGATCGCTCAGCTCACCGCTGCCGGGGTCGAGGTGCTGCCGTTCATCCGCAGCTCCGACGAGATCCCGTCGATGTCGAAGGCGGCCAAGGCGCTGCTGCCGATCTCGCCGATCTGGGCGCCGCGTGCCCAGCAGGACCTGAGCCGGCTGCTCACCGAGCATCGGCCGGACGCGCTGCACCTGCACAACCCGTACCCCCTGATCTCGCCCTGGGTGGTGCGGACCGCGCACAAGCACGGCGTGCCTGTGGTGCAGACGGTGCACAACTACCGCCAGGTCTGCTCCTCGGGGATCTACTTCCGCGACGGGGTGATCTGTCAGGACTGCAAGGGTCGGGCGCTGGGCATTCCGGCGATCAAGCACCGCTGCTATCGCGACTCGGCCGCGCAGAGCGCCCTGATGGCGACGACCCTGGCCGTGCACCGGGGCACCTGGCGGTCGGTGGACCGCTACGTCGCGCTCACCACGGCGATCGCCGACCACCTACGCGAGTACGGCATTCCGGACGATCGGATCGTGGTGAAGCCGAACGCCGTGCCCGACCCGGGCCGGCCGGCGCCGCTTGGCGACGGGTTCCTCTACATGGCCCGCCTGAGCCCGGAGAAGGGCGTCGACCTGCTGCTGGACGCCTGGCGGCGGCACCCGGTGGGCGCGCTTGGCACGTTGCGGGTGGCCGGTGACGGCGAGTTGCGCCCGCTTGTGGAGGCGGCGGCCGCGGAGCGACCGGACGTGGTCTACCTCGGCCAGCTCGACCGGGCCGGGGTACGGGCCGCCGTCGAGGCGAGCGCCGTGGTGATCGCCGCCTCGATGTGGCACGACGTGCTGCCGACCGTGATCATCGAGGCGCTTGCCAGTGGCCGGCCGGTGCTCGGCACCGCGCTGGGCGGCATCCCGTACCTCGTCGGAGCGGACGCCCCGCACGAGCCCGCCGGCACCGGCCCGGCCGAGATTGCCTCGGCCGTCGTCGGGCGCGACGGGCCGGCCATGCCCGCCGGCATCGGTCTGGGCGAGGCCGGCTGGGTGGTGGCCCCGGAACCGGCCGCGCTGGCCGCCGCGCTCCCGGTAGCCCGGGCCAACGCGTCCGAGCTGGCCCCGGCCGCCCGCGCCCGCTACGAGCGAACCTTCCACCCCGACGTGGTCACAAAGCAGCTAATAAACATCTACGCGGGCCTGCCCCGCCCCCGCTAACCCCCGCGATCTTGCACTTTCTGCCCCGACAAAAAAGACAAACCACCCCATACCGGCGACCGAAACTGCAAGATCGCCGGGGTGGGGGGTGGGGGGCTACAGGGAGGCTCGGGCGGAGAAGGCGATGCTGGCTAGCAGGAAGCCGCCGTTGACCACCGTGAACGCCACCATCACCCAGAGGGTCAGGGCGGGGGCTACGGCCAGCACCACGGCGGCTACGAAGATCACCGCGCCGTAGTCGCGGACCAGCTTCACCAGGCGGACCGGCAGCGAGGTCGAGGTGACCATGCTTGCCGCGTTGGGGCCGGACTGCATCACCGACGTGACCAGGTTGACCATCCAGGTGCCCGCGAAGGCCGCCACCAGCCAGGTTGGCGTGCCCGGCTCCTGCGCGACCGCCGTCGCGGCCAGCGCGGCCACGAGGGCGATCTGCGCCGCAACGTCGCAGAGAATGTCGATCCGGGCGCCGGCCGCGCTGCCCTGGCCGGTCACCCGGGCGAGCTGCCCGTCCGCGCAGTCCAGCGAGTACGCCACCTGCCAACCGACCAGGGCGAGCACACCGACCACCCAGGCCGGTACGTCACCGGAGGCGACCGGCCCGGCGAGCGCCACAACTGTGACCGAGGTGGCCAGCCCGAGCACCAGGTTGGTGAGGGTCAGCGCTGTGGGGCGCAGCCCGAGCCGCTGGGCGACGAGCGCGAAGACGGCGCCCAGCCACTGGCTGATCGACTCGCTGAACAGGCCGCCGCCCCGGTTCACCCGGTGGAAGTCGGCGACGGTGGGACGGGGGTCAGCCAAGCTGGTCGCGGATTGCACCGGCGTAGTCTGCCAGCCGCTCCCGCGTCTCGGTAGGCGACAGTGCCAGGTGTTCGAGGATGGTGTAGCGGTCCGGTCGGGTACGCGGCGCGAACTGCACCGCCTCGATGAACTGGTCGTCGGTCAGCCCGACGTCGGCGGGGAGCCGGGGCAGCCCGTGCCGGGCCAGGCAGGCCGACATCTCCCCGAAGCGGCGCAGGTCCCCGCGCAGCCAGGTGCAGAACAGCGCGCCCAGCCCGGCGAGTTCGCCATGTGAGGCGGTGCCGGGGAAGAGCGAGTCCACCGCGTGCATGATCTCGTGGCAGCCACCGCTGCACGGCCGGCTGGTGCCGTCGACAGCCATGGCCAGGCCGCTGGAGATCAGCGCCTCGGCGAGGACGATCACGAAGGCGTCGTCGGTCATGTCGCCCGGGTGATTGAGCACTGCCTCGGCGCCCGCTCGGGCCAGCGACGCCGCCAACCCGTCGACGGGCTCACCGCGTACCTGCCGGGCCAGCTCCCAGTCGGCCAGGGCGCTGATGTTGCTGATGACGTCACCGATGCCGGCGCGGTTGTGCCGGTCGGGGCCGCTCTCCACGAAATCCAGGTCGACGATCACCGCGATCGGGATGTGCACCCCGTAGGAGCCCTTGATCCCGTCGGTGATCAGGCTGGCCACCGGTGAGGCGATCCCGTCGTTGGCGAGGCTTGTCGCCACCGACACCATCGGCAGCCCTCGCCGGGTCGCCGCGTACTTGGCCACGTCGATCGTCTTGCCGCCGCCGATCCCGACCACCGCGTCGTACGACCGGGCGCGGAGCTTGCCGCCCAGGTCGTCGGCGGCGTCCAGGGTCGCCCCGGCGACGGTGAACACGTCGGCAGTCCGCAGCGACGGCCGGATCAGCTCCGCGATCTGGGCACCCTGACCCGGGCCGACCACCACCGCGACATCACCGCCGGCGGAGATCCGCCCGTCGGCAAGGATCGCGCCCAGGTCGGCGACCGCGCCCCGCCGTACGTCGATGTGCAGCGGGGTGAGGACGCTCCGGGCTAGTAGAGGCACGCGATCTCCCGTGCGCGGGCCAGGTCGGCGTGGTTGTCGACCTCGACCCAGGGGACGTCGCCGATGGGAGCCGCCCGCACCTCTCCGCCCCGGTCGGCGAACTCCTGGTAGCCGTCCTCGTAGTAGAGGTTCGGGTCGCGCCGCCAGGTCGCCTCCAGGGCGTCGGCGAGCGCGTCGGCGACCTGCGGCTCGATGAGCGTCGCGCCGATGTACTCCCCGTACGCCTCGCCCGGGTCCATGATCTTGGTGATGCGGGTGAGCTGGCCGGCGGCGTCGAAGGTGGTCTTCATCTCCTCCTCGGCAAGCGCCTTGAGGGTGTCCACAGCGAGCAGGATGCCCGGGCCGCGCTCGGCGAGCAGGGTCTTCTCGATGCTCACCGGGTGCACGGTGTCGCCGTTGACGAGCAGGACGCCCCGCTTGAAGTGCTCCCGAGCCAGCCAGAGGGAGTACGCGTTGTTCCACTCCTCGGCCTTGTCGTTGTGCACAAGGGTGAGGGTGACGCCGTACTTCTTCTCCAGGTCCGCCTGACGGGAGACGACCGCGTCCGCCGCGTAGCCGACCACGATCACGATGTCGGTGAGCCCGACCTCGGCGAGGTTGCCCAGCGCGATGTCGAGGATCGTGATCTCGCCGTCCACCGGCACCAACGCCTTCGGCAGCGTGTCGGTGTACGGGCGCAGCCGGCGCCCTGCTCCGGCCGCGAGCACCAAACCGATCATCGCGAATCCTCCCTCGTGCTGCTCCCCGTCACCGGTGGAGGATAGCCCCGGGCGGCCCGGTGACTCCGGCCAACCGGCTCAGCCGGGCAGTGTCACCAGGCCAGCCCGGCACCTCTGCGGCTCAGCCGGGCAACGCGGCGAGGTCGGCGAGCATGGTCAGCCGCTCGTCCGCGCTGAGCACGGCGTACGGGCCGGCTGCCCGTCGGTCGGTCTCCAGTTCGATGGCGAGCCGTTCCGGGCCGGGCGGCAGGGCGGCGACACTCGATGCGGTGTGCCCGGCGGCGGTCCAGGCGGCGGCGTGCGCGTCGGCCCGGTGGTAGCGCAGCGTGCCGAGCCGGTTGAGCAGCAGCACGCCCGGCGGGGTGCCGTCCGGCTCGTGCGGTGGTGCCATCGCGGTGAATGCCGAGCCGTCCGGGGCACCCGCCTCGTCGGCGAGCACCAGGGCGCACGCCAACACCCGGCCGAGCGACGCGACAAGCCGCGCCACCCGCTCGTCGTGCCCGGCCCACAGCTCCTCGGTCACCTCCGCGTGCACCTGGAACAACTCGGTGAGGAAGGCGGCTCCGCGCTCGGTGGCGCAGAGCCCACCGTCGGGGCGGCGGTGGATCATGCCGTGCGCGACGTGTTTGTCCACAGCCCGACGGCTGACCACCGGATCGAGGTACCGGGTGATGGCCGCGAGCCCTGCCTCGTCGACCGTGCCGCCGGGTGCGGCCAGCCGGGTGCGCATCTCGACCAGGAAGCCGGTGGCGGCGGGTCCGCCGTACCGCTGGCTCAGCTCCGCGCCGCCGCCGTCGTGACCGGCAAGCATGCCGGCGCGGTACGCGCGGTCCACGGCGGGGGCGACCAGCCCGGCGGTCCGGTGGGGCGCCAGTTCGACGATGTTCACAGTCCGATCGACCGCAGGACGGCGAAGCCCTCCTCCGCGATCCGCCGGATCAGCCCGTCGTTGACGTCGCGATTCTCGTCCAGCACGGTCACCTCGTGCTCGGCCAGCCAGCGGTACTCGGTGTGCTTGCCGGCCTCCAGCGTCGGGCGGGTGAGGTCGCCGTCGACCCGGACCAGGAAGTCGTGCTCGACCCGGGCCAGGCCGTCGTCGCCGACGTACCGGTATTCACCTACCGGACCGAGGACGTGCGACAGGATCCAGCCGGTCTCCTCGGTGATCTCCCGACCGAGCGCCTCGTCGATCTCCTCGCCGGGCTCCAGGTGCCCGCCGACAATGTCCCAGCAGTTGGGAAAGAGGCGTCGGTGCGGCGACCGGCGCTGAAAGAAGATGCGGCCGTCGTGGTCGACGATCAGGGCGCCGGCGCAGCGCAGGGGCTCGGTGGACACTGCTCGACAGTAGCGAGCGGCCCTGTGTTTCGGCGATGGCCGGTCTTGTCCAGGAAACATCCACGGACCACCATGTCTCTACCGAATGCCACCGTCCCAAAGGGGTGATGCGTGATGCAGGTACGGGATGCGATGTCCAGCCAGGTCCTCGTTGTCGGTCCGGAGCACACGCTTCGCCAGGCGGCCCGGATGATGTCGGCCCGCGGTGTCGGGTCGGCAGTCGTGATCGACCCGGAGTCCGAGGGGGTTGGGATCATGACCGAACGTGATGTGTTGAAGGCCATCGGCGCGGGCCTCGACTGCGACGTGGAACGCACTCGCGCCCACCTGACCTGGGACGTCGTCTATGCCGGGCCGGAGTGGACAGTCGCCGAGGCGGCCGCCGCGATGGCCCGGGGTGGCTTCCGGCACCTCGTGGTGCTGGACGGCCGGGAGGTGGCCGGGGTGATCTCCGTGCGGGACATCATGCGGGTCTGGGCGGAGAGTTCGGCGGCCGCCACGACCTGACCGGTCCCGGCGTGCGGGTGTGCCCGGCGGAATCGACGGGTAAGGATTCCGTGCGGGCGCGGAGATGCCGTCGCCCGCGGGGGAGGGCCCGATGCGCGACGCGGAGCGGCTGGTCGAGCAGCAGTACGCCATGCTTCTGAGTCGGGACGTGGCCCGGCTGCCGGATCTGTACGCACCGGAGGCGTTCTACGCCATGCCGGGTGTCACGGTCCGGCCGATCGAGCTGCCCGCCCTGCTGCGTACCTGGACGGGTGCCTTCCCTGACCTGCGGGTCGATCCGCAGGGCTCGGTGCGCACGTCCGGGGGCGCGGCCGTGGAGCTGCGCCTGACCGGCACCCACACCGGCACGCTGCACTCGCCGTACGGCACCATCGCGCCCACCGGCCGGTCGGTGAGCTGGGAGGTGGCCGACGTGGTTCGGGTCCGCCGGGGTCGGATCGTCGCGTGGCGTTCCTACTTCGACTGGAGCCACCTGCTCGACGCGCTCGGCGTGCAGTTTGAGGGGCTTTCCCGGTCGGCGCAGCACGACTCGCTCGCACTTCCGGTCTGATCTGACGGCGACCGGTGGAGTCGGGTCACCCGTCTCGGTGGCTCAGGATGCGGACATCGCCGTGCCGTCCGCGCGTGCCCCGCCGCCGCCCGTACGCTCAATGGCCATGACCGCCGAGCAGCTGATCTCCTTTGCCCGTGGGGCGCCTTCGCTGGACATCGTCGATGTCGAGGGGCTCAAGGCCGCCGCCGTACGCGCCTTCGACGCCGACCCTGCGGGGATCACGGCGTACGGCACCTCCGTCGGCTACCTTCCGTTGCGGAAGTGGATCGCCGACAAGCACGGGGTCGAAGCCAACCAGGTGCTCGTCACCAACGGGTCGCTCCAGGCCGACGCGTTCCTCTTCGACCACCTGGTCCGTCCCGGTGACGCGGTGGTGGTGGAGCGTCCGACGTACGACCGCACGCTCCTCAACCTCCAGCGGATGGGCAGCGAGGTGTACGGCGTCCCGGTCCAGCCGGACGGCGTGGACACCGCCGAGCTGCGCAAGCTGCTGGAGTCCGGGGTGCGTCCCCGGCTCGCGCACATCATCCCGAACTACCAGAACCCGGCAGGCGTGACGCTGTCCTTGGAGAAGCGCCGCGAGCTGCTCGACCTGGCCGCGGAATACGGGTTCATCATCTTCGAGGACGACCCGTACGCGGACATCCGGTTCCGTGGCGAGGCGCTGCCGTCGATGCTGTCGCTGGACACCCGCAACGTGGTCGTGCACGCGTCGAGCTTCACCAAGACGGTCTGCCCGGGGGTCCGGGTCGGTTACCTGGTGGGCTCGGCGGACCTGATCGCCGACATCGCCAAGAACGCGACAAGTCTCTACATCTCGCCCGGCATGGTGTCCCAGGCGATCGTGCACCAGTTCTGCGTGTCCGGTGACATCGACCGCTCGATCGACACCGTACGGGCGGCGCTTGGCGAGCGGTCCCAGGTGCTTGCCGAGTCGCTGCGCCGGCACCTGCCGCAGACCCGGTTCGTGGAGCCCGACGGCGGCTACTTCCTCTGGGTGGAGTTCCCGGAGGACGTGCTTGTGGACAAGCTCGCCCCGGCGGCGGCCGAGCGCGGGGTGGCTGTGGTCAAGGGCAGCGACTTCGTGCTGGACGGCGGGCAGCACGCCCTGCGGCTGGCCTTCTCGGCGGTGACCGCCGACCGGATCGACGAGGGTGTCCGCCGGCTCGCGGCAGCCGTCGAGGCCATCCGGAGCTGATTTATCTGTCGGGTTCCCGACAAAACGATGATGCTGGCTGTCCCGGGCTGCCGCCCGGGCGGCCGGCGGCTCACAATGCTGCGAGCGTCACCCGTGCGGTGTCGCGGGGGTCACAGACCACCCCGCGCCGTCCGGGTCACGCCCGCAGCACAACCCCCGCCCCCAAGGGCGCCGGGTGGGCCGTGTCGTCCTCTCACCCCCGACTCGACCCGGCCCGCCCGGCGCCGCCTCCGCGACCGCCGTCACACCTGCCGGTGGCGACCATCGGCGTAGCCTGCAAGCCGCAGCCGAGCGCGGGGAGGTGTCGCGATGACGGATCGGGCAGAGCGAGGCCGGACGGTGCCGTCGAGCCCCGGCCGGGTGCTGCGACCCCGGGCGTGGCCGTCCCCGGTCCGGGTGATGACTCGGATGCTCAACGCCGACGGTTCGCCGCCGACGCCGGCCCCCGCCGGCACCGGGCGCAGTGGTGTCGTCGACTGCGCTCTCTACATCGACGGCAAGCGGCAGCCGGGCGACTGGACGTACGCGGACGCGCTGGAGGCGGCTCGCCGCGAGGAGCACGGCTTCGTCTGGCTCGGGCTGCACCAGCCGGAGTTGACCGAGATGACCGCCATCGCGGAGACCTACGGTCTGCATGAGCTGGCCGTCGAGGACGCGGTGAAGGCAGCGCAGCGGCCCAAGTTGGAGCGGTTCAACGACGTCACCTTCCTGGTGCTGCGCACTGCCCGATACTGCGAGCACGCCGAACTGACCGAGAACTCAGAGGTCGTCGAGACCGGCCAGGTGATGCTGTTCATCGGCCCGAAGTTCCTGATCAGCGTGCGGCACGGGGACGCCTGCCGGCTCTCCCCGGTCCGTGCCGCGTTGGAGACCAAGCGGGAGTTGCTGCTGCAAGGTCCGTGGGCAGTGGCGTACGGCGTGACCGACCGGGTGGTCGACCTCTACCTGGAGGTCGCCGACCAGCTTGAGGATGACCTGGACGTGCTGGAGGCCGAGGTCTTCGACCGCAGCGGCAGGGGCCGGATCCAGCGGATCTACCAGATGAAGCGCGAGTTGGTGGAGTTCAAGCGTGCGGTGATCCCGTTGCAGCGCCCGCTGATGACCCTGACCTCCCAGGTCAACCGGGACGTGCCCAAGGAGATCCGGCGGTACTTCCGGGACGTGCAGGACCACCTGAGCCGCACGGTCGAGCAGGTCAACTCCTACGACGACCTGCTGAACTCGATCCTCCAGGCGCGACTGGCGCAGGTCACAGTCGACCAGAACAACGACATGCGCAAGATCGCCGCCTGGGCGGCCATCGCCGCCGTGTGGACCGCCATCGCCGGGATATACGGGATGAACTTCGAGAACATGCCCGAGCTGAAGATGACGTACGGCTATCCCGTCGTACTCGCCCTGATGCTCGGGGTCTCCCTGGCCCTGTACCGCTGGTTCCGCCGCAACGGCTGGCTCTGACCACGCCCCCGGCGCCGACGAGCTGAGCGCGCGAAAGCGCCGGCGCGCGGGGAGACCCGCGTCGCCGGCGCTCGGTGCGCTTCCGCTGGGGTCAGCGGCGGCCGTTGGTGCGGGCCGTGTCCTTGCCAAGTGCCTTGGTGAGATCGTCGGCCGGACGGCCGGAGACGTCCTTGGCGCCCTCGGCGACCGCCGGAACCTTGTCGGTCGGGCGGACGCTGCTCGGCTTGGCCGCGGCGGTGGTGCTGGCGCTGTCGCCGCCGGCCACCGCCGAACTGCCAGCGCCGGTCATCCCGGCCATGGCGGACCCGTCGTTCCCCTTCGTCGCCGACGAGGTACGCACCTCGAACGACTCGACCTCGTCACGCATCGGCTCCATGGTGCGGGTCGGGTCGTACTCGGCCCACTCCTGCTGCTCCCGGCGGCGGCGCAGGGCGACCGCGCCGGCCAAGCCCGCGATGGCGCCCGCTGCCAGAAGGCCGGTCATCATCGAGCCGCGACGACGCGGCTGCTTCTTCCTGCCAGTGATCCGCATGCTCTTCGACCTGGCCTTCCTGGTCATCGGCCCTGCCTGCGCGGCGCCGTCACGAGCCGCCGCGGCAAGCGGTGCCAGCGTGGTGAGTGTCGTCCCCCAGCCGGTCGACGCGCGGTCGCGCACCTTCGCCGCGGTCGGCCCGACGTAGCCGCGGGCAACCTCCACCCGCGGGCCGACGGTCGCACCGGCGCCCTTAGCGGCGTGGTTGGCTGCTTGCATCAGGTGGCTGATGCTCTGGGTCAGCTCTGCCTTGGCCAACTGACCCCGGGACTTACGCCGCCCGATTCCAAACACGGTCCCACCTCCTGGGAGTTGTTCCTTCGTCATCCTCCACCTTCGGATGCCTCCGCGATGCCAGATCGGGCACATGGGAGGATCCGCATGGAACTGACCAACAAGTGAGGAGTACCCGTGGCCGAGGCTGTCTACGCCACCCTGCACACCAACGCTGGCCCGATCCGGCTGGAGCTCTTCCCGAACCACGCGCCGAAGACGGTCCGCAACTTCATCGACCTGGCCGAGGGCAACCGGGAGTACACCGACCCGCGCACCGGCCAGCCGGGCAGCGGGCCGTACTACGACGGCACCATCTCGCACCGGGTGATCAGCGGCTTCATGGTCCAGATGGGCGACCCGACCGGCACCGGTCGGGGCGGGCCGGGCTACAAGTTCGCCGACGAGTTCCACCCGGACCTGCGCTTCGACCGGCCGTACCTGCTGGCGATGGCGAACGCCGGACCGGGCACCAACGGTTCGCAGTTCTTCATCACCGTGTCGCCGACGCCGCACCTCAACAACCGGCACACCATCTTCGGGCAGGTCGCCGACGAGCAGTCGGTGAAGGTTGTCGACTCGATCGCGAACACCCCGACCGGCCCGAGTGACCGTCCGCTCCAGGACGTGGTGATCGAGCGGGTCGAGATCGAGCGGTCTGCTGCCTGACGAACCCGCGAGGTACCTTTGCTCGCATGATTGAGCGCTCCGGAGCACCGCACCGGCTGGCGCCGGTGCCCCGCGCGGTGACGGACGGAGGGTCGGCCCGGTGAGCGAGTCCCCGCCGACCACCCCGGTCTGCTACCGGCACCCCGGTCGGGAGACCTACGTCCGGTGCACCCGCTGCGACCGGCCGATCTGCCCGGACTGCATGCGGGACGCGTCCGTCGGGCACCAGTGCCCGGAGTGTGTCAACGAGGGTCGCCGCAGTGTCCGGCCGGCGCGTACCGCCTTCGGTGGTGGTGCGGCCGGCCGGCACGGCTACGTCACCAAGGCGCTAATCGCGCTGAACGTGCTGTTCATGGTGCTCTCCATCGCCTCCGACCGGGGTGGAGACGCGGCGGTGGGCGGCTCCGGCTTCGGCGGTCTGATGGGCGGCAGCACGCCGCTTACCAACTGGGGTTCGGTGCTCGGGCTGGCGGTCTTCCCCGACGGCACGCTCGGGGGCATCGCCGACGGCCAGTGGTACCGGCTGGTCACCGCGATGTTCCTGCACTACGGCGTGATCCACCTGCTGCTCAACATGTGGGCGCTCTGGGTGCTCGGCCGTTCGCTGGAGGCCAACCTGGGGCGGGCCCGTTTCGCTGCGCTCTATCTGATCGCGGGCCTCGGCGGTAACGTCGCCGCCTACCTGTTCAGCGCACAGAACTCGGCCACCGCCGGTGCGTCCACCGCCGTCTTCGGTCTCTTCGCCGCGCTGATCATCATCGAGCGCAAGCTGGGCCGTGACATCTCCCAGGTGATCCCGATCCTGGTGATCAACCTGGTGTTCACGTTGACAGTGCCGGGCATCTCGATCCCCGGACACCTGGGCGGCCTCGCGGTCGGTGCCGCGATGGCCCTAGTTCTCGCCTACGCGCCCCGGGGCCGGCGCACGCTGGTGCAGGTCGGCGGCGCTGCGGTGATCCTGCTCATCCTGCTGGCCCTTGTCCTGTTCCGCACCGCGCAACTGTTGGGCTGACCGCCGGCTGTCCGGTCGTGTGGGCTGACCGCAGGTTATCCGGTCGCGCCCGGACGGGCGGCGTGCAGCTCGGCGGCCACCTCCTCGGGCATGGTGCCCAGGTCGTAGCGACCGAAGAGGTGCAGCGACTCGCCCGCGTCGATCTCCAGCATCTCGGTGGTCAGCCCCAACCGGGGTCGACGGTCCACGGTGATCGCCTCGATCGCCGGCCACGGCAGCATCCGCCGGCCAGCGAATCCGTGGATGACGGTGACCCCCTCCGGGTCGACCGCCAACCGGACCGGCGCGATCAGATCGCGTACCGCCCAGCCCGCCAGCGCGACGGCCGCCAGGCAGGCGAGGACCAGCCGTACCGTGTCGCCGTCGGCGAAGAGCAGCCCGAGCGCGACGAGCGCAGCCGCGCCGGCCAGCTTCGCCGCCGGCAGGCTCGCGGGCACCCGCCACTGTCGGGCCGGGGAGATCTCATCCATCCGCCCAGCATGCCCGCGGGCGGACGACCGGTCCACCGACGACGTAGGATCAGGGCAGCCCAAGTTACCGGGGAGTAAACATGAGTGACGCGGTAATCGTCGGCGCGGTACGCACCCCGGTCGGGCGGCGCAAGGGCAGCCTCGCCGGCGTCCACCCGGTCGATCTCTCGGCGCACGTGCTGCGCGCCCTCGCCGAGCGCACCGGGCTCGACCCGGCTCAGGTCGACGACGTCTTCTGGGGTTGCGTGTCCCAGGTCGGCGAGCAGTCGTGGAACATCGCCCGCAACGCCGTGCTCGCCGCCGGCTGGCCCGAGACGGTGCCCGGCACCACGCTCGACAGGCAGTGCGGTTCCAGCCAGCAGGCACTGCACTTCGCCGCCGCGACAGTCCTCTCCGGCCAGGCCGATCTGGTGGTCGCCGGCGGGGTGGAGTCGATGACCCGGGTGCCGATGGGTTCCAGCGTGGGCGGCGGCATGCCGTTCAGCGAGCAACTCCGCGCCCGCTACCGGGGTGTCGAGGGCTTCGCCGACGACGAGCCGCTGCCGTTCAACCAGGGCGTCGGGGCCGAGCTGATCGCCCGGCGGTGGCGCCTCTCGCGTACCCAACTCGACGAGTTCGCGCTTGCCAGCCACGAGAAGGCCGCCGCCGCGCAGGACGCCGGTGCGTTCGACCCGGAGCTGACGCCGGTGTCGCTTGCCGACGGCGGCAAGTTCGCCGCCGACGAGGGCATCCGCCGGGACACCTCACTGGACAAGCTCGGCGAGCTGGCCACCCCCTTCCGCGCCGACGGCGTGGTGACCGCCGGCTCCGCGTCCCAGATCTCCGACGGCGCCGCCGCGCTCGCCGTGACCACCTCCGAGTGGGCCAGCCGCCACGGCCTGCGCCCCCTGGCCCGGATCCACACCGCAGTGGTCGCCGCCGACGATCCGGTCACCATGCTCACCGCGCCCATCCCGGCCACCGCGAAGGCGCTGCGCCGCGCGGGGCTGGGCATCGAGGAGATCGGGGTG
This sequence comes from Micromonospora sp. NPDC000316, assembly GCF_042898885.1. Classification (NCBI taxonomy): domain Bacteria; kingdom Bacillati; phylum Actinomycetota; class Actinomycetes; order Micromonosporales; family Micromonosporaceae; genus Micromonospora; species Micromonospora sp. NPDC000316. The sequence goes on from NZ_JBIAZG010000001.1 coordinate 871,080, forward strand.
TACGAGGTGAACGAGGCGTTCGCCCCGGTGCCGCTGGCGTGGCTTGCGGAGACCGAGGCCGACCCGGAGCGGCTCAACCCGCGCGGCGGTGCGATCGCGCTCGGTCACCCGCTCGGCGGCTCCGGTGCCCGGATCATGACCACGATGCTCCAGCACATGCGGGACAACGGGATCCGCTACGGCCTGCAGACCATGTGCGAGGGTGGCGGCATGGCCAACGCCACGATCGTCGAGCTGGTCTGACCTTTCTGCGGCGGGCGAGCTGTCGCGCTGAAAAGGTGTGGCCCGGCAGGGACAACCGCACCTAGGGTGCCAATCGTGACGACGATCACCGATGAGCCTGTCCCGGACTGGTCCAGTGAGCAGTGGCAGACGCAGGCTCGTGACTGGGTCGACGGGCAGCTCGCGAAAGCCGGCCGGCGGGTGACCGGTGCGGTGGAGCCCCGGGTACGCCCCTGGTCACTGGTCTGGCGGGTGCCCACCGACGACGGGCCGGTCTGGTTCAAGGCCAACAACAGGGGCACTGTGCACGAGGCCGTCCTGATCGCGACGCTGGCGAAGCTGACCCCCGATCACGTGCTGACACCGATCGCCGTGGACCCCGCGCAGGGCTGGTCGCTGCTGCCCGACGGCGGGGAGTCGCTGCGCGACGTCCTGGGCCGCGATCCGGACCTGGCGCACTGGGAACGGGCGCTGCCCGGCTACGCCGCACTCCAACTCGCCACCGCGCCGCGCGTCGAGGAGCTGGTCACCCTCGGTGTGCCGGATCACCGCCCCGAGGTGCTGGCCGGGCTGCTCGCCGACCTGCTCGACGACCGCGAGTCGCTGCGGATCGGCGCCGAGGACGGTCTCGCCCCCGAGACGTACGAGCGGCTGCGGGCGGAACTGCCGGCGTACGCCGAGCGTTGTCGCCGGCTCGCCGACCTCGGGATTCCGGCCACCGTGCAGCACGACGACCTGCACGACGGCAACGTCTTCGCCGGCCCGGCCGGCTACCGGTACTTCGACTGGGGCGACGCCTCGGTGGCGCACCCGTTCGGGACGCTGCTGGTGACGCTGCGCTCGATCCGGCACGCCACCAAGCTGGCGGCCGACGACGCCCGGCTGGTCCGGCTGCGCGACGGCTACCTGGAGGCGTGGACCGACAGGTACGACCGCCGGACGCTCGTCGAGGCCGCCGACCTGGCGATGAACCTGGGCGCGGTGAGCCGCGCGCTGTCCTGGCGGCGGGCTCTGGACACCGCCGACCCGAGCCGCGCCGAGTACGCCGAGGCGGTGCCGGGCTGGCTCGCCGAACTGTTCGCCGCCACCCCGCTGCAGCCCGAAACCTGACCGGGATCCGTCCCCGTCCAATGTCGGACAGGCAGTGCGACACGGCCGCGTGGAACTTCCAAAAAGTCGGCGTGACCCACGTCACCCCGCTGAGGAGGTCGTTGGGCAGGTCATGGACGTCTTCTCCCGAACGTTCCTTCCGGCCGCCTCCGAGGCTGGCCTGGCCGTGCAGACCGTGAGTCGGCACATGCCGGTCTTCCGGCGCTGCGTCGGCTCCGGTGACGCGACAGTCCTGGTCACCCGTTGCAGCCGCCCCGACCGTCCGGTCACCGGCGACTACCTGCTGCTGCTCACCCACCGCCGCCTGGTGGTGACCCAACAGACCCGACTGCTGCACCGGCTGCGCCTGCACCTCAACACCGAGCTGCGCGAGCTGAGCAACGTCACCTGGAGCCCGGACCCGCGGCTGCACTCGGTCGAGTTGGCCGCCACCGCGATCGACGGGATGCGCGAGCGGTTCCTGATCCGCACCAACCACCCCAAGCAGGTGTGGCAGCTGGACGCCCTGCTCAACCACGCCTTCCGGACCCGACTGCGGACGCCCCGCGAGCGCATCGTCGCCACCATCGGCGACGCGCCAGCGGCCGCACGCCCAAGCGTGTTCCGCCCCGCCGTGGCGCGCTGACGCCAGACCGGCAGGCACGTCGCCTTTACCGAACCCGAACACACGCCGATCGCGCGGAGACCGCCAGGTCGGCAATCATGGGCCGGTGACCGCCGAACCGCCGCACCGAGGGCTCGTCCTCGTGGTCGAGGACGAGCCGGCCATCGCCGACCTGGTGCGGCTCTATCTCACCCGCGACGGGTTCGGCGTGCAGTTGGAACGCGACGGCGAGGCAGGCCTGAGCGCCGCCCGCCGGCTGCGACCGGTGGCCTGCGTCCTGGACATCGCACTGCCCGGCCTCCCCGGCACCGAGATCTGCCGCCAGCTGCGCGAGGCCGGCGACTGGACGCCCGTCATCTTCCTCACCGCCCGCGACGACGAGGTGGACCGGATCGTCGGCCTCGAACTGGGCGCCGACGACTACGTCACCAAGCCGTTCAGCCCGCGTGAGTTGGTCGCCCGGGTACGCGCCGTGCTGCGCCGCGCATCCGGTGGCCCTGAGGGGGCGGAGCGTCCGCGCGTCGTCGGCCCGGTGACGCTCGACCCGGCCCGCCGCACGGTCACCGCCGCAGGTGCCCCGGTGCAGCTCACCTCCACCGAGTTCGACCTGCTGGCTCACCTCATGGCCCGACCTGGGCGGGTCTTCAGCCGGGAGGAGTTGCTGGCCGGGGTCTGGGGCTACGCCGCGCACGCCGGCACGCGCACCGTCGACGTGCATGTCGCCCAGGTGCGCGCCAAGCTCGGCCCAGCCAGTGTCATCCGCACCCACCGGGGCGTGGGGTACGCCGTCGATGCCTGACCGTCCCGGCCCGCGACAGCCCGGGTGTCCCGAAGCGCCGACCGTGGCACTGCCGCCGGTCGCCGTCCCCTCGCCGGCAGCACCCCGACGCAGCCGGTTCGGCGAAACGCTCACCGCCCGCGCGGTGCTCGTCACCTGCACTGTGGCACTGGTGTCGGTGCTGGTCACCGCCATCGTCGCGGTGCCGCTGGCGATCCGGGGCGCGGAGCGACGCGACCAGGAGGCGCTTTCCGCGCAGGCCCGGCTCGCCGCCGAGGTGCTGCGTACCCGGCTGGACCGGGGCCGCACCGCCGACGAGGAGCGGCTCATCCAGCAACTACGCAACCAGGGCATCGACGCGTACCTGATCAGGCGCGGGACCGTCGACCGACCGGGCCTGCCACCCCGGTTGGTGCAGCGGATCGGGCAGGGCCGCAACGTGTCGGCCCGCCGCCCGGTCAACGGGCACCGCGCCCTCGTCGAGGGCCGGGCCCTGCCCGGCGGCAACGGGGTGGTGCTTTCCCGCGAATCGTCGGCGGGGCTGTGGCGGCAGGTGCTGCTCAGCCTCTGGCTGCCGCTGCTGGCCGGGCTGGCCGCCGGCGTGGTGGCCGGGCTGCTGCTGGCACGCCGCCTGGCCCGGCCGATCCGCGTCGCCGCGACCGCCGCGGCCCGACTGCGCGCCGGGGACCGCGCCGTCCGGGTGCCGGTCGAGCCGCCGGACGAGGTCGCCGACCTGGCGGAGGCGTTGAACGGGCTGGCCGCCGCGCTGACTACGAGCGAGGGGCGGCAGCGGGAGTTCCTGCTCTCCGTCTCGCACGAGCTGCGGACCCCGCTGACCGCGATCCGCGGGTACGCCGAGGCACTCGCCGACGGGGTGATCGAGGCGGACGACACGGCTGCCGCCGGCCGGACGATGCTCGCCGAATCCCAGCACCTCGACCGGCTGATCGGTGACCTGTTGGCGCTGGCCCGACTGGAAGCCGCCGATTTCCCCCTCGAACCGACGCCTGTGGACCTGACCCGGCTCGCCGCCGACGCCGAACCGACCTGGTCGGGCCGGTGCGCGGCGGTGGGAGTGTCGTTCCGGGTCGAGAGCCCTGGTCGGCCGGTCCCGGCGTACACCGATCCGGGTCGGATCCGGCAGGTGGTGGACGGGTTGTTGGAGAACGCGCTGCGGGTCGTACCCCCGGGGGCGCCCGTGGTGCTCGCGGTCCGGCCGGCCGGCGCGGACCCGGCCGCCGGCGGCGTGCTGGAGGTCCGTGACGGCGGACCGGGCCTGACCGACGACGACCTTGCCGTGGCGTTCGAGCGGGGAGCGTTGCACGAGCGCTACCGGGGGGTGCGCAAGGTGGGCAGCGGTCTGGGGCTGGCGCTGGCGGCCGGGCTGGTCCGTCGGCTCGGTGGGGACATCGCTGCGGGGCACGCGCCGGAGGGCGGAGCGGCCTTCACGGTCCGGTTGCCCGCAGATCCTTACCTGGCCCGAACATCGGCCTGACGCTCCGCTCGTCGTCCCGGGACATGCTGAGGGCTCCACGGACGAGAGGGAAGCCATGTCACGTTGGGGAATCGCCACTGGCACCACGGCACTGCTCGCGGCGGTCGCGCTCGGTGTCAGCGGCTGCGGTGCGGCGGAGGTGGCCGGTCAACCCGCCCGCGAGGCCGCCGTCGAAGTCTCTGCCGCCATGGGCGTGGACGGGCAGGCGCTGGCCGCGATGGGCTTCGACGCCGACGACCTGGACGTGCAGAATGTCGCCGCGCCGGCAAGTCCCTCCCCCAGTGCGGCGGAGAAGGCGCGGCCGAAGCGCGGCGAGGAGTGGCGCAAGCGTCGCCAGGCCCGGGTGCTGCTGCGGAAGAACACAATGCACGGCGAGGTGGCGGTGCAGACCAAGGACGGCGGCACGCGGACCGTGGCCGTGCAGCGCGGCGAGGTCACCGCGATCGACGGCGACTCGATGACCGTCAAGTCCACCGACGGCTTCACGATGACCTGGACGTTCGGCGACGACCTGCGGATCGTCGAGCGTCGCGCCACCGTGCAGCCGAGCGAGGTCAAGGTGGGCGCGAAGCTCGGCGTCGCAGGCGCGAAGGACGGCGACAAGGGCGTGGCCCGGCTGATCCTCATCCCCCGCACTAAGTGAGCGAGGGGGCCCTGGTCGACGCCAGGGCCCCCTCGTTCGTCAGTAGACGCGGGAGCCGACGAAGTCGCCGTGACCGTAGCCGACCGGGTTGGCGGCGGTACGGGCCTCGGACGACCACTGCTGCCGGTTGCTCGTGGAGCAGGCGGCCAACCGCAACCGGGGAGTGCCCGCGGTGTCGAACGCGACGCAGAGATTGCTGGCGCTTGTCGGCTTGAGCTGGTTGCCGATGAAGGAGAACTGCTGGGCGGGGGTGCCGTTGCAGTCGTAGATGTTGACAGCGGTGCCGGAGGTCATCGATCCACCCGCGACATCCAGGCAGCGGTCGTGGGAGAGCTCCGAGTGCAGCGAACGCCGGGTCGAGTCGTACCAGAAGCCCTGGTTACGCCCGCCGTGGCAGCCGTACGACTGTTGCGGAGTGCCGTTGCGCGAGTCGTAGCCCTTACCGTCGACGCAGGTGTTCGTGGCCAGGTTGCGCAACTGCTTGAACTGGAGCAGGCCGGGGTAGAGCACGCCGCTGCCGGTGCTGGCCGGGTCGACGCAGGTGGCCTGGTTCTGCCCGGAGTTCCAGAACTGCGTGATGCACTGGGCGAACATGCCGTGCCCACGGGCGTTGGGGTGGAACGACTGCCGGGCGGCGTTCTCGTTCCAGATCCCCACCTCGATGAAGAGGCCGCGGACCGAGGTGTTGTCGGTGCACACCTCGTGGCCGTGGAACAGCCGGCTCGCGTCGAGGTAGCGGGTGCCGGTGTTCGCGGCGGCCGAGCGCAGCGCCGACTCGAACAGCGGCACCGCCTTGTTCCGGGCGAACGCCGCGTCGGCGAGGTAGAGCAGGCAGCCACCGGAGTACCAGCCGGGGAAGTTCGGGTTGTCCTCCACGTCCGGGCTGGCCGGGCCGGGGTACGACATCAGCACCAACTCGTAGTCGGAGCGTAGGTAGCCGGCTTTGGTCATCGTCGCCCGGATGTCGGTGAGCGCATCCTGCACGGCGCGCCGGCTGCCGTCGGTGCGGATCGTCCACTGGTCGGTGTAGGTGGGGTAGCAGTTGCCCTGGAAGAAGACCCGGCGTACGGCGCAGTCGGTGGCGACTGGACCGAACTGGATGGTGCCGTCGCCGTTCGCGCCGACCACCACCCAGATCAGCTTGACGTGCGTGTTGCGCGCCTTGATGCCCAGGTAATCGCCCTGGTTCAGCTCGTTGTGCTGCGTCGGGCCACCAGCGATCAGGTTCCACGGGGTCGCGCCGGAGCACGCGAGGTTGTATCGCGTGTCCGACGGGATGCCGGTGCGGAACACCGCCTGGTCGTACGAGCGGTCGCACCAGTTGCCGTTCTGGTGGGTGCCGGGGACGTAGTTGCCGACCCCCTCACCGGAGATCTGACTGTCACCCATGGTGATCAGCGCGGTGCGGCGTTGCTCGATCGGGCGGATCACCGGGGTGCCGTAGAGGGCCGTCGCTTCGGCGGCCCGGATGGCCTCGAGGTTGGCGGGGAGTGGTTGGACTGTCGGTCGGTCGGCGGCGGTGGCCGGGGCGGCGGGTCCGGCGAGCATCGGCAGGACGAGAGCGGCGACGGCAACGGCGACGGTGAGGGCTCGTCGTCGGGTCGCGCGTTCGGGCCTGGCGGGGGTAGCAGGCATCGACGCACTCCTTTCGACTCAATCGCGGGACGTCGATTGAGTTACCAGACGGTAACGCGATGATCAATGGATGTGAATGCGCCTCGGATTCTTGCGCGCGGGCCGCCGAACCGCCCGGATTGGACAATCCGGGCGGCAGTCGTGCGATCAGCCGATGAGGTCAGCGGTCGGGCGGCAGCGCGTAGCCGACATAGTCGCGGAACTCCAGCCGCCAACCAGCCGGAACCAACCTGGCGCAGGCCCGCTGGGTGCCGGTGCAGACGATCGCGTCCACCGAGGCGGGGTCGGCAGGTGGCCGTTCCGGCAGGACTGACTGAAGCGACACCAACTCCGGCGAACGCCCGTCGGAATGCCGCAGCAGCAGCCACCACGGGTACTCCCAGTTGTCGTTCTGCTCCACCAGCCCGATCCGCTGGGCACCGCTGTCGCGGACCGCGGCAGCCGCCCAACGGAACTCGTCAGCCCACTGTGGGCGGCGCAGGAAACGGGTCTCCCAGTCCGAGGTGGTGAAGACGGAGCCGGTGCCGACGAGTCGGCGCGGGAAGCCGTACGACAACGCGAGCACCCCGGCCAGCGCCGAGGTGCCCAGCACGGTGACCGCCAGCATCATGGCCACCGACCGCCGCCCACCGCCGGTCATCCCGGCCCGGCCCGCCGCAGGCCCACCGGCCGAACTGCCCGCCGCGTCGGCTGACGTGCCGGCTCCGTGGGCGTGGCGACGGAAGAGCGCGTCCAGCCAGAGCCCGGCCAGCGGTACGGCGAGGACAAGCGCGTAGAGGATCAGCCGGTTGCCCCACGGCTGCCACTTGATCATTGAGGTGTGCAGCAGGACGGCGACCAGCACCACCACGGCGTACGCGCGCAGCGGCCCCGCCTGCCCGGGATCGATCCGACGCGGTCGGGTGAGCGCGACCACCGCGCCGATCAGCGCCAGCGCTCCGGCGATAGGGAAGGCCACCCGGTCCTCGTCCGGATACCAGGCGGGCTCCGGAAAGATCTCCCGGCCGAAGGTGATGGCCCGGTCCTGCGGGTCGACACCGATCGCCTCCGCACCGCTGATGATCGCCTCCGCGCCGGCACGCCGCAGCGGCGCCAGTGGCGTGTCGAACGCGGTGTGCCCGATCCGCAGCGCGTTGACCAGTATCGACTGCGGATCGTGCCGTTCCATAGGGATTGACTCGCGCAACCGGGGTGGGCCCAACGGATGCCCGAAGTCGGCAGTCACCCGGGCCAGGAACGGGCCGACCACCGTCGCCGCGACCAGCAGGATCAGCACCGACCCACCGACGGTGCGCGCCACCGGACCAACCGGCCGGGCCCCACCATCCGGTGTCCGTCCGCGCACTGCAAGCCGGAGCTGGGCCAGCCCCCAGAGCACCAGCAGCGGCCCCACAGCGATCAGGCCACTTGTCTTTGTCACCGCCGTCAACCCGGTGGCCGCCCCCAGCCCCAGCAGGGTGCCCAAGCCGGTCCGCCGACGCAGCCCGTCCAGCACCAGCGTCGCCGCGCACGCTACCCACGCCGCGCAGACCAGGTCGGTCTGCGTGCTCGTCGCCTGCAGTACGACCATTGGGGTGCCGGCCAGCACGAACGCGGTGATCAGTTGAGCCCGCCGGCCGCCGCCGAGTTGCGCGGTGATCCGGGCGACCGCCACCAGGCAGACGATCCCGGCGGCCCACTGCACCAGGTTGTACAGCGCGTCCCCGCCGGTCAGCAGGCGCAGGTGCAGCAGCAGGTACTCCGCGCCGGGCGGGATGGTCACCTGCCGGTGGATGGCGGTCGGCCAGAAGTCGAGGTCGCCCTGGGCCACCCACCGTTCCACCTTGGGCAGGTGGTAGGTCTGCGAGTCGAAGTTGTTCGGCTCGGCCAGCAGCGCGACAAGCAACTCCAGCAGCACCAGGCCGCCGATGGTGCCGGCGAGCAGCCGCTCGCCCCGACCTGCCGTACGCCAGGCTTCGGCTGCCCTGGCGAGGAGGCTGACGCGTACCCGATGGGGCTGGACCGGCGCGATGTCGTGCCCGGCCGGGGCGGGCGTCGCGGTGCCTGCGCCGACGGTCAGCGCCGCGCCGACCAGCACCGGCTGGGGTGCGGCGGCGGGCGCCTGCGCGGCGGCCCGGCGCCACCGCAGCGCCGCAGCCGTCGCGGAGGCCAGCAGGAAGAGCAGCCAGGCGACGACGAACGCCGGTCGGGTCAGCGCGTGCAGGGCGCCGAGCAGCTCGACGACGAGCACCGCGTACGCCCCGACGAGCAGGGCGGCCCGCACCACGGCGAGTCGCAGCGGTGCCAGCGCGTCGGTCCCGCGCGGCCTCGTCGCAACGGTGAGCAGGAGCACCGAGGCGGCGGGTAACGCCGCGAGCAGGGGGCCGGCAGCCGACATGGCGGGAAGTAAACACCATCTGTCTGAGCCCGCCACGCCGGCTGCCCGACGGTAGCGGCCAGCGTTCGGCTGACCAGCCACGCTAGGCTATGCCCGACGTGTTGTCGCCACCGTGGAGATTCCCGTGAAGCTGTCGATCCTCATGCCGGTCTACAACGAGGAAGAACGCATCGCGGATGCCCTCAAGCAGGCATTGGCGGTGGACTACCCCTGCGAGATCGAGCTGGTCGTTGTCGACGACGGCAGCCGGGACGGCACCGGCGAGGTCCTCGGCCGCGCCGACGACGCACGTCTGCGGGTCATCACCCACCAGCGCAACGCCGGCAAGGGCGCGGCCATCAAGACCGCGGTGGACAGCGCCGAGGGCGACTACATGGTCATCCTCGACGCCGACCTGGAGTACGACCCGCAGGACATCCCCAAGCTGCTCGACCCGGTGCTCGACGGGCGGGCCACGGTGGTCTACGGCAATCGCACCTTCGGCAGTCACAGCGCCTACAGCTTCTGGTACGTGATGGGCAACAAGGGCGTCACGATGGCGGCGAACGTCCTGTTCAACTCGTACATCGGCGACCTGGAGACCTGTTTCAAGCTGATGCCTGTGGCGCTCTATCGGTCGCTTGAGGTGCGCTCCCGTGGTTTCGGCATGGAGGCGGAGGTGACCGGCAAGCTGCTGCGCCGGCGGATCCGGCCGTACGAGGTGCCGATCAGCTACCGGGCGCGCGGCCGTGAAGAGGGCAAGAAGATCACCTGGAAGGACGGCGTCGAGGCGATCTGGATCCTCGGCCGCGAGCGCGCACGCCGCCGTCCCGCCGCGTCAGCCGCGCGCTGACCCCAGGAACGCGCTTATCGACCGCCGCAGACCGGCGGCGTCCAGGCCGTGCCACCGGGCGTGGTCGGCCGGGTCGCCGTACCGTCGCAGGTCGGTCTGAGCAACCCCGAGCGCCAGCAGCCGATGCGGTACGTCCGCGAGTGCCTGGCTGACCACCGCGCTCGACGTACCCGCCAGGTACGGCTCGACAAGCACCACATCGGTCCCGGCGAGCGCCCGCAGCCCGGGTGTGTCGAAGGGCCGGGCAGTGTGGGTGTACGCGACAGTCACGTCCATCTGCTCGGTCGCCTCCAACGTCGGGTCGAGCATCGGCCCGACAGCCACCACGAGCGGCGCGTTCGCCCCGCCTCGCCGCAGCACCCGTAGCCGGTCGGCACCCGGGTATCCGCGTGCGTTGTGTTGTTCGCTGAGCCGCAGGTAGACCGGGTCGTCGGTGGTCGCCGCGCTTCGGAGCAGCGGCGTGACCTCGTCGGGGTGACCGGGCACCCGCACCGTCCAACCGTCGCCCAGTGAGTCGAAGAGCGCCACGTCACCTGGTGACTGGTGCGTCCGGCCCTCCCTCGATCCGTCGTACGAGGCGCCGATGCTGACCAGGACCGCTCCCACGCCCTGGTGGTCCAGATCCAACTTGATCTGCTCGTAGGCCCGGTCCACCAGGAACGTCGCGTACGAGTGCACGATCGGTCGGAGCCCGGTCAGGGCGAGCCCGCCGGCCACACCGATCATCAACTGTTCGCGGATGCCGACGTTGAGCACCCGGTCCGGGTGCCGGCGGCCGGCGGGCGCGAACTGGCTGGCCGAGATGTCGGCGAGCACGAGTGCGGTACGCGGATCATCGTCGAGCAGCGAGGTGGTGGTGTCGATGAAGGCGTTACGCATGGCGGTCAGCCCCTGGTCTCGACGCGGGCGACAACCACGTGCGGCCGTGCTGGCCGGTGCCCGGTCAGCGCGGTGTACAAGGCTGTGTGGTCCCGGCCGTCGACGGTGTCGGCGGTCCAGTCGTTGACGGTGAACCGGCTGGCGATGCCTCCCGCCCAGCCGTGCGTGGTCGACGAGTTGTCGACCACGATCGCGGTGAGGCTGTCCAGGCCTGTCGCTCCCGCGTACGCGATCGCCTCGTGGTTGGATCCCTCGTCCAACTCGGCGTCGCCGAGCAGCACGTACACCCGGGGTTTGATCAGCCCTTGCGCCCGCAGACCGAGGGCGGTGCCGACGGCCAGCCCGAGCCCATGGCCGAGCGAGCCCGAGCCGATCTCGACGCCGGGCACCAGCAGTCGGTCCGGGTGATGGCCGAGCCGGCTGTCCGGCCCGGCAAGGTCGTCGAGCCAGGCGTCCGGAATGAAGCCGTGCGCGGCGAGCACCGCGTAGTAGGCGGCCGGTCCGTGCCCCTTGGAGAGCAGAAACCGGTCCCGCTCCGGGTCGTCGACGGTGTCAGGGGTGACTCGCAGCACCCGGTCGTAGAGCACCTGGAGCACGTCGATCGTGGAGTGCGCGCTGGGCGCGTGCTTCTCGTCGCCGGTGAGTCGTCGGATCAGCCCGGGAAGCCGGGGGCCGGTGTCGGTGGTCAGTGTGGTGGCCATGTCACTACTCTGTGAGTTGAAGTGCACTTCAACTCAAGGGCCTTGGTGATGCAGGATCTGTTGACGATCGGCGACCTGTCCGTCCGCTCCGGCGTGGCACCGTCGGCGCTGCGCTACTACGAGCGACTCGGGCTGATCCGCGCCGACCGCACCGGCGGCAACCAGCGCCGGTACGCCCGCTCCGAGCTGCGGCGGGTGGCCTTCATCCGGATCTCCCAGCAGGTAGGTGTGTCGCTTGACGAGATCCGCGCGGCGCTCGACTCCCTCCCCGAAGCCCGTACGCCAAGCCCGCAGGACTGGGCGCGGCTGTCCGCGAACTGGCGGGGCCGGTTGGACGAGAGGATCCAGCTGCTCACCAAGCTCCGCGACGACCTGGACGGCTGCATCGGCTGCGGCTGCCTGTCCCTGCAACACTGCACGCTCAACAACCCCGGCGACGCGCTGGCCGGCGAGGGGCCGGGTCCCCGTCTGATGCTGGCCCGACCGGCGAACCCGCCTGCCTGACGGCCGGCGCCCTTTCGCGCGGTCGGCTCCGCTCGCCGTCACCCCAGGGTGAGCAGCACCTTGCCGAGGTGTTCGTTCGACTCGACAAGCCGGTGTGCCTCCGCCGCCTGAGCCATCGGAAGCCGCCGGTCCACCACCGGCCGGACCCTGCCCGCCTCGATCAACGGCCACACCTCGTCCCGTACGCCCTGGACGATCTCCGCCTTCTCCGCGAGCGGTCGGGAGCGCAGCGACGTCGCCGCGACACTCGCCCGTTTCGTCAGTAGCGCACCGAGATCCAACTCGGCCTTGCGCCCGCCCTGCATCCCGATCACCACCAGACGGCCGCCGGTGGCCAACGCGGAGACGTTCCGCCCCAGGTAGGACGCCCCCATGATGTCGAGGACGACATCGACGCCTCGGCCGTCCGTGATCCGCCGGACCTCCTCGGCGAAGTCCTGCTCCCGATAGTCGATCGTGTGTGCCGCGCCCAGCTCACGCAGCCGGGGATGCTTGGCCGCCCGCGCCGTGGTCAGGACTGTGACGCCGAGGGCCGCCCCGAACTGGATGGCGAACGTGCCGATCCCGCTGCCGCCGCCGTGCACAAGCAGAGTCTCACCCGCGCTGAGCCGCCCCACCTGGATCAGGTTCGACCAGACCGTACAGGCCACCTCGGGCAGCGCCGCGGCGTCGACCGGGTCGCAGGCCGGCAACGGCAGCAACTGCCCGGCGGGGACGGCGACCCGCTCGGCGTACCCGCCGCCGGACAGCAGCGCGCAGACCTGCTGCCCGACCGCCCACCCGGCAACGTCCGCACCCACCTCGGTGATAACCCCAGAACATTCCAACCCGGGGTACGCGGAAGCGCCCGGCGGCGGTGGGTAGTGCCCCTGCCGTTGCAGCAGGTCGGCGCGGTTCACCCCGCTGGCCCGCACATTCACGATCACCTCACCGGGGCCCGGCTCAGGATCGGGCACCTCGGCCCAGACCAGGGCATCGGGTCCACCGGGCTGCGGAATGGTGACGGCTCGCATGGCTCAGTCTTACCCGACGCCCAACCGGGCCGCAGGCGGACCCGCCGTATCCCACCGAACACTGTGGACGGCCCGACCCTCCTGGCCGGCCCATTCGGGGAGGGACGCCGAGCCGCGCGGCGGGAGCCGTGGCAGACTATGCGTGGCCGTACGCCCTTGGGTGGCGGCCCGGGAGGGTTCGCCTAGTGGCCGATGGCGCTGGTCTTGAAAACCGGTAAGGCAGCGATGTCTTCGTGGGTTCGAATCCCACACCCTCCGCCCCTCTGGGCAGCGAAAACGCCCCCTGACCGCAACGCTGGTCAGGAGGCGTGTCTGCGCTCGTCAGGTTGCCGGCAGGTAAATGGTGATCCAGTCCCTGAGCCGTTTCAGCACCAGAGGATGGACGTTGACCATCTCGATCCGCTCGGCGACTAGTGATGGCTCGATGAGCCCGGCCCGGATCAGCGCGTTGGCGAAGGCGTGGTCCTTCTCCCTGCCGGCTATCAGCTTGGACACGACACAGTCGTGCGGTTCGAGCGTGTAGCCGCGTCCCGGTTGTGTGCTTTGAGACTCCACCAGGATCAACCGATCGCGCCAGCCGTCGGGCAGCACCGCGGTCGACACGCTCACGCCCTGGGCGTAGTAACCGTTCGTCTCGTGGAACGGTGAGAGCTCGCCAATGGCGCCGTCGACCTGGTCAGCCTTCCGGTCGTCCGGGTCGTTGAAGAATGCCACGTCGACCTCCATGGAGGCGGTGGCTTCCAGCGGGAGTCTGCTCTCCGGGATCGCCCCCAGCACCGACTGGCTGCCGATGACGAGGACGTCCGGGTCTCCGGCGATCTGGCACGCGGACCGCAGGACATGCTCCAGTTGCTCGCGCTTCACGCCGCTCGTCGCCAACCGCTGCGCGTGAACGACTCAAGAACCTTCTTGCGTTGTGACTGTGACAGGACCCCGGCGAAGGGTGAGTTCTGTCGTAGTTCAACAGCTTCCGGATCTTCGGAGGTCAGCACCCTGAGGACGGCACCGACACCCTCGTCGATCTTGTCTTGCCAGAGCTTCAGCCACACCTCGGTCATGGTCTCCCGGTGCTGCTGGAGGAGTCGATCAAGATTCTTCCGGGCCTTGCCCAGCACCGCGTCCGGGTCGGTAACCAAGCTGCCCGCCACCGCTTGGTGCAGCCACAGTGACTTGAGTTGATCGCGGGTCAGCTCCGGCTTGGGGTGCAGCATCGCCTCAACCTGGCTCCGCTCTATGCGCCGGTGCATGCCGACCTTCACGAACGGTAGTTTTCCACGCTCGCACAGGTTGACCACCTGCTGACGCGACGACCCCAGCAGCTTGGCAACCTGACCAGTGGTCAGAAGGTCTCCACCCGTCGTCGCCATAGGTGGAGCATGCGCCGTAAACGCTAAAAACGCAACTGATTGGCGGTGTTCCCGCTGGTCAAGCCCCCGTGGGTTCGAATCCCACACCCTCCGCCATGCCGAGCCTCCGTTACGCCGGCGGGTCGGCGGGAGGCTTGTTCTTTCGGATCGTCTCGTCGGCCAATCGTTCGACCGCACGACGGCGTTCGCGGGCGAGCGACTGCTCGTCCGGCTTGCGCATCGCGGTGACGATGGCGATCAGAAAATCGCGCCACATGTTGGGCAAATAATCCCCCCGTGGAACGTTGCGCCAGCAACGATAGCTTTTCGGGGGTGGCTCCCCGACAGTGGCCGTCCGGGTCGTCTCAAGCCGCCGAACGGGGTATGAAGAGGCAGATATCTGCCCGCACCGGAAGGACGCGTCCCGATGACCCTGGAACGACCGATCGCCCCGGACCCGTACGAGCTGCTGCCGACGGTGCCCTCGTTCACCCTGACCAGTGACGACGTGCAGAACGGCGAGCCGATGGACGCCCGGCACGCGCACGGCAGCACCGGGGGCGGCAACGAATCTCCGCAGTTGACCTGGTCGGATTTCCCGGCCGAGACAAAGAGCTTCACGGTGACCTGTTACGACCCCGACGCGCCGACCGGCAGCGGTTTCTGGCACTGGGTGCTGGTGAACGTGCCGGCAAGCGTCACGCAACTGCCCAGCGGCGCGGGTGGCGCGGCGACCGCCGATCTCGGCGGGGCGTTCTCCGTCCGCAACGACTACGGCGAGCAGGGCTTTGGCGGGGCGGCGCCGCCGCCCGGTGACCGGCCGCACCGCTACGTCTTCGCGGTGCACGCCCTCGACGTCGACCGGCTCGATCTGACCCCGGACGCGTCGCCGGCCTACGTCGGCTTCAACCTGACCTTCCACACCCTGGCCCGGGCGGTAATCCGCCCCACGTACCAGATCAAGGACTAACCCCCGACCCTCCCCGCGATCTTGCACTTTCTGCCCCGACATATCTGTCATACCGCGCACAAGGGCGACCGAAAGTGCAAGATCGCGGGGGTGGGAGGGCGGGGGGTGGGAGGGCGAGGGTGGGGGTTGGGGGGTCACTTAGGGGGTGACTCGGGCTACTGCGAAGACGGACTGGCCGAACGGGGGGCGGATTAGTTGTTCGGCGGCCTTGGTAGCGGGGAGTACGACTGTGTCGTACACCTTGACCATCGGGCCTTCCTTCGGCATCAGCCGGAAGACCTTCGTGGCCATGAAGTAGCCGATCAACCCGAGCGCGTTGGCGTAGTGGATCTTCTCGACCGTCAGCCCGGCTTCGGTCATCGCCGTGCCCAGCGTCTTCTTCGTGTAGCGGCGGACGTGGCCTGTGGCGACGTCGGCCGGGCTCATCGCGAACTCGAAGGCCGGCACGATGATGATCACGGCACCGCCCGGGCGGACCAGGTCGCGCATGCTGCGCAGCGCGCCCACGTGGTCCTCGATGTGCTCCAGGACGTTGTACGAGACGGCAGCGCTGTAGTCGCCCCGCTCGTGGTGCGGCAGCAGCATCTGCCGGACGTCGACGCCGGGCTGGGCGGCGAGCCGCTCCTTGAGCTGCACCAGCCGGTCGGGGTCGGCCTCCGTGGCGGTGAACCGGGGTAGCCGCTGCGACCATTCCAGCGCGTAGTCGCCGAGGCCGCTGCCGATCTCGATCGGGTCGTCGCCGAGGTACGGCACCGCCAGTTCGACGAACCAGCGGCGGTGGTTGACGGCCGTCGCCAGACCCTCCAGCACCTCGGACTGGACGCGTTGGTCCCCAGTGATTTCTGCCATGCGTCGATTCCTCACGATATGAACTCGACCCGTGCCTGAACCGACAGAGTGAATCATCCGCTTGGATGGCAGAAGAATCGGGGCAGCGTTGTGGCCGAATTGCGGTCGGGGGGTGGGCACGTGATCGGCGGTCGGCGAACCCGACACATAGTACGGCAGTACCCCGAAACATGTCACGGCAGAGCCATGCGCTGACTACCCTATGAATTGTCATGACTACTCCCGAACCGGACGTGCCGAGCGACGGCCCGGCCACCGTGTCGTCGGTGGAGAGGGCTGGCGGCGATCGGTTGCGTCGTAACGGGAAGCGGGTCGACCTGGCTGCCGTGCTGAGCTTCGTGGCACTGGCCTTCTGGGTCACCGGGCGCCTCTGGTTGGACCCGGGCAGTGGGGTGCGCGACAACCGCACCGACCAGTCGCAGTTCGAATGGATGATGGCGCACGGTGCGCGGGTCGTCACGCAATTCGTGTATCCATTCCATTCCGGCCAGATGAACGTGCCCGACGGCGTCAACCTCATGGCTAATACGTCCGTATTATCCATTTCATTGCCAATGACGCCTGTCACCCTGCTGCTGGGACCACGCGCGGCGTTCCTGCTTTTCCTGACACTGGGGATGATCGCCACCGCCACCGCCTGGTACTTCCTGCTCTCCCGCGTCCTCATCGGCGCTCGCGGGCCGGCGTGGCTGGGCGCGGGCTTCTGCGCCTTCGCGCCGGCCATGGTGTCGCACGCCAACGCGCACCCGAACATCGTGTCGCAGTTCGTCGTCCCCCTGATCATCTGGCGGACGCTGCGGCTCGCCGAGCCCGGTCGCTGGCTGCGCAACGGGGTGCTGCTCGCCCTGGTGATCGTCTGGCAGGCGTTCCTCAACCTGGAGATCCTGCTGATGACCGCGATCGGGCTCGGCGTGGTCGTCGTGGCGCTCGCCATCGGTCGCCCGGCCCTGCGGTCGCGGGCACGGCCCTTCCTCGCCGGCCTGGCCGTGGCAGCCGGAGTCGCCGCCCTGCTGCTGGCGTACCCGCTGTATGTGCAGTTCTTCGGCCCCGGCGCGTACTCCGGGCTGTCCAGCCTGATCCGCGGCTACTCCAGCGACCTCGCCTCGTTTGTCGCGTACGCCAGGGAGTCGCTGGCCGGCAGCCCACGCACCGCCGCGGGTTTGGCCAAGAACCCGACCGAGGAGAACAGCTTCTTCGGCTGGTCCCTGCTGGTGCTTGTGGTCGCAGTGGTCTGGTGGATGCGGCGCTCGGTGGTGGTGCTCGCGCTGGCCGGGCTCGGTCTGCTCTTCGCGGTGCTCTCGCTCGGTCGGGAGATCCGCTTCGCCGGTCGGGGCACCGGTGTGCCGGGGCCGTGGGCCGCGCTGGAGAACCTGCCGATCCTGCACTCGGTGGTGCCGACCCGCTGGGCGTTGGCGATCACCCCGATCATCGGTGTGCTGCTCGCCTACGGCGCCGAGCGCGTACGCGAGCTGGCTGCCGCACACCCGACGGCCCGGCGGCAGATCCGCTTCGCCACCGCCACAGTGCTGACGATGGCCCTGCTGCCGATCCTGCCCACCCCGCTGCCCGTTGTCCGTCTCGACCCGGTCCCCACATTCGTGACAAGCGGAGCCTGGCGCCCCTACGTGGCCGGTGGGCGCAGTGTGGTGACCCTGCCGCTGCCGGACACCACCTACGCGGAGCCGCTGCGTTGGTCGGCGGCCACCCGGCTGGACATGCCGCTGGCCCGGGGCTACTTCCTCGGCCCGGACACCCGCCCGAGCGCGGATCCGCCGAAGGTCGCGCTGTTCAGCGCACCGCCGCGCGCTACAAGCAGCTTCTTCGCCACCATCCGGCGCACCGGCGCGGTGCCGCCGATCACCCCGCAGGACCGGGTGAGCGCGATCGACGACCTGCGCTACTGGCGGGCCGGCGCGGTCATTCTCGGGCCCCAGGAGCACGAGGATGCGCTGCGTCGGGGGATGACCGAGCTGACCGGGATCCAGCCGGTGTTCACAGGCGGTGTGTGGGTGTGGGACGTCCGGCCGCTTACCGACTGAGCGGGGTCAGGGCTGGCGGACGCAGCAGCCCTGGCAAACCTTCGGGCTGGGCAGCGTGAAGGCGAGGCAGCAGGTGCGCCGCTGCACCGTCGGCTCGCCGGCCGGCCCGGGCACCAGCTCGACCAGGTCAGCCAGATCGAGCGCCCCGAGCACCGTTTCGATGTTCTGCACCGTCGGGCCGGGCAACGCGTCGGCGGCCCGCAGGAGGCCGTGCGAGATGCCGGACGCGACCGAACCGAGCAGTGTCCGGGTGCCCACCCGAACTTCAGACTGGATCGCCGTGATGAGCGGTGCCAGGTGCGCGTCGAGTAGTGAGGCGCGCAGCTCGCCCAGCAGTGCCGTCTCGTCGGCGACGACGCGTACCTGAGGGAGGCCGGCCACCGCCAAGGGGTCGTTCGGCAGCACGGCCACGGTGGTGCTGCGGCGCAGACCGAGTGTGATCAGGGGCCGGTGGTCCTCGAAGTGGATCAGCACGTCGGACGGGTCGAGCAGCGGAACCCGCCGAGCCGAAGCCCAGCCGAGCACGACCGGCAGCGCCGTCCAGTAGCTGTAGGACTTCCAGGCCAGCGCGGCGCAGGCGTGCGGTGTGCCGCGCCAGCGGACGCTTGCCGCGTGCAGCAGCTCCGGCAGCCGGGTGCCGTCGATAAGGGTGGTCGCGGGTGCCCAACCGAACTCGTCGTCGACAAGCAGGCCGCGGGCGAGCCCGGGGAGGTCGTCGGTGCCGAACATGGCCCGAAGGGTCGCGGTGACGGGGGCGAGCGGCGCGGCGGACATGTCCCGCCTCGGCATCACCGCTGTCACCGTGTCATCCCCTGTCTGCGTGGCCGAGGCGTGCCCGGCGGACATCAGTGCGTCCAAGCTAAGGCTAGCCTAACCACGCGTACCGAGTAAGGGAAGCCTCACCTCGATCGGAGCGGGAGGCCCCTGTCACATCGGGTCGACTCCCGGCGGAAGCGGATGCTCCGCGCTTCGCGTACTACCCGGCACGGGCCCTCGAAAACGCCGAAACACCCCGGCGAGCCGCCGAGAGATTGTCAAGCGGAGTGTCGTCAAGTTGCCAGATGAGTGTGCGTTCGGCCACAGAACGTGAAGATGATACTCCCGGCCACGAGGACGACGATGACGACATCCCCCCTCGAACGGGCTGCCGACTCCTTCGCGGCCGAGCTTGCCCGGCAGCGGACCGGGCGCGGGCTCTCCAAGAAGCAACTGGCCGTCCTCATGGGGTTCGACCCGTCCTACGTAAGCCACGTCGAGGGGCGCCGGCACCGCCCGACCGAGGACTTCGCCCGCCGCGCCGAGGCCGTCCTGGAGGCCAGCGGCGCGATCTGGCAGCGTTTCCGGGAGTATGACAATCTCCGGCACGCCCGCACCGGCCAACCGCACCGCGAGCCCTCGCTGCCCGGCCAGTGGCTGCCACCCGGCACCGGCCTCGTCGTGGAGCGGGAACTGGCCACCCTCACCCACACCGACGAGGGTTACCGGTGCGTCATCCGCCGCGAGCTCTACAACGCCGGCACCGAACCGGTCACCCGCTACCTGGTACGCGTCGCCGTCGACCGCTACCCGAACGACCCCGGACGCTCCAACCGGCACCACCGCGAGCACCCCCTCACCTTCGCCGAACTGCAACTGCAGGCCCGCCGGTACGACAGCGGCGGCGACCCGGAGCCGATGCACTGGCGGGCGAAACACGACAGGGACGCGTTCAAGGAGATCTGGCTGCTGTTCGAGAACGGTGAGCGGCGCTTCCCGCTCTACCCCGGTGACCGGGCCACCATCGAGTACGCGTACAGCGTCGGCAAGGAGAAGTGGGGCCCCTGGTTCCAGCGGGCCGTCCGGCTGCCCACCCGGCAGCTCGCCGTACGCCTGGACCTGCCGGCGGCGCTCGACCCACAGGTCTGGGGCGTGGAGACCTCGCTCTCGGCGGAGGAGGGCCCCCTGCGGACGGCGCCGCAGCGCCACGACGAGGGCGACCGTGCGCTCTTCGACTGGCACACCGACGACCCGCCGCTGAACGCCCGCTACCGGATGCAGTGGCGCTTCCGGTCCCGCCCGGACACCGACCCGGACGTCGGCCCCGGTGGCATCCGGGTCCGACCCAGCGATCGGATGCGAGGGCTCGGCATCGTCCAACGCGGCGACGACCTCCTCCGGCAGCGCGTCCGGCAGTTCCACCTGCCCGCCGAGGAGCAGGTGGCCCGGGAGATCGTCGACCGGCTCACCACGGCACTGGCCCGGCTCGACGAGTTGCACCCGTTCAGCAAGGGGGTGGGCATCGCCGCCCCGCAGCTCGGCATCGGCCGGGCGGCGGCGGCCGTCCGACCTCCCGACCGGTCGGCGGAGCCGGTCATCCTGCTCAACCCTCGGGTGGTCGACGCCGACCCGGAGACCGACGAGCAGTACGAGGGCTGCCTCTCCTTCTTCGACCACCGTGGTCTGGTGCCCCGGCCGCTGCGCCTCGACGTGGAGCACGCCCAGTGGGACGGCAGTCGGGTCATCACGTCGTTCGAGTTCGGCATGGCCCGGCTCGTCGCCCACGAGATCGACCACCTGGAGGGCCGGCTCTACGTCGACCGGATGGCACCGGGCGTGCCGCTGGTGCCGGTGGAGGAATACCGGGAGACCGGGCGACCCTGGCGCTACTGAGCCGAGCGCCTGGCCGGGCGCTGAGCGGGAACGGGGGCCGGGGCGCGTGCCCCAGGGGGCAGGGGCACGCGCCCCGGCATGGGGGGAGGAACGTCTACAGGTCACCGAATGTGTCGTAGCGGATGTTCGGAGGCGGCACCTCGTCCGCGGCCAGAACCCGCAGCGTGGACCGAACCATCCGGGCCGAACCGGAGACATAGCAGTCGTGCGTCGTCCACGGGCCGTACCGGGCCACCACGTCCGGGATGTCGCCCAACTCGCCGTCGAAGTCCGGGTCGTCGCTGCACGCCGCCGTGACCGACAACCACGGGTGTACGGCCATCAACTCCTGCAACGCGGCCAGCCCGTACAGGTCCGCCGCCTGCCGTGCCCCGTAGAAGACGTGCACCCAGCGCGTCCGGTTGTAGGTCGCCAACTCCTCCACCAGGGCCTTGATCGGCGCCAGCCCGACCCCGCCGGCCACGCAGAGGATGTCCCGCTCGGAGGAGCGGTCCAGGGTCATCGAACCCATCGGTGCCGCCAGCCGCAGCAGGTGCCCAGGCTGAACCCGGCGGACGAGCGCCCCGGACACCCATCCCGCGCCGGAGCTCCGGACGTGGAATTCGAGCACGTTGTCGTCGTTCGGGGCGTTCGCCACCGAGTAGGTGCGCCACACCCTCGGGTGATAGCGGGGCAGTTCCAGGCTGACGTACTGGCCGGCGCGCCATGACAGCGGATGCTGCAACGCCCGGCAGGTCAACACGGCGGTGTCCGGGCCGTACCGCTCGTGGGTCAGCACCTCCGCATGCCAGAACGGCGGGTTGTCGTCGTCGGCCGCGCCGGCCACCATCTTCGCCGCGATCGCCGCGTACGCGTCCCGCCACGCCTGGTCGTACTCCAGGTTCCAGCCGTCGCCGGCGGTGGTGCGCAGCGCGTCCAGCAGCGCGACGCCCATCGTCGCGTAGTGCTTGTCGTCGACGTGGTACTTACGGTGGTCCCGGCCCAGCGCCCGCAGGAACTCGTCGAAGCTCTCCGGGTCGTCCACCGTGTGGACCGCCGTGATGATCGCTTCCAGCAGGCGGTCGCCCTGACCCGACATCTGCACCGGGAAGAGCTGCCGCAGGGCCGGGTCGAGCAGGAACAGCCGTGCGTAGAAGTAGCCGCTGAGCCGCTCCCGGTCCTCCTCGACCAGGGTCCAGCTCTCCTTCAGCAACCGCGCGACATTGTCCACCGGTGCTCCTTCCCCAGACGGCAGCGGATCGGGCGCTCATAGAATGTCCACGGAGCGTGTCGACCGGTCGCACAGAATGTGCGATCGGTTCACGCCGGCCGGTCGGCCGTGCCTGCGGTGCCGTCCGTCGGGCAGAGTGGTGCGGTGACCGTTGAGCTGACCCGCCCGGTGTCCCGTCGAGTGTTGGGGACCGAGACGCTGCTGGTCCTCGGCCTGTCCCTCGGCCAGTCAGCGGTCTACGCGGTGGTCTCGATCATCGCGAAGCTGACCGCCGAGGGGCCGCTCTCCAAGCAGACTGCCTCGCTGAACACCTCGGCGTCGGCCCGTCCCTGGCTGGACCTGACGTACCAGCTGCTCGGCATCGTCTTCGCGCTGCTGCCCGTGCTGCTCGCCGTACACCTGCTCAGCCGCGATCCCGGCGACCCGGCGCGGACCCTCGGCCTGGACGCCCGGCGGCCCGGCCAGGACGTGGCCCGTGGCGTCGGCCTGGCCGCGCTGATCGGCCTGCCGGGGTTGGCGCTGTTCTGGGTCGCGGCCCAGCTCGGCATCAACGCCACGCTGGTGCCGGCCGCGCTGCCGGACCTCTGGTGGACCGTCCCGGTGCTGATCCTCGCCGCCATCCAGAACGCCGTGCTGGAGGAGGTGATCGTGGTCGGCTACCTGGTCACGCGGCTGCGCCAACTCCACTGGCGGCTCGCCACGATCATCGCGGCCAGCGCGCTGCTCCGCGGCTCCTACCACCTCTACCAGGGCTTCGGCGCGTTCGTCGGCAACGCCGTGATGGGCGTCGTGTTCAGCCTCTTCTACCTGCGTACCCGGCGGGTCATGCCGTTGATCATCGCGCACACGCTGCTCGACGTGTTCGCGTTCGTCGGCTACGCGCTGCTGCCCCGCGAGTGGTTCGACTGGCTCTGACGCGGCCTGTAGGTGGCCACCGCCCGCGCCGCGAGACGGTCGGCCGCCGCCGAGTCGCCCAGCGCCGAGGCGAGCACCGCCGCACCCGGCAGCAGCCGGGCCGCCAGCCGCAACGCAACCCAGCCGCCGGCCTGCGCGGTGAGCGGCGCGGCCAGCCGCCACGCGGCCTCCGCAGCCCTCGGCCACGCCTCCTCCACCGGATCGCCGGCTGCCTGCGCGGCATCCAGCGCGGCACGCGCGCTCGCCGGGTCCGGATGCACATGCGTCAGCACCAGCAACTCCACGGCCCGGTCGGGATGCGCCGGATCCCGGCCGTAGGCCGCAGCCAGGTGCAGCACCAGGTTCGACTGGGCCCAGAGCACCGAGGCCAACTCGGCCAACGGCGCGAAGAACCCGGCCAGCGCGGCCGTCGCACCACCCGCAGCGGCCGCACCAACGAACCGCCGGGTCGCCAGCCGGGCCAGCCCGTCCGCCGGGGCATCCGGGTAGCGGGCCCGAAGTTGCTCGGCCCACTCGGCGGCACCGGGCCCGAGCGCCCGCACCGCCGCCGGGGCCAGCAACTCCGGCGCGAAACCCGGGTGGTCGAGCACGCGGGCAGTCACCGCCCGCAAATCCAATTCGGGGGTACGCCCCAGAGTCAGCGCCCGCTCGTGCGCGGCCTGCGGGGTGAACGCCTCGCTGTCTGTGGTGGCATCGCTGCCTGTGGTGGCGAGAGGCGTCTGGGCGTCCGGTTGCGGCTGCTCGGGCGCTGCCACGGCCTTCCTCGGCGCGGCGGTCTTGCGGGGGGTTGCCGCGCGTTTGGTCACCTTCTCGGCGCGCTCGACGGGGGTCGCCGAGGGTGCGGCTCGTTTACTCGGAACGGTTCGCTTGGCTGCTGCGGGCTGCTTGGGCGGCGGCGGTGCCGTGGTGTCGGCCGACGTTCCCGTCCTCTTGCGGACGGGAGCCTTCCGGGCGGGGGTGGCGCGGGCCTTCGGCGTCCGCGACACCGGGCCGGCGGGTGGTTCCGCGCTTTCCTCGGGCGCTCGCCCATCCGCGGTCAGCGCTGTCGAGCCGCTCGGATCGGCACTGCCCGCTTCATCTGCGACATCTGCTGGGCCGGGGTGGTCGACGCCTGCCGGCGGGTCGACGGGTGCGTGTTCGGCGTCCGCCACTGCACCGCTCACCGGTGCTGCCTGATCGGCCCCCGATGTCGGGGCCTGCTCGCTCGCGCCCGATGTCGGGGCTTGCTTGTCGGCGCCCGCCGTCCGGGCTCGCTGGCTGTCTGACGGAAGGCCTGGCGAGCGGGCCGGCTGCCGGGGCAGGGAGCGGTCCGGCTCCGGTGGCTGGAACAGCACCGCCGGGGCGGGCCTGGTACGCCGCGGACGCTGTTCGGCCGGTGCGGCACCGGCCGCTGCCGGCCCAGGAGGTGTCGCCCTCTCGACCGGCTGCTCAGTGGCCGTCGGCGGAGTGAACGTCGCCCGCGGAGAGCGCCGCCGCGCTCGGTCAGCAGGCTCTCGACGGGTCGGCTCGCTGGGCGGCTGCTCCTGCATATTGATGGAGCCTAGTCCCGATCACGCTGCCGCACAGCCGGGAACACCCTTGGCAGGAGTCGTGGCGGACGTACGCTGGAAGTCGTTTTGCTCCCGGCGGGTAGCGACCTGTATCCTCGGGCGCGGTGGTCTGCGGGCCACCTGGGAGACTTCGCCTAGTCTGGTCTATGGCGCCGCACTGCTAATGCGGTTGGGGTCTTAAAGCCCCTCCCGGGTTCGAATCCCGGAGTCTCCGCGCGAAAGCCGGGTGTGTAGACTGGCTGAGCACGAGCGCCCGTAGCTCAATGGATAGAGCATCTGACTACGGATCAGAAGGTTAGGGGTTCGAGTCCCTTCGGGCGCACAGAGCAAGAAGAAGCCCCCGACCAGCCAAAACGGCAAGGTCGGGGGTTCTTTCGTGTCCGCCGGAATCAGGCTTCGAGCGGCGGTGGGAGCCAGGTTGGGAGCCACCGGATTCCTTACTGCCCGAACAGCGCACGGGACATGGCCTCGGCGGCAGAACGGCGGTCGCCCTCCATTAGGTGCCCGTAGACATCCTTGGTGATCGCGGTCCTCGGAGTACTCGGCACCGGAGCCGCCTACGTCCTGAACTACCGCATCATCGATGACGAAGGCCCGACCGCTGCATCGGTCGTCACCTACCTCCTGCCCATCGTCGCCGTGGTCCTCGGGTGGCTCTTTCTCGACGAAGCCATCACCGCCGCGATCGCCGCCGGCATCGCGCTGGTCCTCGCCGGGGTCACCCTCACCCGGAAACGGTCAGCCGAGCAGCGGTAGCAGCGGTAGCAGCGGTAGCAGTTGGTTGCCGAATTCCGCTCTATCAGATCAAGGCGGCCCGCGAGCGGGCCGCGCCGGCCCGGCCCCGGCCTGCTGGCGACCTCCGGCCGGCATCGGCCGGGCCGGCCGGCCATGCTTCGGGACTACCAGACCATGAAGACCTCGGGGCTCCGCCCCGAACCCCGGCCCTCCTCAAAGATCGGCCGCGGATCACCTCGCCGGGCACCACAAGGGCTACCAGCCTCCCCGGACGGGGCCAAGGTCGTCCGGTAGGGCGCTCCACCTTGTCCCCGTCCGGGGAGGCTGGACGGTCTGCAACTGCCCGACGAGGAGATCATCAAAATGACGGCGGCAACGTAGTGGAGATGATAAGACGGTGCATTCCGGATGAGGGGTTGTCGTGAGGGAATCTCGTCCCATTGTCCGCATGCCATTGCTCCAGAGCGGCCGCCCGACTGGCCGCCAGCTGGATGTGCGCCATGTAATCAGCTCCCTTAAGTCCTTTATCGACTTGACGGTCGTGAGAACGGCGAAGCCGACGTGCAGCATCATTATCGAGCCAGGCTCGATGATCCTGGAAGTGCAGTGCCAACCACAACTCGAAGCATGGATTCGAAACTGCCGTATGGATGCCATACCTACTGGCTAGCTCTAGGGCTTCCCGAAGTCCCGGGTGATTCGTCGGCCACTCCACGTCGAATACGCACCAGAACTCATCAATTTCGCCTTCTTCGCGAGCCGCCCTTTCTTTTGCCCCGACGGCTAACCTGACAAGCGTTAGCGGAACTGATCCAAGATGCTGAGTGTCGATCCTCAGATCCACGGCCGCAACGTCTCGGACTGCAGGTTGTCGCTTCAAGGCTTCCAGGTATTCGGGCTCCGTTCGTTCGCCCTCACAAAAGATGGCTATAGTCTTACGGGGCCTCCGTACACCAACTCTTCGCCTTAGTGAGGTAGTTCCTCGTTGGCGGTCCCGACCCATTAGCGCCCCTCTGGAGTGAGGCCTAGTGCCCGACGCAAGATATGCTGGTCGAATTCGGGAACGGCCCCAAATCTGCCCTGAAGGTATGCCTTTTCCAGATTCAAAGAGCGACGCACCTTGTCGCCACCGTATTCTGCTAACGCAGTAAGGACGGTTGCGCCGTCAGAGCCCTTCTCGGTCAGCCAAACCTCATCCCGATTGAGGTGGTTGAGCAGGCTCGTATCATGCGTGGTGAAGATCAGCTGAGCTCCACGCGGATTAGTCTCGGGGTCTTGGAATAACTCCAAGAGCCTGGCTGAGAGTTTGGGATGCAAGCTCGCGTCGATCTCATCAAACAGCAGGGTTTGGCCGGTACGCAGGGCGCGAACTGTGGGCCCGATTAGCCTAAACCAGGTTTGCGTTCCCTCCGACTCATCAAAAAGATCGAAGGGAAGATGCTGGTCTGCAACTCGGTGAATAAGGCGTAGGTATCGCCGTGTTTCTGTGGCGGTGCCCAGACCTGAGGCTGCAGATTCCGCGATACCCTCCTCCACAACCTGGACATCGTCAATTCCTAGGTCGGCAAAACGCAGGAGAGCCAAGGCCGACTCTCGGCTGCTAAGGCGATCTACCTCAGGTTCGTTGAATAGCGGCAGCTGATTCGGATCCGAGTTGTCGTAGAACATCCTTTCAGTAGAATGCCGCCGCATCTGATGGGTTGCTAGTCCGAATGCCCTGCGATTTCGGCCGAGCATCCTACGTCGAACACCCAATACGCCGATATTTGCAAGAGCCCTACCAAATGAGCGAACGTCTGGCTCGTCAAACCTCATCGCGGCGGATAGCGCCAGAGTGGTTGGTGTCATGAGTTCACGGGTGCCGGAAAGGGCGCCTAGTCCCCTCCTGAGGTGTAGCTCCATTCCCTCTCGTTCGAAAAGGGAGCGGCGCCTGCGCTCAGGATAACTGTAGAGCCCTTCGAAGATCACCTCGGAATCATCAAGCGTCGCCGTGTACGCATATCGCACGCCATCAACCATCATCTCGACTTCGAATGATGAGAACATGCCTGGCCCGTCCCCGAACCTGAAAGGATCACGCGGGATGAATTCATCCCAACCCCTTAGCGACGTACCTACGGCTTCAGAGAGCCACGTCAAGGCATCAAGCACGTTGGACTTGCCGGAAGCGTTCGGGCCATATATGCCGGCGACCGTGAGAACCCGCTCCGCGAGTAGCTCAAAGGGTCGAGCTGCCGGGCGGTCCTCATCGACGGCGATCATGGATAGTTCCACCGGCTGCATGATTGACCGGTGGTTGGAGACCTCGAATCTCAGGAGCATTGCTCGTCTCCCTACGGCTGTGCTGCGTTCTCACGACACTGTACGTCAAAAGTTGACGAAAACACGGGTGAAGATGCGCTTACTCAGCGTTGGATCTTGCGGGATGCCCAGCTTGACGAGCTAGCGGCTGCGAGAGTCCGGGTTTGTCTGGCAGTGTCCGGACGGGTGCTTGCTGACAGCAACACTTAACAGCAGCGGGCGCGGACTGCCAGGGACGAACGAGCGGCAGCAGGAGATGGGCGGCCTAGCGGTGAGACCTGAGTTGTACGGCCCCGGACGGCCTGGCCGAGGCTACGGATCAGAGCCTGGCTCGGGAGCCACGTTTGGGAGCCACCGGGGCGAACCGTTCCGGACGAGCCCGGACCGATCCAGTTGACGAGAACGCGGCGACCAGAGCGATGCGGGTGTTGCCGAACGACTGCGGAGTGCTCTTGGGAAATCTACGGATCAGAAGGTAAGGGGTTCGAGTCCCTTCGGGCGCACAAACAGCCCCCTAGCATGCAGCTAGGGGGCTTCTTTCTGTCTAGCCACGGCTGTGACTACCTTCTTACTCTCCGTGCATGACCAAGATCAACGCTCATGTCTACTCAACTTGCCCTGCACTCGGTGAGCAGGATGCTTTCGCCGGTCCGGTGACCGGGTCGAGGATTACTGGACGAACGGGGCGGATCGCTCAGAGCTACCGAGCCGAAGGAGATTTGATCGACATCCGATAGTTGTGCAGTCGTGGCCGTCAATGAAAGATGCTCACATGAGCATCGGCCGCCGCTCCGCACCGCTCCGCGAGGCGCGTCCGCACACTCTGGGCGAGGCCGCGATCGGCAGGGAAAGCGCAGCTTCCGACGACGCTGCGGCTCCGCCCGTGCGCGGGCTTTTCGCGCGTCTCGGACGGCATTTCACCGAGGCCCGGCAGGGCTGGGTCGATGGCCGCGCCATGGCCACACTGCCTGGCCTGGACCGTGCCTTCCGCTTCGTCGCCGTGCTGCTGTTCGCCCAGCGCGCCAGCTATCTCCTGCCCGCAGTGTCGAGCTTTGGCCCCCCTCGCGCCGACTACTACCGCAGCCCCGCACTCAACCTGGCGATGGTGGTGGCGGTGGTGCTGTGGAACACAGGGCTGGGCGTCGCGGTTTGGCGGCGCGGCTGGTTCACCATCCGGCACGTCATCCTCGACATCGCTGTGACCTGCGTGCTGCTGTTCGTGATCAACGCCAACCTGCGCGACGGCTTCGAGTTGAGCGCCGCCAACTGGGTGGCGAAGTTCGCCCTCGGCACCGCGGCTCTCGCTGGCGCCGTGTTCAGCCCGTCCCGGTTGCTCGTCGCGTTACCGGTCCTGTTGCTGTCCGCCCTCGCCGCGGCGGCCCTGCGTACCGGCGGGCTGCCGCCCCTGGAGTCCGGGTTCCTCAACCACGTCAACTCCAGCCTCTGGTTCGCCCTGCTGCTGCACTTCATGCGCCGCTACCTCACCGCCCAGGCGGACGCGGTGGACGCCGCCACGGCCCGGCGGATCGCCGCCGAGACCGCCGCTGCGGCCGGGCAGGCCCGGTTCGCCGAACGGCTGCGACAGTTCCGCCAGCTGCATGACACGGTCCTGGCGACGCTCACCGCAATCTCCCGTGGTGGTCTTGACCATCGCACTGAGGCGGTGCGGGCCCGGTGCGGTCGCGACGCCGACTTCGTGCGGCGGCTGATTGCCGAGGAAGGCCCCGAGCAGGCTACCTCGCTCGGCGCTCGGCTGGCCGCCGCGGCCGAGGCCGCCGACGCGTTCGGCCTGCGGGTGAACCTGCTCGTCGGGGAGCTGCCGGACGCGATCCCGGACCGGGTCGTGGACGGGATCGGCGACGCGACCCGGGAGGCCCTGAACAACGTCGCGCTGCACGCCGCAACTGGGCGGGCGTGGGTTACCACCGACTGGACCGACCGGACACTGACGGTGCGGATCGTCGACCGGGGGCGCGGTTTCACACCCGACCGCGCCACCTCCGGCTCCGGGCTGCGCCGCTCTGTCAAACAGCGGATGCGCGAGGCCGGTGGCTTCGCGCAGGTGTTCTCTGAACCGGGCGACGGCACCTGCGTGGAGCTGATGTGGGACGGTCGGTGACCCGCTACTGGATCAGGTCGTCCTCCCGGGCGCGGTTGGCCAGATCGAGCTTGGTGTAGGTGGGCCGTCCCGCCTCGCCGTACTTGGCTTTCACCCGGTCCAGGTATCGGCGGGCGGTGGCCGGCTGGATGCCGACGCGCCGCGCCGCCGCGGTCAGCGTCATGCCGGACGCGTATGCCAACAGCACGGCCCGTTCCTGTGGTGACAGCGTCGGCCGGTCAGGTCGGGAATCGTGCGACCAGGCGTACGCCAGCTCCGGCGAGTGGGCGACGCGGCCGTGAGCGACGTCGCGGACCGCGGCGGCGAGGGTGGCCAGGTCGTTGTCCTTGGTCAGGTAGCCGAGCGCTCCCGCCCGTAGCACGTCGACGCCGTGCGTCACGTACGGCACGGCGCTGACGACCAGTACCTGCCGGTCGCGCACGACCAGCCGGCGCACGTTGTTGACCGGCGCGGAGCGGTCGGCCAGCAGAAGGTCCAGCACGACTACGTCGGCCGGGGCCGACTCGCGGGCGAGGAACTCGTCGACGGTCCCGGCTGTGCAGACCAGGCGCAGGTCGGGGGCCGCGGCCAGCCATGCCGTTATGCCATCGAGCAGCATCCGGTCGTCGTCGATGACGGACACCGAGATCTCGGGAGGCACGTCCGCCACCGTTCCTCGGGCGCGACTGTCTTGTCAAGACATCATTTTTGCCCTCTGGAAGCGCACCAATACTCTGCGCGACCCTCACCGCGTGGCCGGGGCGTCCCACGGGAGTGGCCCGTGACCCGGCCGCAGCACGCGAAAGGAGGGCTCACATGATCCGGTGGGAGAAGCCCAGCATCCGCAAGGCCGACTTCGCGGCGCAGCTCGGCTGCGCCTGCGCTTGCGGCGCGCTGGCCGGAGCAGGTTCCGGGCACGCGAACTAGCCACGGCCGAAACCAATCCGGCGGGGGCCACGGCTGTCCGTGGCCCCCGCTGAAGATGGAAAGGGGGACATGTCATGCAGCTTTCGGGATTGTGGTCAGAGCTGGTCGTTCCGGACGACCTCGTCTACTTCCAGTGCCGGGACCGATATCTCGTGGAGAACCCCGGCATCGCGGCGTGGGCGGTCGTCGGCGACGGGGAGATGGCCGTGCTCCGTGCGCTCGCGGCCGGCGCCGCGCCCCCGGCCGACCTGCCCGCGACCGAACGGGCACTGGCGACGCTGGTCCTCAACTGGCTGGTCTACCTGCCTGGGCGGGAACCCCGGGTACGGCCCGCCGAACCGGCGCTGCGGATGGTCTACTACGCGATCACCGACGGGTGCAACCTGCGCTGCCCGTACTGCTACGCCTCCTCCACCCGCAAGCTGCCCGGCGAGTTGGAGCCGCACGAATCGCTCGACCTGGTCGACCAGATCGCCGACATGGGCGCCGACTTACTCATCCTCACCGGCGGCGAGCCGATGCTGCGGCGGGACTTCTTCGCCGTCGCCGACCACGCCCGGTCCCGCGGCCTACGGGTCAACTGCATCACCAACGGCACCCGCATCCCGGACGAGGCGACCGCCCGACGGGTGGCCGACACCTTCGCCAAGATCACCGTGAGCCTCGACGGCGGTGTCGCGGAGGTCCACGAGCGGACCCGCGGCAAGGGCACCTTCGCCCGTACCGCCCGGGCGCTGGCCCTGCTCAACGCCGCCGGTGTCAAACCCGACATCAACCACGTCGTGTCGCCGGACAACATCGGCGCCCTGGACCAGCTGATGACGTTCCTGGACGGCATCGAGTTCGGCAACGTGCGGCTGATGAACCACACCGGCATCGGCCGCGGCGCCGACGACGGGGTGCACTTCGCCTGGGAGCACCACCGCGACGTGCAGCGGTTCACCTGGACCAACCCGGTGGCCCAGAAGATCCTCACCGAGGGCCCGAAGGCGGTCAAACCCTGCTCGATCCGGGGCAACTGCGGCCTCGGCGGCACCGAGATCTACATCAACTCCCTCGGGGACGTCTACCCGTGCAAGCTGGTAAACGGCCCGCTGCACAAGGCCGGCAACGTGCGCGCCCAGCGTTTGGCCGACGTGTTCGCCGCCCCGGCGCTGGTCCAGCTGCGCACCAACACCGTGTTCGAGGGCGACAACCTGGCCGACTGCCGGCGCTGCTACATCCGCGCCGCGTGCGGCGGCGGCTGCCGCGCGTACCACGCCGCCGAATCCGGATCGATCACCCGCAACAGCCGGCACCACTGCCGGATCCTCCGCCACTCGATGATTACCAACATCTGGCGCTCGAGCGGCTTCTCCGGCGCCGACCTGCTGGAACACGAGGCCACCATGACGGTTCCCCGGCTGATCCGCGACGGCGCGGTGCACCCGGTGTACGACGACTGGCGCACCGACGACGACCCGGCCGACGCGGTCGGGCGCCGGACCCTGCCGGTGCTGACCAGGCGGACGGGAGCGGCGACGTGCTGAGGGTGAATCCGGACGTGGTCTGGGTGGACGGCGACGACGAGGTGCGTCTTTACCATCCGGGCACCGGGGAGTTCCAGACGTTGAACGCGACCGCCGCGCGGATCTGGCGCAGACTCGCCACCGGCGCCGACATCGACGACGTGGTACGCGACCTGGCGGTCGAGTTCGAGGCGCAGGACGAGCATGACCGACGGATGATCGACCGGGACGTCCGGCAGTTCGTCGCCGACCTGGGCGAACTGGGCATGCTCGGCACCGGCCTGGCTGCGGAGCCGGGCCGATGACGGCGGCGCTCGCCGGGTTCGCCGACCTGATCGCACGCACCGTGGCCGCCGGCCGGCCGGCCCGCGTCCCGGTGACCGGGTCGAGCATGTGGCCGGCCATCCGGCCGGGCACCGTCGTCACGGTCGAACCGATCACCTGGCCCCAGATCCGGCCCGGCGACGTGGTCGCCTACCGGCATCGGGACACGATCATCGTGCACCGGGTGGTCGAGCTGCGCGAAGACCACCTGATCGCCGCCGGGGACAACAAGCCGCTGTTCGACCCGCCGGTCCCCGCGGCGGCGCTGCTCGGCCGGGTGACAAGCGTGCCCGACCCGGTCCCCGCGCCGCCGCCCGAGCCGGCAGCCCGCACCGAGGCCACCGTGTGGGTGGTCGGCGACTACGCACCGACCGCCCCGCCCGGCGTGCGCCTGCGCCAGGTCGCGCCGGGACGGATCGCCGCCGAGTTACGCGCCGTCGCCGGCACAGTCGTCGGGTTGTCCGCTGCCGCCGTGCGGCCGCTGAGCGCCCTGCACACCACGCCGCCCGGGCCGCTGACCGTCCTGGTCGGGGTACGGTACGGCAGCGCCAGTCAGAGCGGGTACGACCCGGGCGGCCGGCCCCTGCTGCCGCCGGAGGCGGTTCACCTGCACGTTCGCGCCAGCGACCCACTGGCGGAGGTGGATTCGGCCGACGCGGTGCGGGCCGTCGCCGAGACGCTCGGCCGATTCGACCGGGCCGCTCGGTGACCGGGGACGCGGTGACCGCCGCCGCCCTGACCAAGATCTATCCAGGTGCAACGGCGCCGGCCCTCGACGGCATGACCTTCAGCGTGCCGGTCGGCCAGTCGGTCGGGCTGCTCGGCCCCAACGGTGCCGGGAAGACCACCCTGATCAAGCTCATATGTGGCGTCTCGCCACCCACATCCGGTGAGGTGCTGGTGCACGGTGCCGTCCCCGACGGCGCGACGAAACGCGACCTCGCCGTGGTCCACCAGAGCGGCCCCTTCGACATGATGCTCACCGTGCAGGACAACCTGCGGATCGCCGCCGCGTTTCGCGGGCTGAGCTGGCGCAAGGTGCGCTCCCGCGCTGCCGCTCTGCTGGACGAGTTCGACCTTGCCGGTAAGAGCGGCGAGCTGGTGTTCACGCTCTCTGGTGGGCAGCGGCGCCGCCTCCAGGTGGTACGCGCGCTGCTGCGGGTGCCGCGGCTGCTGCTGCTGGACGAACCCTCCGCCGGCCTCGACGTTCAGGGCCGGCGCCGGGTCTGGGACCTACTCGACGAACTGCGCCGCACGCACGGCCTGACCCTGGTGTGGACCAGCCACCACATGGACGAACTGGAACGCAACTGCGAACGGATCCTGGTCGTGCAGCACGGCAGGATCCTGCGCGACGGCAGCCCCGAGCAGCTCAAGGACGAGGCGGGCCACGTCACCGCCGAGCTGCGCACCGCATCGGCGGAAGACTGGCCGGCGGTAGCCGAATGCGCCCGGATCGCCGCACTGGCCGCCGACCGCCGCGGTGAGGTGTTCGTCCTCGCCGGCGACGACCTGCGCCGCCAGCTGCCCGCGCTGATCGCCGCGCTCACCGACCGGCACGTGGCGATCGAGAGCGTGTCTTTGACTACCTCCTCGCTCGAGGACGCGTTCCTGGCCCTGACCCGCCCGGAGGTGCGGACCCGATGACGAGCACCGCACCGGCCGCCCCCGTGTGGCACGGCACCGGCCTGACCGCGACCCTGCGCCGGGAGTTCCTGCTACTCACCCGCAACCGCACCAACCTGCTGCTCGCGATCGTGCCGACAGCGGTCTACATCACGCTGTTCGCCACCTCCCTGACCGACCTGATCGGCACGGTCACCTACCGGGGACAGCAGATCGGGTACTCCGACTTCGCCGTCCCGGCGCTCATGTTCTCCTCGCTGCTGGCGGCCGCGACCACGTCCGGAACCGCGCTCTTCCAGGAACGGATGAGCGGCATGTCCCTGGAGCTATGGTCTTATCCGCTGACCCGCGGCCAGTACGTGGCCGGCAAGCTGCTCGCCGGATCGGCGCTGGTGCTCGCCCAGACGCTGGCCGCGCTCGCGGTGACGGCGCTGCTGTTCCAAGGGCGCTGGGCGGCCGACCGGTGGCTCGCCCTGCTGTGCGGAGCGTTGGTCGCGGCGTGCGCCTTCAACGGGCTGTACCTGCTGCTCGCCACAGTGGTGCGGGACTTCCAGCGGTTCACCGTCCTGATCAATGTCCTTGCGCCGGTGCTGCTGTTCGCAAGCCCGTCGTTCTACCCGATCGACGCGATGGGAACTCCGCAACGCTTGTTGGCCGCGATCAACCCGGTGACGTACGGAGTGACCGCGCTACGGGAGGCTCTGCTGCACGGGTTCGCCGGCGCCCTGCCGTACCTGCTACTGCTCACTGTGACCGCCCTAGCCTCGATCATCCTTGTCGGCAGGTCGCTGGCCCGGCAAGCCCGCGGTCTCTAGCTACGGATCAGTTGGTCAGGGGTTCGAGTCCCTTCGGGCGCACATAGTTGAACAGGGAAAACGCACAGGGCCGGTCGCTTGCGACCGGCCCTGACAGCAACCGGTGACAGCAACGTCATTGCGGGTTCCCCTCGTCGCGCCCGCACGACCATCCCAGGCAGCGGCACCGCCCGAGTCGAGCGCTGCGTCTTCGTCGGGCTAGGCGCGGGCGACTGGTTCGACGGGCGGGGCGGCAGAATTGTCACCCGGTCCGCCGTCGGTTGGCTCGGTCTGCGCCGCTTCGGCGGCGCGCGGGGCTACCGCCTGTAGCTGGCGTACGTCTCGGCAGGTCAGCATGCCGAGGACCGAGAGCACCACCAACGCGGCGAGGATCAGCAGCGTGTCGCGGGTGCCGATGGCTGCGGCGACCGGTCCGACCGAGATCTGGCCGAGTGGGATGGCGATCCAGGACCCCAACATGTCGTACGAGTAGACGCGGGCCAGTCGGTCGGCCGGGATGTGCTGTGCGATCGATGTATCCCAAGCGACGGCGAACTGTTCGACGGCGATGCCGACCGCCAGTCCGGCCGCAAGGAGTACGACGATGGTGGGCGCCAGGGCCAGCCCCAACAGCAGGAACGACTCGGCGACCATGCAGGCCACCCCGAGCAGCAGCGGCCGGCGCACCCGGATGCGCAGGGCGATCAACCCGCCCAGAACCATTCCCGAGGTTTCCGCCGCCAGCACCACGCCCCAGGCGCTACGACCAATCGTGTCGTCGGCGACTGTCGGTCCAAGGACGTTCACGCCGCCGGCGAGGGCCCCGTTGAGGACCATGAAGCCGAGCACGACCACCCAGACCCAGGTTCGCGCGGTGAACTCGGTCCAGCCTTCCCGAAGGTCGGCGACGATGCTCGTGCGGGTGCTCTTCACTGGCGGAGCGGCGACCCGGACTCCGGCGAATGCCATTGCCGCGATGGCGAAGGTGAGCGCGTCGACGGCGAGGCCCCAGCCGGGCCCGACGGCGGCCACCAGGAGGCCACCGAGCGCGGCGCCTCCGATCATGCCCGCGTTGACGCCGAGCCGGATGATCGCATTGGCCGGCTGGATCAACTCCGGCGGCACGGTCTGCGGCGTGGCGGCGGCAGAGGCTGGCTGGGACAGGGCGCTCACGATGCCGTTGGCCGCACCGAGTGCCAGCAGCAGCGGGATCGTCGCCGTGCCGGTAAGCACCAAGGCGGCCACCGCCGCCTGGGTCAGCGCACCAAGCGCATTCGAGCCGACCAGGACCAACCGGCGCGGAATCCGGTCGGCCACTACCCCGCCGAAGAGTACGAACAACACGGTCATCAGCGATCTCACGCCGACCACCAGGCCCAGATCGCGTACCGAGCCGGTCAGATCGAGTACGGCGAAGGCAAGCGCGATGGGAGCGACACCGTTGCCCAGCATGTTGACCAGCCGACCAGCAGCGAGGTAGCGGAAGGCGCCATACCGCAGTGGAGCCAGCACAAAGCCTCCCGTTCGAACAGGACAACAGGGGCAATAATCGGCCTGCCGGGTCGTCCTGGCGAGTGATTCTCCCGAAAGCAGAAGTCGTCGTGCAGTCTCTCCGCCTGCGAGCGCCGCCGTGAATTCGCAGCCGCAGTCGAGGCTGTCGTGGGCGCATGTCGTGCCGACGGGTACGCCGTGGACGTCGCCCAGCGGTTCGACACCTTCGCCAGGCTCGCGGTGACGGATTCAGCCGTACCGGAATGACCGTACAAAGTGGAGCTTGCTGCGAACTGGCGCTCGCAACTCCTCGCCTACGCATGGGCGAAAGCTGAACCGCCGTGGTGACCAGCACGTCGGCAATCGTGTTGGCGCATGATCATCGGATCGGTGGAGGTGCCGTGGGCGTCCGGGGTCGGATCATGGCCTTCCGGAGCCTTGTCGAGGGCTTGGCCGTCACGTAAGAACAGTCATTGTGACTTTCCGGGCGGGTTTACCGCAGAGCGTGATTTGTAGTGGTGACGGTGCCTGAGGGCTCAGATTCGCCCGCTGCGACGGTGGCCGAAGTGATCGCGCCGTCCGAGATGGTGTCGCTTGAGGAGGCTGTTCGATCGGCAGTCGAGCAGGGCCAGGCGGAACTGACTTGCCTGGATGACCTCACAGACGACCTGGTCCGAGCCTTCGAACAAGAGCAGCACGTCACGCCCTGTTTGACCGACGTGACCACCCGGCTGGGCGGCTTCACTCGTTGGTTTGCGGGGGACCTGCGAAGTCACCTCGATCGTGAGCGCGAGTCGCTCGGGTCGTTCAACATCGCGTTCTTCGGACGCACCGGCGTAGGGAAGAGCACCCTGTTGTCGGCGTTCGGCCGGCTCGACGGAGAGCACGTCTCACCGGGTGTCAGCGATTGGACCACCGAGGTGCATCCCATCGAGTGGCGCGATTGCCGGCTGTACGACACACCCGGGATCAACGGCTGGGGACGGACCGAGAGCCGCGCCGATCTCGAACGCAAGGCCCGCGAGGCAGTTGAGACCGCCGACATCGTCCTCCTGTGCTTCGACAACCAGTCTCAGCAGGAGATGGAGTTCGAGAAGATCGCCTCCTGGATCCGCGATCACGGCAAGCCAGTGGTGGCCGTCCTCAACGTACGCAACGCGCGCTGGCGCCACCCCGCGAAGGTTCCCGAGGCTCGTCGCAGGAATTTGTCCGAATCAGTTCGCCAACACACCGACAACATCCGGACCCAGCTCGTACAGATCGGGTTACCCGACACGCCGGTCGTCGCGATCCACAGTCGGCGGGCTCTGTTCGCGCGCGCTACGACCCCCTTCCACGGCCCGGCCCTGAAGGATTTCCACCATGAGCGGGAAGAGTTCGGGACGGACTACCTCGATCGCTGGTCGAACTTCGGGACGTTGGAACGCCTCATCGTCGCCTCGATCGCGGAAGGCGGCGCTGATCTCCGGTTGACCGCGCTGCGCGAGGACATCCGGTCACGGAGTCGCCGAGGGCTTCGCGAGCTCGAAGACCTGGCTGTTGAGATCGAGCAGCAGGCGGAATCCCTCGAAGGCGAGGCCGAGTCGCTGTTCGCCCTGCTGGGCTACCCGGACGACGCGGAACGTGCCGGGTGGCTGCACGATGCGGCTCCCAGCGCGGATCTGGTCGGCTTGTCCGAGCAGGCACGGGACCGCCCGTACACATCGCCGGTCAGAGGTGGATTGGATCGCTTCGTCCGGCATCTCGCTGCCTCGCATTTGGCGGGAAGCCGCCGGCAGGCGAAAGCCGCCGCTGACGGTCTGATTCGGCGGGCATTCGATGAGCACACGGCAGTCGACGAGTCGGCGTTCACGGAGGCTGTGTTCGATCAAGTCGCCATCTCCGCCGCAGTGGAGGCGGTATGGGTCGACCGCCGGGTATTCCTGCAGCGTGAGCTGAAAGTCGCGGCGGGTCATGAGTCCGGCGGTAATGGGCCGGTGGTGTCACACGCCGCGAGGATCCTCGGCGATGAGAGCGGCGGTGTGACGGGCGATGTGGTCAGAGGGGCGGGCATTGCCGTGGGTCTGGGCGCCCTTGCGGTGCCACTTTTCTGGAACCCCGCAGGCTGGGTGTTCGCCGCAACTGCAGTGAGCATCGGGATCGCCGGACAGATCCAGCAGCATTTCGGCAAGAAGCTCAATGAGCAGGCGTCGGAGCGAGCACGAAAAGCGAAAGCCCAGGCGATCGCCGACTGCCATCGTGCTGTGGATCGTACGTTCGACGAGTACGAGGATGCCCTCGTCCGTGACAGCCGGGATGCGGCGTGGACGTCGCTGGCTGCTGGTGTCAGTGAGACGCTGCGCGCTGCGATCGAGCTTCGCATGGCGCGCGGCCGGATCGTGCGGTTGCTCGACAGCTTGCGGACCTATGCCGGTTCGATCAAGCCGCCACCTGCGGTGACCGACGTCCTGCAGCGGGCCCAGCGCCGGATGGGGGACTCGCCGGCCGAGGTGATCCGGGCCTTGCTGGGCGAGGACTGGCTCGAGTCCGGCGTCGACCACCGACCGGCGCCTGTCGGCGATGCCGTCGCCGAGGCGTACTCGAGTCGCCGGGAGGAGGACCACCTTCGATTGACTCACGCCATGGCCGAGGCGTGGAATGCCCCGTCGGCGGCGGACATCCACGCGTGGAGAAACGACCTCGAAGAGGCGGCCCGGCGAGACCCGGCGCTGTTCGACATCGTACGAACCTTCTGGCGCGTCGACGGCGCACGGCCGGCTCTCGCCGTTCTCGGTGACTACAACTCCGGAAAGTCGTCGTTGATCCGCCGGATCGTGGTGGACAGCGGCCGGCAACCGCACGCGGCGTTCGACATCCGGGCATCGCCCGCGACCGCGGTCGCGAACCGCTACCAGTTCCCTCGGTTCGATCTCGTGGACACACCGGGCCTGCAGAGCGGACACGACGGGCACGACAGCGCCGCGCTCGAGGCGATCACCGAGGCTGCTCTCGTGTTCGTCGTCGTCCACATCAATCTGCTGGTCGGCAACACTTCGATGCTGGAGGAGCTCTCACGCGGCTCGGAAGTGATCGCCGCGAAGGGTGGGCGGATGCTCTTCCTCATCAATCGGAGCGACGAACTGGGCGTGGATCCGCTGACCGCGCCAGAGCACTTTCTCAACCTACAGAACCGCAAGAGCGAGGAGCTGCGAGCGGCCTTCGCCGCTCGCTCCATCAACGTCGGGATCGACCGGATCCACTGCCTATCCGGTGACCCGTTCGGCCTGGTGGGAGGCGATGCGACGGCGGAGTCCGCTGACTTCGACGAGAATCGGCTGTGGGACGGCGTGTCCGCGTTGACGAGTGCCATGTCAGCTCTCTCCGATTCGCAACTGTCGGCCGCGTCGTCGTCGGCCGCCTTCGATGCGGCGGTCACCGGCCTCAAGCGCCATCGGCGCTCACTTCACCAGGTGCAGGTCGACGGTACGAACGATCTGGCCCGCGCGGAATCGGTGATCGTGGCCCTCCGGGCCGCGGTGAACGACGCTGTGGCCCTCGAAGGGTCATTGCGCGAGGAGGCCCGCCGCCTGGTGGACCGCCACGCGGTTGCGACGAAATCCGCGATCGCTGAACTCGACCGTAAGGACGGCCAGAAGCTGCAGAACCTCGTCGAATCCTGGTGGAAGGCTTCGCAGTTCGAAGTTGACCTCGAACGGCACCTCGCCGACGCGGCACGTGAACTCGACGAGTGGCACGGTAACCACATGTCGGCGATCGGGCGCGAGATGCGCGCGGCCGAGTTCCAGGTGGCTCCCGAGTTCGCGGCGGAGTTTAAGGCCCGGGGAAATGCTCGGTACGAGGATTTGACCGCGGGGGCCGCCAACGTCGCAGGAGCCGCGTCGGGGCTTGCGAAAGCGCTGGGAAATCGGGACGCGGTCTATGCGATCGGCAAGCAGCTCGGCCACAAGTTCAAGCCGTGGGGTGCGGTGAAAGGCGGTGCCACCGTCGCCAAGGCCTCGGTCGTCCTCGGGGCAGTCGCCGCCGCCGCGGATGCCGCCTCGATGGTCAACGACATCCGCAAGGCCGGGGCGCACGAGCAACAGTTGGCGTCGGCGTCGCAGGCGATCGACGAGTCGGCCGCCGGGATCCTCGAAAAGATCATGCATGGGGAGCGGGGGGAAGGCCCCGTCGGATACCTCGACCAGCGGACCGGGGAGCTTGAGGCATTGCTCGACGAGCACCTCGGTCTCGCATCGTCGATCAGGGAACAGATGGACGTGGCGAAAGCACGGGCCGAAGTGGCCGGGGCCTTGATGACGGCTGCGGACATACTGATCCATACACCGGGGAGAAACGAATGACAGCGGTCGACGTCGATGCGGTGCGGGACTGGCTCGGGCGACTTCCCGGTGGAACGCTGGCCGGGCAGTACATCGACGACTGGGAAGCGTTCGCGAAGCTGGACCGACCGGTCGTGACCCTCTTCGGGTCCTACGACACCGGCAAGAGTTCCCTGCTCCGCCGGTTGCTCGTCGATGCGGGCGGCGAGGTTCCCGATTGGCTCACGATCAGCGCACGCCACGAGACCTTCGAGGTCAACGACGCCGAGATCGGCGGATGCGTCATCCGCGACACTCCCGGATTTGCAGTCGGCGCGTCCGACCTCCGCGCACAGAACAATTCGCGCCGGGCGATGGAGGCGGTCGGGCTCACGGACATCGGCATCGCGGTGCTGACTCCGCAGTTGGCGACCGCCGAACGTGACGTGCTCCAGAAGCTGTTCACGCGGGGTTGGCCGGTGGGGACGATGTGGTTTGTCATCTCGCGGTTCGACGAAGCAGGCGTGGACCCCGAATACGATCTCGCAGAGTATCGGAAACTGAGCGGTCGCAAGGTTCGTGAGCTGCGGGAGCTATTCGAACTGGACGACCGGACATCGATCTTCGTCGTCTCACAGGACCCGTTCCAGACGGCAGGGCCGGACACCGATCTCGGGCGGGAGACCTGGGATGAGTTCCGGGGCTGGGACGGCATGAGCGACCTCGCGGATGCTCTCGCGGCGGTGTCCCGTTCGGCATTGCCTGGATGGCGGGACGCGGCTGGGCAGCGGTACTGGAAAGCCGCCCTGGACGAGACCGTGACCGAACTGCGGAGGCAACTGGCCGACTACGCGGCACGTGCCGAAACAGCTGCCATCGGCGTCGCTCGCCGCGACGGATGGGAGAGTGAACTCGACACCCTCGATCGGGCCGCCAACGCCGGTCTCGACGGTCTCGTGGAAGAGGTGATACGGCGGTCGTGGGAGCCGGGTTCCGGTGCCGACGACCTCCAGGCCGAGATTCAGCGCACGCTCGACGAGTGGTTCACCAAGCACCAGATCCGCCTCCAGCGGTTGCAGCAGTCGATCCGAAAAACCAAGGAGCGAGAGCGTGCCCGCCCCTCCTGGGCCGGCTTCGCCTCGCTGGTTACGACACTCGAGTCCGGGCAGGAGGCCGCCGCGAGCCCGGCGGCGCCCGGCGGTGCCGCCGAACATGTCCAGACGGTCGGGACAATGTTGATCAGTGCGTTGAAGGCCACGAACACCGCACTCAGGCCAAACACCGGTGGCAAAGCCAAAGCGGTGAAGGCCGCTGGCGAACTGGGACGGTATATCGGGGTCGCTGAAGCTGCGCTTCCCCTTGCCGTCTACCTGGCGAAAGTCGCCGACGACTGGGGAGCGGATCGGGCGCGCCTGAACCAGGACAAAGCGGCGATCGAGAAGCTGCAACAGGTCGCCACCGAGTGCACGCGACGGGCCCGCGATGCCTGGCAGCCGTTCGTCGACGACGTACGTGAAGAGATCGTCGCGGAGACGAGAGACCAGGTTGACCTCGACGCGAGCCTGCGGCAACTCGTCGAGCAACTGCAGGAAGCCGTGGCGGAAGGTGAGGCCCTCGCTCAAGCACGAACGTAGACGAGTCGGCCGGCAGTTGGTGAGAGTTTGGATTCCATGCCCGGAGACCGTGGCGATCCGATGGTGGTCGGTTGAATCTGGCCGACGATTTGCCCCGAATGCTGACTAGGCCTAGCCGTCCGAGTAAGTACTCAGGTGAGCCGGCTGCCACCACGCCTCGATGATCACGTCGTGGCCGAGGGCATCGTCGGTGTGGCGGTGCAGGGAGAGTTCGACGATCCTGTCGTCGTCGGGCCGGAAGGGCCGTGCGGGGTTCGGCATACCGAGTACGGCGCCGAGCGAGTCGATCGCGGGTTTCCACAGGGCCGCCCAGTTGCGGCTGCTGGAGACTCCGAAGACGAGTTGCAGGGCGAGGGGTCCGGGCGGCAAGGGTGCCGTGACGGCGTTGTGGCAGGCCTGGTGGATGGCTTGCTTCCAGGCAATGGACTCTGCGGATACGTGGGTTCGGACCCTGAGTAGCGCCGGGGTGTCCGGCTCGTCGGCGGGTACCGCGTCGGCGACGGCGATAGTGGAGCCGTGCTGGT
The DNA here is from genome assembly GCF_042898885.1 of Micromonospora sp. NPDC000316. Lineage (NCBI taxonomy): Bacteria > Bacillati > Actinomycetota > Actinomycetes > Micromonosporales > Micromonosporaceae > Micromonospora > Micromonospora sp. NPDC000316. The sequence goes on from NZ_JBIAZG010000001.1 coordinate 913,661, forward strand.
GGACCTTGCGGCCAAACGCGGCGGCTATGCGGCGAGCATCCAGGTGCTTCACCAGTGGGTACAAGTAGTTGTCCAGGTCACGCCCGCCGCGGTCGAGCGGCGACGAGGCGGGAAGGCCGACGATCAGTTCCACCGCGCGGAGTGAGTGTTGATCCCATTCCTTCACTTGGAGTTGGTCAGCCACGGAAGCCAGATAAGCATTGAGCCGCAGTTGGTCGGGATGGTCGGCGGCGTTCCAGCTCTCGAGCACAGGTTCCGTGAAGAGCGGAAGGCGCAGTCCCGCGTCAGGGCGCGTGAAGAGGGTCGTCATCCTCGCGATTGTTCCGGATGCGCGGTGTCGATCGCACTTGATCTATCCCGCGCCCGGTCACGGCCTTGATTTCCGCTCGATCGAGCAGCGGCATGTAACGCGCCAACTCCTCGTGGCCCTTGCTGTGGCTGGCATTAGCTGCGGGTGGTCGCCGCGCGGACGGTCAGGGGTATGGCGATGCCAGCCGCCACGAACAGCCCACCCAGGGCCAGCCAGCCCCAGCCCGAAGCCATGATCACTGCGGTCATGACAAGTGGGCCGAGTGCCTGCGCGGCCGCCGTGCCTGTCGCTGCCATGCCTTGGTATTCCGCTTGGCTGTCGGCGGGCATCAGGCCGACGGTCAGTCCCCACGAGGCGGCTACGTACAGCAGTTCACCGAGGATGTGCACCGCTGCGGCGACCGCCAGCAGCACCAGGGTGGCTGTGCTGTGGCTGCGGCTGGTGAGGGCTGTCACGACACACGCGACGCCGAGCAGCACGCCTGCGGTCCGGGCTGCGCGGGCGGCACCTGCCACTGTCTCGGCTGAGCGGGAGAACCTGACCTGCAGCAGGGCAATGGCGATGGTGTTGGCGGTGAGGATGGCGCCCGATATCCACCGGGGCGCGTCGGTGCTCTCTGCCACCCAGAGGGGGATGCCGACGGAGAGCATCGACCAGTTGAAGGTGAGCAAGCCGAGCAGCGCCGTGACGCACAGGTAGGTCCGGTCCCGTAGGACCCGGACCTTCCGGCGGGTTCGGGGGGAGGCAGGCACCTTCGGCAGCCGGCTCACGAGCACTGCGGCGAGCAGATAGACCGCCGCCGTGGCGGTGAGCATCGTGACGTACGCGGTCCGGGAATCGACCTGGATGACGAGTGCGCCCAGCCCGGCGCCACCCGCCATGCCAAGTTGGCTCACCACCCGGTAGTGGGCCAACGCGCGGATTCGTTCGCCCTCGTCGGTGAGGGCGGCGATGACCGCCGTACGGACGCCGACGCTGCTCTCCGACGCCACCGCCGCGAGGCAGCCGACGGCGACGAACGACCAGAAGTTGCCCACCGCGAGGTAGAGCAGCATCGCCGTACCGCTGATCAGGTAGAGGATCAGCAGGACCCGGCGCATGCCGGCCCGGTCGGCGATCATCCCGACGGGGGTGGCGGCGGCGATGCCGACAATTCCGGCTATCAGCGCCGAGAGTCCGACCTGCGCCAGGGACATGCCGACCGAGCGGGTGAAGAAGAGCACGAACGACGCCACCCAGACGCCGCGTCCGGTGTTGGTCAGCAGGGCTACGACGAGCAGTTTCCTGATCGCGGGCGAGACGCCGTCGAGCGGGTTGCGTAGGCGTCGTCGGCCCGTGCCGGTGCTGGCCGGGGGACGGCGGACGGCTGCGAGTTTGTCGGTCATCGGTCCCCTCGGTGATCGGTACGCGCCGATGGCGGCGTCATCTCCTGGTGATGCCCTCCCGGCTGCCGGTTGATGCCTGCTCCATCGGCCGCGACCAACCGCTGAGGCGCGACCGACCACTGAAGACTGTGTAGCGGACCTCGCTGGTGTGCCTGCCCTCCGGCGTGGTCAACCAGAGGTCGTCCGGGCCCGGCAGCATCTCGGAGACCTCGATCTCGCCCGTCGGCGGGAGCAGTCCGACGAGGGAGCGGACCAGGATCGGGCTGTCGAGGTCGCAGTAGACCGGCTTCGGCTGGCCGGGGATCTTGACGTAGACGTGCTGGGGCAGTTCCAGTCGCCGCCGCGTGCGCTGGGTGGTCAGGAAACCGGTGTTGAGGTCGGTGCCGCGCAGGTCCTCGATGGGGAGCCGCCAGGTCTCCCGTTGCAGCACCACACGACCGGTGACGAGCCGAGGTATGTGACCGCGGCCGGGGGCCGCCGCCAGGGCGGTGACCCGGGACGGGAAGGCGAAGATGTCCATCGGGTTGACGGGCAGCCGGCACCAGGCCAGCGGCGGGGCCATCATCCGCAGGTAGCGGCCGGTCGGTTGGTGCTGTAGGCGCAGCCCACGGTCGCCCGGCACGACGACGAGGTCGTGGAAGCGCAGCACCTCGCGGTCCCGTCCGGGCGAGCGGTCGAGCGCCTCCAGGTCGGGGCAGGGCAGCTCGGATCGTACGAATGTGGCGTTGCGGTGCGTCTGGGTGACGTCGACGACGACCTCGTCGGCCTCCGCCAACCCCTGGTAGCCGCGGACGATGCGTTCGGCATACGCCGGGCGGTGGTGGTGCAGGTGGGGGCTGAACATGCCGTGGCTGAGGTTTTCCTCGGTCGCGTGGGCGTCGCCCACCACCACCTGGAATTCTCCCCGTGCCACCGCATCGGTGGAGCCGGCGATGACCATGACGTCGGGGCTGCACATGGCGGGAGCGGAGAGCTCGGACGACGCAAGGACGGCCAGGACCGCGTCGAGGGGCACCTCGTGACGGTGGGCCGGGGGGCCGTCGGACGGCTCCTCAGCCGCGGGCAGCATCGTCGCGTCGACCAGGTGGAGCTGTCGTTGGACAGCGGCGCGCATCTCGTCGTACCGCAGGTCGAGATCGTCCAGCTCGGCCATGAAGCGGGTGAGGTAGGTGCCGAGCGGAACGGGTCGGTCGTCGAACTGTTCGCGGTACCAGGTGGCCAGCATCCGTCGTTCGTGTTCGAATCGTAGCCGCGCGGGCAGCAGCAGCAGATCGTGCAGCGGCGCGAGTTCATCGGTGACCATTCGGCGCAACTGCCGTCCGAGGCGGATGTCGCGTACCGGGGCGAGGCAGTCCTCGGAGAACAACGCGTGGTCGGCGTAGAACTGCCGGTCGGTGTCCCTCCGTGCCGGCCGTCCGGTGACGGACGTGAAGAAGGTCTTGAGTTCCCGTACCCGATGTGGCCGCTGATCGACGTCGGCGCCCGCCAGGTCGGTGAGGATCCGCTGGAGTTGGTCCAGGTGTGCCAACCGCTCCTGGTAGTCCGGGGTGCCAGTGACGGCGAGCAGGCGGCGCAGGCTGTCGACCACGTCCACCGTTCCGAACGGCAGCTCGGGCTCGGGGCGCAGGGCGCCCAACGCGGCTAGCGCGTCGAGGCGGTCGGCCACGCAGGCGACCGCCTCCGGGCCCGTGTCGCCGAGCAGCGCACTCGCCAGGTCGACCACCGTCGACCCGCCGTCACACGCGGCGAGGAGCCGAGCGTCGAACGGGTCCAGGACCACTGGGTCGTGGGGAACGATCGCGTCGCGCAGCGACCGGGTGAGGGTGTCCGTGACCGCGACCACGTGCAGGACCGGGCCGTTCAGGAACGCTCCGGCCGCGCGGTGGGGACGCCGCTCGGCCGGGCCCGGAGTGACGAGGGTCTGGGCGACAGCATCGGCCGCCCACCGGCTCAGCCGGGAGGTCCTGGTGATCGGCCCGGTCGACCAGGAGATCCCGTCGGCGTCCTCGGTCCATGTGCCGATTGCGAACGGCCCAAAGTGGCTGGTGGTCTCGTTCTTGGCGCAGAGCCGCTGGAGGTAGCGCACAAGGGTGGTGAGCGACTTTCGGTCCGCCGACCGCCACGCCGTGGGATCGTCCCCGATTCGCCGCAGCCACCTGGTCAGATGCTCGGCGGCGGTGTCGTTGGAGACCAGCAGTGCGTCCCGCAGGGTCGGCTGCCGACGGAACCGCTCCACAGTGGCAAGCGATCCCGAGCTGATGTCCGACTCGTACGCCTCGGTGAAGTTCTCCCGGGCGGCCTGGAGACGGGTGTGCAGCCGCGTCGCGGACTCGACCTGTTCGCGCAGCGTCGTGTCCTCGCCGGGGCCGTCAGTGGGCCGCACCGGCCGGCCGGCCCGTAGCCGTTGCAGTAGCGCCCGGTCGCCCGCCGACGGCAGGGGAGCGTGGTAGCCGTACGCCCACTGGCGGATGTGGCGCAGTTGGTCCTCCAGGTGGAGCACCTCCGCTGCGGCCCGGGCGGCGGAACCGTCGCTCAACTCGGCCAGCCAGTGGAAGGGGAAACCGGCCATCCGTAGCACGGCGACGTCCACCAGATCCCAGTCGTGTCGCGTCCGGTATGACCGCGGTCGTGGCGGTGACAGCTGATTGGTGCTCACCGCACACCTCCTGCCGCCGCTCCGACCGGTGCCTCGGCGACGAGGGCCTGGCCGAGGATGTCGAGCGCCTCGGTGGCCTCGTCAGGGGTGACGGTCATCGGCGGTGCGATCCGCAGCACGTTGCCGCTCTTGCCGCCCAGCCCCACCAGCAGCCCGTGCTCTCGGCAGCGGGCCAGGACCCGGGCTGCCGCCGAACGGTCCTCGTCCGTCCCGGTGCCGATCTCGACAGCCACCAGGAGGCCGTACCCGCGGACGTCGGTGACGCGCGGGTTGTCGGCGGTGAGCAGGCGCAGCCCGTCGAGCACCATCCGGCCCACCCGGTCGGCGTTGGCTTGTACGTCGTGGTCGAGGAGGTAGTCGATGGTGGCCAGGGCAGCGGTGGTGGACAGGGGGTTGCCGCCGAAGGTGGAGATGGACTTGCCGCCGACGCTGTCGAGCAACTGCCGCCGGCCCACCACCCCACCGAGGGGGAAGCCGTTAGCTACGCCCTTCGCGAAGGTGACCAGATCGGGTTGGATGCCCTGGGCCTGGTAGCCCCAGAAGTGCGAGCCGGTCCTTCCCCAACCGGTCTGGACCTCGTCGCAGATCAACACGCCGCCTCGGGCGGCTACTACCTCCTGGTAGCCGGCCAGGAGCCCGCTGGGCGGGGCAAAGAAGCCGCCCAGGCCCTGCACCGGCTCGACGATCAGAGCGGCCGGGGCTGCGTCGGCGTCGTCCAGCCGGTGGGCCAGATCGGCGACGAGGTCCGGCACCTCGCCGTCGCGGCCGTTGCCGGCCCAGGTCACCCGCAGCGGTGACAGCGTGCTGGCCTGCCAGCCGTCGAGCCCGGACACCGACATGGCCCCATAGGTGCGGCCGTGGTAGCTGTCCCGCAGCGCCACGACGTGTCCGCTGCCCCGGTGGCAGGTGGCGGCCAGCAGCGCCGTCTCGTTCGCCTCGGTTCCCGAGTTGGTGAAGAAGACGGCGGGGTCCGGGATGCCGACCAGACCGGCGATGCGTTCCGCGAGCGCCACCTGCGACTCGATGAGATAGAGAGTCGAGGTGTGCACGAGGCCGCTGGCCAACTGCCGCTGCACTCGTTCGCGGATCTCGGGGATGTCGTAGCCGACGGAGGTGGTCAGGATCCCGCCGAAGAAGTCGAGGTAGCGGCGCCCGTCCCGGGCGGTCACCCGTCGGCCGCTGGCGTCGGCCATGGCGAGGGGTTCGTCGTAGTAGGTGGTCAGCCACGCGGGCATCACGGCGCGGTGACGATCGGCCAGACTCTCGGTAACCATCTGTTGTCTCCTGGATCTGCGGTAGGAAGGCCAGAGTCAGCCGGCCAGGACGACGTTCTCCAGCGCGCCGAAGCCGTCGCGACTCACGACACCGGCGCTGCCGTCGACGAAGAAGCGCGCCCAGACACCGGCCGGTCGGCCGGCGACGAGGATCGGGCTCAGGATCGGGGCGACCGGGCGGACCTCGGTCTCGGTGTCCGACAAGCTGATCTCAAGCCGCGTCCGGCCAGGCTCGACGTACCGCTGGATGATGCTGTCTCGCTCGCGGACCGCGCGTTCCAGCGCGGCCCGCCATGCGGCGGCGTCGGTATCACGGCCGAGCAGGACCTGGAGGCCTTTCATGCCGACAGCCTCTTTCAGCACGAAGCCGTCGCGGTCGCGCTCGGCGAGGTCGAGCAGAGGCACCTCGCGGCCCTGCCACCACACCTGCCGATCCTCGACCAGCCGGGTCCAGGGCAGATACCGGGCGACCGCCCGCCGTTCGGCGGCGCTCATCCACGGCTGCCCCTCCGATACGAGTGCCAGCACCTTCTTGTTGTTCAGCAGTCGGGCACTCTGCGTGGGCAGCAGCAGGCAGCCGGCCTTCATCGCCGCGCGCACCGGTTCGGCGTCGATACCCGCCTCGCGCCACTCCGCGGTCGTGAACTGCCGCAGGCCCACGGCGAAGGGAAGCCGATCTCCGGTCACCCCGGAGAGCTGCTCGGGTTCGAAGAAGTCCGCAGCGAAGCCATGCCGGTGCAGGTGACGCAGTTGCACGTCGAAGTAGCGGCTTGTGGCTGCCCGGGGCAGGTCACGGAGGCTCCCCACAAGCCCGACCCGGGGCGGCAGGCCGTGCTGGAGGCAGACGTCCTGGAACATCTGGGCCCGGGCGTCCAACGGATCGCCGCCGCGCAGTGGAAACGCGCCCTGCCGCTCGAAGATCTCCCGCCAGGCCCGGTGCCACAGATGGGCCTCGACGATGCCCCCGGCCGCACCGCTTGTGTTGAACTCCAACAGCTGTGGGCCAGCTTCGCCGATGACGACGTCGGCCCGAACGTTGCAGGCGGCGAACTCCTCCTCCAGCGCCTCGTCGTCGAGGAACATGGGGTGGTGGCCGGGATCCATCCCGAGCGCCGCGAGACGTCCCGGAACGTCCGGCGCCAACGCGAGCACGGTACGCCGGACCAGGTCCAGGAGCAGTCGGGCCGAACGGGTCAACTCCCCGTAGGAGTCGTCGGGAACTGTGAACGGTGCGACGGGGACCAGCTCCGAGGAGAGCGCCCCGGTGTCGCGCAGGTGGTCCCGGACCAGGTTGCGGATTCGGGCGGTGCTCGTCGCGGGGGGCCGGCGGTACGGGGTGGACCCGTACCAGGGGTGAGCTGTCATGGCTGCTCCTGTTCGCTCAGGATGTGGGGCCGATCCGGTTCGAGCTGGCGTAACTCGTCGCGCAGCCGGCCCAGATCCGCCCGGAACTCGGCCAGCCGGTCCGGTGGCACGTTCTGTGGTGCGTCCGGCCACCAGCGGCGCAGGTGCTTGATGGCCTCATCCGTGAAGGAGAAGCTGCCGGTGGCCGAGACCGTGACGCCGTCGAGGGCGCTCACCCGCTCGTTCCACGCGGCGGTGCTGGCCGGAGACGTGCCGGGTGGCAGGCGCAGGGCGAGCGACGAGCCGGTGACGGCCACCGGGTAGCCACCCGGCAGCCCACAGGGTCCGGGCAGGTGCCCGACGTGGCACTCGTCGTCGAGAATCGCCTGGACCAGTGGGCCGGCCGTCCACGCGCTCACCTCGTTGACAAGCGGCCGGGGCAGCCGCCGCACCGGCTCCAGCAGTTCGGACACCCCGTCGAGCGGGCGGTCGTCGAGCCAGGCGACCGCCTCCGCATCGGGTTCGGCGGGGCGGTGCAGATGGGTGTGGTGGGCGAAGAGCTTCAGCCGCGTGGGGTCCGCGAGCCCGAGTTGTTCCTGCACCGCCAATGCCAGCGCTCCGACGTTGCCCAGGCCGCAGAACACCGGCAGTTGCCACGCCCGCAGCAGGGGATTCACCGCGTCGGGGAAACAGGCGTTGATCAGTAACGGCTTGTCGCTGACGTCGGCGTAGTCGGCTGCCACCCGCTGCACCACGCTTGTCTGCAACGGCAGCGTGACGCCGAAGCCCGCCTCCCGCAGCAGGGCGCTCCACGCGGTCCGCGTCGTGCGCGCCTCGGCAGGTGACTGTGCCGAGGCGCAGACCAGCACCAGGCGAGGAGCCAGTCGCCGCAGCGTGGGCCGCAGATCGTCACCCGGCCCCAGGCTGCTTGTCACCGCCTGGAACCGCACCGGTCGTTCGGCCATGGTGGCGTGGACGCTGGCGGCCAGGCAGATGTCCTCGGTCGCCCCGGTGCTGCGGCCGATGACGTGCACGACGGCCGGGTGACGCAGCGTCCGCGCCAGGCTGCGACACACCCCGCTTGCGAACGCCCCGGTGCCGACCACGACCACGCTGTTCGCGCTGGCCGGCCGGAGGGGTGCCACCGGCGGTCCCGCGGGGCGGGACAGGCCGGCGGGGCTCTCAACCAACAATGCCTCCCCGGTCGTGCGCCGCCTCCAGTCCCACCCCGGCCCGCTGGCCGACGCCTATCGCCTCTGCCGGCTGGCCGGAGTGAACGGGCAGGCCCGCCAGGAACTCGTCGAGGTGGCGGTGCTGTTCCTCGATCCCGGGGAGAGCGCAGCTCACCGAGGTGCGCGGCGGCCGGGTCTCGTCGTGGAACCACACCGCCCGCATCCGGCCGTCGTCGTCGATCTCCAGCACCGGGACCGCCGCCAGGAGATCCCGTACCGCCGGGGTGTCCCGGCGTACGTGCCACCACAGCCGCTTGTCCCGCTGATGGTTGGGCGGCAGCACGATCCGGGGGTGGAACTTCCGCTTCCACTGGAAGATGCCCTTGCCGAGGAAAGCCTCCGTGCCGTGAAAGTCCAGGTGGCGGACGTCGTTGTCGGCGCACCACTCCAGCAGGAGGTGGTACGCGGCCTTGAAGGCACCGGACTCGTAGTGCTCCGCCGCCCCGTCGAGCACGCCAAGCAGCCGGGTGGTCAGGGTGCGGCTGGCCGCGTCCCACCGGCAGAGAGCGCCGGCCACCGGGGACCCGTCCTGCTCCACGAAGAAGACGAAGCCCTGCCGGAACACCCCGGCGTACGCGACCTCGGGGCGTTCGGTGCGGGCGTGCTCACCGTGTCGGCTTCGCATGGTCGGGTGGTGCATCCGCCTGTAGAAGAACCAGTAGTCGGCGGATTCATGGCTGATCCGGGAGGTCCACCCGAGGCGGCGCCGGTTGCGGTTGAACTCCCACCGCTCGCGCTTGGAGATCCGCCGCCGGACGTCGTCGGAGTCGCCGTCCACGTCGACGACGAGATGCACCCGCAGTGGCAGCACGACCGACGCCGCCTGGGGTAGCCGTTGGGCAACGGATGCCCGGCAGCCGAGCGCCACCACGTCGGCGTCGAGCCGGGACGGGTCGAGGGCGACCCGGCGGGGCACGGTGTGCCGGGAGGCGACCACCGCTGGCCCGAGAACCGGCCGGGCCAACTGCTCCAGCAGGGGCACCACGTTGGTGAACCCCTCGGTGGCACCCGCGTACAGCAGGCTCGTCCCGCTGTCCGGAAAGGTGATGCGCTGCGCCGGCCACACTGGCCGGTTCTCCCGGTCCCAGACTCGGTGCCCCGCCAGCACCGCCGGATGGCGGCTGTTCTGCCAGGCGTAGGCGAGCCTCTGCCGGGCCCCGGTCACGGCCGCGCCTCCACGGCCGCCTCGACCACCTGGGCAAGGTCGGCGGGCGTCGCCACGGGCGACAGCCGGTGTGGGGCCAGCGGTTCGAAGTCTCCGCTCGTGTAGTAGCCGGATCCGTGGACGATCACCTCGGGCTGCTTGAGCAGGCCCCTGTCGATCGCGTTGACGACCCCGGTAAGAGCCATGACCAGTGACCACTCCCGCAGCTGCCGCGGGTCCGCCGGCAGTTCGATCCCGGCGGTGCCGAGCAGGACCCGCACCTCGGCGTACCGCTGGAGGCACTCGTGCAACGAGACGACGATCCCACCCCCGCCCTGCCGGGCGATGATGCCGCTCATGTCGTCGGCAGTGACCGGACGGTGGGTGTAGAACGTGGTGTCGAGCTTCTCCAACGGGTCGAATGTGGTGCTCGGAAACGTCGGGTCGCTGTCCTGCCGGTACAGGCCGGTGGCCTGGTCCAACTCGTAGGTCGGCCGGTCCGCGTCGTCCACCCGGTTGTGGTGGAGGTGCAGCACCATGTCCGGTGTGCCGAGGTGCTGCACCAGGAAGTACCCCGCCTCGGGCCCGCCGGACAACTCGGTGCCGAGATGGTGACCGAGCAGACCGAAGGCACTGGACACGGAGTGCGCGTGCACCCGCTCGGTGCCGGGCTGCGGAGGCAGGAAGTCCTCCTCGAAGAAGGCCCGCACCGCGTCGGCCGCCTGGTAGTTGGTCAACGCCAGGGTGTACCAGACACGGACGCCTTGGTCGGCGAGGCGCCTGCCGTGTGCAGTGACGAACTCCTGCGCCAACTGCTTGACCTCGGCGGACTCCGAGCCGCCGTAGACGGCCACCGGGTTGCGCGCCGCCAGCGCACGGTCACGGTCGAGGTCGCAGGTCCAGAGCTTGTGCCGCGACTCGGCCGGTACGACAGTGACGATCTGGATCTGGTCGGAGGTGACAAGCCCGCTCTCGATCGCCCGCAGCACCGCGTCCCGCAGCGCTGTGGCCTTGTTGCCCGACGACGGGGTCAGGATGAGGATCCGCTCCCCGGTCTCCTGGATGTGGCGGACGGCGCGTGCCACGATCAGCAGCGACGCGAAGGTCTTCGTGGTGCGGGTACGTGGATTTCCCATCAGGTCCAGCAGTCGCAACCGCTGGTCGCCGTACTCGCCCAGTTCGCGCAGCGAGATGACGGACGGGCTGAGGAAGTCGCGCATCCGATCGTCGAACGGCGGCAACTCATAGCCGGGATCGAACCCGTCGTTGCTGGCGCCGGCCTGTCCCACGGTGCGCAGCGCTGCCGCGACCTGCGGGTAGTAGTGGCTGAGTGCGTTGGGCAGGGTCTGCTGTGTGAGGGTCTGCGTCATCTGATGCCCCGGCATTCGATAGCGGCGTGGCCTGGATGGTTGTCGGAGGAGACTGGTGTCGCCGGCGGGTCACCGGGCGGCGACAAGATCACCGCGGACGGTCCCCGAGCCGGGCACCGGCTCGGCGGGATCCGTCCCGGTCTGCAGCACCCGGTTGTCCTGGTCCACGAAGACCACCCGCGGCTGGTTGTGCGCGAGTTCTGCTTCGGAGTACGTGCCGTAGGCGATGATGATCACGAGGTCGCCGGGGGCGATGAGTCGCGCCGCCGCGCCGTTGATGCCGACCACGCCGCTACCGGGCGGGCCTTCGATGACGTACGTCGACAGCCGGTTGCCGTTGTTGATGTCCACGATGTCGACTCGCTCGCCGGGCAGCAGATCGGCGGCCGCCATCAGGTCCCGGCAGAGGGTCAGCGAACCCACATAGTGCAGGTCGGCCTGCGTGACGGTGGCGCGGTGAATCTTCGACTTCAGCATCGTGCGCTGCATAGGGGTCCCTCCGGTGGTTCGAACGCGGTCATACGGCGGCTTGGGCGGGCTCGTTCCGGTGGTTGAGATCGGTCACGGGCTCGACGGGCTGACGGTGCGCGATCTGGATCCGGCGCAGGTGTCGGTTACGGTCGTTGAATGCGGTGCGGGAATGCAGCATCCGCCAGTTGTCCCAGACCAGCATGTCGTTGCGGTCGTACCTGATGACGATGTGATGCTCCGCGAAATGCTCGCGGACCTTTTTCTGGACGGCCGTTGCCGGATCGTCCTCGTCCCGCACCAGATTGTTGCAGGAGAAACGGACGATGAGGCCGTCCGGGTGATTCTCCAGAACCGGATGCTGAGTGTGCAGATCGAGTCCGAGGCGCTTGATTCCGTCCGTTGTCTTCCACTGGTACGTGCGGGTGGTGAGCAGTTGCCGCGTCTTTTCGTCAAGCGTCCGCATGAAGGCGTGGGCGTCCATGAGGGTCGTTTCGCCTCCCTCGCCCTCGCAGGGGGTGACGCACCAGAGGGCGATGTACCGCGGCGGCACGATCTGGAAGTCGTACCCCTCGGTGTGCGGCAACAGGGGACGGGTGTTGCCCGCGTGGTAGACGTCATCCATGCCGGGCTCGGGGCGGACGTCACCCACCACTGCCCCGTTGTAGTTGGGGATGAAGCCACCGATCCGCCGGCAGAAGGCGACCTGGTCGAAGTCGTCCGGGACGTTGCACATGTAGACGTAGCCATGGGTGGCCATCAGGTCGTCGAACGTGCTGTGCAGCAGCTTCTCCGGCAGGTTGTTGCCGTTGAAGTCGGTGCACGACAGGATGCTCAACGGTGAATTACCCATATCCGTGTCCCTCCTTGCTGGGTAGTTGCCAGCCAGATCCGGCGACGAAGTGGTGCGAGGATCGCTGACGCTGACATTGACGTGTCTCAACTCCTTTCTAGCCCTGACCGAGAACCTTCGCAACCCGACTGCTCGCAGAATATTTGGCGATGAAACGGCCTGCCCGCAGGCAGGAATATGTGGTGGTCGACGTCGTCGACCACTGTGTTCACCAGCGGTGCAGGAAGGGCCGCATATTGCTGATTCGGTGCGGGTGCCGCGATTGGCGCGACAGCCGGACAGCGCACCGCCGGAAAGAATCCGGCGCGGGCGGGCGGCCTACGTCCGACGGGGTCGGACTGTCAGCATCATTGGGGCGGGTGCGTGCCGGTTCGGACAGTCATGCGTGGCGGCCTGAGGTAGGCATCGATCTCCATGAAGATTGTGAGTACCCCACTGATGGTTGCTAAACCGGTAACTTTGGGTGATGCGCTGGAGGGTTGGATCGAGCCTCCGACCACGGCGTCGGTCGATAGTCAGCTACGAGGGGTGAGTGGCGCGTGGCTCACCGCGCCGTGCCGGGGAAAGCTGGGTACGGTGACATCGTGTCCACGCCCGTCTTCGCGGATTCCCTCACCAACCTCCTGTCGTGCATCACCGAGGCCGCCAACCGGGTCCTGGCGACCGTCGACCAGTTGGGTGACGACGCGCTGCGCGGCCCGTCCCGACTGCCGGGCTGGAGCCGCGCGCACGTGCTGGCCCACCTCAGCCGGGGAGCGGATTCCCGGGTGCGGCTCCTGGAAGCGGCCCGAACCGGCGGGGCGATCCGCCAGTATCCGGACGAGGCCGCCCGGGATCGGGAGATCGAGCAGTGGGCGCGCCGCAGCCGCTCGGAGCTCGTGGCGGACTTCCGGCGCGCTGACGAGCGACTGCGTGCCGCCATCGCGGACCATCCGGCCGACCGCTGGGGGCGGACCGTCTGTTGGCTCGGCGAGGAGGAGCGCAGCGTCGACGACGTGGTGCCCAGCCGGCTTCAGGAGCTGGAGGTCCATCACGTCGACCTCGACGCCGGATACGGCCCACCGGACTGGCCGGATTGGTTCGTCCGGGCCGAGCTGGCAAATGTCGTCGCCGATCTGCGGGATCGACCGGAGGTCTCCGACCTCCGGCTGGTCGTCCGGGGGGAGGACGTGACCCACCGGCTCGGCGCGCGGCCGGCCAGAACGGTCCAGGGTGAGGCAGGTGTGCTCCTGGCGTGGCTGATCGGGCGCGGTGACGGCACCGGTCTCACCGTCGAACCGGCGGGCACCCTGCCACACCTACCCGACTGGAAGTAGGAGCAGACCTGCCGGCCTATCGAGGCTCGTGCGCCGCAGGGCCGGTCCGCCGGTCGGGACTGCGCTCGGCGATCACGTATCCGTTGCGGCACCCGTCAGTGCTTGGACGCCGACGACGTCCAGCAGCCGCAGCCGCCCGGCGGTCTCGCTGCCCTCCGCCGCGCTGAAGACCATGATCCGCAGGTCGGTGCCGAGCGCCGCGAGGATGTCGCAGTCGAGGGTGAGCTCGCCGACGCTCGCGTGCCGGACCGTCTTGGTAAGGGTTTCGTGCACACCCACCACGCCGGAATCCCACAGCGCCACGAAGTCACTGCTCCGGGTACGGAGCTCATCGGTCAGTGCGGCCAGTCCGGCGTCCTTCGGGTAGCGGGCCGACGCCGCCCGCAGGTCGGACACGAAGGCCGCGCGGTGACCCGTCTTCCGGCTCACCGCCTCGGGGTATCCGGCGGGCGGTGCGACGAAGGACCACCACACCGCATTCCTGGCGAAGCCGCGTGACGGTGGCGGGTCACCGAACAGTGCCGCCCACAACGGATTCCACGTGATGAGGTTCCAGGCGGCGTCGTACACACTCAGCGGTGTGCCGGTCAGTCGATCGAGCAGACGCTGGACGCCTGCCGGCACATGATCGGAAACCTGCCCGGTGCTCGGCACCGCCTGACCGGCGAGCACGAAGAGGTGCTCACGCTCCGCCGTCGTCAGCCGCAATGCCCGGGCTAACGCGGACAGCACCTGCGGGGACGGATTCGTCGACCTGCCCTGTTCGAGCCGCACGATGTAGTCGACGGACAAGCCGGCGAGCAGGGCGAGCTCCTCACGCCGCAGGCCTGGCGCGCGCCGGCCTCCGTCGTTCGGCAGGCCGACCTCGGCCGGTTTCGTGCGATCCCGCCAGGCGTGCAACGCCCTACCGAGATCCGTGGCTCCGGTCATCTCCCGAGTGTCGCCGATCGGCCGCGTTCCGTCGTGGTACTGCGGGTCCACCGGCTGCGGCGGGTACTGGTCGATGCCCGCAGGTCCGTGGACGGTGGATGTACCGGTCGACGCCGGTGGCCGGCGGGGACCCACCCGCCGCTCTGCGCCGAAGGAGCACGTTCGTGAAGTACCGCAACCTCGGGCGGACCGGGATCAAGGTCAGCCCCTACGGCCTCGGCACGCTGATGTTCGCCAGCCAGATGGGCAACGACCCGGACGAGTCGGTCCGGATCATCCACAAGGCGATCGACGCCGGGATCAACCTCATCGACACCGCCGACCGCTACGCCGACTCGGAGGACATCGTCGGACGAGCCCTGAAGGGCCGCCGCGACGAGGTGGTCCTGGCCACAAAGGTCGGCCTGCCCATGGGCGAGGGCCCCAACCAGAAGGGCGCCTCGCGCCGCTGGATCACCACCGCCGTCGAGAAGTCCCTGCGCCGGCTCGGCACCGACCACATCGACGTCTACCAGCTCCAACGGCCCGACCCGGATACCGACCTGGAGGAGACCCTTTCCGTCCTGACCGACCTCGTCAGGGCCGGCAAGGTGCGCGCCATCGGCTCGTCGACCACGCCCGCCTCGATGATCGTCCGGGCCCAGTGGGTAGCCGAACGCGCCGGGCTGCAGCGGTTCCGCACCGAGCAGCCGCCGTACTCGATCCTGAACCGTGGCATCGAACGGGAGGTCCTGCCGCTCGCGCAGGAGTACGGCATGGGCGTCATGGTGTGGGGCCCGTTCGGCCAGGGCCTGCTGACCGGCCGGGTGCGCAAGGGCGGCGACAACGACCTCAAGCGCGCCCAGTTCTCCCGTCACCTGTCCGACGAGCGCCGTATCGACGTCGTCGAACAACTCGCCCCGCTCGCGAAGGAGGCCGGCCTGCCCATGACCCACCTGGCCATGTCCTTCGCCATCGCCCACCCGGGCGTCAGCGCCGCGCTCCTCGGCCCGCGCACCATGGAACACCTCGACGACCTTCTGGCCGGGGCCGACGTCGAGCTGTCCGACGACCTCCTCGACCGGATCGACGAGATCGTCTCGCCGGGCACCGACGTCACCGCGCTCGACCAGGAATACCGGCCCCCGGCCCTGCTCGAGACCGCTCTCCGGCGTCGTCCCGCCGGGCTCCGGTCGGCGGCCTGAGCCCCAGGGCCCGGCGGCAGTGTGCCCGGGGACGTGGTCCGGTCCCTGGCACACCGGGGGGAGGCGCACGCGCGGGATTCCGGGAACAACCCGCACTTGCGCATCCGGAAGTGCCCTCTGGGTCAGTGGCTAAGGTTTTCGTGCAGTACGTCGCCGAGGGCTGCCCGGTAGCCACCACGTATGGAGGAAGCATGACACTGCGAGTGAACGACGTTCCCGAAGCGAATCGGTACGAGGCCCGGTTCGAGGGAGAGTCCAAGGTCGCGGGTGTCGCGCAGTACATCCGCACGGCGGAACTCGTGGCGTTCGTGCACACCGAGGTTTCGCCGGAGTACGAGGGCAAGGGAGTCGGGGCGGCACTTGCCCGCACCGCTCTCGACGCGGCACGCGAGGCGAACCTGCGGGTCCTGGCCACCTGCCCGTTCATCGCGGGGTGG
Source organism: Micromonospora sp. NPDC000316 (assembly GCF_042898885.1). Taxonomy (NCBI): domain Bacteria; kingdom Bacillati; phylum Actinomycetota; class Actinomycetes; order Micromonosporales; family Micromonosporaceae; genus Micromonospora; species Micromonospora sp. NPDC000316. The sequence continues at coordinate 929,564 of NZ_JBIAZG010000001.1, forward strand.
ATCGACCGACACCCCGAGTACCAGGACCTGGTGTACCAGTCCCGCAGCAGGGTCAGCGACTGAACGGTGGTATGCGCAGGCGTCCGAGCGGATAGCCAGCTCGGGCTACCTCCGCGCCCTCTGAGGGCGAGCCAACCGTGCCCATCGACCAGATTGTTGCTTGATCGCGCCATGATGATCGCGTGATCAAGCCGCGACGCTCGCCGGTCTGGGTGACCCTCGGATGCGTGTTGCTGGTCGTGGCCGGCGGTGCGCTGTTGTGGCTGCCGATCCATACCCAACTCGCGCTCGACGACTGGATGGCCGAGTTGAGGGCCACGGGTGTTCCGGCGCGGGCGCTTGTCTACGACCGGGTGACGGAGGCCGGCGGCAATCGGGAGAGTTCGTCGACCACGATGTTTGTCCGGTACGAGTTGTCGGGCCGGACGTACGAGCAGGAGGTCGGCTGCTTCGAGGTGTGCCGGCCACCCGGTCACGAGATGTCGATCTGGGTGAACCCGGCCGACCCGGAGGACTTCGTCACGGACTTCGATCAGCTCAGCGGGCACCGCGGCCGTGCGCAGGGGGTGCTTGGCGCGGTCGGGTTCGGGATCCTGGTGCTGGCGATTCCTCTGCTGCTGTCCCGCATTCCGTTCGGGCGGCTGTTTCCTCGTCGAGACACCCCGCCGCGTCGGTCTGCGGCCCCGGCCTTGGATGGTGGCAGGTTCACCGGCGCTTCCAAGCACAAACGGCGCAGCCGGCGGTGACGATCCGCAGGCTCGGTCCGACGTGAACACCTTGACGCACATCGATGTTATCGAGAACATCAATGGACCTCGGCCAGTAACGAGGCGGTCATCCCCCGGCACCAGGGTTGCACCGGCCCCTCGTTCGTAGGCCGGTCGGCCACCTGTCGATGCGGCGGTCCACGGCGTCGACCCAGCCCTATCCGAAGGACTGCCATGATGTCGTCCGCTCTCGCCGTACCTCGGTCCCGCATCCGACTCACCGCGCTGCTGGCCTCGATCGTGGTCGTCGCGGTCGGCGGCGTGGCCCTGACCACGCGCCCGTCGGACGCGGCGCCGCGCGGCGCCGTGCTGCCGCTGGCCGCCGCGACCCCCACGGTCCCGCCGGCCGCCTACCCCAACCCCGGACTGGTGACCGGCAACGTCGGTGTGCACGATCCGACGATCGTGCGCCGGCCCAACGGCGGCTACCTGGTGGCGCACACCGGCGACAACATCGCCTTGAAGACCTCCACCGATCGGATCGCGTTCCGCAACGCGGGCAACGCCTTCCCGGGCGGTGCGCCGTGGACCACTGCCTACACCGGCGGCAGCCGCAACCTGTGGGCGCCCGACCTCACCTACCGTGGTGGTCGGTACTGGATGTACTACTCGGCCTCCACCTTCGGCTCGAACCGGTCGGCGATCTTCCTGGCGACCAGCACCACGGGCGAATCCGGCAGCTGGACCAACCAGGGCCTGGTGATCGAGACCCGCACCTCGGACAACTTCAACGCCATCGACCCGAACCTGTTCGTCGACTCCGACGGCCGGTGGTGGCTGAGCTTCGGCTCGTTCTGGTCAGGTATCAAGCTGATCGCGCTCAACCCGGCGACCGGCAAGCGCGCCGACAGCACGATCCACAGCATCGCCGGCCGTGGTGGCGGCGCGATCGAGGCGCCGGTGATCGTCAAGCGCGGCTCCTACTACTACCAGTGGGTGTCCTTCGACCGCTGCTGCCAGGGCGCGTCCAGCACGTACCGGGTCATGGTCGGCCGGTCGACAAGCGTCACCGGCCCGTATGTCGACCGCAACGGCACCGCGATGAATGCCGGCGGCGGCACCCAGGTGCTGGCCGGCCACGGCAGTGTCCACGGCCCCGGTCACCAGGCCGTCATGGCGGACAGCGACGCCGACGTGCTCGTCTACCACTACTACGCCAACAACGGCACGTCCCTGCTCGGCATCAATCTCATCGGCTACGACTCGGCCGGCTGGCCGTTCGCCTACTGACCTGACCGAGCGGGTCCGGACGGTCGACATGAGCCTGCCGGCGGGCTCCAGCGTCACCCGCGCGGCGGCTGATCCAGCCAGACGACGATCCCGGTCAGGTCGTTGAGGACGGCGGCGACGCCCGCCCGGATGGCGGCGGCACACCGCTCGGCCGTGAACGAGCCCGCGTCGTACGTCGAGGACATCCCGAGCCCTTCGCCACGGAACGACGCGCCGGACCAGTCGACAGCCGTGACGTTGTGGGTGGGCTCGGCCAGTTCCGCGCCCACCACGAGGAACTTCTCGTCGAGGTGGTTGGGAGTGACCATCGCGAGGGCGTCGATGAGGTCGTTGCCAGCGGTGACGATGAGGTCCGGGCCCATCTCCATGGCCTTGACGATGCTCGGAACGGCGTCCTTCGCGGTGCCGACCGTGATCGTCCGAAGGGCGACATCCTCGTCGTCGGCCCAGTCCTTGACCGCCGCGACGAGGGACGTGGTCGGCTTGTCGTCACCAGCGGTAAGCAGGACGACCCGGTAGTCCTTCGGCGGGTGAACGCCGGCCCACGAGCCGGGCTGCGGCGTGATGGTCGCCTCCGGAGCGGGCTTCGTGGAGGGGTCGACGAACCCTGGGCCCAGTGTGCCGATGGCGCTGGGCGCGGGGTGTGGCTGTGACCAGTCGTCGCCTGCGTTGCAGGCGGTGACCAGCGCGGCGGTCGCGGCCAGCATGGCGACGGCCCGAAGCGGGGGGCGCACGGCGGTCGTCCTTTCACGTGGTGGCGGGAAGTGCTTCGTATTCCTATCTCAATTCCGCCTGCCGGCAATCCGTTGGTGGTCGTTCGGGGACTTTGTTATCCGGCGGTTCGTCGGTGCGCGGGCTGCCGTTCACCCGGGACATGCAACGTGCACTGGCCAACCGAGGGAGTCGCATGTTAGGGCACGTCCGCCGTACCGTTATCGTCATCGCTGTCGGGATCATCGCGGCGGTGATCCCTTTTTTGGGGACCGGCCCGGCGTCCGCGCACGGCTTTTCGTCGACTGTGTACGCGAAGATCGCGGCCGGAGACGAGGGTCACATTCGCACGGCGGTCGACCTCGAATATGACCTCCTCATCGTGTCCGCAGCCGATGCCGATGGCGACGATCCGCTCTTCCAGGCGGGAACCGCCGCGTTCGAAGCGGGTGACACAGGCGCCCAGGCCGCAGCCCTACGGAGTCACGCGTCGACGGTCCTCACGTATGTCTCCGACCGCCTCTCGGTGACCTCACGCGGTGCGGCCTGCCGGCCGAGCCAGGTGGGCGACGCGACGATCGGCGAGCGCGAGGGCGTGCCGTACGCGAATCTGGTGCTGGACTGGACCTGCACCGAGCTGGCCGACGAGCACGAGGTGCGCAGCGGGCTCTTCCCCGACGGCGAGGGCTACGTCAAGGGCACCAAGACGATCGTCACCTACGAGATCGACGGCCGCTCGGGCAGTGCGGCCCTCGACGCCGCCAACCCCTCCTTCTCGACAGCGCAGGCGTGGTACGAGCGGTTCGGGGAGTTCTTCCTGCTCGGTGCCGAGCATCTGCTGTCCGGCATCGATCACATCCTGTTCCTGCTGGCGCTCATCGCCGGGTCGCGACGGCTGCGGGAGATCGTGCTCGCGGCCACGAGTTTTACCCTGGCGCACTCGGTGACGTTCATGCTGGCGGCCCTCGGTCTGGTGGAGGTGCCGGGGGCGATCGTGGAGCCGGTCATCGCACTGTCGATCGCCGTCGTCGCCGGCTGGCACCTGTGGGGAATCTGGCGGCGCGGTGGTCACGCGACCGACCTGGACGCGGCCGGACGCGGCCACTTCAGCCTGGACCGTTCCGGCTGGATCCGGCTCGGCGTGGTGTTCTGCTTCGGCCTCGTGCACGGGCTGGGCTTCGCGGGCGCGCTGGGCATCGACGAGGCGTGGTCGTGGACCCTGCTGTGGTCCCTGCTGGTGTTCAACATCGGCATCGAGGTCGTTCAGTTGGGGATTATCGCTGTCGTCTTCCCGCTGCTGCTCCTGCTGCGTCGCCGTGCGCCGAAAGCCGGCCTCTGGGCGACCGGCGCTGTTTCAGCGGGTGTGTCCATTATGGGCTTGGTCTGGTTTGTGCAGCGCCTTTCTGGATCATGAGTAGGGCTAAGTAGTTCGCGAAGTGCAGCCATTCGCAAGATCACGTTCATGGTCGGTTCATCGGGCAACGAAAGCTTGGATTTGCTTGCCCACTGTCGGGCAAAGAACAATCCATCCCTCTATTTGAAAAGGGAACAATGTCGATGACATTGAGCACCTCGACACGGGCCTCCGGGCTCGTGCGGCGGCGCCTGGTCGCCGGGGTCGTAGCCGGATTCCTCGGGATGGGCGCGGCCCTTGGTAGCGGCCTGATGGCCGGTGCCAGCGCGGCCGAGTCCACCACGATCAGCAGCGTGATCCTCGGCGTCGGCGCCAACGAGACCCAGCGCATCGTGACCTGGTACTCCTCCGCCGACACGGCGCAGAAGATCCAGCTCGCCCCGACCGCCGAGATCGTCAACGGCGAGTTCCCGGCCAGCGCCGTCAGCTTCGACGCCGTTGGTGCGGCGAACACCTCCACCACCGGCTTCAACAGGCACGCCACGATCAGCAACCTGCGCGAGAACACGGCGTACTCGTACCGGGTCGGCTCCGAGGGCAACTGGTCCCCGGCGTACGCCTTCAAGACACAGGACTTCGAGGGCGACTACGACTTCCTGTTCCTCGGCGACCCCCAGATCGGCTCCTCCGGCGACCGGCTGAAGGACCAGGCCGGCTGGGAGGACACCCTGAAGGTCGCCACCGCGGCCAACCCGAACGCCGAGCTGCTGGTCTCCGGCGGTGACCACGTCGAGTCCGCGAACGACGAGGGCCAGTGGACCTCGTTCATGGCGCCCGACCAGCTGCGGCAGTACCCGGTCGTCGCCACCATCGGCAACCACGACGTCGGCGGGAAGTCCTACGAGCAGCACCACTTCACCCCGAACACCGACCGCACGGCCCCGTACTACGACAACGGGAATCCGGCGGGCACCAAGTCCGGTGGCGACTACTGGTTCGTCTACAAGGACGTGCTGTTCATCGACATCAACAGCAACAGCTACAAGCTGCCGACCGACGGCAGCAACGCCGGTGACGCCGCGCACGTCTCGTACATCACCGACGTGGTCAACAAGCACGGCTCCGAGGCCAAGTGGAAGGTGCTCGTCTACCACCACTCCATCTACTCGCCGGCCAGCCACGCGACCGACACCGACAACAAGCAGCGGCGGGAGGACTTCACCACCGCGTTCTCGAACCTCGGCATCGACATGGTGCTGCAGGGTCACGACCACAGCTACTCGCGCAGCTACTCCATCAAGAACGGCCAGAAGGAGAACCCGGCCGAGAAGCCGGGTGCTGCCGACGTGTTCCCCGGCCCGGGTGGCGTCATCTACGTGACTGCCAACTCGGCCTCCGGCTCGAAGTATTACGACATCAAGAAGCCGGACAACACCGGCACCGGCATCCGCGGCAACGGTCCGGACCCGCTGGACCCGGGCAAGTACTGGTACAACTCGGTGCAGAACCAGGAGCACGTCCGCAGCTACGTCAAGGTGCAGGTGCGCGGCGACAAGCTGGTCCTGGCGAACATCCGCAGTGGCACCTGCGCGGCGCCGAACGCGGCCGTCGAGGCCGGCGTCTCCTGCGTCAACACCCCGGATGGTCAGCCGGTCGGCTCGATCGTCGACAACGTGACAGTGCACCCGTACAACGGTGACGGCCAGTCCATCCAGGTCAACGTGCCGAACCCGGCTCCGGGCGAGTTCGGCTGGACGATCGACGGCTACAACGGCCTGGTCGACCTCGGTGTCGCGCAGGAGCGCGACGGCACCTACTTCGAGGCCAACGGCAAGATCAACCCGATTCTCGTGTCGGACAGCCGCCGCTCGCTCGCCCCGTGGTCGATCTCGGCGAACGTGGGTGACTTCCAGGACGGCGACAAGAAGTTCTCCGGCTCGTACCTGGGCTGGACCCCGTACGTGCTCGACGCCGGTGCCGGCGCCGAGGCCGGTGCTCCGGTCCTGTCGTCCTTCGACGACCAGGGCAAGGGCCTCTCGGTCTCCAGCGGCCTCGGTGCTGCCGCTCAGGGTCACCCCCGGGGCGGCGCCAAGCTCGGCGCTGACCTGGACCTGAAGATCCCGGACAGCGTCGCGAAGGGCAGCTACCGCGCCACCCTCACGATCACTGCGCTGAGCAGCTGACCGGACCCGTGTGAGCCGGTGGGGTAGGCGCCCTCGCGGGCGCTTACCCCGCCGCTCGTTCCCACCACCGACCCGCCTGAGGACCCCGAGATGTCAACGACCGCAACGCGCCGGAAAGCCACCGTCGTCGCCCTCCTTCGTATGACCGTCCTGTCCCTGCTCGCCGCCGTCGCGACCGTCGGCGTCGTCGCCGGCCCCGCCGTGGCAGCGGACGGTGACGTTGCCTGGACGGTGCGGACGGCCTCCAACAGTTACGGCGCCGCCCGGTCCAGCTACAGCTACAACGTCAACCCCGGCGGGGTCGTCGAGGACGCCATGGTCGTGGCCAACCGCGGCCCGGCGGCACTGAACCTCTCCGTGTACGCGGCCGACGGCTTCACTACCGGCGCGGGCCAGCTCGACCTGCTGACCAGGGACAAGAAGTCCGTCGCGATCGGTGCCTGGGCGCACGCGGGCTCCGACAGCGTCGTGATCCAACCCGGCAAGACCGCCCAGGTCCCGTTCCGGATCAGCGTGCCCGACAACGCCACGCCCGGTGACTATGTCGGCGGCATCCTCACCGCGCTGACCCAGGCCAACCAGGCCGAGGGCATCAACGTGGATCGGCGCCTCGGTATCCGGATCAAGCTGCGGGTCGGCGGTGAACTCGCGCCGACACTCGCGATCGAGGACTTCCACGTCCGCTACGACGGCACGCTCAACCCGTTCGGCAAGGGCGACGCCACCGTCTCGTACCGGATCCACAACACCGGCAACGCGGCCCTGTCCGGCCAGCAGGACGTGTCGGTCTCGGGCCCGTTCGGCATGCTGCGCGTCCGGGCCGACAAGATCGCCGCGCCACCGGAGCTGCTTCCCGGTGAGAGCTGGGACGTGACGGTGCCCCTGCACGGCGTGACGCCCGCGGTCCGGCTCGCGTCGACAGCGACCCTCACACCCCTGCTCACCGACGCGTCCGGCTCCACCACCTCGCTCAAGCCCGTCCAGGCCACGGCACACGGCTGGGCACTGCCCTGGATGCTGACGCTGGCACTTGTCGCTCTGATCGCCGTACTCGTGGGTGCCCTTCTGTACCGGCGGCGCAGCCGGTCGCAGCGCAGGACGCGGGAGGACGCCCGGGTGCGGGACGCCGTCGCGCAGGCGCTGCGCGGCCAGGGAGCGCAGACGGCCTGACACCCGGCCGCCCCTTGCGGGTGAACGGTGCCCGAGCCCAGGGCCGGCGCCGCCGCGCAGCCGGCATGCTGCGACGGTGACGCCGGCCCGGAGGGGGATTCCACATGGTTGACGGGGATGTGCCCGAGCGGATGCAGGTCGCGGCCTTCGACGCGTTCGGCGGGCCAGAGGTGATCACCCTCCGGACGATGCCCGTGCCCGAGGTCGCCGCCGACGAGGTGCTGATCAAGGTGTGGAGCGCCGGCGTGGGGGTGTGGGACGCGTACGAGCGGGAGGGTGTGCTGGTGCCCGAGGGCACCGAGTTCCCGATCGTGCCCGGCTCCGACGGCGCCGGAACCGTCGTCGCGATCGGCAGCAAGGTCACCAACGTCGCGCCCGGTGACCTCGTCTACGTCTCCGCCACCACCCGGCCCAAGGGCGGCTTCTACGCCGAGTACGCGGTGACGAAGGCCGAGTACGCGGCGAAGGTGCCCGACGGTGTGCCGGCGGAGCACGCCGCCGCCATGTCCACCGACGCGCTCACCGCACTGGCCGGCCTGGACACACTCGGCCTGCCGTCTGGCGCCTGGTTGCTGATCTTCGGGGCGAGCGGAGGTCAGGGCCACCTGGCCGTGCAGTTGGCGAAACGGCAGGGGCTCAACGTGATCGCCGTGGCGTCCGGGCCGGACGGGGTGGCGTTGGTGACCCGGCTCGGCGCCGACGTGTCAATCGACGGCCACGGCGACACCGCCCAGGTGCTCGAACGGATCCGGGACGCGGCACCGGACGGGGTGGCAGGCATCCTCGCCATGGCCGGCGGCGACACGCTGGACCGGCTCACCGAGGCGCTGACCGACGGTGGCGTGGTCGCGTACGCCCACGGTGTGCGGCCGGAGCCGAGCGAACGGCCAGGCGTCCAGGTCCGGGCGTACGACGGCGAGGCCAATCCACGCCAGTTGCAGCGCCTCAACGAACTGATCGAGGCGGGGCCGTTCGTGGTGCACGTCGCCGAGAAGTTTCCGCTGGGCAAGGTGGTCGCGGCGCACCGACGGTTGCAGACCTCCTACGCGGGCAAGCTGCTGCTGACCATCGCCTGAGACCTCAACTGGTGCGTTGCTGCGGCACGCGTACCGACGCCATGCCGGCCGCCGTCGCGGCCTGGATGCCCAGGTCGGTGTCCTCGAAGACCAGGCAGGATCCCGGGGGTACGCGGAGCTGCTCCGCCGCGAGCAGGAACGCCTCCGGGTCCGGCTTGGCCCGCGTGTAGTCGTCGGCGCAGACCAGCACGTCGAAGCGGTCCAGCAGGCCGAGCGTGTCGAGGGACGCGGTGACCGACGCCCGGGTGCTGCCGGAGACGACGGCGAACGGGACCCGCCGGTGCGCGTCGTGGATGTGCGCCAGCACCTCGGGTACGGCGGCGAGCTGCGGCAGCAACTCCTCGTAGTAGCTCTCCCGGCGCTCGACGACCGTCGCCACCGGCATGTTCAGGCCCTGCTGCTCGTTGAGGGTGACGACGATGTCGGCGGTCGGCCGGCCACCCCACGCGTAGAACAGGTCCTCGGGGAACTCGCAGCCCCACTCGTCGAGGGCACGCCGCCAGGCCACGTAGTGCAGCGGCATCGAGTCGACGATTGTGCCGTCGCAGTCGAACAGGTACGCGGCGAACTCGCCGGGAGGCAGAGGCAGACTCACCGGGGAAGGGTACTGCGCGGGCTGGCGGGCCAGCCTCAGTCGGCCGTGACGGACGCCAGCCGGCGGAGCAGATGCGCCCGCTCCGGCTCGGTGCCGACAAGCGTCAACGCGCTGCGGTACGCCGCTGCGGCCTCGCCGTTGCGGCCGAGCCGACGCAGCAGGTCGGCGCGGGTCGCCGGATACAGGTGGTAGCCGCGCAGCCGAGGGTCGTCGGCCAACTCGTCAAGCAGCGCGAGCCCCGCCTCCGGCCCGTCCCGCATCGCCACCGCGGCGGCCCGGTTGAGCGCCACGACCGGCGAGGGGATCAGCCCGAGCAGCACGTCGTAGAGCGCCACCACCTGCGGCCAGTCGGTGCCGGCCACGTCCGGAGCCTCGTCGTGCAGCGCGGCGATCGCGGCCTGCACGCCGTACGGCCCCGGTGGCCCGCCGGTAAGCGCGACAAGCACCAACGCCCGCCCCTCGTCGATCATCGCTTGGTCCCAGCGGGCGCGGTCCTGGTCGTCGAGGAGGACCGGCTCACCCTCCGGCCCGGTACGCGCGGCACGTCGGGCGTCGGTGAGCAGCATCAATGCCAGCAGCCCCGCGACCTCCCGCTCGCCGGGCAGCAGCCGGCGCAGGATCCGGGCCAGCCGGATGGCCTCCTCGGCGAGGTCGGTCCGTTGCAGATCCGGGCCGGAGCTCGCCGCGTACCCCTCGGTGAAGACCGAGTAGACGGCCTGGAGCACCGTGGGCAGCCGTTCGGGCAGCTCGTCGGTGCCGGGCACCCGGAACGGGATGCGCGCGTCGCGGATCTTCCGCTTGCTCCGGACGAGCCGCTGGGCCATGGTCGCCGGCGGCACCAGGTAGGCCCGCGCGACCTCGGCGGTGGTGAGGCCGGCGAGAAATCGCAGGGTGAGTGCCCCTCGATCCTGAGCGGGTAGGGCCGGATGTGCGCAGGTGAAGAAGAGCGCCAGCCGGTCGTCGGGCAGGTCGCGGCCCGCGTCGGCGGGTGGGGCGGGATCGGCCCGCTCGGCCTCCGCCTGGAGCACGGCGAGCCGGGTCGCCAGGACCCGGTCACGGCGCAGCCGGTCCACGGCACGGCGGCGGGCCGTGGTGAGCAGCCAGGCGCTGGGCCGGCTCGGCACACCATCGGTCGGCCAGTGCACGAGCGCCGCCTCGATGGCCTCGGAGGCGACCTCCTCGGCCAGGTCGAGGTCGCCGAACCGGTGCACGAGCGAGGCGAGCAGCCGTCCGCGTTCCTCCCGGAACACCGCCTCCACTGACGAACCGACGGCTGCCTCCTCGCCCCGCACCGTCAGACCCCGACCTCGAAGACCGGACGGACCTGCACCGACCCGCTCCCGGTGGCGCCGGGGCTGCGCGCCGCCCACTCCAGCGCGGCGTCGAGATCGGGAACGTCGATGATGTCGTACCCGCCGAGCACCTCGCGGGTCTCGGCGAACGGCCCGTCGGTGATCGTGCGTTCACCGGCCGGGCCGACCCGCACGCTCGTGCAGGTCGTCAGATCCTGCAACGGGTGTCCCGAGACCCAGACCCCGGCATCCTTCAACTCCCGGTCATAGCGCATCCAGTCCTCGACTGTGCACCCGTTGTCGGCCTCCGCGGCGTTCGCGGGGCCCATGAACAGCAGCATGTACTTCACGTTCGGCTCCTCTCGGCACGGCGGGTCGCCGCACAGCATGATGACGAACGAGGCCCAGGGATATCGACACGGCGGCCGGAAAACTTTGCGCCTACTCCGGCCCAACAGTCTCAGGTGGGGGCGTCCGTCCGCCGCCGGCTCCGCTCGGCCCGCCGCCGCACCTGCTGATACGCGCCGGTCAACCCCATCGCCCGGCGTACCTCAGCCAGAGTCTGCCGCACCACCTGCCGGGTCCGTTCCGTGCCCTCGACGATCAGCCGGTCGACAAGCCCACGGTCCGCCTCGATCTCCGCGCGGCGCTCCCGGATCGGCTCCAGGAACCGCTCCAACGCGTCGACCAGCCGTTCCTTGACCTCCACGTCACCCACCTGCCCGGCCCGGTACCGCCGGGCCAGGTCCGCGACCTCGTCGCGGTCCGAGTTGAAAACCTCGTGGTACGCGAAGACGGGGTTTCCCTCCACCGTCCCCGGTACGTCCGCCCGTACCCGGTTCGGATCCGTGTACATCCCGCGCACCTTCCGGCGAACGGTGGCCCTGTCGTCGGAAAGGGCGATCGTGTTGCCCCGGCTCTTGCTCATCTTCGCCGCGCCGTCGGTGCCCACCAGGCTCGGCGTGTCCGCCTGGATCAGCTCGGGCACCGGGAAGACCGGCCCGTACAGATGGTTGAACCGCCGGGCGATCTCCCGGGTCACCTCGACGTGCGCGGCGTTGTCCCTGCCGACCGGGACCACCTCGCCCTTCACGCAGAGGATGTCAGCGGCCTGGAGCACCGGATAACCCAGCAGCCCGTACGGCATCTCCTCCTTGCCGGCGTCGCGGGCCATGTCCTTCAGCGACGGCACCCGTTCCAGGCGCGGCACGGTCACCAGGTTCTGTAGGAGGGTGTTGAGGTCGCCCACCTCCGGGATGGCCGACTGGAGGTAGAAGGTTGCCCGGTCCGGGTCGACGCCTGCGGCGAGGATGTCGGTCACCATCTCCCGGGCGTTGCCGGAGACCTGGTCGATGTCCTCGCGACGGTTGCGGGTGGTGAGCATGTGCAGGTCGGCGATGATGAAGAAGCTCTCGTACCGCTTGTGCAGCCGCACCCGATTGGCGATGCTGCCGACGTAGTGGCCAAGGTGCAGGCGACCGGTGGGCCGGTCGCCTGTGAGCATGCGTGCGATGGACATGGAGATGTGCCTTTCGTGCGGAAGGTGGGTCACGCGTGGGCGCGCGTCGAGCGGGGCGAGATCGCCCCGCTCGGTCAGCGGGATCGGCTCAGCGAGCCGTCCGCCATCGCGCGCCGGCGCGGTACCGCAGACCACCGGCACGGAGGACATCGAGGATTCGCTCACGGCCATCGCCGGAGCTGGTCGGGAACGCGGGCACCACACCGAGCGGGAGGCCGTCGACCATGTCGACCGCCTCGGCTGCGAAGGTGCCCGTCCGGACCACGGCCTCAGATTACTCGCGGTGCAGAGCCGGGAGGGGGAAGGTAGCGGTCGGAGTAGTAGTTGCCGACGCGTTCCCGGTAGTCCGGGTCAACCGGGTCCGACTCGAACGGCGGCGCGTCCTTGATCTCCTGCCGGGTCCGGTCGACGTGCACGACGCGTTCCTGGTGGTCCACCTGGGCCACCGTGCCGGCCGGCAACAGCACCTTCTGACCGAAGATCCACGGCCCGGTGTCCACCACCAGGTATCCGGCATCCGCCTCGTCGCTCGCCTCGTCGATGGTGCCGATGCGCCCGTCACTCGCCTGCACCTGATATCCCACCAGGTCCACAGGCGTGCCGGGGCCTGGCGCGTCCGGGCCGTCGTGCTCACCATCCTGCCGCTGCGGCGGCGCGACCGAGGGGGTGGTCTGGTCATACCCGCCGGCGAGGGCGGACGGGTCGCGCCAGGCCCAGGGATTGAAGATCGAGGGTTGCATGAGGGCACCTCCGGGTGGACGGTCCACAGGCTGTCCTGTCTCGCAGTGCCCACCGGACTGTCGTCGGAAACGGACGCGCTGTCACCGGTGGGCGCGTCGTCGCCGCTGGCTCGCGTCCGCGATCAGCCTCGTGAGCAGGCCCGCTGGCATACTCGACTGCCATGGTGTTGTCGCGAGGATGGGCCGTCTTCCTGGTCGGGGTCGGGATCTGGACCTGGGTGATCTGGCCGAGGTTCGCGGTCGCCATCTGGCAGGACCCGCGTTCCTGGGTGTCCGGGACGGTTGCCGACGGCGCCGCCACCAGCTTTCTCTGGGTGCACGCACTGTTGATCGCGGCGTCCCTCGTCATCGGGACCACCGTGGGTGTCCTGGGCATCCGGGCCTGGTTCGCGGCTCGCCGGCGACAGTCGTCCTGACCTGCTGGGCCCGCCGCACCCGGAACTGGGAGGGCGTCGCAGCTGGCCAACACCAGGTCAGCGGTACGGGGGTAGCGCCGCCTGCGGCCTTCAAGATCGGCGAGCGGGAATGGGTCTTCTGTGTGGGGCCGCGAGTGTGACGCGGGACGCTACCCGCGGATTTGACGATCAAACCCGCGGACGCGTAACTTTCTCTCTGCCAGCGCGGAACGGGGCAAACGGGATGAAAGTCCTGGAGCACCGAAACGAACTGGCAGCCGGGTCAAACAGGGGTTCGCTCCTGCGAGACACGGTCCGGGCGGGGCTCACCGGATCAGCCGCGAGGCGGATTTGGTGCAGCGAAGCCGACCGGGTAAGGTTCAGCCCCGGCAGGGCACCGGGCAGCCCGCAGGAGACTGCGGCGGCCGGCCTGCCAAATCCGACGACCTGACGCAGCGGTTCGCTGCTGCGTGAGTGCGCCGGGACCAACCCGTACCAAGCACGACAGACCGGGACACACGGTTTGACACGGCGCGGACGGTGAGGTAACGTAGTAAAAGTGCCCGGCGCGAGAGCGGCGGGGACGCGAACGAAAAGCCCCGCGATGGGGTCCCGGGTTGGGGCTTTCTGGTCGGTGTGTGGTTGTTCTTTGAGAACTCAACAGGGTGCTTTGTAAAGCCAGTGCCAATTATGATTTATACCCCGGACTGGTCAGTTTTTGCTGGC